>CAZXSN010000005.1:0-4088 GCA_964643295.1 uncultured Lachnospiraceae bacterium
TCTGGAAGCGCTGCCGCAGAAATAGCCTTGCGTAAATAATTTCCGAATTTTGCAGTAAACAGGTAGATTTCTTTTCCCTTTCGTTGTATAATGTTGCCCGTCAGCCAGCGCGAAGGAACGAAGGGGATGAATATTTCTGCCCTTTTGGGCACAGGAAGACCTCTTAAAAGCTGCCTTTCAGCCGTTTCGCAGAATGAAAAACAGGATTTGAAAAAACCGCTGCCGGAAGAGAGGATGGTTTCCTGGCATTTGCCGGGGAGAAAGGAATCCGCCTTATCCAGCCGATTTTGCAAAATGTTGTTACTTTTTTCTGCGTTCTATGATATACTATGGCAGAGGCACCTGGCTGCCGCAGATAAGTATTTTTTGGAGGTACAGTTTTATGGAAGAGACAAAAATCACTGACATCCTGACAGAGGAAGAAGCAGGCGCAGCGCCTGTGGAAGCCGTTGCATCCGAACCTGCCGCCGCACCGGCTGCTCCGGAAACACCTGTAGAAGAGGCTCCTGTGAAGGCTCCGGAAGCAGAAGAGAAAACCGGGAGTGAACCCGTCACACAGGCAGAACCCGCCGCCGAGGAAGCCGCTTCAGAACCCGCAGGGGAACCTGCCGCAGAAAGCGAAACGGCCGCACCAAAGACCACCGAAGAAAAAGCTCCGGAGCAGGCTGGGGAAAAGAATGAGCCGAACGCGGCTGCCCAGGAAGAAAGCGCGGAGACACCCGCAAAGGAAGAGCCTGTGGAAACGATGGCGGATTACTCAAAAGAGCTGGAGGCCTCGTTTAAGAAGATCAATGAAGGCGATATCCTCACCGGAACGGTGATTGGCGTTACCGACACGGAGATCACTCTGGACTTTGGGTACTACACGGATGGGATCATCCGGCTGGAAGATGCCAGCAATGATCCTTCGTTCTCCATAAAAAACGATATCCAGATCGGCCAGACTTTATCAGCCATGGTGAAGCGCAGCGACGACGGAGCCGGTCATATCCTGCTCTCCATGAAGGAGGCTGCGGATGTGCTCGCCTGGGATCACCTGAAAGAGATGATGGACAACAAGCAGAATGTATCCGTCAAGATCTCCGGTGTCACCAAGAGCGGCGTGGTTGCCTATCTGGAAGGTGTGCGCGGTTTCATCCCCGCTTCCAAGCTGACCCTCAATTTTGTTTCGGATGATGCCCTGCCCGATTTTATCAATAAAACCGTGGATGTGCGCGTTGTCACCGTGGACAAGGCGAAGAAGCGTCTGGTCATGTCCTGCCGCGACATTCTCCGCGAGAAAGCCGAGGAGGAACGTGCCCGTAAAGTCTCCAACGTCAAGATTGGCCTGGTGACGGAAGGCAAGGTGGAAACGCTGAAGCCCTACGGCGCTTTTATCGACCTGGGCAACGGTCTTTCCGGCATGGTGCATGTCTCTCAGATCAGCCAGCAGCATGTCAAACAGCCGTCTGATGTGCTCAAAGAGGGACAGACGGTAAAAGTAAAAGTTATCGGACTCAAGGACGGAAAGATCAGCCTCAGCATGAAGGCGGTGGAGAACGAGACGCCCACCAAGGTCGAGGAAGAGACCTACCGTCTCCCGAAGAGCGAGGAAGTCACGACTTCCTTAGGCTCCCTGTTTGCCAAGCTGAAACTGTAAGTTCCCTATCCAGTGATGGGGATGGGATCTTTCATTTGAAAGAAACAGCCATCCTGCAGGGATGGTGCGCAGTTGAAAAAAAGATACCCCCTGCTCCTTTTTCGGGTGCAGGGGGTTTTGTCTGTGTCTGATCTTAAAGGTGCCTTTCATCTGCCTCTCCCGGGAAGTCCCCCGGTTGTGAAGACTGAAGCTAACTAAAAGTCAACCTCCCTGCCGTAATAGATGCAGTTAAAGAGCTTCTCCATCGTCGGCGGATCAATCGGACGCGGGTTGGAGCCTGTGCAGGCATCTCCCACCGCCAGCTCGGAAATCCGTGCGATCTTCTCCCTGAACTCCTCTTCGTCAATCCCGAATTCTTTTAAGGTCTTCGGGATCGCCATGATCGAGTTGAATTCATCGATCTTCTTACGCAGGCTGTTGATCAGCGCCTTCTCTGAAGCCCCGTCCAGTCCCATCGTGCGGGCGATCTCGGCATACCGCTTCGCGGCGGTCGGATCCTTCGCATTGTAGGCGATCACATACGGCAGATACATCGCGTTTGCGCAGCCGTGGGTGATGTGTCCGGTGGAGAATGCCGCACCGGTCTTGTGGGCCATGGAATGCACGATGCCAAGCAGTGCGTTGGAAAACGCCATGCCGGCCAGGCACTGCGCATAATGCATCTGCTCCCTAGCGTCCATGTTTCCATGATAGGAAGCGGGCAGATAATCCAGCACCATCTCAATCGCGTGAAGCGCAAGCGGATCCGTGAACGGTCCGTGCAGAGTCGATACATACGCCTCTATCGCATGGGTTAAGGCATCCATGCCCGTATACGCAACCTGCTTGGGAGGAAGCGCCGACACCAGATCCGGATCCACGATCGCGACATCCGGCGTGATATTAAAGTCTGCCAGAGGATACTTGACTCCGGTGGAATAATCCGTGATCACGGAAAACGCCGTCACCTCTGTCGCTGTCCCCGAAGTGGACGGAATCGAGGCAAATTTCGCTTTCTGGCGAAGCTGGGGGAATTGAAACGGGATGCAAAGCTGTTCAAACGTCACATCCGGATACTCGTAGAATGCCCACATCGCTTTTGCCGCGTCGATGGGGGATCCTCCTCCCATGGAAACGATCCAGTCCGGACCAAAGTCTCTCATCACTGCTGCGCCCTTTTTCACTGTCTCCATAGACGGATCCGGCTCCACTCCTTCAATCAGCTGCACTTCCATGCCGCCCTCTTTCAGGTAATTCACCGCCCGGTCCAGAAATCCCTGGCGTTTCATCGATCCGCCGCCTACCACCAGAACGGCTTTCTTCCCTTTCAGGTTTTTCAGTTCCTCAAGGGTTCCTTTCCCCCAGTAGATGTCTCTGGGCAACGTAAATCTGCTCATAACTATACCTCCCTGATTCTTTAATAAGTGATACTGTTGGTTGGCTATGAGCATATTGTATCGTATTTCTTGTCTTATTGCAACCCTGGTAGGGGGATATTTCTGGAGAATTTACGGAATTTCACCACGAATTCCTGGAAATGTGCTCATGCAGGCAGACTCCAAAAAATAATTCCGTTTTCTCTGACGCCTTTTTTCTTCCGCGGTTGTCGGCTGCGTCGCGCCCTTTCGGGTTCTCCTTGCCCCTTCAGGCACAATATCCTTATCCTTCCCGAAGGAAAAAGACAGACACGCCCTTACGCTAAGAGGCGGGGGATACTGGCTCCCCCGCCTCTTTCTTTTAAGGTCATTCGCTGATCTTAATCGTCATATTCCGCATCATATTTCAAAATCGCACCGGTGATCGCGTCAATATCATACTCGAACTCCACCCGTCCGAAATGGAATTCAATTTCATAAATGGCCGTTCCATGCTCCCAATCCCTGTCTACCTTGGTGAAAATCACCTCACCATTGATATTTGCAATCGATTTCGCATGGTTTAAAGCAATCTCCTTTGCCTGTTCGGCGGTAATATACTGGCTCCCGCTGGAATTACCTGAATTCGGGGGAGTACTGGGATTCGACGGGGTGCCAGGAGTCGATGAAGTTCCAGAATCCCACGGTCTGCCTTCAAAATCTATACTCCGTTCCAGGATCTGACCGGTAACCGCGTCGATTTCGTAATCAAACTCATATGCTCCAGAACGCAATTCAATATCGAAGATATTCCTTCCCCATTCCTGGTCCCGGCTCACCTTGGTAAATATCACGTCACTACCAACATGTCCCGTAGCTTTTGCGTCATTTAAAGCGATCTCCTTCGCCTGCTCCATGGTAATCGACGAACCCTGATTGGAATTGCCTGGATTGGTGGATCCTCCAGGATTCGTGGAGCCACCCGGATTCGTCGTTCCGCCAGGGTTCGTTGTATCACCAGGATTGGTTGTTCCGCCGGGATTCGTTGTATCACCAGGATTCGTCGTTCCGCCAGGATTCGTCGTTCCGCCAGGATTCGTCGTTCCGCCAGGATT
>CAZXSN010000005.1:4188-42315 GCA_964643295.1 uncultured Lachnospiraceae bacterium
TTGTCCTTATCCCAGTTGTCCAGTTTCACCTTGACCCATTTTTTTACGTCCGCTGCCTTCACTTTCGCGCGGTCCAGGGCGATCTGTTTTGCTTTCGCTTCATCAATCTTCGTGGCCGCAAAAGCCGTTGTGCATACGCCGATCATCAGCGTCGCCAAGAGTGTCAGCAGTACGAGTATATTCCATCTTTTCTTAGTCTGTTTCATCTGTGCCATCCCCTTTCTTTTCTTTGCCTGTTTTTCTTACCTGATCCTATGATAGCAGAAAAAAATTAAAAGTAAATTAAAAAAAGGGCCTCCGGAAACTTTTTGCAAACTTTTTTTCCACTGCCCGAAGCCGCCTGTCAGTGAGCCCTTTTGTTCCCCTGTTCCCGGGACTCTAAAGAGGCTTACCGGCAAAGATCTCTGGCGTCTTTGCAGTCTGTGGCATCCTTAGGCTTACTCCAGTTCCGCCAGTTCATGGTAGAGATCCGCGTAGCGCCCGTTTAACTGCAGGAGTTCCTCATGACTGCCCCGCTCGATGATGCGTCCCTGCTCAAGCACCATAATCGCATCTGACTTGCGCACCGTGGACAGACGGTGGGCGATCACGAAGGTCGTGCGGTCTTTCATGATCGCGTCCATTCCCTCCTCGATGTGCCGCTCTGTACGGGTATCTACCGAGCTCGTCGCCTCGTCAAGAATCAGGATCGGCGCTTTCGAGACTGCCGCTCTGGCGATATTCAAAAGCTGCCGCTGCCCCTGGGACAGATTGGCGCCGTCCTGTTCCAGCAGCGTATCGTACCCATTTTCAAGCTTTATAATGAAGGAATGCGCTGAAGCGATCCTGGCCGCCTCCTCCACCTCCTCATCCGTGGCATCCAGACGGCCATAGCGGATATTCTCCCGCACTGTCCCGGTAAACAGATGCGTATCCTGCAGTACCATCGCGATGTTGCTGCGCAGGAAACTGCGGCTGATCTTTTCAATCGGAATGCCGTCAATCGTGATGCTTCCGGACTGAATATCATAGAAGCGGGACAGCAGGTTCGTCACGGTTGTCTTCCCGGCCCCGGTCGAACCCACAAAGGCAATCTTCTGCCCCGGTTTCGCGTAGAGGGAGATATCATGCAGCACCGTAGTCCCCGGCGTATAGCCAAAATCCACGTGCTCCAAGACCACATGTCCGGAAATCTTTGTCAGCGGCACGGTTTCCTCCGTCTCCTTTTCCGGCTCCTGATCCAGCACCTCAAACACGCGCTCCGCGCCCGCCAGGGCGGAAAAGACATTGTTCATCTGCATGGAGATCTCATTGATCGGGCGGTTAAAGTGTCTGGTATAGTTGACGGAAACCGCCAGCCCGCCAAGATCAAACCCGCGTTTTACCACTAAAAGCGCACCCACGCAGGCAATCAGCGCGTAACCCGCGTTGCAGAGCTGATGGGTGACCGGCCCCATGATGCCGGAGCGAAACTGCGCCTTAATCTGGGAATCCCGCAGCTGAGCGTTCAGATAGTCAAACTCATCGATCGCCGTCTCCTCATGGTTAAAGATCTTCACGACTTTCTGCCCGGTAATCGTCTCCTGAGCAAAGCCGTTTAACATCCCCAGATTTTTCTGCTGCACCCGGTACGCTTTTCTTCCGCTTTTTACCAGCATCCTGCTAGCGAGGATCAAAATCGGGGTAAGAAGGATCGTCATGACACCCAGGATCACGTTCGTGTAGAGCATCAAGAATACGGTACCCACGATCGTGATCGCCCCGGAAATGATCTGAATCAGGGTTGTGTTCAGCATCTCCCCCACAGCATCCACGTCGTTGGTGAAACGGCTCATGATATCCCCGGTCGTGTTGTTGTCAAAGTAGCGGATCGGCAGTGTCTGCAGCTTGTCAAACAGTTCCCGCCGCATCCGAAGCAGTGCCTTCTGCGAAACCTGCAGCATAAGACGCTGCTGCAGCCACTGGCTGAACACCGAGAGACCATAGACAATCGCCAGAAAGCAGAGCGCCGCGGCAAGCCCGTAAATTCGTTCCGTCAGATCGTTCGCCGAAGGATCATAATAAATGAAGCGGTTGATGATCGGGCGCAGCAGATAGGAGGCCGCCAGGGAGGTCACGTTAAAAAGCACGGCGGCTGCCAGCGCCAGGACAATCAAAAGCCGTTCCTCGCTCAGATACTGTAAAAGGCGAAGCAGCGTCTTCTTCGTATCCTTCGGTTTCCCATGCGCACTCATCGCCCGCCCGCGGTTGGCCATATGTCCGCCCACCGACAGTTCCTTCTTCTGCCCTTCTGCAGACGATCCGCTGTATTTTTTCTGTAGCCGTTCAGCCCGTTCCTGATTCATGAATGCCACCATTCTCCTTTGGCTGCGAAAGCTCTCTCATTCCCGTTTCGTTCTTGTATGTGCGCGGTCCCGTCTTAGCTTTCCTTCTGCGAGTAATAGATCTCCTGGTAAGTGCGGCAGCGCCCGATCAGTTCCGCATGGGTGCCGACATCCTCGATCCTGCCGCCGTCCATCACCACGATCTTATCCGCGTCGATCACCGAGGTGATGCGCTGAGCGATGATAATCTTCGTCACACCGGTAAGCTCCTCCCGAAAAGCTTTGCGGATTCCGGCGTCGGTAGCCGTATCAACGGCGCTCGTCGAATCATCCAGGATCAGAATCTTTGGGTGCTTCAAAAGCGCACGGGCGATGCAGAGGCGCTGACGCTGTCCGCCGGAAAGGTTTGTCCCTCCCTGCTCCAGCTCCGTCTCAACCCCGTCCGGGAAGGAGCTTACAAACTCGTCGGCGTGGGCAACCCGCAAAGCCCAGGAAAGCTCCTCCTCGCTTGCGTCTTCCTTTCCCCAGCGCAGATTTTCCGCGATCGTCCCGGAAAACAGAGTGTTTTTCTGCAGCACAACCGCCACGTTTTTTCGAAGTTCCTGAAGAGAAAGCTCCCGCACATCCGTCCCGTCTACGAGCACGGCTCCTCCGCAGACGTCGTACAGGCGGGGAATCAAAGAAATCAGGGAGGTCTTCCCGCAGCCCGTGGATCCGACAATCCCCACCATCTCTCCGGCTAAAATCCGCAGATTGATCTTTGAGAGCACCTTCTCCCGGCTGTCCTTTCGATACTGAAAGGAGACCTCCCGAAACTCAATGGTTCCCTGACGGATGATTTTTTCTTTCTCGGAGGCGTTCTCGTCTGTCAGATCCACCTGGGTGCGCAGCACCTCGGAAATACGCCGGTCCGAGGCGGCTGCTCTCGTTCCCTGGAGAAAAATATTGGCGAGGAAATTTAAGGCGGTCAAAATCTGCGTAAGATAGGTAATCAGCGCGGTCAGCGTCCCTACCTGCATCCCCCCGATCATGATCTGTCTGCCGGCAATCCAGACCACAGCGAGTGTGGTCACATTGATCGCCAGCGTGGAGATCGGCTGCATCAGAATCATCATCTTCAGCGCGTGGATGCTCGTTTTCATCAGCACCTCATTGACCGCAGCAAATTTCTTCTTCTCGTGCTCTTCGCGCACAAAGGACTTGATCACGCGCTCGTTCGTGATCGTTTCATTGATCTGGTTGTTCAGCGCATCCAGTTTCTCCTGCATCTGTGTGTAGCGCGGAGAGGCGATGCGGATAAGCAGAGCGATTGATACGGCCAGAATGGGAATCACAACGCAGATCACGGCGGCCAGGCGGACATTCAGGGCAAAGGACATGCAGACAGCCCCGATCAGCATGACGGGACTTCGAAAACAGCCGCGCAGCAGGCTCTGACAGAACACCTGGATCTGCGTGATGTCATTGGTAATCCGTGTAATCAGGGAACCAGTGGAGAAAGCGTCGATATTGGCGAAAGAAAAAGTCTGAATCTTGCGAAAGGTCTTCCCGCGCACATCCGCTGCCAGACGGGAGGCTCCCTTGATGGCAAAATAAGCCCCCAGAATGCCGCTTGCCAGCATGATCAGGGCCACGATCAGCATGTAAAGACCGTTTTCCAGGATGTAGGCTGTATCGCCGTTGGCAGCGCCCTTGTCGATGATGTTGGCATTCAGATAGGGGAGGATAAATTCCCCGCTGGCCTCCACCACCATAAAAAGCGGCGCCAGAAGAAAACAGTATAAAGAATTCCTCACAGGTTCCCGGTATTTCTCCATCAGAAGGCTCCCTTTCTTTTTCGTTAGGTACCTTATTATTTGATCACGATTCCTTTGGTTTGTCAAGAAATATTAGGGCTTTTTCTTAATGTCTTTCATGAAGTCTTTTTGAAGCACAGCCGACAGTCTGAAAAGCCCGGAAAGAGGAGAAGAACTGTGCACACCAGCTATCAGAGGCGGCAGGAAAAGAAAGACAGGACGGAAAGAAGCGGTTCTTTACCGTCTGCTGTGAGAAGCACTGAAATTTCCAGGGACTGACACAGACGCAGGGTTTCATCCGGCGAGGGCGCTCTCCAACGCTGCTTACCCGACCTTTCCCACCCTGCGGGAAGACCTTTTCATCCCGCATCTGTTTCCTCCTCTTTCGAAAGCCCGACAAGCTTCAGAATCCGTTTCGTGGCCTGACCATCGCATGCGCCGACATATTTTTCCCGGAAACGGGCAGCCTCCGGACTCTCCGTGAACTCTTTGTCAGGCAAAGCTTTGACTGCAGCGGAGAGTTCCTTTGCCGTCTGCGTAAGCGGAAACGGTATCTCCCGGTAATTCAGGTAGAAACCTCTCGCGGCCTCATACTGCGCAAGATCCGGCGCAAACAAAATGACCGGCCTTCGATAGAGCAGGTAGTCAAACATCACGGAGGAGTAATCCGTAATCAGAAGGTCCGCAACGGGAAGCAGTTCCTCCGTGGGGATGGTACAGTTGGATACTTTTTCGTGCGCATCAATATGCGGATGCGCCTTGATAATAAAATACCACTCATCGCCGATAAGTTTCTTCGCCCTTCTTACTTCCTCAAGACCCACAAGATACGGCTTCGCAGCGTTCCCGCGAAAAGTCGGCGCCCACAGGGCAATCCGTTTTCCTTTCGCCTGCGGGTACTTGTTCTCAAACGCCTTCCGGCACCTGGCATTCCAGGAAGAATCAAAATAATAGTCCGTCCTGCTCACCCCGATCGCCTTTATCCGCGATTTCGGGATTTGAAGCGCCTGCGCATGAACATCCACACAGGCCTTAGAACTTAAGGTCAGGTACGTATAGTTGCCAAACATGTTTCCGTGATACCCTTTGGGAATATCCTCCGCGGTATCGTAGGCGATTTTTTTCATCAGTCCGCAGGAGTGCCAAAGCTGCACAACCGTTGTCTCCGGCCGCTTCCGGCAGGCCTCCACGGGAAGATAGTAGTCACAGACAAACACATACTCCGCCACTGCGTAAAGCTTCATGAAGTAGATCAGATAGCGCAGCAGCTTTCCCCAGGACATTCGGTCAAAATCGCGGACACAGCTTCGCAGTTCAAGGGTTCCCGTTCCATCCTTTTTCAGCGCCCTGTAGACTCTCCGCATGGAAAACGGCATCCGTTCATGATGCGCATCCGCGAAGAGAATCAGTCCCTTTTTCACCGGTCTGTGCGCATACCATGCGTAGATGAGCGGCAGGAACACATTCTGCAGAACCATTTTTATGAGCTGTTTCAACGCAAACATAAAGTCCCTTTCCCCGATCGCTGCCCGCAGTCTCCTCTGACACAAACCTACGCGGCAAAACGCTCACCATGTGCCTTTTTAACACTGTTAAAAGGCCTGTCGCTTATGCTCCCGCTTCGCTTTCTGTCCGCGGCCGGAACCTGCGGCCAGACTCCGGATCAGTTTCACTACCCGCTCACTGGCATGCCCATCCTCGATGCATCCCTTGCTCTTTAAGAACGCCTCCACCCCGGCGGCGTAGGCATCTTCCTCAAACTGCTCGATATTGTTCCCCAGCTCCTTCTCATCCAGCGCCACCGAAAACGGAGTGGTCTCCAGCGGAAAATAAAAGCCGCGCTCTGTATTGTACTCTTCCAGGTCCGGGGCAAAAAGAAAGACCGGTCTGGCGGACAGCATGAAGTCAAACATGCAGCTCGAGTAATCGGTGATAAGAATGTCCGCAGCGGCCAAAAGTTCCTGGATGTCCGGATACCAGGTGACATCTGCGATATTCCCGCTTTCCGGAATAACCTTAAGCGCATGTTCCCGTACCCTGGGATGCAGCCGCACAAGGACCGCCCATTCTCCGCCAAAGCGGTTTTTTACATGCTCCAGGACGGCGCTGAAATCCGTAAGATAGCAGTTCATCCGGTAGTCTTCCCGGAAAGTGGGCGCATACAGCAAAAGTTTCTTTCCCTTAAAGCCGCTGGATGCGGAAACCTTTCTGTACGCCGCATCCATGTCCTGCGCGGAAAAGAAGATGTCGTTTCGCGGGTGCCCATACAGCAGAATGGAGCGGTCGCTTACATTCCAGAAAGCCGTCTTGAATATGTTGGTCTCGAAATCGCTGTTGGAAATCCAGTAGTCCGTCATGGAGGAGCTTTTCACGGCAGCGGAAATCCAGCGCTGATCGCTGATCAGGGAAGGAACGGAGCTCTCGATCTTTTTGATTCCCAGTGAGCCGTGCCACATCTGGATGAAATACTGCCCCCGCCGCTTACGAAGCCCCTTTTTCACATACTGCACCTTGTGATAATTGCTGACCCAGACCTTGGCGGTGGCATACTCATAATAGGATCTCATCGTACCGTAAGTCACCTGCCTGATCTGCGCGGGGAGATCACTGTGCTCCCGGTCCGCCTCTGTCACTACCCATACCAGGTCAAAGTTTCCTTTCCCGGTCTCCAGAAACTTCCGGGCCACATATTTCGGGTTGCACCCGTAGCCTTTCCCCATATAGTTGTCAAAGACAACCTTGTTGTCCTGTATCGGAAGCAGCATAAAAAGGTGATACAGAAACGCGCAGAGTGCCCGGCGCATTTTGCTCTTCATCCGGCACAGTTTCAGATAAGACTCTTCCGGCAGGATCGCTTTTAGAAATTTTTTCATATCGCTATTCTGGTGCAGACTTTTGCTCTGCGCACGGTTCATGTTCTGCCTCCGCCGCAGGAATCGCCAATCACCCGGCATATTCTTCCTGTCTGCGGATCTTTTCGTACAGGGAAACCTCCTGCCTTTTTCCAGACGGCTTCCCGAAAGCCAGACCTTTTCCTGACGACTGTAAATGTTTCCCGCTGCCTCCTACAGTTTTCTGGAAATGATATAGCGTGGACGCCCTTTCACTTCCTCATAGATCCGCGAGATATAATAGCCGATAATGCCAAGGCTCATCATGATCACGCTGCCAATGAACAAAATCAGCAGGATCACAGTCGTAAACCCTTCCACCGCGTGGCCGGTGAAATACCGCACCAGCGTCTCAATCCCCAACGCCACCGCGATCAGAAAGACAACGATCCCGGCCCCCGTCACGATCTGCATCGGAGCCGAAGAATAGCCGACGATATTTTTCAGGGCATAGCGGATCAGCGACAGCGTCGACCACTTGGATACTCCGGCTTCGCGCTCCTTCACGTCAAATTCTACAGAAATGGTGCGAAAGCCAATCCACGAGGACATGGCCCGGAAAAAAGCGTTTCGTTCCGGCATCTCCAGCAGCGTGTTGACCGCTTTGCGGTCCAGCAGCTTAAAATCCGAGGCCCGGGACATATCGAGCTTCATTGCTTTCGACATGATTTTGTAGAACGTCCCGGCGCTGGCCCTGTGCAGCAGGCTTTCCTTTCCGCGTGTGCGTTTTACTCCCTCCACCACCTCATATCCCTGTTCCCAGAGATGAAACATCTCCACCAGTTTCTCCGGCGGATGCTGGAGGTCGCAGTCCATGACCGCCACACAGTCCCCCTCCGCCTCTGCCAGCCCCGCAAAAATCGCGGCTTCTTTGCCAAAGTTGCGGGAAAAATGCAGCCCGTGCACATGCGGATCTTCCCCCGCAGCCTTTTCAATCTCCTGCCAGGTTCGATCGCTGGAACCGTCATCCACAAAAATCAGTTCGTATGAAATTTTATTCTCTTCCAAAATCCTTTTAAGCTCCGCCGCAGCCTTAGGCAGCATGGCTTCCTCATTATACGCTGGAAGAACAACCGATAATACTGACATCACCGTCACACTTCTCTCTGTCTATATGTGAAAATATTTAGCATCAGACCAGGCGTACGCCCGACAAAGACATCCTCAAACCGAAAGCCTGGACGTTCCAAACCTGAAGAGGTTCCTCTCTGTCAACGCAGCAAAGCCTCATTTATCAGGAGTTTTTCCTGCATTCCCATTGTATCATGGAAAAAACGAAAGCACAACAGAAAACATGTCCGCACAGGGACTCCGAAGAAGAGTTCTGGGAAGACATCATGTGCGCTGACCGAAGGAAAATAGCCCCAAGAAGGAACCACAGCCTTGCAGGATATCCTGATCTGTACGGAAAGTTCAACCCCAATCTTTCGGGGAACCCCAATCTGACCAAGAACGGAACCGGCACCGCGGAAGGGGCAAAAAGTCTGCTGAAAAGTATGCCCATGACATTGACAATAACCCGGACCTCGTGCAGGTGCTGAGAGAAACAGATTTGAGAATGTCCGGCGCAGGCAGCAAATGTTCGCTCCATGAAAAGAACCGGCGAGCTGCGCTCCTTCCGGTTCTACGATCTGATCCGATTAGTTCACAGGCATCACCTGTGGTTCTAAGAGACCTTCCTTTTCAGTGACTGCACTGCATTCCGATTTTAACTGTGAAATCATGACAGCTTTCACCTGTGCATGACTGGCCCCTCTGTCATCTCAACGTGCCTAGCGGCGGCTGCGCGTCTCTGCCTTCCACTGCTTAAAGGTTTTCTGATACCGCTTATTGGCCTCCGCTTCGTTCTTTTCGACTCCGACGCCGAACTCATAACACTCCGCCAGAAGATACTCCGCATATGTATCCCCCTGTTCAGCCGCCTTCCGGTACCATTCCGCCGCTTTCTCCTCGCTCCTTTCGACTCCGCTTCCAAAAAAGTAAGCAGCTCCCAGTTCACGCTGTCCCTCTATGTGTCCCTGTTCGGCCGCCTTCCGGTACCACTCTGTTGCCAGCTTATCGTCTTTTTCAACACCGAAGCCGAAATGGTAGCAGGATGCCAGTTCATACTGTGCATCTGCAAGTCCCTGTTCGGCTGCTTTCTGATACCACCTGACCGCTTCCTCCTGATCCTTCGCTAGGCCCTTGCCAAAGAAGCAACAATCCCCCAATTTTTTCTGTGCATACGGATTTCCCTGTTCAGCCGCTTTTCGGTACCACTCTGCCGCCTTTACATCATCCTTTTCTGCACCATTGCCGTTCTGGCAGCAATTGCCCAGGGCACACTGTGCCCATACATTTCCCTGATCAGCTGATTTTTGAAGCCACTGAACGGCCACTCTGTAATCCTGCTTTACTCCCCGGCCAATACAGTATCTTAACCCTAACCCGCACTGCGCATCTGCATTTCCCCGCACTGCCAAGTCTCTTTCTTCATTCAGCTCCTCAGGAGCATCCGCATCTTTCGGCATGCGGACATCGTCTTTTGAAGCTTTCTCTGTCTCCGCTTTGTTAAGTCCCTGAGAATGCGTCTCTTTTGTACCCCAGTTTCGCTCATACAGACATCGTGCGCATTTCGGCTGCCCACTGTTTTCAGAACCGCATACCGGACATATCCAGACCTTTTTCATCCCTTTTCTCCCCTTCCATGCTGCCGTTGATAAAGCCCGGCAGATTTTTTTCATATGCTACTTAACTTCGTTTTCGCTTCTCCTTCCTGCGTCTGCAGATCCGTCATCGAGTTTTGCTTTCCCCTGATCGCTTACTGCTTTCCTTTCTGTCTCCCACGTCTAAAGGAACCTTCCCTTCAAAGCAGTTTTCCCGCAGCCAATCTGCCCGGAACATTTCACATTCCATCCGTACGTGAATTCTCCTGGAAACCGGAAGAATGACTGCCGCGTTAAACTCCCGGCACCACGACAAAGGATAACGCAAGTACCCCTGCAAGGACCAGATGCCGCAGGCAGACCGGAATAGTTTGAGGCCTTACATCCTTTTCCCCGATAATAAAACCGATTCGAGTGCAAAGCGCAGAACGTTTACCGCCTGCAAACGAAGCGGCTCCCTTCACCTTCGGAGAAGACGGACCAATACGCTTCGCCGTCTTCATAATGCATTGCGCATACTCCAGTCTCTGCAGTTCATCGCAAGAGCTGATCACTCTCTGATCGTTCACCATCTCTTCCACCAGATTCAGTTCCCTGCTCAGAAAGTAGACAAAAATGTTATACCACTGGATACATAAAACCAGGCTCAGCAATGCTTTCACCCACAAATCCCCGTTTTTGTAATGTGCAATCTCATGCCGGAAGATGTAGTACAGCTCATCGTCGGTATAGGTATTCTCCGGAATGACGATGATCGGACGGACGACTCCGATCACCAGCGGAGACATCCGCATGGGAACCAGAGAAATCCGAAACCGGTCCCCGCCGCACTCCTGCAGGATTCTTCTCATCCCGGCTGGCAGCTGCGCATTTGGGACCATGAACGGAAGCAGCGCTCTTCGGAAACGGATCTGAGCCGAGAAAAGCATACCCAGCCTGATGCAGGCTCCAGCGCCCAGTATCCAGAACAAAACAACATACCATTCCATAGGGAAATTTTCCAGACGTTCAAACAGAAATCCGCCAAAAGGCAGAAGAACTCGGGATTTTACCGTCAACATAAACGGGAAATGAAGAGGCGGCAGTAGCATGCGAACCAGAACAAGCCCAATGGCGACCGTTGTGAACCTCGCGTGAATAAGGGGAATATCCTTCCTCACATAAACCAGGAAATGCAGATAGACAGCAAAACCCAACGCACACAGAAAACAGATCACAAACGAACCCAATGAAAACGACATGGCACCTCTCCCTTCTACTTTATATATAATCGTGCAATACAGTCATACCACTTTTAGAGGCAAAAGTCAACACTTGCAAATAAAATGAATAAATATTCATATAAATACTGCGTGTTCTATCTACTGTTTGATTAATTTCTAGTCCAGAACGCAGTTGATTGTTCACATGTCAAAAAATTTACTATTGATAGCGAGGTCACTCACAGAAGCACACTTATACGGTTCTGCTATGTGAGTGACCTCGCCAGTTATGCAGATATTGCTCTGCAAACATGAGAGATTGCTTAATAATTATACATAGAACGGCAGGGAAATTCAAGATACTAAAAAATTTCTTAAATTTCTGTAAATAACGTTAATTCTTTAAGGAAACTTGCACGTCTATCCTTCCATCCATGTTTTCCGTATCCCGATTAGTTAATATTTAACAAGTTTAGGATCGTGTCGATGCAATTGCCATTATCATTCATCGCATGTCATGATTCAAACATCAAAAGTTGAATACGGATTGTTCCTCCTTTTTGTATCTCCCGCAATCATCCAAATTATTTTGGATTTTTAGATAATCATTACGCTTTTGGTGCAAATTTAAAACTGTTATCAATTGTTTCTCCCACAGGCATCTGCTTCTGCTGCGAATCAGACTTTTGAAGCTGTAATCATACATATCTTCCTATAAATTTGCTAAGATTAATATATTGATATTGCTAATTGAAAAATCTCTCAGTAAAGATAGACCCTCTCAAATTCCGTCAATGTATTCAGATTTGTTTCAAACGAAATGATCCATAATCAGAAGAATGCATTATGATAATGCATTGTACAGATATGACATCAAGTAATACATTTTAATATTTTTTATAACAGAATCAAATGATTCTTAAAATATAGATAATTCATTTTCTCGCTATGCTAAAGCCTCAATGGTTAAACCATAGTAAATACAAAGCCACGAAATGCCAGGTCTGCTGTTCATTTACGGGTGAACTATACAGCCACTGTTACTATTCTGCCTGAAGGCGATCTGACTAACCGCCGTTTCATTACTTCTTCACTGCCTAAAGATAATTCCAAAGCCTATTACTGGCAAACGCCTAAAAGAGGTTGTAGTCTTTCATCCAATCACTTTCATAAGTTTGTTTTGATATTCACCTCATTTACGTTTCCTACCGTCCCGACATAATAGTCTCAAAAATGCCTGTTTTACTTCTCCTTGTTCTCCGGATGTCAGTCGAAGAGGCATCCGGTACTTTTGCGTTGCGCTAAAAATGAGTATCCAAGACGTGCTGAACAATAAAGCTTGCTGGTCCAACGGGAAGGCGATCGATGCCCAGTCTCACGTTATCCAGATAATCATTTACTATGAATTCAAAGTCAAAACGTAAAGTACTGCTGTACCAACCTCCTTTGGGGGAAAAGCCTTCCCATGGAGCTGCGTTTTGTCCTCGTTTTCAGCTCTCTGGGCGGCAGCATTTTTGTGTGTACAGATACATTCCCTGTATCCGCTACCAGTCATCCAGGCTTACGCCTACCTCTCCAAAATCGAGCAGAGTTTCCGATCATTGAGGCAGGATGTGGGAGGCCCTCTCTGTCATTTTTGAACGAAATACCGGCCAAAACTGAAGAAATACCGTAAAAGGCAGAGCAATCTGAGCTCTCAGGTAAAGGAACTGAAACAGAGAGCACATCCAAAACTATGTAAATGCCAAAGAGTACTGTATCATCTGCAGTTGCGCGGGACTGGACATCGCGCAGATAATTGCTTTAAATCCCGCTATCACAAAAGTCGTTTAGTTGTCAGTTGGCTGCGTACCTCCCACGACGACAGTGTTTCTAAAACTGCCATACTGACTTTCTTCAGAAGAATATCTTCTGGAAAATGACCTGTCATCCGAAATTCAGAATGTCGAAAATCATTCTAGGAAGTCAAGTGACAAATGAGGGCCTGTACGAGGAAGGAATTATGTTTGCGTAAAGTGGAAAACTGCCTGCCAAGTCTCATGGAATTTCATAAGTATTGATACTTTGAGCTCATAAACAATGAAACCATCTATTAATTCCAATCCCTGCTCACCTGCCCGATGGGTCTACTATCAAGACTATTTTGGGAAAAGCTGAAAGAAGCGTCAGGATCTAGTACCATATATTTCTTCTTCTAAAAGGTGTCACAGGCACCGGGCGGGATGATCGGAGCGCTGAAAAATTGAACGTTTAAGTCCACAATGAGAAAATGAAAGGACAATAAATTCTGCGACATGGAGAACCGCTCTATAATGAACAGCACCTCGACCTATTTATCAAGGGAGATGTACAATAATAAAGCTATGGACGTAAGCTTCCTCATAATCAAAGGACTGTTAAAGGTTCCTTTCTTACTAGGAGTCTGCCCATCATTGTACTGGAGTAGTTCGAAGGTCGATTAGTTCAAAAACAATGAAGCCAGTTGAGCGTAACATTTGATCTGCTTAGAACTACTAACTCTCAAGTAATGTCTATGACCTACTTCTCATAGAATAAAGCTGGTGCTTGAATTTTATAATTCTAACATGTTACTCTAGCATATGTGGCAAATATGTGGTATACTCAAAAACGAGCTGAAATTCATTTGCGATTTGTAACATTTTACAGTTCCATTTGTCCTTCAAAGGCTAAGGAAAATTGTACATTAAACAATCTCTTTCAGTAAAAATTTCGCATGTCATCATATAAAAAGGAATTGGATAACTTTAAATCAAAATATTAATTGGATTTTCACCAACCAGTATAAACTGCATGGCATATATTGTGACACGAAAATGAAAAGACGCAATTTCTATGTTTCTCTGCTCATCTTTGAGTAAATTACTTATTGACTTGACTTCCCAAAGAAAGTCCGTCACCTAATGCTCATGGAATTTCCCGTTCAGGCAAGGAAACACAACAAGAAGGACTTAGTGAAAATGAAGATAGTTCTATGAGTTTAATGGCAAATCATTATATTTGGACACGTGACGACAGTTAGCAATACGAGACAGATAAGTCCGATTAAACACAACCACAAATATGAAGTCCGTTAATTGTGTTTTCCCGGTCCCACTCCGGCATTATTTAATTCTGAGCATATTAGTTCTATGCTGAAAATCTTGCGTTTTCGCATTGAAAAGTCGGAATTAATTTTTTCAGTTTAAAGATGATATTTTCCGGTCAATCTGCAAATGTAACACCCTAAGGACGGCGCTAGCGAACGATACGGGCAAATCATCTTGTTTCAAGCATGATCTCAATGCACATAATTGCAGAAATGCGCGTTGCTTCAGGGTAAAATCAAGTAAAACTTGGCACACCCGTAAATAATATAGAAGACAAAGTCCACAGTATGAGCCAATGGACTGAAATATTCAATTTCGACATTATCTCTTCTCAAATAAAAATTTGAAGAAGTTCGCCTCTGAAAGTGAAAAATCAGATCCAATATATGACAAATGGCATGGAAGGTGCAAAATTCGTTCCTTTCTGATAAAATAGAAAGTTTAAAGCCAGGACTGACATATAACAGATAGGTCTCAATAAACACATTAATAACCACAGCAAAAGTAAAGTTTCTGTTTTATCGAGAATTTACTTGGGTTAATAATATCATGTAAATAATGCGGCGCAAGAAAGAGATACCCTTTCTGAAACCCCAGGGAGGGATTTTTTCTTGACTACGATTAGAATTGACAGCCTGGAATCCTCAAATAAATGCATATAAGAAATATACATACAAAAAGGCTTCACGATAAGAAAAGAAAAATAGATAAGAAATAGGGGGGCAAATTAAATGAAGCAACAAGAAAAACGCAACTACGGAATAGATGTATTAAGGATGTTCAGCATGTTTCTAGTAGTACTGCTACACGTAGTCCTTCAAGGCGGAGCTGTTATAAGTGTCCCAGGAAATGAAAATACTTTCAAAATATTGCATTTCTTAGAAATATGTTCGTATTGTTGTGTAGACTGCTATGGTCTAATCTCGGGATACGTTGGAGTAAATAGCAAATACCGCCCAGGCCGCTTCCTTGAGCTGTGGCTGCAAGTATTTCTTTATCAAGTACTAATCACCGGATGCTTTGCCATATTTGCTCCACAATTAATAACTAGAACAAATCTGCTACAAATGGTGTTCCCGGTAAGTTGTTATGCATACTGGTACTTCAGCGCGTACGCAGGCCTATTTGTAGTAATGCCATTATTAAATAAGCTGATCAACATGATGGATGACATCGGACTAAAACGCATGTCCGTGATCTTATTTACAGTATTTTCCTTGGGTACTGCGTTTCCCAGAATCAAAGGGTTTGATTTTCTTGAACTAAATGGAGGATACAGTTTCGTGTGGTTGGTCATACTCTATCTTCTTGGAGCTGCGTTACGAAGAGGAAAATGGGAGCGCAGGCCCACATGGAATTACCTTTTGTGCTATTTTAGTATGGCAGTAATCTCCTGGTTTGGGGGAAAAATATTTATCGATTACACTGCGCCAACAATCTTATTATGTGCAATCTGTCTATTTCGTATTTTTGAAGATCTTCCGATTCGAAACATAAAAACTAAAAAAATAATTTCAATTACCTCTCCTTTGTCATTTTCTATTTACATCATACATGTCCAGCCATTAGTCTGGCAATATGTGGTGGCGGGAAAATTCAGTGACTACTGCAACCTGCCGCCATTACAGGCAGTCCTAGCATCAGTCTTATCAGCGTTAGGTGTATGCATTGGTTGTGGAGTTATTGATTTGTTAAGACTTAAGATTTTCCAGTTTCTCCGCGTCAGAGAACATTCAGATCAAATAATGGACTGCTGCGCAAAATTTTTGCAAGAAAAGTTCTTCGTGAAAAAGGAAGAGTCTAAATAATGAGTGGGATTCCAATATAATTCAATTCTCCTGCAATGCATGTGTCGGATATCCTGAAAAAATAGTATGTTTGTGTCTTCTTGCAGGAAATGAAGAGTTCAAGATCCGGAATGGCATATGACAAATAACAGGGTCGGACGGATAGGTCCATATATGCGCAGTAACAATGTTCTTCGACCATTGCTGGAATATTGCAACCCAAACAACGGGTTGGCGGAAGCGTACAACATTTTAGTAGCAAAACAGTAAAAAGTAAAAGTGATGTCCTTGTGTGGCGAAGGAAGCACGAGTCTCACTTCTATAACAGCCTTGATGCATAGCCAAGAACTAGAAGGGTACGTGCCGTACATCTTCTAACAATGACCTTTGAGTGCCTGCAGTTAGGGAAGCTGCCTAGGCAGCTTCCCTAAGAAGCAATTGATGTCTTAGTAATAACCGCGCAGGCGTAAATATATCGCAGCAAGTGTTGCTTTAGATGCCACAGTTCCCTCGTAGCATGCCAGTAAAGCAGATGTAATGATATGCATATCTACTAATGTATCTTCCAAGGAATACAATCTCTTAGTGTTGGTCAAAAAAGTATTAGTGGTCAATTTCTCGGAAATGTTCAAGTTTCATGATGTATAATAAAGTCACCATCCTTGAAATAGGCAATCATATACGCAGAAATGGTGAAGGCCTTATTAATTATATAAAAATCTTTGTGAACCTGAATTAGATCGTGTCATCCGTTTTATAAATAGGCGTGTTTCCGATAATCAGGCATCGTCTGATTCACTTTGCAGTCCTCCAGGTAAAGGCTGTAAGGCACCCAAGTTCGACCGCCGAAATAACCGGCAGAAGATTAACTGTCAAGATTGCTGACGCAGATTCATGTATTCGACCAATACAATGTAAGGTGATTCAACCACGCTCGGTCTGTCCAGCACGAGTTCATCTGGGATATACTCTCCGTCAACCCTTTGTAGGCGAGGAGAGGGTAATTATCAGAATAGTGGGGAAGAAATCAAAAATACCATTTGCGGAAACGCTAAGGTATAATCTGGGGGTTCAGGAAAGGTGCAGAGTGGTCGAATGGTCACCAATACTTCACTTGGCTAACACCAATCCTTTTTATTTCTCTCAGGGGCTAAGTAATGCAAGTTTAAAATAATCATCAAAATTGCATGAAACATTATGTCAATTCTC
This sequence comes from uncultured Lachnospiraceae bacterium, assembly GCA_964643295.1. GTDB lineage: Bacteria > Bacillota > Clostridia > Lachnospirales > Lachnospiraceae > Merdiplasma. The sequence goes on from CAZXSN010000005.1 coordinate 21,129, forward strand.
GATATTATATATTAATAATAGTATCAGTATCCTGTAAAATGTCTTCAGAGTGAATATTGTAGCGAATAAATATTCTGTACTCTCCTGCTGGAAAATCTTGCGTTGATCTTGCAAAAAAACCAGAATTGTCATAATTACATTCATCATCGTCAAAAAAAGATGTTACATCGGGTCTTTTTTCAAATGAAGTGGCAATTTGATAATAGTCATTCGTATCCACGCATTTGAGTACAATAGCTGAATCAAAATACCCTGTACTCACGCCCTCCTCAAAAGCCCATCCCTGAATCACAACCCCGTCATCATCAGAAATGGCCTTATCAATATAAAACTTAATACCAGTGCCCTCGATTATTTCGGCCACCTGAGCACTATCTAATATATCATAACGAGCTTGATCCCAATAAAGGGCTAAGCAAACGCAAAGGCTTACGATAAGAATAGTGCAAAGTTCAAATCCTAATGAATGTTTTTTCACGTTATCTCCTTAAATAATTCCAATCAAAGAATTATAATAGGTCAATGCCATAGAAACTAAAATTCCAGTTCTTGAAATCCAAATCACAATTTGATTCTCAGTCTGAATCACCTTCTCATATAACATAGCTATGCAAACACTGAAAGCCATATTGCACAATATGCTTGTCCGGAAACTAGAACCATACGTAGAAGGTGCAAATCCCATTATTACCCTGGACGCAAAACCAGCAGCAAAAATAAGGAATACGCAAATCCCTTTAATATTCAAACCATATACCCAGAAAAAGGAAATACACATAATTCCTACAAAAGCAATTGAAAAAAAGATTGGGACATAATATTTCCATTCTGTATAAGTTACTGCATCAATCATTCTGTAATCTTGAAGTCCATATCCCCATGCGGGGTAATAATTAAATATTTCTTTAATTTCTGATGGTAACAAATAATCCTGAAAAGGTCCAAGCACTAAGCTTGCAGCAAATAGCAGTCCCATTATTAACTTCTTCTTCGTATTCTTAGTACAAGCAATAAGAGTAATAAAAAGCATCCCGCAAAGAAGCGGCCACACAAGTCTTTTTCCATCTAAAAATTGTGCTATCGTAAATGTAAATCCTCTGATTAACTTTTGAAACGAGTTAATTGCAATAAAATCCGGAACATTAAAGATGTTATACGAGGACATACGACCCTGGTGGCCTGGCGCTAGAACCAATATCAGCAAACCGAGAATCGCGATTACTGCCTGTATGTAATTATAAAGATTGATTTTTTCATGTTTGTACCATTTGTAAATAAAAAATAGTATATATGTTGTTATAAGAACCAGTCCTGTCTGATCTTGATTAGTAGCATATATTGTGGAAAATATGCAAATAACATACATGTATTTGTGCTTAAAAAATACCTTCGAATATTTCAACGGGAGTAATGATATTAACAAAGAAGCAGCAGACCAAGTATAATTAGTAGAGGACGCACAATAGCCTGCTGAAGTGAAATAACTAAATGGCAGAAGCAGTATCACAGCGCATCCACCTATTAAGGTTTTCCCATCCAAAAAGAGTTTATCTACACAAACGACAATGGAAAAAAGGGCACAGATATTTAAGCACTTCCAAATAGCAGGCGGTAAATATGTAAATATGGCCGCCATAGTGTCAGCGAGGACTCTACCATTTGTATAAAAATACAACACTCGCATATTCTCAAGCAAGCTCATTTCATGTAACCGTTGAGACCATAACGCATCATCGCTTATGTTTAGGGACATGTTCCAATGTAAAATTACAAGCAACGTTAAGAGCAGCGCATATGTGATATACTGTGTTCTGTTATTGTTAATTCGTTTTCTGAATCCTTCTTTCCTGCGTTCCATGTTTTCCCCAATGTTATTATTTTCCGTTTCTATTTTCATTCCCTCCTGCAACATGCCCTACATAAAGTTAGAAGTTATCAGATATATCGCATTCCTAACATAGGTTTCAACGGAGTCCACTACCAAGTGTATAATTTAAGGCATCTCTCTGTCGACTCAAGTTTTTCTCGCAACTGCTCATGTATTATCATAACCGAGCAAATTGCTAATCTTTCCCTCGTATTTGATTTTATCATTTTTCTTATAAAACTCAAGAGAATTGTTCTTAATGAAATGGCGGAGCATTACTTCATGCAGTCTTCACATTGTATGATCCTTCCCAAATTCACATGTTTAAAACAAAATATCATGGCTAAGTATCCTATTAAACATAATGGTTCTTTCCTCGGATTAGGAAAAACGCTACATAAGGGTTTTATCATTGCGCGGCCTAAAAAATCAATGTGTTTTCTGATACATCATCGCAATATCGTAAACGCTGATAACCTGCTCATATCCCTTATGTTTTTCCCTTACCGTCTTTAAAGCTTCATCCAACACTTTCTGTCGCTGTAAATTGGTAGTGATTTTATATGGTACCCGATAGATGGAAGTTGTCTTCTTTACACAGGTAAAATCTGTATGTAAAGAATATCTTACCCAAAGATCCCAATCTTCCAGAGCGTCCAGTGTTTCATCCAATCCACCATATTCATTAAATAGTGATTTTTCAAACATAATTGCCTGTATTGGAATGTAATTGTGGTGGCACAATATAATCTTATCAAATTCCTGTTTGTGTATTCCCAGATAATTTTTTACTGTATACTCATATGGATCCTTACTGTGTACCACAATTGGAGTCTCGAAAGCAAATGAGTATGCCGCACGGTTCTTTGTTCTCTCCAGCTGAGATACTAACACTTCCACGTGATCGGCGTAAAACAGATCATCATCGTCCAGGAAATTCAAATATTTCCCAGTAGCCATATCCATGGCTATGTTACCAGCCTTCGATCTGCCGACTTTCTCACCTGTTGCCCAATAATGAATATTCAAATCTGAAAACTCTGTGCGAATCATCTTCCCTGCTGTATCTGCGCCATCTTCCACAACTACTACTTCTATATTCTGGTATGTTTGATTTCGAAGACTGATCAAAGTCTCTCTTAAAACAGATGGTCGACCACATGTTCTTACTATTATAGATACCTTCGGACTAGAAACAGGAAATTTATTCTCATAATATCCCCCGTCTCTAAGTCCCGCATAGTCCCATTTTGCAAAAACAGGAGCAAAATCGGGATCGTTTCCACGAGTCTTCCTGGAGAAGAAATGAGGAATGTGTGCAAAATGCTTGATATATTCCTTCAGCAAAAATCGTTTAGAATGAGGGAAAGCACTTGGAATCCACATAAGAGACCAAAACTGAATGTGACCGATCAGGATATCTCTCAGATCTCCGAACCGATAACGTAACATTAAGTTGTTAATCACGCCAAATACATGCTGTGTTGGCTTCACAACTCCTGCATCCGCATAAGAATAATGCATAATCACTGCTTTGGGCACATATTTAATCTTATATCCAAAAGAACGAAGCCTCCAACTTAAGTCCACATCTTCGGCATACATGAATATTTTTTCGTCAAAACCACCAAGCTTTTCGTATATCTCCCGCCGCATAGCAAACGCTGCGCCACTGCTCCATAATGCCTCCATCTTTACTGGATCGTAAAGCTTCGGATGTTCATACGGGAATTGACGCAGTTCCCACATAACTGCGGTTTTTTCAGAAGCAATGATATCTTTTTCCAATTCGGCCAAAGTCGTTCTCAAAAGTTCTGTATCAATGTTAAAGAAACACACGATATCAGAAGAACCTTTTTTAAATCCCAGATTATTTGCTTTCCCAAAGCCAAGATTCTCCTTTGATTCTATGATTTCGAAAGAATTAACCGCCTTCTCCATCGTCTTTTTTTTCTGATATAAGCTTTTCAGCGAATTGTCCGTTGATGCATTGTCAACAACATATATGTTTAATGATTTTATGTCAAAATCAGACTCCAAAATCGAATTAAAACATCCATCAATCCATTTTTCAGAATTATAGGAAACATAAACTAAATCCATCTCAATTTCCCCTAATTTTATACTGAGCTGAAGTCAATAAAAAGTGAGTAACACCTTGGTCCTATTTGCTCAGTCTTCCTTTTAGCGTACGCCTGTATTTAATTTCTTTATCCAGATCAGCAATGTTTTTTTCCCTTTGCCCTATCACATGCTTTAATTTTACGATTTCCCCATTGAGGAACTCAATGTCTCGGTCCCGCTGACTGATGATCTCTTTTAACGCCGGTATTTCCTGGATTACCTGGTTTAAAGATTCTATATCCTTATCCCGGCTGCTGATAATATCCTTCTGCTTTGCAATCTCTTCTCTTTGCCGTACCGCCTGCTTCTGATATTCTTCTTTCAGAGAATCTATATCTGATTCCAGATGCCGAATATAAGACTTTTGATCAGAAATAGCGATTTCCTGATCATGTTCAAAAGATTCTGACTCTTCCTTCAGGCTGAGGACCGTTTTCTCAAGATGATGTACCTGCTTATATAAGAAATAATACATTTCATCATTGAATACCGTCAGATGAGAAGTATCTTCTCGACTCACCGGTTTCCCGTTGGAACAGACCGCAATTATGTACCTGCTGTCCTGAGCCGACTTTAGTTTGTGTTCCAAAGGGAATGATGATCCTTCATGTGTTAGAAAATAACCAGTCTCCGGATACTGGCAAAATAAATCAACATGTTGGAAATACTCTTTCATAAAAGAAGAAAACTCCTGCGTATAAAACTCTTTGCAGTGAAATCTGTTTTCACCTTCCACCTTATCTGTATAAACAGCTTTGTTTGGAGTTGACATAATCAAGGCGCCGTCCTGTTTTAAAACGCGTTTGATTTCCTTAAGAAATTTTGTCTGAACTTCACAGTTTACATGCTCAATGGTCTCAAAAGAGACCACAAGGTCAAAACAACCGTCCGAAAAAGGAAGCTCTGCTACATCCCCTATAACAAATGACAAATTTTTCTTTACATATCTCTGCTTTGCATTGTCAATCGTGTCTTTGTCTATATCCAATCCAATCACTCTTGACGCAACTTCTGCGAGATTATCACTTCCATAGCCCTCACCGCAGCTGGCATCTAGAACGGTTTTCCCCTTTGCATACTTCTTCGCGAACTGATATCTCTGATAATGCTCAATCTGCATTTCCATATCACACGCATCAGGTAAAAATCGTTCTCCTGTATATTCTTCGGTCATCTGTCACCCCTCGTATAATTCAACATTTTCCTTCGAATACTGATCTATTGAAATTTCACTCGGTATCTCAATATAAGATGAATTATAGCCATTATTGAATACTGTTATCTCCATAACGCCATGTAGCCATGTCAGCATAATATGTTCTTCTTGAGTTCCTTGTGCTAGGGCTGCGGACACGAGGTAGGTGCCTTTCATGATTCTGGGAAGCGTGTACTTGAAAATGACCTCAGAAATCTGCCCTTTCCTGCCCTTCCAGGTCTGCTGCTGATTAATGTAATTGTTGATATCATAGAGCGGAAGTCCCTTGTTATTTTCAAATACAAAACCGGCGATCAGGTTTTCCATATCCTCAAAGAATTCTATGACAAGATGAAATTCATAACGCTTTTCTACTTCCATATTTACGGTGATGAATCCATTTTCATCCGTCACAAAACAGCTCAGGAAACGGAATTTCACTGACACTAAATCGCTGTTCTTGTAATGAAGCGCGGGAAATCCCTTTTTCTGATTCACCAAGCGCGGCAACATCGATGAAGCGATCTGGGCTCGAACTTCCACACCCTGGTTCATCGCCTTACGCTTTTCGTCCATGTACATATCGCAAACCAGGTTGCACTCGTCGAAGCATTTCTGCTTCCCCCTGTCAATCCACAATGCTCGAGAGCACATCTGACGGACACTCGCAATATCATGGGAAACAAACAGGATTGTCACGCCCTTCTCTTTCAGTTCTTCAAGTTTTTGGAAACATTTGTTCTGAAAAAAGAGATCTCCTACGCTGAGCGCCTCATCAATAATCAGAATGTCCGGTTCGACATTGATGGAAACAGCAAAAGCCAGCCTAGCAAACATTCCGCTCGAATAGGTTTTCACGGGCTGGTTCACGAACTCTCCGATATCCGCAAACGCAACAATCTCATCCAGCCTTTTGTCCATCTCGGCCCTGCTGTATCCCATCATCCTGCCATTCAAATAAATATTCTGGATGCCTGTATACTCCTGATTAAATCCAGCGCCCAACTCAAGCAGAGCGGCAATTTTCCCCTTTACATATACTTCCCCCGCCGTCGGATTTAAAACACCGGTAATGATCTTCAGCAATGTAGATTTTCCAGCCCCGTTCGTACCGACAATTCCTACCGTTTCTCCCTTTTTTACATCAAAAGATATCCCATCGAGTGCCCGAAAATCTCGACTGTATCGTTTTCCCCAAAAGTTCAGTCCTTCTTTTACCCTATCCTTTGGATTGTCATACAGTTTATAGATCTTCACGACATCCCTTGTCTCTACAATGGCATCATCCATAAAGTTTTTCGTTTCACCACCTTTCAATTACGTGTCGAGAAGTGATGGGAAAAATTTCTTCATGTCCTACAGAACATCTGCAAAATGCATTCTCAACCTTTTAAAAATCGTCCTTCCAAGTGCAAGAAAAGTGACAGCAACAACCCAGTAATATGCCATCATCCCTGGACTCTCAAAAAAGAATCTCTTTTCTATAAAAACATCCCGATATCCCGCGATGACATAATAGACGGGATTGAATATCAACACATTCTGCACCGTGGCAGGCATAATTTCGAAATTCCAAACAATGGGTGTCAACCAGAAAATCACCTGCATTACAATATTTACGATTTGTATCAAATCCTTAAAAAACACATACAATGCTGCAAGACCATATCCAAATCCCGTGATGAGAATAAGCATATACATCATATAATACGGCAGCTGCAAATAGTAAATGTCCGGATAATACCTCCAAAAGCAGAAGAACACAATGGTGACAAAAACAAGAAAAATCTGAACAAGAAAGCAGGAAACGATCTTAACCAGCGGCAAAATATTGATATTAAACAGAATGTTCTTTACTAAATATCCGTATTCAACCAAACTAGTTGTAACACTTACTGTTGCCTCGCTGACAAAAAACCAAGCGCACAGTCCTGAAATCAACCAGAGAATGAAAGGATATCCCTTTACAGAATCATTCCCAAATCCAATCTGGAAAATAAACCAGTAAAGAATAATCGTTGTCAAAGGCTGCAGAAAAGCCCATGCTGCTCCTACAAATGAACCGGCATATTTCCCTCTAAAATCGTCCAGAGAAAACTGCCAGATAAAACTCACGTCCGATTTCAGTTTATTTAACTTCACTCCAAGCCTCCAACCATCTATCCCTCAAGGAACCGGAGAGTGTGTGTAACACCAGCCTGCTCACTCCCGCCTTATTCTTATTCGAATACCATTGGTTAAACGGTGAAACAAGCTGCTTGACCTCTTCAAGCATAGATACTAATCCTTTCAGGAGAGTGCGGTTTAATAAGATGTCAACCCTCTGTCCTCCAAAAACCAAATTACCGTTCCACTGCTGCGTCATCTTCTGTTTTTCATGCTTTCCAACCCTGCTGCGGCAGTCTCTTTCTCCTTGACTTCATTCAAATAAATTGCCGCTGCTTCCGCCACGCATTTGATATGGAATCTCAAACGCTCATATCCATTCCTGTGACTGTTGGCAGTCGCTTCTCCGCTCTCATGAAGGACCTGCAACTCAGGGGTGTAAGTGATCTGATAATCCTTTCTCTCACACCTGAGTGAAAGAAGATACTCTTCGTAATAAAAGGTGGTTTCAGGAACAAACGCTTCTTCTTCAAGCCTGACAAACTGGGGAGTAAAAATCAGACAAGCTCCAAAAGGAACAATTCCCTGTACTGTCTTTGAAAAAGAAGATGTTCTTCGCAGGCGTTCCTTCGTCTGCCGATGTTCGCTCAACCGAAAATTCAGCAAAAGGAGAGGATAACACAGAGGGTATACCTTTAGTGCCATGCGGTTCATGCGGATCGTATATTCCGCTTCTTTTGCCGTACGAAGTCTAGTATCCATGGGATTCTGGTGTTCCCCTGTCACACGGTGCACGATATCGGGTCCCAGAACATGACCCCCATACTTTCCGTACACTAACTCCATTCTGCTCAGAAAATCAGGCTGAATAAATTCAATGTCATTATTCAAAACCAGAATAAAATCTGCATTCTGCCTGGCTCTCGCATACCTGTATCCCTGATTGTTGCCATAGGAAAATCCGCCGTTTTCGGAGATCTGAAGCACTGTGACATTCTCCCGCCCCTGGTAGCGTTCTGCAAACTTACGCCTCGCTTTCATGGGAGTCTGAATTTCGTTATCCACAAGTACAATACGGATACGCTCCTGCTGCTCCATGCGCAGGATTGACTGTACGCACCGGTCTGTGACACACGGATCTCCATAATGCAAAACCACAAAGCTCACGATCTCCATGGCAAAATCTCCTCGGACGGTCAGCATCCTGCGACAATCTCGCACCCGGTCATTTTCTGCCCAGCAGTCGGGAAAAAGGATACAACAGTCTCCGGCTGGTCAAAAATACCAGAAGTCTCACAGCAACCTTCTGGAAAACAGGAACATCTATCCGGGAGAAAACCCGTGTCAGTCGATTTTTCCTGTAGCCAGGGAAATATGTCTGAAGATAGTGTACAATAAAATTACACAACTCCTGGTAATCTTTTCCGGATGCTCCCCTTGCAAGATCAAAATAGCAGGTCGCAAGAATCCGCAGAACAAACAATTCGCAGAACTCCCGACTGTTAGCAATCCCGATCTTCTGAATTTTTTTCGCCGTGGTCTCCAGTCCAAGATACGGAAGCCTGACATCTTTTAACCCCCGAAGATGATGCATGGCTGAATCTGCATGCTGAACGTAATAATAGCCCGCGACTGGCAGTGTACTGATTTTATCACAGATGGCGCTGAAAAACAAGGAAATCGGCATATCTTCTCCGCGCTCACCCGGCTGAAACCGCACATCGTATTCGTCCCAGAGTTTCTTTTCATACAGATGGGAACAGACAGCGGAGATCCGAAACACCCATTCCTCCTTCTGAAACCTCACATACTCCTTCGGAATCAGGGTTCGCAGAACCTTTCCCTGCTCATCCACAAAACAGATGCCACAGACCACCATCCGCGCACCCTTGTGTTTTGCACAGTCAAGAAGTTTCTCAACATAATCCCTACTGACGTAATCATCCCCGTCGATGAACGTCAAATATTCGCCCGTGGCCGTCTGAAGCCCCCTGTTACGGGCGACGGAAACCCCACTGTTCTCCTGCCGCTCCAGAATAATGCGCGGATCTTCTTTCGCAAGTCTAGAAAGAACCTTGGCGCTCCCGTCGGTGCTTCCATCATCAATCACGATGATCTCCAGTTCCCTGTATGTCTGATTCATCACAGAGCGGACACATTTTTCAACAAAGCTCTCATTGTTGTAGACTGGTATGATCACAGATACCCTGCCCGGTTTGTCTGTCCCCGTATCTCTTTTGTCTACGGTCTTTTTCCCGCACTCGTTCCCCTGCTTATCTGCCATTTTAGAAGGATGTATTTCACTGTTTTTCTCTTTCCCTGCCTTCTTAGAGCCTGACAAACCAACCTGAGTGTTTTTTTCGCTCCAGGCTTTTCCCGTTCCCTTTGAACCGATCCGGTTGGAGCTTTCACTGCTCTGGTAAAACCGTTCCAATAACTGTGCGATCCAGTCCGACCAGAACATCCGATAAACGGTCAAATCCTCATTTTTGCGCTCATTCTCACGCAGCAATTCGGAAGTTGTCGAATCTCCATGAATCCGGTGTTTTACCGAAGGCACCGGAACGTAAGCAAACTCTCCCTTCCAGCGAGAGATCTCCGCCCATGCCTGCCAGTCAATATTGCTTCGCATATTATTCCGAAAAAGCGGACAGGGAAGGTTTGGTCGAACCATTGTCACGCTCGGGCAGCAAATGGCGGAACCTAATGACAAAATCCGCCTGCGCACAAAAACGCTTCCCCAAAAGATCGGCTGACGCAGCGGCAGAAGAAGCAACCTTTTTACTGTCAGCAGATGGTTCTGACTAATCGTCTGTCCATCTCTAAGTTCAACATAATCGGTAAAAGCGATCAGCGGATGTTTACAGCGGTTTAACGCCTCCAAGATTCGCTCCGTATATCTCCTGCCGTAAATGTCATCTTGATGAGCAAGTGTTACGAGAGGAGTCTCAGCACAGGAATATGCAAAGTTCCAGTCAGGCGCAAGACCGGTCTCCCCAGAGCTTATGTAAAGAGGCAGTCCGTACTTATCTGCCAGCTTTTCCACAAACTCATTCGGTGTGGATGTAGAAATACAGACCTTGCTTTTTACGCTCTGCCCAAGCAGGGAACGTATGCAAGACTCCAGGTATCTGCTCCTTTCATAGGCGCAGATAACAAAAGTATGAGAGGATCCTGTATAAACCTCCTGTCTCATGACAGATCCTCATTCTTTTTTTCCAGATCATCCAGGCGAGCGCAGGCGGAATGATCACGCAGAGCCACCTCCGCCGTCAAAACGGAAATCTTCTCTTCCATCTGTGATACAATAATTGAGAGCGTAAATACTTTTTCAAGAAGTAGAAAAATAACAACCAAAAAAATCAAATTTGCGGGCGATAAGATCCCCAGCCTATCCGTTAACCAATAACTGACCTCGGGGAACAGTCCGAGAACACAAAGAATCCCGGCAAAAATCACCCAGAAAATGGCATCCTCCATTTTCACCTTCAATTTTCTGATTTTGAATAAAATCCAACCGGCAGTCAATAGTGCAGCCACAAGAAGCAGTATTCTCAGTGTTGTCGACATTGTATCACTCCTTTATACGCTTTCTAAACCACTGAAAAAGGAAGATAGAAAACAGCATTTTCATCATATACCATATAGAACTCTTAAAATCCAGATAGCTGATGCCAGCAGCACGTTCCTGCATCGTTACCTGAACTTCCCGAATCTTCACACCGCAGTTCAGCAGATAGGCGAGGGTATCCGGCTCAGGACTGTAATGAATATCATACCCAAACCTTTTGATCATCCTCTTGTTGAAAAGGCGCATTCCAGAAGTTACATCCCCGATATAGGTTCCTCTCGTCGTCATCCAAATCGCGCTCGTAAGAATCTGACTGCCAATCATACGGAAATTGAGCGGTTTCCTTTGTGTCTTAAACCGAGAGCCGATCACGATGTCAACCCCAGTTTGTTCCATTTCGCTGATCATATCCTGAATATACCGGGGATCATGCTGTCCATCTCCGTCAATCTGCACCACGTAATCATATCCATAGTAGTTTGCATAGCGCATCCCACTTTTAATAGCTCCGGACAGGCCAGTATTGATGGGCAAATCAAGAAGGTTATATTTTCTTCTCGCACAGACTTTCCTGGTATCGTCAGTAGACCCGTCATTAATCACAACATAATCATACTGTGGATAATGCTCGATCAGATTGTCTACAACTCTTTCAATACTCTCCGCCTCATTGTAAGCCGGAATGATAATCAGCAAGTTCAAGGCTCGCCTCCTGCGTTTGTTTTGACACCTGTCCCGAACATCGACACAAACCTGCCAAATGACTTACATTCTGCCCCATTCACACGTCATACCTGTACCGCAGGCAAAACAGATTTGCATGAAGTTTCGTACATCTCTTGAAATGTTCATCCGCTGCCAGGTGTTTTACCTTCTCAGAAAACAGACTTCCTTCCTACTTTGCCCCGCAATCTGGCTTATTATAACATTGCTGTACTTCAAACGCAAGGAAAACACAGCACACCTCCTGTTATATGTTCCGATTCACGGGTTTCATCCCAGGAAACCTCTCAGTCTCTCCTTCAAGCACCGTCCCCGCGCTTCGCGCACTCTCTGTGCAGGACCTCAATAGTTCACCTGATCCAGTCCGACAGCGGCTCCCCCTTCGTAGAGGATCCGGTAAAGCCTTCCGCTTCCGATTCCATCCTCGCAAACGAACAGTTGCGGCAGTGTGCTCTTTAAATAACTGTCTGCCTGATAAATCCACAGATACGTGTAGCCACCGTCTGCCAACAGCTGCGGGAACGCTTCAATAGTGGGAGATTCCTCCTCAACCAGGCGTGTCATATTTCCGTTCTCGGTAAATTTCCATGGTTCTACGATATAATCGCTGACCTGCTCTTCCAGGTAATACAGGGCAGCCGTCCTGGCATACTCTCCCTTGCCCTGCTGATCCAGGAGATATACCTTGTCCGTATCTGTCAGAACCTTTTGAATTCTGTTCGCCTGCTCCCCGGTATTTGTGATCTGTTCATAACCGCTGATCTCCGACGGATACAAAGCCGTCGCGTTGGGGATATAGTCCTCATTGAGCCCGCTGACAAACATGAGCAGAATCCCGCTGGCAAGATACCCCGGTGCCTTCGGATGTGAGGACTTGCCTCTTTGCAGCAGCCAGGATAAGACCGGCACCAGAATAAGCAGAACGTAAAGAGTAAGATATCTAGGACCGCTTGCGATCCTTGTCGACTCCTCCTCCGTGAACATGAAAAGATAGGCAAAAAGCAGGATGCCAAGAAATGCACCGACCGTGCAGACCATGTACGTCAGATACACCGCGAACTCTCTCTTCTGCTGAAACAGATCCGCAATCAGTTTCATCAGCACAGTAAGAGCAATAAGGAACGGCACAAAGGCGATTTTCAGACTCGATTTATTCGCCAAAGGCCGACCGAATACAGATGCGATAAATGCACCGACCGTATCGGTTATTCTGGTCTTCGTAACCGTCCCCCCAAAGAAACCATTCAGAAGCTCCATGGTATTAGGCGCCTTCAAAAGAAGAACCAGGAAGATGCCTAAAACAGCTGCAAGGACAAACGCCGCAGCCAGTCCGATCCGCAGCGCTTTCTTCTGCTTTTCAGGATCCGACAGCATCTTTTTTTCTATAAAGCACGTATGTGCGATGACAAACAGCAGGGCAAAAAGCGCGATGAGCGGTCCCGCCATCCACTTGAAAAAACAAATCATGAGCAGACCGCTTCCCAGGACAAGGCAGTCGGTCTTTTTCTTCTCCCGGTTTCTCCACCAGCCCGCCAGGCCGCCGGCCCACGAACCGACCGCCACATCCACGTACAGATTTTTCATTCCGTACAGATAAAGCGAATAACTGCCAAAGAACACAATCAGGGCGTAGATGGCCGCCTTTTTCCAGTCTTTCCGCTCATAGCCGGAAAACGGCAGCAGAAAGCCGATCCACATCAACAGTGTGGCCGCCACATACATGTTCTGCTCATTATACCCGGTAAACTTCTGGAAAAAAAGATAAAACAGACTGGTGCCGTAAGGATGAACCGTGCCAAACAACACAGAGTGATCAGCCGGAAGCCCAGTCTCCAGCATATATTTTACCGCCAGCGCCCAGTGATGGAACTCATCGATGTGCTGGATAAAGTCATGGAAATAGGCGATCAGACAGTAACAGAAAATTAAAAACAGGATGACAAGATACGGCGAGCAAAAAAAGGACAGTGCCCCCTTCCCTTCGCGAATGACAGATACAATGGTCAAAAGATACCCCGCCGCCGATACAGCGAGCAGCACGTACATGCCGTATGCAAAGGAACCCGCCTTTCCGCCCAGAAAAAGAGCCAGCACAATGAGGGAAGCGGAAAGCAGTGTGCCTTCCCCCGCGGAGACTTTCAGGATATTTTTAAAGGCCAGAACGATCCCCAGCATACACGCAAATGCTGCCAGCATCCGGACAATGTTCATCTCTTTACCCTTCTTTCTCCGCGGGGACCTTACTCACGCAGGTTTCCTTCTACGGTAAGAAGCCGCCTGCCCGTCTGTCCCCGGTTTTTCCTGTCCCTGGTTTTCACTCACCCAGATTTTCACTGTCCCTGCGAAATCTCCATGATCGCGGCCGCCCGGCGCATGCCCTCCACCGGTCCCACGTGAGCTTCCCATCCCAGCGCACAAAGCCGTTCGCTGTCTAAAATCTCCCAGGCGCTTTTCGTGATATCCGGCTCCGCTTCATCTTCCTTTCTGGCAAAGGAAAGTGTAAGCTTTCTCTCCGGGAAGGCTTTCAGAGCCGCTTTGGCCAGACCGCGAATCGTGATATTGCTCTCCCTGGAAGAAATGTTGTAGGGCTGCAGAAACTCCCCTTTTAAGAGCACCGTAAAGACCGCCGCCACCGTATCCGAGACATAGCAGTAGGAGCGGTAAGCGGAGCCGTTGCTTTTCAGGACGATGTTCTCCCGGCGCACCACGTTGGATAAAAACTGCGCCCAGACGCGGTCATCCTCCATCTTTGCCGGACCGTAAATGTAGCTTGGCCGCACGATCTTGACCGGGACCTGATACTGATGAGAGTAACTCGCGCACAGTGTCTCCGCGGCGCGTTTGCCGATGGCATAGCAGTTTTTGTAGGAGGTAAAATCCAGCTGTCCGCAGTCCTCCTCCCGGATCGCCTTCTTTGGCTTCCCGACAAAGCTTCCATACACTTTCAGGCTGGAAAAAAGAAGCACGGTTGCCTGGCACTTTCTGGCAAATTCCAGGACCTGTCCTGTCCCGGTCAGGTTCGCGTTCATCGTGCCCACGGGATCGTGTTCAAAATGCCAGGCGCTGGCCTGACTGGCCGCGTGAATGATGAAATCCGCGGGCTCTGCCACAATCTCCTCGCAGACATCCTGCACCAGCAGCGTAAGATCATCGCGGTCTAAAATCTCCCCGTACTTGTTTTCCGCGTTCCCGAGACTGCGCACCAGCCCCACCACACGGATGCCGCTTGAAAAAAGATCATTCCTGGCAAGCAGCGCCAGCACAAGATAATAGCTGATAAAGCCGTTGGCGCCTGTAATCAGAACCGTCTTCCCGTTAAACTCCTCCCAGGGCAGGGGACGGCTTAAGATATCCAGGATATCCTCGTATACAAGGCCTGGCACCAGCTTTTCAATCGTCTGTCTCATGCCCGTCCTTTCCTGACGGCAGACGCCGCCAAATCTTTCCCCAAAGGGGATCCTTCGCACCTTTGCGCATCCCTTACGCTCCCGCTAATATTCCTCATAGAGCAGTTCCTCTCTGGCGAAAGCCCGATAGCGGTTATAGTAATAGCCGGAACGAAGCGTATACAGATCCTCCGGTGTCGTCACCTTGATATTCTGCCGCTCCCCGGGGAAGATGTGGATCTCCTCCCCCAGCTCCAGCAAAAGCTCACAGGAGGATGTCGGGTTGGTGATGCCTTTCAGTTCAGCCTGCTTATGAGCCCATAAGATTTTGCGGAACGTATACCCCTGCGGTGCCTGCGTGATGAACATGTTCCCCCGCTCATAACTTTTCCTGCAGTGTACCCCGTCAAAGCTCTCCAGCACCGAATCGATGCTTTTGGTGACCGGCACGGCGTTTTCATACCTGTACGTTTCCTGAATGCAGTTCGTGACCAGCTTTTCGGTGATCATGGGCCGTACCCCGTCACAGATGAGGACGATGTCGTCCTCCTTTGCCGTCTTCGCCGCCTCCATCAGGCCGTTGTGGATGGAACCGAACCCGTTTGCCCCGCCGGGCACAATGGAGCGCACTTTGCGGATGCCAAACTGGGCAATCAGCTCCTTCAGTTTTTCTATCCAGCCCTCCAGACAGGCTACCACGATCTCATCGACTTCGGGGTGTTCGGAGAACACTTCCAGGGTGCGGATGATGATCGGCTTGCCGTCTACGATCAGAAACTGCTTGGGGATATCCAGGTTCTGCATGCGCATTCCCATCCCGCCGGCAAAAATCACTGTTGAAACCATGGTTTCCTCCCACTCTTACAGCCTACTCGTCGCTGTCTGCCACATCGATCGTCCGGTGAAGCTCATTCCCGGCCAGATCAAGAGCCTTCTCAATCACCTGATCCATGTTGTAGTAACGGTAATCCCCGAGCCGCCCGCCAAAGAGTACGTTCTCTTCTTTGTCTGCCAGTTCCCGGTACCTTTCGTACAGGGCATTGTTCTTTTCATCGTTGACCGGATAGTAAGGCTCCATCCCCGGTTTCCATTCCACGGAGTATTCCCTGGAGATGATCGTCGTCGGCTGCTGTCCGAACGTGAAATGCTTATGCTCGATGATTCGGGTGTAAGGCACTTCCCGGTCCGTATAGTTGACCACCGCGTTCCCCTGATAGTTCTCCGTCTCAAGCTCTTCGGTCTCAAAGCGCACGGTGCGGTATTCCAGATGTCCCAGGGAATAGCCGAAATATTCGTCGATTGGCCCGGTGTAGATCACCTTCTCAAACGTGTCCGGGTTCTCCTTCACATATGTCTCGTAGTCAGTCTCCAGCAGCACATCGATCCCCTCCAGCAGCTTGCTCACAATGGAGGTATACCCGCCTTCCGGGATCCCCTGATAACGGTCGTTAAAGTAGTTGTTGTCATAGGTAAAGCGAAGCGGCAGCCGCTTGATGATAAAGGGCGGCAGATCCCTGCAGTCCCTGCCCCACTGTTTTTCCGTATAGCCCTTGATCAGCTTCTCGTAGACATCGCGTCCCACCAGGGAGAGCGCCTGCTCCTCTAAGTTCTTCGGTTCCGTGATGTTCAGATCCGCGATCTGCTCCGCGATCTTTTCCTTGACCTGTGCCGGTGTGCGAAGCCCCCAGAGCTTGGAAAAGGTATTCATGTTAAACGGCAGGTTGTAAAGCTCATCCTTGTAAACAGCGACCGGGGAATTGATGTAATTGTTAAACTCCGCGAACTGGCTGATATATCTCCAGATGCGCTGATTGCTGGTATGGAAAATATGGGCGCCGTACTTATGCACATCGATCTGGCTTATGTTCTCCGTGTAAATGTTGCCGGCGATATGATCCCGTTTGTCGATGACCAGACAGCGCTTCCCGGCCAGGTACGCCTCATGGGCGAAGACCGCGCCGAATAATCCGGCGCCCACCACCAGATAGTCATACTTGTTGTTGCCCGTCTTCTGTGCTTTCTTCACTTCTCTCTCCTTCCGCTCAATCTGAAAGACCTGTTCCTGACGGATACTGTAGGCATCGCACACTTCGTCCGCTTCCCCGGACATGATCACTTCGCCCTTATCCAGCCACAGCGCGTGGGTGCAGAGACGCTTCACGGATTCAATGTTGTGGGAGACAAAAAGAAGCGTTGTCCCGCCGGAGAGCATCTCCCGCATACGGGCCTTGCACTTTTTGCGGAACTGGTAATCCCCCACGGAAAGGACTTCGTCGCAGATTAAAATTTCCGGGTTTACCATAGTCGCCACGGCAAACCCCAGACGCGCTTTCATTCCGGAAGAGTAGTTTTTGATCGGGGAATCCAAAAACTCCCCCAGCCCGGCAAAGTCCACGATATCCTCAAAGTGCTCCTCCATGAACTTGTTGGAATGCCCCAGAACTGCCCCGTTTAGGAAGATGTTCTCTCGGGCGGTAAGCTCTTTGTCAAACCCCGCGCCAAGCTCGATCATCGGCGCGATCGTTCCCCGCACCTTGACCGACCCCCGGTAGGGGGTTAAGATCCCGCAGATCGTCTTTAAGAGTGTCGATTTCCCGGAGCCGTTCGTACCGATTAAGCCCCAGGATTCTCCCCGTTTGATATGCAGGCTGACATCCTGCAGCGCAAAAAACTCCTGAAACAATAGTTCCCGCTTGGCCAGCTTGATCGCGTATTCCTTAAGATTGTTGATTTTCTGGTTGGCCAGATTAAACCGTATGGAAACATGATTCACATCGATGATATTTTTTTCCATCTTTCTGCTCCTGATGCGCTCGATTCCCCTCCTGCAGCATACCTTTTCCCCGTTAAATATAGAGAATGAAACGATTCTTATTCTTCTGAAAAGCCCAGACGCCGATAAAAAGCATGACAAACGCCCACAGCCAGCCTCCCCAGAAGATGCGCGGTCCCGGAAACTGTCCATATAACGCCAGGTCTCGAAACTGAGCGACGTAATAATACAGAGGGTTCGCCACTTTAATCAGCATCTGCATAAATTCCGGCAGGCGCTCCAGCGGATAGATGATCGGCGTCAGATACAGCCAGGCGGTCGTGATCGCCTTGTAGATGTACTCGATATCCCGGAAAAACACATGCATCTGCGCCAGGAGAAAGCCAAGGCCCATGCAGAAGATGTAAATCTGCATAAACACCAGCGGGCTAAACAGCAGCGTCCAGTAAAACGGCGCCCGGGTGATCAGCATCACCACCAGCAGGGCTCCTAAAGAGAGCACAAAATCCACCAGACAGCTGGTCACTTTCGATACGGTAAAGATGTATTTCGGGATGTAGGTTTTCTTAAGCAGCGACGCATTCCCCGAGACCGATTTCATGGCCCCGTTCGTACTGGCGGTCAGAAAATCATAGAGCATCCGCCCGGTCAGAAGATACACCGGATAATTCTCGATGTTCCTGTGAAACATCGTGGAAAAAACCAGTGTCAGCACCAGCATCACCAGCAGCGGATTTAGAACACTCCAGACATAGCCTAAGAAACTCCTGCGGTATTTCAGCTTCAGATCCCGGCTGACCAGTTCTTTGATCAGATCCTTATACTGAAACAGCATTTTCTTCCGATACTGAATCGCGTTCATGGATTTCCTCCTCAAAGTCCGGAGCGGTCGACACAGATCACCGGACGCACGGAAAGCGCCGTATCTACCGGACAGCCATACGAGACCACCGTCCCGCCGACAGACACGAAAGCCGCCGTGGAAGCGTGTTCCCCCGGTGTACTCAGCCAGTAATCCATGTTCGTCATGCCGCCAAGTACTGCCTTTCCTTCCAGTGCCTCTTCTGCGCTTAAGATTCGAAGATACTCTCCGGATTCTTTATCTTTGGAAACCGGCAGCAGCAGTTGCCGGTCGCTTTCTGAAAACTCGCTGAAAAGGATCGTATCATTCAGCCACTTATTAAGCGTCGACTCTTCCCAGCGCACATCTTCCTGCGTTTCATGGTAGGGCACCTGATAGAACGGACCGTCCTTTCTTACCTCCGATAAGATGAGCCAGAGCTTATCTTCCTCCTCTTTCCAGACCAGCCACTTCTCATTCCCAAACGATACAGTGCTGCCGACACTGGCCTTTTTTAAGGCCGTTTTCTCTTTGCGTTCCAGCTCTTCTTCTACGGCTGCCCGGCACTCTTCGGCCCGCTTTTCACTGTCCAGAAGCGGCTCCGCTTTTTCAAAGCGAAGCAGCGCTTTTTCATACTCTCCCTGATAGGCATAGGCCAGCCCCAACAGATACCGGTGCAGTCCCACTTTCCAGCCTGCCGCGCATCCAAGCAAAAGTATGAGAAGCAAGAATAGAACCGCCGCTTTTTTTACGCGTTTTTTGTTTCGGGAGGCCTGCAGTTTTTTCTCACACTTTTTGACCTGCTGCGGCGATTCTTTATACTCCCCCAGGGATTCAAAAATCCCGCGGGCTTTCTCCCAGTCCTGCGGGCCGTTGCCGCTGTTTAAGAGTGCGGTCGCTTTCTGATATGATTTGCGTTTCTTCTCCCTCGCGGCCTCTTTCGCAAGCTCCCTGCACTTTTGTGCCAGTTCGGGCGCGTCCAAGTACTCCCCGGCCTGCTCAAACATGGCCGCCGCCACCTGATAATTTTCTATCTTGTAATCCAGCTGCACAATCAGCTGGTCAGCATTCATTTTCTGAAGCGCATGCTCATACAGCACCTCGGTCGATTCGATCACCAGAGGCTGTTTGCGTTTTGCTCTCGCTTTCGCTCCGCGTTTTTTTGCCATCGTCGTCACTTCCTCCTGGCGTATGCTGCTCCTCTAACAGCATCCGGTAGATCTCGCGTTTCCCAAGCCCCCGGTCTTTCGCCACAGCTTTCCTGGCCTCTTTTATGTCCAGCCCCCGGCGTTCATAAAACTCCATATGCTCCGTAAGGGAAAGCTCCTGCCAGACGGCCTGCTCTTCTTTTTCCAGTTCCTTCCTGGAACGGCCCCCGATCACAATCACACATTCGCCCTTCGGCTCATTCTGCTGATAAAAGTTAAGAAGCTCAGACAGGGACGAACGAAGAACCATCTCATGACATTTCGTAAGCTCCCTGCAGACGGCAGCTTTCCGGTCCCCCAAAACACAGGCAAGTTCCTGCAGGGTGCGCACAAGCCGGTGCGGCGCCTCATAAAGAACCGCCGTCCTGGTCTCGGTCTTTAATTCCTCCAGGATCTGCGTGCGCTCTTTTTTCTCCTGCGGCAAAAAGGCCTCAAAACAAAACCGTCTCGTGGGCAGTCCGCTAAGGGTTAAGGCCGTCACACAGGCACAGGCTCCCGGCAGGGAGGTCACTTCAATCCCGGCCTCGCAGCACATGGAAACCAGTTCCTCCCCCGGATCCGAGATCGCCGGTGTGCCGGCGTCCGTAATCAGCGCTACTTTGCATCCCGCCCGCATCTTTTCGACCAGTTCGTGGCCTTTTTCGATTTTGTTATACTCATGGTAACTGGTCATGGGTGTGCGGATCTCAAAGTGATTGAGCAGGCGGATGCTGTTGCGGGTATCCTCCGCCGCGATCAGATCCACTTCCCGCAGAGTGCGCACAACCCGGAAAGTGATATCCTCCAGGTTGCCGATGGGCGTCGCACACACATACAATTTCCCGCTCATGAGAGTTCCTTTCTTCCCGCCGCGTAAGTTTTAGCCGACACATTTCCCGGCGCGGCTTCCAATCCGAGACTTCTCTTCAGATGAGACTCCGCCGCACTTTTCCAATGAGAAACCCCTGCGCTTCTTTAAATTCTGTCACTGCGCATACAGCTTAAGAAGCTCCTTCGTATACACGCCCGGACTTTTGTAGACCACCAGCGGCGGCTCGACGTTTACCTGGGGCTTTCCGCCTTTGAGCGCTTCGATCAGAACCAGGTTCGCTTCCCTGTTAAAATAAGGATGCACAAAGCGAATCCGTTTTGGCTCCAGATGATACTGACTTAAGGCGCCAAAAATCTGCACCAGACGAAACGGACGGTGCACAAGAAAAAAGGTGCCTTTCTGCTTTAGCGCCCGCGCCGCTTCCCTTACCACGTCATCCAGCGTACAGAAAATCTCATGGCGGGCTGACGCCAGATGATCATCCGGATTGGGCAGTCCATGGCCCCTCTCCAGGTAAGGAGGATTCGAGGTGACTATCTCAAAAGAATCCGCCGGTACAAGCTCACCGGCGTGACACAAATC
>CAZXSN010000005.1:42415-61156 GCA_964643295.1 uncultured Lachnospiraceae bacterium
AGCACAAAGGAATCCTCCCCGGGACAGTCTTCTTTTCGCTCACGGAAAGTCCCCTCAAAAACCGCCTCCTCGGGCGCTCTCATGATTGCGCAGAAGGAGCGGAACCCTCTTTCGATTCCCTGCCCTCCCCGCTAAACTTCGCATCTTTCCTGTCCGCGCTGTCCCTGCGGAGCTGCTCATTGGCTCTTTCCCTCTTCTCGCCGCGGGGCTGCTCTTCTTTTCTCTCCCGGGCTTCCTTTCCGGGACGGTTTTCCTTTGGCTGCGGATTCTCCTTTCGGGAAGGATCTTTCCCCCGCTGCTCCTTCTCTTCGCGGGAAAGATTCTCCTTCTTTCCCTGAGGCTCCTCACGAAGCGGTTCTTCACTTCTTGGCGGACGATCCGCACGGCCCGATTCTTTTTTCTGCGGTCTTTCCGCGCGGGAACGGGTCTCTTTGCGCTCTTCGCTCTCCCTGCGGGACTGTTCTTCCGAGCGCTCTGCGTTTTCACGGGGCTGGCCTTTCTTTCTCTCCTGGCCTTCCTTCTTTCCCGATCCCTCTGTGCGGTTTCGGCCCTCTTTCTTTCCCCGAAACTCCTCACGGGGATGGCTGCCCTTGTTTTCCTGTCCGCCTACGCGGTTTTTGCCCTCTTTATTTTTCTGCCCCTCCGCGCGGGATTTTCCCTCTTTCCCTTCCGGGTTTCCTGTCCGGTTTCTGCCTTCCCTGTTTTCCTGGTTTCCGCCTCGGGGCCTTCCTTCCTTTTCCTGCGCTCCCGAACGGCTTTTGCCTTCCTTATTCTCCGCTGTCGTCTGGCGGTTTCTTCCCTCTCCGCTTTCCGGGTTTTGCACACGGCTCTTCGTCTCGGCCCCTTCTAAAGACTGGGTACGGGATGGCCTCTCTTTGACTTCCTGAATCTCAACGTCGGTGTTCTCTTCCATTCTTTCAGGGGTTTCCTGCGGTTTTTCCTCCCTGCCGGAGGATACGTTTTTGTCCCTCTTTTTGCTGCGGGGCCGGAATTTTAAGTCCTTGACATCGTACTCCTGCAGTTCCTTCTCATCGTCTAGTTCCACCAGGACCTTGACTCTCTGACGCAGGACATTCACGCTGGACACCTCTCCCCGCAGACCGGATGCCGTGATCACCGTATCGCCGATACCCGGGAGTTTGCTGTTTAAGTACTCGTAAGTGTCCTCCTCGTTTTTCAGACAGCACATCAGTCTCCCGCAGACACCGGAAATCTTCGTCGGATTTAAGGAGAGGTTCTGCTCTTTCGCCATCTTGATCGATACTGGGGCAAACTCCTGAAGGTAGGCATGACAGCACAGTTCGCGCCCGCAGATGCCGACGCCGCCGATGATCTTGGTTTCATCGCGCACCCCGATCTGGCGCAGTTCTATCCGTGTGCGGAAGTAGGACGCGAGATCCTTTACCAGATCCCGAAAATCCACCCGCCCGTCCGCGGTAAAATAGAACATGATCTTGTTGCCGTCAAACGTGTACTCCGCATCGATGAGCTTCATATCCAGTTCGTGTCTGCGGATCCGTTCCCGGCAGACGCGTATAGCCTCCAGCTCTTTCTCCCGGTTCTCCTGCACCAGGGCTTCATCCTCCTCGCTGGCTATTCGGATTACCGGCTTTAACGGCTGCACGACTTTGCTCTCCTCCAGTTCCTGGGGTTTTCCGGCCACCGTACCGTACTCCAGGCCTCTCGCCGTCTCCACAATCACGTGGTCGCCCGTTTTGACCTCGTAGTCCTGCGGGTCAAAGAAGTAGACCTTGCCGGCGTTGCGGAACCGCACCCCTACGATTTTTACCATCTATTTGTTCTCCTTTATGGTCAGGAACAGAAGTTCCATCGTTAATTCAAAATTTACATTGGCATCCAGGCGGTCCTTCGCCATCTGAATGGCATCCTCGATCTGGTTTAACCCCTCGTAGGAGCTGACATTGGCGCTTTGGCGAATCGCGTTTAACTGATCCTTAAAGATCACGCCCCCGGCATCCCTGGTCGCCTTAAAATAGAGCACATCGCGGTACCATACCGCCAGGATATCCAGATAATCCCGGATATCAATCCTGTAGGCGAGCACGGATTTTACCGCGTTGATGATCTCATTCATATCCATCTCGCGGGCGCCTGCGGCAAGCTGCAGGGCAGCCTTCTTGATCGCGTTGAAGTTCTCCGAGGAGGCCAGTTTCGCTGCTTTCCCGATATTCCCCTGCGCGAATGCCACACAGATATCCGCCTGATAATCCGGGATTTCCATGTGCTCCATGAGGTAATGGCGCACCAGCTCATCCGGCACCGGGCGAAAGTCTAAAAGTATACAGCGGGAACGGATCGTCTCCAGCAGGGAGGCGGCGTTTCTGGTCAGAAGCAGGATCACCGCGTAGGACGGCGGCTCCTCAAGCGTCTTTAAAATCGCGTTCTGTGTCGCCGGAGTCATCTTTTCCGCTTCCGCCACGATGTAAATCTTATACTTTCCCTGATATGGCATGATCTGCACATCGTTCACCAGCTGTGCCCGGATCTCATCTACCCCGATACTGCCTGGTTTTTCATGCGTCACATAAATGATATCCGGGTGGTTGTGATGCGCCGCCTGTATACAGGAACGGCACTTCCCGCAGGGCTCCGCGCCTCCCGATTCGCACTGCAGCGTCATGGCAAAGGCATCCGCCAGCATACGCTTACCGGAACCAACTTCCCCCTGCAAAAGGTACGCATGGCTGACTTTCCCGGATTTAATCGCGTTTTTAAGATGCCCAATCAGATCCTGGTGCCCGATGATATCTTGAAATCCCGCCATCTTAAACCCCTCCCGCGGACCAAAAAATCACGATAAGAATACCATATCCGCGCCTCAAAGTAAAGTCACGCTCCGCCCATTTTCAAAGCCCCTAAACGCCGACAGTGCCGCTTTCTTCCTGCCCGCCGGAAAGGAACGGACGAATGAATGCAGCCACCTCACTTAGACACCCCTGCCGGTCTGAATCATTGGAAAACCGGCGCCCAATGCCCGCCCGGCTTAAGTTCTCCTCCGAAAAATCCTGCTGATCAGCCAGAAAGCGGCGGCACATCTCCTCATACTTGGGCTGCTGCTGTTTGCGTTCCCGTTTCAGTGCCCGCTCCAGACGGATTCCGTCATCGACCTCGATGTAGATCGGAATCACAACATCCTCGCCGTAGTACTCCCGCATCTTTTTAAAGGAGGCGGGAACCCCGATCGCAAGGTAGTTTTGCTCCTTCAGGTTCAGCTTCTCATCATCCACCGTAAAATAGGTCCAGATGCCGTGCATCGTATGATACTCCCGAAGCTCGATCACCTTCCCGGAAGACTTTAGCTCCTCCAGGTGCTTCTGATCCACGAAGTGATACTCGACGCCTTCCGTCTCCCTGCTTCGTATGGGTCTTGTCGTATAGGGCACCAGCCGCTTTAAATGCAGATCTTCCTGCTCAAGCAGTTCCTCAAAGACCGTATCCTTCCCTGAGGCGCTTTTTCCCATGATATAAAAAATCTTCCCCATTCTCTCTCCGTATCCTTAAGGCTTACCGGCGCTTTTTCTAAAGCACACGGATCCTTCGTACGCTTTCATCCGCCAGTCCGTGAAGAGTGTACCCAAAGCGCCGGTAAGAGAGGATCTCCTCCAACAGCCCCGCATCGATCCGCTCCCCGGGTGTGATAAGGGGCACCCCGGGAGGATATAAATACAGGTATTCTCCGGAAATGTACCCGGCGCTTTGTTCCAGA
Organism: uncultured Lachnospiraceae bacterium; assembly: GCA_964643295.1. Taxonomy (GTDB): domain Bacteria; phylum Bacillota; class Clostridia; order Lachnospirales; family Lachnospiraceae; genus Merdiplasma. The sequence continues at coordinate 46,143 of CAZXSN010000005.1, forward strand.
CGCACCGCATGCGTTCGGCTATTCTCCGCCTGAAAAATCGGCATGCAGCTTTCCGGAATCCTTCTCCCCCTGGACCAGTCGAATTCTCCTTCTTTTTCCTCAAGGCTCTCTGTACGAACCCCGGAACCTCTACCGTTTTGAAAGGTCCGCGCATAAATCTGATCCAGGTTTAAAAGAGCGTTCGCAAGTCTAAGAAACCCTTCCTCGCTGTCCCCCACGCTGCTTAAGGCCAGCGCATAACTTTTTCCCGCCATCTCCATCTGCAGCCGGTCGTGTTCCCGCAAAAAGCGCTCCAGCTCCAGTCCGCTTCGGGGGCAGGATGCAAGAGATCCCTTCTTCCCGGCACCATCTTTTTGCCAGGCAGCCTCCCGGCAGAGCGCTTCGGGCACCGCGATCAGGATCTTCGATGGATCATCCGTTCTCCAGATTCGCAGGCAGACAAGCTCATTCATCTTCCCGTAAAAAGACTTCAGATGATCGGCAAACGCCGCAAAAAGATCCTCTCCCTGCTTACTTAGAAGCTCAACACACTGATCGATGCTGGCCATCAGTACGTAACTGGGACTGCTGCTTTGGTAGACGCCCAGAAGCTTACGCAGACGGACGCGGTCCACCAGATCGCCGTTTACATGTAAAAGCGCCGTCTGTGTCAGGGAAGGCAGCGTCTTATGGAGGCTTTGAATCACCAGATCCGCCCCCAGACGCAATGCCGTCTCAGGAAAGAAAGGATGCAGACCAAAATGTGCTCCGTGCGCCTCATCAACAATCAGAGGGATCCCGTGACCATGCGCGGCTTCAGCGATTTTTTCTGTCTCAGATACCACCCCGTCGTAGGTCGGCGAAGTGATAAACACCGCTTTCGCATCGGGATGAATCTGTAAGGCCTCTTCCACATCCTGCGCCGTCACCGGACCGTTTACCTCCCCCGCGCACTCAACCCCGTTTCTTAGGAAGGGGCGCGGATAGACGTATACCGCCTCCAGGCGGTTGAGCGATACCGCGTGATAGGCGGACGAATGACTGTTTCTGGCCAGTAAAAGTTTCCCCTCCGGGGCACAGGCCCCGATGGCGCTTAAGATCCCGCCGGTGCTTCCGTTTACCAGGAAATGCGTTTCCTGCGCACCAAAAAGTTCCGCGGCGCGTTCCTGCGCTTCCTTTAGAATGCCCTGTGCGCGGTGCAGGTTGTCAAACCCTTCGATTTCCGTAAGATCAAAGAAGAACGGATCCGGAAGGGAACCCATCCTGCGCTTATGCCCCGGCATATGAAACGGATAGAAATCCGACTGGCTGTACCATCTCAGCGCTTCCAAAAGTGAACGCAACCTTCCCACCTTCCTGCAGACATGTCTTTCCAAACCCGGTTCAGGTATCCTAATCATCCTCAGCCAAAGAACGCTTCTAAGCGCTTTTGGCAGGGACACGGGCCCTATACGAAATGCAGAATCAGAAACCAGACTACGGGTCCTAACAGCGACGGCAGCATGTTCAAAGTTTTGCAGTCCTTTATCTTCAGGATCGAAATCCCGGAACTGGCGATCAGGATGCCGCCCACGATGGAAATCTCGGTCAAAAGCTCCTCCGTTAAAAACTCCGAGAGAAAACCGGCACAGACATAGATCGCCCCCTGCCAGCAAAACAGCACCGGAGCGGCCAGGGCTATCCCGATGCCGTAGGTGGAGGCCAGCACCATGGAGGTCACAAAATCGAGAGTGGCATTCGTGAACAGATAGGTGTGATCCCCGTTTACCGCGCTCTGGATCGGACCTAAAATCGAAAGGGTGCCAATGCAGAAAAGAAGGATCGCCGTGGACAGTCCCTGACCTAATCCGCTGCTGGCATGTCTGGCCATCAGCCGCTGAAACCTCCCGTCAATATCGATCATCGTCCCCAGCAGGCTTCCGGCGGCCAGGCTGACGATAAAAAGCACCGGGTAGGCACTCTTGGGCATGTTCTGGACAACGGAATTGATCCCCAGGGCCGTTGCCGCCAGTCCCATCGCCTGAAACAACGCCCCCTGGTATTCGCTTTTGATGCCTTTTTTGACGATGCTGCCGATCGTGCTCCCCGCCAGAATGGTGCAGGTATTGACGATAGTTCCAATCATGGCCTTCCTTCCTTTCGCGGCCGCGGGTTTTTATCCCTGCGCTTTTGGGTTTCTCTCTTCGAGGTTTCTTTGCCGTTCGCTTCTTTTGTCAGGTTTTGTTCCCGCGGTTTTTCCTTTCCCCGCGTGGGATTCGTCACGGAAATCCTACTCCGTCACCGTCTCCTTAAGCGTATCCCACACCGTGTCCTTCTCGTTTCCCAGCACCCAGGCGGAAAAGCCTCCCAGGCTGTACTGATTGACAAGCTGTGCTTTTTTCGCAAGCGATTTCTCATTCTCGATCCAGATTTCACACAGGGTCCCGTCTTCCACGGTCCAGGAAGCGTACTCCTGTCCCGTCCCCTCATCCCAGACCGGGGTGATGTTGTACGACTCCAATGTGCGCTCCACGGCGCTCATGCCCAGTACTTCACTGGTAACGCTGTTCGTGCCGTCCCCGTTGTCCACGGTATACCAGATCCGCGTGTAAAACGGAATGCCGCTGATGATCTTCTGCGCCGGAACTTCCTTAAGAGTCTCTGTGATCCCGTTCTCCTCAAACGAAAGAGAGGCCACCGAACCGGCATCGGATCCGTAGTAATGCTCATCATAGCCCATGACGATCACGTAATCGGCGACCGTCCCCAGTTCTTTGCGGTTAAAGTACAGGTTAAAGTCCATCGGCACCGGCACATCGACGGAAAAGACCAGGCCGTTTTTGCGGCAGCCGATGGAAAGTTCCCGGGCAAACTGGACAAAACTTAAGCTGCTCTCCTCGCGGATGTACTCAAAATCCAGGTTGATCCCTTCAATCCCCAGGCGCAGAGCTTCATTGACAAGTGTATCGACCATCCGGCGTCTGGCCGCCGTGGAGGAAAGCAGGGTGACCGTATCCACATCCGGACTGAAGTTGCTGATCAGTCCCCAAATCTCCAGCCCCGCCTCGTGAGCCGTCTTTACGTACTCCTCATCGGCCAGGGAAAGAATCGCTCCCTCGTTGTCCGCCACGGAAAACCAGGTGGGCGAAATGACATCGATCCCCGTCATTTTTTCGATATCCTCGCTTAAGTACCCGTTTGAATCCGCGTTGTCAATCTGGTGCCACACCATGCGGATTTTCTCCTCCCGGGTCAGACTCGGGTATTCCGGCTCTGCAAACTCCCGCGTCACCTCCGTCTCCTGCGGGGCTGTCAGACGGCGGTTCTGCACGTAGCCGATATAGCCGTCCACGGTGACCACTCGCGACCAGTTTTCCAGCTCCTCCAGTATCCGCACCGGATCGCCCTCCAGCGCATCCGCCACGATCGGACTTTTGATTCCGCCCAGTGTGCGCACCGCCGCGTTCTTTTTAAGCGTCGCGGTTTTCTGCGGTCCCCACTCGTTTTTCACCAGCACATGGCAGGATGGTCCTTCCCCGGAAAGGATAACATCCACTTTGGTGTAGAGCTGCAGAAAATCAGCCGACAGATACAGCGCATCCTCCGTCTGCAGCACGATCGGCCGCTCATACTCCTTCTGCAGACCGTCCATCGTATACTGTGCGCTGTTTACCGGAATCTCGTAAGTCTCAAGCGCCGTGGTAAAAAGCATCTGATTATTTCCCTCATCCCAGAAAAAGCGGGAGTTTAGTTCATCGCGCACCAAGTCATAGGGAAAGTACAGTGCCCCTTCCTGCAAAAGGGCACGGGTATCCAGCAGCGTATCATTTAAAACAACCGCTGCCTCATTTTCGGAAAGCGCCCCGAAATAGGTCTCCGCAGGCACCCTCTCCCTGCTTGGCATGTAGCGCTGCACCAGAAGGACACCGCCCGCGATCAGGATCAGTCCCAGCGCGGCCAGCACCGGAATCAGTCTGTTTTTCTTCTTTCGTTTTTTCTTCTTCTTACTGCTCATACCTGTCTGCTGCCTCCCTGGAATGTTCTCTGGTAAGTATATCACAAAACGGCGGTTCGTCAGCAATTATTTTTCCAGCCTTAAAATCCTGGCTTTTCTCATTGTTATCAGTGCTCTTCCCCGGTGAACTCTTATTTCAATTTTTGGCCGCATTCCTGAAATAAGAGGCCCCTGATCAGGGTTGTTATTTCCGTTTCCAAAAAGGACCTCTCCCGGTGAACAGCTGTTCCGGATCTGTGATGCAAGTTTGACGGGTGAGATCCCTGCCGGTGAGTCGCGCCAACTTTCCGGAGCTTCAGCGAAAGTGTGTGCTCCGATCCTGAAACCCAGATCAGCAGTAGCGATGAGACTGCCGCACACAGCCGGACAGCACTGATTCCCCGCCGGTTTGAAACGACTCAACCCTTTCTCGAATCCTAATCCCGGCGGGAACGGCCGTAAGGAACTTCCTGATCACACCTGGAGATCCCGCTCTCTCCGCGCCCGAATGCGCGTGCAAAGAGGAACACAACAGACGCTCATCTTTCTCCAGCCATGGATCTTCAAAATACTGGATGACCGGAAAGATGTTTTGAATGACACCTTATTCACCTGTTGACATCTTCTTAAATCTCTCTTATTATGGATACGGAAAGCTCGTCCTGAGGGAGGTGAAACGCAGGTGCCTAAATCATCTGATGGGAAACACATCGTGACGATCGTCCACGAAACCAAACCAAACGGTGATGTATACGTCATAGAACGTGAACAGGGCTATGATCCGGAAAGGGGATATACAAGGATCTACCATCGAAAGCTTTTGGGGAAGATTCCCAAAGGGGAAACTGAAATGGTGCCTACCAGACCAAAGGCTCCGCCCGGGAAAAAGAAAAAACCGGAAAAACGCTCTGTTCGGACAGATGCGAAAGAACAGCAGAAAGTATCCGGCAATACGAAGGATTCTTTCTCCGCGGGGGCGTCGGATGCGGAGGATTCCGCTCTGTATGCTTATAAAAGACATACCAGCATGATGGACATTGTCAGTCATATTGGGAAGATTTCCGGAATCGACGATGCCGTTTATGAGGCCGCGGGGGATCCCGTGACCGCCAAAAAAATCCTCTCTCTGGCACAGTATGCTCTCTGCGTGGAAGAAAACACCTTCTCCGGAATTGAGGAGTGGCAGTTAAACCATCCTCTGCCTTATCCAGATGGTCTCACAGAGGAGATCTGTCACGATCTGTTTTGGCGCATTGGAAAAGATGTTTGTTTCAAACAGCGGTTTTTCTATGCCCGCGCCCGGAAACTTTCTTCTTCAGCCTGCATCGCCTATCCTGCGGCCGTCACCGCTTACTCGAAAAGCATGGGGAAAGCAGCAGACGGATATGAATGGGAAGAAGATTCTTTTAAAACCATCAGGTATCTGATTGTATGCTCCGCGGAAAACGGGCAGCCCCTTGCATTCATGCGTTTGCCGGAAGGTCTTTCCGATGTTTTGTCAGTGGAGAGTGCTCTGGATGAGATGGATCAGTTTGACCTGCACTGCGTGAATGTATGCTTTAGCAACGGGTTTTGTTCACCCCAAAACACTGCAGAGATGCTCCTTAAAAAGAGGCATTTTCTTATGCCGGTCAAAAGCTCCCTCACCTGGGTGAAAGAGGAAATAGACCGGCATCAAAAAGAGATCGATTCCATCATCGCCAGGTGTCCGTTTGATCCGGCCGTTCACGGCATTGCCGTGCCTTTAAGCCGCACTTTTCCCTATACAAACGGATCAGGCGGGAAACGAATCACGGAAAATGTAACCGCGCATGTTTATCTGCATATCTTCCAGAACCTGGAGGAATACAGAATCAGCCGAATCCTGTTTGAAAAGAAAATCAGCGATCTGAAAAGCATCCTTACGCAGAGCAAAGTCCTGAATGTTCTGTCTGAGACAGACCGAAAACTGGCTGACAGATATCTGCTTATAAAACAGGATGAGACTGGACTGATAACTGAAGTGAATTATAACAGCGAAGCCTGTGCTGAGAAAACAAAGCATCTCGGATTCTTTGCGATTCTTTCAAATGCGGAAAGGGATCCTTTTCAGGCACTGCGGGAATATCGCCGCGGGGATAAAATAGAAGACTTCTTTCACTTTGATGAAGGCCGGGGAAACGGGAAACAAAAAGGTCTTTGGAAGGATGAGGCCCTGGACGGACGCATGTTTGTTCAGTTTGTAGCCTTGTGTTACCGGGAATACCTTCTGCAGGAAATAGACCGTATAAAAACAGATCTGGAGACATCGATTGCCGATGAGAAAGACCCTGCCGCGAAAAAAACGCTGGAAAAGAAACTGCTTGCCTGGATGAATGACCGTGACCTGCATGCGCAGCTTACCTGGTTTGACGCCATGGAGACAGACGAGGCTCATAAAGGAATGAGCTCTCTGCGCTGGAACCCGGAAACACTGAAACAGGACAATCTGTACCTGTCCATGCTGGGACTGCCCACCAACAGCGGCGCAGTCCGGTGAAAAAGTACAAAAGTGTAATAAGGCTCTGCACACAGGAAACTCCACACCCGATTAAGCCTTATTCGTTTTCCGGATTTGGGTCTCCTAAGAGAGAATGGTAATCCTGCTGCCCGATGGGCATAAAATGAAACTGGAAAAATGAGGGAAGGAGAAGGCAGTCGCACTTTTACGCTGATCGCCTTCTCCGAACACTTCCCCAGATGAATCCGATAAACAGACCAACCGCTTCCGCAAACCGCCTTGCCCTGCTGAACAGTTCCCGTCTTCCCATGGTTTCTTACAGGTTTCTGTCTCTTTCTGATTCTCTCAGAACAGTTCCGTAGAAGCAATCGAGCAGTCGCTGATCACGCCGTCCTGAAAGACTCCGCTGGCGATCACCATGGTTCCAATAGCGGGAATGGGCTCATCGGAAGCAAAACCCTGCTGCCAGGAACCGTCATAATAGGGATCCTGCAGACTGGTAGGGGATAAGATGCGTCCGTAGGCGGACACACTCTGTCCGTTGAAGTCTGCTGGGAAGCCGCTTACGTTGGCAAGCTGAACCCGCTCCAGGGTATCACTCATGGTGGTAAGATCCAGATCCCACTCTGATTTTTCCCGCTCATTTTTCACCTTCACTGTGGCATCCTCGTACCAGTACCCGTCCAGGGCCATGTCACTCTGAGCGAAGGTTCCGCTCATCTCTATGATAGAGCCGGGAACGGGCAGATTGTCCGGATCCGAGGGGACAAACTCCCACTGCCAGTCACAGCACTTGGTCTCATCGTTGTATCCCCACACGTAGTACCGGAAAGTCTGATTGTAGCTGTCCTTAAGCATGGCAAAAGCGCCGGTTTTGGTCATGGTTTTTCCCGTATACTGATCTCCGGTGCCGTTGTAGAAGATGTTCTGATACAGTACGTATTCTGTGGGGTCCAGGATATAGGGAACTTCCTCATCCGGTTTCGATTTGCTGCAGGCAGACAGTCCGACCGCCAGGGTAAGGGCGAAACCCAGGGCAGCGATTTTTTTCATTCTGATTTTCATAGTCTTACCTCCTCAGGGCACCTGTCACGCAAAACAGGATGAAAGCGGCCAGGTCAATCATTACAATGGTGGATCCCACCGGAGTCCCCAGAAGAATGGAGAGCAGGATCCCAAATGCGGTACAGAAAACCGAAAGGCAGGCAGAACAGATGGTGACTGCCCGGAAGCTTTTGAACACCCGCATGGCCGACAGAGCGGGGAAGATGATCAGAGCAGAGATCAGCAGGGATCCTACCAGGTTCATGGCCAGCACGATGATGACCGCAATGATAACGGCTGTGAGAAAGTTGTACATGTCCACATTGATCAGGGTGGCTCTGGCAAAGTTCTCGTCAAAGGTGATGCAGAAAATCTTGTTGTAAAAGAAGACAAAGGCGGTGATGGCCACGATGGAGAGAATGACGCATACCCACACCTCCGACACCGTAAGGGTGAGGATGGAAGTGGACCCAAACAGGGTAGAGCATACATCCCCGGATACGTTGGAGGATGTAGAGAACAGATTCATCAGCATGTAGCCGAAAGCCAACGCTCCCACCGAGATCATGGCGACAGCGGCATCTCCCCGGATTTTTGCCCGGTCTCCCGTGCGCAGCAGGAGTACCGCGCTGATGATGGTCACCGGCATCACCAAAAGCATCTCTTCGGAAAGACCTATGACGCCCGCCACTGCCATGGCCCCAAAGGCCACATGGGAGAGACCGTCTCCGATAAAGGAAAATCTTCTCAGCACCAGGGTAACCCCCAGAAGGGAAGAGCAGAGGGCGATCAGTACTCCCACAATCATGGCATACCGCACGAAAGGATACTGAAAATACATGACCAGCTGTTCCACAAGGTACATCTTATATCCCCTCCCTATCCATAAACAGTCTTCCCTGCGCACTGAGGAGAAACTCTTCCTTTGTCCCGAAAAACACGGTTTTTCCCAGATGAAGCACATGAGAGGCATAGTCCATAACCCCCTCCATATGGTGGGAGATCATCAGAATGGTAATGCCTTCCTGGTTCAGCTCCTTTACCAGATGATACATCTCCGCAGTCATCACGGGATCCAGTCCCGACACCGGCTCGTCCAAAAGAAGCATCCTTTTCGCAGCGCACAGAGCCCTGGCCAGCAATACCCGCTGCTGCTGTCCCCCGGAAAGTTCCCGATAACAGCGGTTTTGAAGGCTGTTAAGCTTCATCCGCCGAATGTTCTCCGCGGCCAGCTGTTTTTCCTCCTTCCGGTAAAAAGGACGAAATCCGCACCGTCCCTGACATCCGGAGAGGACCACCTCCCAGACGGAGGCGGGAAAGTCTTTCTGAACGGGACTCTGCTGGGGAAGATAGCCGATCTCTCCCCGGCTCAGCCCGTCCCCGGTGAGAATCTCACCGGAGAGCGGAGGCATAAGCCCCAGAAGGGTTTTCATCAGAGTGGATTTTCCGGCGCCGTTTTCTCCCGTGATGCACAGGTAATCACCGGCAGAAACAGAAAATCGAATGCCTTCAGCGATCTCTCTCCCATCGTAGCCCAGGGAAAGATCCCGAACAGTTAACTGCGCCATTTGGTTCCTCCTACTTTAAGGCTTCCTTTAATACTTCCAGATTTTTCTCCATGATGGAGAGGTATTTGGCTCCCTCTTCGATATCACTTAAGGTAATGGACTGCATGGAATCCAGCGTCAGGATCTGCGCATCGTGATTTTTCGAGGTGGAGACAATGGTCTGGGCTATCTTGTGTTCTGTGCCCTCCAAAGTCATTACGCACGAGAGGTTCAGCTCATCCACCTTGCCGACCAGGAAGGAGATGGTCTCAAAGCTGGCTTCCGTCTCCGCGGAACAGCCGGAAAAGGCCGCGTAGCAGGTGAGGCCGTAGTCATCCGCGAGATACCGGAAGGGGAACCGGTCTCCAAAGAGAAGGGTTTTGACCGGGGCTTCCTCTGTGGCCTTCTGATATTCGGCATCCAGTGCGCTCAGCTTCTCACAGTAGGCTTGCGTATTGGCAGCGTAGGCATCGGCATGGTCCGGATCGATCTGAGAGAGATTCTCACTGATGGCTTCGCAGAGCAGGGAAGCATTCTTCAGGGAAAGCCAGATGTGCTCATCATATTCCTCTACCTCCTCCCCTTCCTCTTCTTCCGCTTCCATCCTTTCAAGCTCTTCCTCCAGCTTGGCAGAACTTCCCAGGACTTCCAGCAGATTCAAGGCATTGATCTCTTCGTTTCCGGTTCCCTTGAGCACTTCCTTTGCCCACTCATCAGATTCGCCTCCCACATAGAGGAAAAGATCACAGTTGGAGATCTCCACCATGTCCTCTGCGGTGGGCTGATAGTTGTGAAGATCTACCCCGTTGTCCAAAAGTAAAGTGAGATTTACGTTCTCAGCCTGCTCTCCCAGGATTTCTCTCACCCAGTCATACACGGGAAAAATACTGGCCACTATGGACAGCTTTTGATCAGATTCTGCCAAAGCAGGAACCGGGGATAAGGCAGCAGCAGATACGGCGGCTGCAAGAAAGGCAGCCCACAGTTTTACACTTCTTTTATTCATAAAAATCTCCTTTGCAGTAAATGGCATACTTTGCCCTAAAAGGCATACTGGTACCCTTTTTCAGGCAGTCAGCGAAAATGGTCATAAAGGCACACTTTGACAGTTCTTTGAAGCAGCCTTTTAGAAGGCGGAGAAAAAGTCCGCAAAATCACCCTGAAACGGTCCAAAAATAAGGAAACCCGACCATAATTTCCCAAACCGGCGGCCCAAAAACCCGCCGGCAAATTCATCATATATTTTTTCTTCAGGAAAACTTAGAAAAGCCCAGAATTCCCCCAAAGGGAAAAATAGGCGCAGATAAACAGAGGAATTGGGTCAGCTCCAAAAATAAGCAGACTCATTCCTCCTCTCCCTGTCAGGGAATAGAAATGTGATTCAATTCGAGAGTTTTACCTTCATGGAAACCAGAGTTGGCATGGAACAGCGTTCCACACAGACAAGTACCATCCGGATGACGACATACAAAAAAGAGACAGCCGCCAAGAAAACAGCTACCGGGATCAGCTTTTTTAGGACATGATTCGAGACATCAATCTGGTAGCAGACAGGGCAGTGACTCCTGTCACTGCAGCTGTGATCCGCATTCTCGGCCACATAGGAAACAGAGAGCATGACCAGAAAAGAAAGAATCGCCGTCAGCAGAAGTGCGATCATGCGTTTCTGTCTGGACATAGGTGTCTCCTCCTTTCCGATGAGCCTTCGGTTTCTGTGCTCGCTCTTTTTCAATGCAAAGCAAAGTGTAACACAGTTCTCCCATTGAGTCAATGAAATTTGCGACGTTTCGGGTTCTTTCATATTCCGGGTTCACAGTGCGCCCCAGAAAGCACCTCCCATCGCAGTTTCCTAAGCGGCAATCGCGCCGCGGAAAGGTGCGCATATCCTCCGCATGCCCGCCGCGCCTTATTCGGCCAGTCCGGATCCGCAGTCAAAGACCTGCCGAGCACACTCGCGTCACCTAATCTTCTCTCCAGCATCGCTTCCATCTCCAGGGGAGTCGGGATTCTTCCCATGACAGCTGCCGACACGTGATCCGGCGCTTGCCGGATCTGCCGTGCACAGGAAACATTCCCTCCGTGCGGAAGAATACACGGCGCCTCAATATAATGATTACAGCGTCAAAAGCCTGAACCCACTGTATGAGAACCAGTCAGTTTGTCCAGGCCGCAGGAGAAGGCAGGCATTCGAAGAATCGAAACCGAAAAGAATCAACCGCACCGGCCCGGAAAACTGCAGCCAGTCACCATAACGCAGGACGCCCCGTGCCTGTGTTTAAGGCTTTGTAAGAGGAGCTTTCCAAACTTCTGCCTGGCAGAGCATCATTGACCTTTACAGAAACGGCAGGGGTGCTCCAAGCAGAAGTCCCCCTCGCATCTTTTCCGTCCAGTCCAATTGGTTGAAAGGGTGAACTGTCTTTTCAAACCTGCCGGATCCTGTCTCCCTTTCCCCCTGCCCGCAGCAGCGCTTCCCGAAAAAAGCATCCGGAAAAATGCCCCCGCAGCTGCAGCAAACCTTCCGCGCAGACAGCCGGTAAAGCTGATCCTTTCGACAATCAGCGCGGAAATGCTGCCCGTTTTGAGAGATCTTCCCCTCCCCTTTCTTTTTGAAAGTGCTTCGGGGCAAATCCTCTCTTTCCCGGTGAAAAATCCGTGCAAAGAAAAGCCGGTGGAAAATTTGCGGAGTTTGATTAATTTCTTTACATTTTTCGGGAACTCGGTTATAATCAAGTCAGACGAAAGTTTCTTTTTCATTTTCATTTATTCAGAATGGATGTGATATTGATGAAAATCGAAAAACTCAATGAAAATCAGATCCGCTGTACGCTTACGCGGGAAGATCTGGTCGACCGCGAAATTCACGTCAGTGAGCTGGCGTATGGTTCCGAGCGGGCGAAAGCGCTGTTTCGCGATATGATGCAGCAGGCCTCCGAAGACTTTGGATTTGAGGCCAACAATGTCCCGCTGATGATCGAAGCAATCCCGGTATCGACGGACTCTCTGATCTTGATCATTACCAAGGTGGAAAATCCGGAAGAGCTGGATACCCGTTTTTCCAGATTTACTCCGGACAGCGATTCCTCCGAACGCGCACGTACCGCCTCCAGCATCGCAGAAATGCTTTCCGGAGCGGATGACCTGCTGGATCTGATCGATAAGCTGCATCAGGCGCACCAGCTCGCCTCCAAATCCTCCGGCGCAGGCATACCGCAGGAAACAGGCGGAAATGATTCCGAGGAAAGTTTCCACCTGGCCCGTTTCTATCTGTTCCAGGATCTGGAAACGGTGATCCGTGTTTCCCATGTGCTGGTGGATAAATACACCGGTCCGAACGCGCTGTTTAAAAATCCGGAAGATCAGAATTATTATCTCCTGCTTAAGAAGGCCGACACGGATGCGGAACAGTTCAACAGAGTCTGCAACATTCTCTCGGAGTATGCCCTGCAGATCAGCTACACGCCCGGCATGGAAGAGTATTTTACGGAACATATGGAAGTGATTATCCCTGAGATGGCGATCCAGAATCTGGGCATGATCTAGGATACTGATTGGAAGAAAGAACCGGGAGCAGCAGCCCGGTTCTTTTTATTCTGTGAAAGTTCTTATATTTGTAATTACTCTCACTAAGTTTCAGTTTAAGGCATACAAAAAGACTGCCCAGGTACTTTTGCCAGGCAGCCTTTTTGACCGTTTCAAAACTTCTTACATGGATGCTTTTCTGTAGGCATTCAGCCTTTCCACCAGCACCCCCGCATCGATCCCGTGAACCATAGCCGCTTCTTCCAGCGTCTCCCCCTGGGAAGAGGGGCAGCCTACGCAGAACATACCGCCAGCCATCAGAACACCCGCCATATTTGGATCAATATCCAGGATCTCTCCGATCGTCATGTCTTTCGTGATTTTATCATCCATGGGAACCGCCTCCTTTTGTTAAGATACATTCATTATAAACCTTTTCCCGCGCCAGCGCAAGATGCTTAAAAAACCTGTTTTCTCATGGACTGGGAGGAAGAAAAACCAAACGGGAGAAATGACGCAGGAAAGGTCCCTAGCCGGCGTTGCAAAGCCTCTCTCCCATCTCACCAGCCGGAGACCCTGCGCTCACCTTGCGGCGCAGGATTTACTTTTGGAAATTTCTCTTTGTTTTTTCCCGCTGAAGTTTAATTTTTACTTGTATAATTCGCCCCTCTGTATTAAAATAAGGAAAGCGCCTGGCCCCAAGGACGGAGCCGGCAAATAAATATTTTAAGGAGGGTTTCTACTATGGCATATGTAATTTCTGACGAGTGTGTAGCCTGCGGCACCTGCGCAAGCGAATGTCCCGCGGAAGCGATCAGCGAAGGCGACGGCAAATATGTGATCGACCAGGATGCCTGCCTGGAATGCGGCACCTGCGAGGCAGCCTGCCCCACCGGAGCAATCTCCGCCGAATAAGCGAGAAGAAACAGCCTGGTTTCCAGGAGCTTAAAAAAGAGAGCCGCCAGCGGCTCTCTTTTTCATTTCTTTTCATTTCTTTTTTCCTTTCTATTTCTCTCCGGCTTTCAGCGTTTTGCGTTTCAGCTGTGCTTTCTGACAGGAGAAATCCCTTTGGAAACCATGCTTCGTCCGCACCGCGGTTTTTAAACCTCAAAACTTGCCGGGTCGATCTCGATCTTCTCCTTGTCCAGGTGCCAGATCTCATCCACATACTGCTGGATCGTGCGGTCGGAAGTGAACTTTCCGCTGCTTGCCATGTTGAGGATGGCCATCTTCGCCCAGCGGGCGCCGTCGCGGTAGGCTTCCTCCACACGCCTCTGGGCCGCCGCATAGGGCTTGAAATCCGCGAGGATAAAGTAGGTGTCCGCACGGTCGCTGCTGTTGGTATTTAACAGGGAATCATAGATCTCACGGAACAGGTTCATATCCCCGTTGGAGAACTCGCCGTTGATCAGCTGCATCAGCACCCGGCGGATATCCTGATCATTGTTGAAGTAGTAGGTCGGATCATAGCCGCCGTTCTTCTCATAGCTGATGACCTGCTCGGAAGACAATCCAAAGATGAACGCGTTCTCCTCGCCCACTTCCTCAACGATCTCCACGTTCGCGCCGTCCATGGTGCCCAGCGTCGGTGCGCCGTTCAGCATAAACTTCATATTTCCGGTACCGGAGGCTTCCTTGCTGGCCGTGGAGATCTGCTCAGAGACGTCAGCGGCGGCAAAGATGAGCTCCGCGTTGGAGACCCGGTAATCCTCGATAAAGACTACCTTCAGCTTGCCCTTGATGCTCTTGTCGTTGTTGATCACATCGGCTACGCTGTTGATCAGCTTGATCGTCAGCTTTGCCCTGCGGTATCCCGCGGCGGCCTTCGCGCCGAAGATAAAGGTACGCGGATAGAAATCCAGCTCCGGATGATCCTTGATCACGTTGTAGAGGTACATAACATGCAGGATGTTGAGCAGCTGGCGCTTGTACTCGTGCAGCCGCTTCACCTGCACATCAAAGATCGAGCGCGGATCAACTTCCACCCCGTTATGCACCCGGATGTACTGTGCCAGACGCAGCTTGTTCTGATACTTGATGTTCATGAACTCCTGCTGCGCCTGCGGATCGCTGGCGTAAATCTTCATCTTGGCGATCTGCGGCAGATCCGTGATCCACTCATCACCGATGTGCGCCGTCACCCAGTCAGCCAGAAGCGGATTGCCGTGCAGCAGGAAACGCCTCTGCGTGATGCCGTTGGTCTTATTGTTGAACTTCTGCGGGAACATCTCGTAGAAATCCTTCAGCTGCTCATTCTTTAAGATCTCCGTGTGCAGCCTTGCCACACCGTTGACCGAATAGCTGGCCACAATCGCCAGGTGCGCCATCTTCACCTGCCCGTCATAGATAATCGCCATCTTGGCGATCTTCTCCTGGTCGCCCGGATACTTCTTCTGAATCTCAGCGACAAAGCGGCGGTTGATCTCCTCCACGATCTGGTAGATTGAGGACCTTTGAAAAGTTCCTCCCTGCG
>CAZXSN010000005.1:61166-75535 GCA_964643295.1 uncultured Lachnospiraceae bacterium
CGATCTGGTAGATACGGGGCAGCAGGCGGGAGAAGAGCTCAATCGGCCATTTCTCCAGCGCTTCGGACATAATCGTATGGTTCGTGTAGGCGACCGTCTTCGTCGTCACTTCCCAGGCCTCGTCCCACTCCAGCTTTTCCTCATCCACAAGGATGCGCATCAGTTCCGCCACCGCCACAGTCGGATGGGTGTCGTTTAACTGGAACGTCGCCTTCTCATAGAACTTGCGGATATCGCTGTGTTTCTTCTTATATTTCTCAATCGCCGCCTGCACACTGGCGGAGATGAAGAAGTACTGCTGTTTCAGGCGCAGCTCCTTGCCCGCGTAATGGTTGTCGTTCGGATAGAGCACTTCCACGATGTTGCGGGCCAGGTTCTCCTGCTCCACCGCCTTCTGGTAATCCCCCTTGTCGAAGTGGTCCAGCTGGAAGTCATTGATCGCTTCCGCGTCCCAGACACGTAAGGTGTTGACCATGTTGTTGTTGTAGCCGACGATCGGGATATCAAACGGCACTGCACGCACGGACTGGTAGCCTTCCTGGATGAAGTGGTTGCGCTTGGTCTTCTCGTCGTACTCCACGCGCACATAGCCGCCGAACTTCACTTCCTTCGCGTACTCGGGGCGGCGAAGCTCGAACGGGTTGCCGTCCTTGAGCCAGTTGTCCGGCACTTCCACCTGGTAGCCGTTCTCAATCTTCTGCTTGAACATCCCATAGCGGTAGCGGATGCCGCAGCCGTAGGCGACATAGCCCAGCGTCGTCAGAGAATCCAGGAAACAGGCGGCCAGACGGCCAAGTCCGCCGTTGCCCAGCGCCGCGTCCGGCTCCTCATCCTCGATCACGTTTAAGTCAAAGCCCAGCTCCGCCAGCGCTTCTTTCACTTCCCTGTAGGCGGTCAGGTTGATCAGGTTGTTGCCCAGCGCACGGCCCATTAAAAATTCCATGGACATATAGTAGACAGTCTTGGGATCATCCTTCTCAAACTGCATCTGCGAAGCCAGCCAGTTGTCCACGATGATATTCTTGACCGCGTAGGAGACCGCATTGAAGATCTGGTGCTTGGTTGCGTCTTCGAGCGTCCGGCGGTACAGAGTCTTGACGTTCTCCTTTACCTGCTCCTTAAACTCTTCCTTATTGAATAACTTATTCATCCTGTCTCTCCTTACCAGGCAGCTTATACTTAAAGAGCCCTTAAGCTGCCTGTCTGTTGTCTTTATTTTTCAACCGCCAGAACAACGTTCTCCCCATTGATATTCCATTCCTTCTCATACCCCTGGGTGCGTCCCAGCACAATCTCATCCGCCAGCACATCCTTACGGATCTGATCGCCAAACTTGGTCAGGATCCCGGAAAGTTTCTCGCTGCCTTTCTCATACACACGGATCCGGTCCATCACCTCAAACCCGGCTTCCTTGCGCATCGTCTGGATCTTGCTGATTAACTCCCGCACGAAACCTTCCTCTAAAAGTTCCGGGGTGAGGTTCGTATCCAATACGACGGTAAACTCCCCGTTCGTCTCCGATACATAACCGCTCTTCTGCGCTGCCTCGATCAGAAGATCCGCCTCAGTAAGCACAACTTCCTTTTCGTTTACCGTAAAGGTCAAGGCTCCCTTACTCTTAAGTTCCTCCATCGCGGCATTTCCGTCAAGTTCTGACAGATGTGTCCGGATTCCGCCGAGCAGTTTCCCGTACTTCGGTCCCACACTCTTAAGCTGCGGTTTAAAGGTATACGCGGTAAATGCCCGCACATCTGAGGTAAAGTCGATCTTCTTAACATTCAGTTCATCCGCCGCGATATCCGCGAAGTACTGCGGAAGCGCATGCGGCGCTTTCACAAACATCTGCCCGATCGGCTGGCGGTTCTTGATGTTGGCGCTGTTGCGGCAGGCGCGGCCCATCACCACGATCTTTAAAACCTCCGCCATGTCGTCTTCCAGTTCCGGATCAATCCTTTCCGCGTCCCAGGTCGGGAAATCACACAGATGGATGCTCTCCGGCGCGTCTTTCTCCACATTCCGCACAATGTTCTGATAGATCTCCTCCGTCATGAAGGGGATCATCGGCGCGGCGGCCTTGCAGACATTCACTAGCGCGTGATAAAGCGTTAAGTAGGCGTTGATCTTATCCTGCTCCATGCCCTTTGCCCAGAAGCGGGCACGGCTGCGGCGCACGTACCAGTTGCTCATCTCATCCACGAAATCATCCAGCGCACGGCCCGCCTCCGGGATCCGGTAAGCGCCCAGGTTTTCATCCACATCCCGGATCATCGTGTTCATCCGGGAAAGCAGCCAGCGGTCCATCACCGGAAGCTTCTCATACTCCAGCGTATACTTCGTGGGATCAAACCCGTCGATGTTCGCATAGAGCACAAAGAAAGCATAGGTATTCCAGAGCGTCCCCATGAATTTGCGCTGCCCTTCCTGCACAGCCTTCCCGTAAAAACGGTTCGGCAGCCAGGGAGCGCTGTTGGTGTAGAAATACCAGCGGATTGCGTCCGCGCCGTAGGTCGCCAGGGCCTCAAACGGATCCACCGCGTTTCCCTTCGATTTGCTCATCTTCTGCCCGTTCTCGTCCTGCACATGGCCCAGCACGAGTACGTTCTCATACGCCGCCTTGTTAAACAGCAGCGTGGACTCGGCTAAAAGCGAGTAGAACCACCCGCGGGTCTGATCCACCGCCTCGGAGATAAACTGCGCGGGGAACTGTTTCTCGAACAGATCCTGATTTTCAAACGGATAATGGTGCTGCGCGAACGGCATGGCCCCGGAGTCAAACCAGCAGTCGATGACTTCCGGCACCCTGTGCATGGTTTTCCCGCATTTCGGGCAGCGGATCGTGATCTCATCAATATACGGGCGGTGCAGCTCCACGGTTTTGGCCGCCTCATTGCCGCTCATCTCATAGAGTTCCTGGCGGCTGCCGACTGCATGCATATGGCCGCACTCCTCGCACTCCCAGATGTTTAAGGGAGTGCCCCAGTAACGGTTGCGGGAGATTCCCCAGTCCTGCACATTCTCCAGCCAGTCTCCAAACCGGCCCTTGCCGATGCTCTCGGGGATCCAGTTGATCGTATTGTTGTTGGCGATCAGGTCGTCTTTGACCGCCGTCATCTTGATAAACCAGGACTCGCGGGCATAGTAGATCAGGGGCGTGTCACAGCGCCAGCAGTGCGGATAGTCATGCTCGAACTTCGGCGCATCGTAAAGCTGCCCGTTTTTCTCCAGGTCAATTAAGATCAGCCGGTCTGCGTCCTTGACAAAGACTCCCTCATAGGGTGTCTCCTTCGTCATGTTGCCCTTCCCGTCCACAAGCTGTAAAAACGGGAGATCATACACGCGGCCGATGCGGTTATCGTCCTCACCGAACGCCGGGGCGATATGCACGATGCCGGTCCCGTCGGACATCGTCACATACGAATCACAGGTCACGTAGTGAGATTTTTTATGCTGTTTGGCGGCTGCCTCTCCGGTATAGGAAAACAAAGGCTCATATTCGCGGTATTCCAGTTTACTGCCAGGGAAGCTCTCCAGGATCTCATAGGCCTTGATCCCGTGCTCCTCATCCGCCAGACGGCCAAGCACCTGATCTAAGAGTGCCTGGGCCATGTAGTAGGTATATCCGTCTGCCGCTTTCACCCGGCAGTAGGTATCCTTCGGGTTTACGCAAAGTGCTACATTGGATGGCAGCGTCCAGGGAGTCGTCGTCCAGGCCAGGAAGAAAGCATCCTCGCCCACCGCGCGAAAGCGCACGATCGCCGAGCGCTCCTTCACCGTCTTATAGCCCTGCGCGACCTCCTGCGCGGAAAGCGGGGTACCGCAGCGCGGGCAGTAGGGTACCACCTTAAAGCCCTTGTACAGAAGGCCTTTGTTCCAGATCTCCTTTAAGGCCCACCATTCCGACTCGATATAGTCATCGTGGTAGGTCACATACGGGTGATCCATATCCGCCCAGAAACCAACGGTGCCGGAGAAATCCTCCCACATACCCTTGTATCTCCAGACACTCTCCTTGCATTTATCGATAAACGGCACCAGGCCGTACTCTTCGATCTGCTCTTTGCCGTCTAAGCCCAGCTCGCGCTCGACTTCCAGTTCCACCGGCAGTCCGTGGGTATCCCAGCCGGCCTTGCGGGGCACCATCTTGCCCTTCATGGTCTGATAGCGGGGAATCATATCCTTGATCACGCGCGTCAGCACATGGCCAATGTGCGGCTTCCCGTTCGCGGTAGGCGGACCGTCGTAAAAGGTATACATCTCGCAGCCTTCCCGCTGCTTCATGCTTTTCTCGAAGATCTGATTGTCCTTCCAGAACTTCTGTGTATTTTTCTCGCGGTCAACGAAGTTAAGATCCGTTGAAACCCTGTTGTAGATCATGTTTTTCCTCCTAAAAATCGAATGCCGCCAAAGCTGGGAAAACTCCTCTCAAGACCGCCGTGCAGGATCCTTTGCATTCCGCCGCCGGAGCGCTTTTAAACTCCTCTGCGTTTTTCCGGCCGGTCAGCGCATGGATGAGAATCTGTGCCTTTTTAAGGAGACGCAAAGCAGCTTTTCGCCTGCCTTCCCGTTCCTCCCGTCACGCGCTTCCCATTATACGCATATCCCTCTTCATTTGTCAATTTTCTTTTCTTTCGCCATCTTCCGGGCTTTCCGGCTCATTTTCCCCTTCCCGGATTTCGTCTTCTTCTGTCTCCTGTACGGTTTCCGGCTCCGCCGCAGCGGGGTTTTCTTCCAGTGCCGCTTGCGCTTCCTCCGCGGCTGCCTGCATCTTTACATCATCTTCCGGCACCTCCCAGTGATCCGCATCCTCCTCCTTCTCCTCCGGAGGCAGAATCTTCTTAAAGACTCGATGCAGGATATGGCTGTCGATCCAGGCGACCAGCGCGAAGCCCATCAGCAGCCAGATCATAATCCCGTACCACATGGTATAGGCATTCCAAAAGGTGGCGATCACCGCCAGCACCAGCACTGCCACCATGCAGAACGTCCAGGGGAAATTCCCCAGGGCCAGAAGCGCCGCGTTGCGGAAGGTTCCCCAGATTGAATTGTAGAATTTCGCCTGCAGCGGAAACACATAGGAAAAGAGCATCAGCCACAAAAACACACCCATGTACACGAGAACCCGCATAACGGTCAGCATCGTCTGGGACAGAGTGCTCTGCAGAGCCCACGTGAGGTAAAAATCGATCCCCAGGACAATGGCCAGCAGCAGCATGATCAGCCAGATCACGGTCGCCTGCCGGAAGTTCTGCTTAAACGAGTGAAAGAAAGAACGCGTGATATAGCCTTCCTCGTTGTCCTTGATCTTCAGCATCACATAGTTCAGCGCGGTCAGCGATGCCCCGATTGTCACGATTGGAATGCTGCACAAAACAAACAGCAGATTTAAGATCACGATATCCGCCAGTCTCGATAAAAACCGAAACAGGGGACTTTCCATGCTGAATAATCCACCCATCTTTTTCCTCCCCGCCAGACCAAAACCGGCGTATCCCATCCTTTCCTGCCGTGCCGCCTTACGCTTTCAGGTACGGCTCCATCCAGTTTAAAAGATCCTCGTATACCACCTGCTTATCCAGTTCATTTAAAATCTCATGCCGGTCATTCGGATACAGACGGCAGGTGACATTCTTTACTCCGGCGCCCTGCAGGGACAGCGCCGCCTTCTTGACTCCCGCGCCGAAATTCCCCACCGGATCCTGCCCGCCGGATACAAAAAATACCGGCAGATCGCGGGGGACCTTCTGCAGATTCTTTTTCTTCGTCAGATACCGCAGGCTGGAAAACAGGTTATAGTAGGCATTTAAGGTAAACGTAAACCGGGTTCTTGAATCCGCCCGGTACTGATCGACAACATCTAAATCCCGCGTAAGCCAGTCCTCCGGTGTGCGGGCAGGCTCAAACCGCTTATTGAAGCTTCCCAGCACAAGAGAGGTGACCATGCGGCTTCTATGGCGCCAGCCCCTGAAGAGGGCCATGATGCGGCATAAAAGCATCCCAAAGTTCGCCTCGAGTGCGGAATGATACCCGGTTCCGCAGATCACTGCCCCGGTTAAACGTTCCCCGTGAATGCAGATATACTGCCTGGCTAAGAAAGATCCCATGCTGTGCCCCAGCAGAAAATAAGGCACATCCGGATACCGCTCCACAGTCAGGCGCTGCAGCCTGTTCATGTCCTTCAGAAGAATGCGGTTTCCCTCTTTCTCGGCGAAGTATCCTAAATCCTCAGGGGAATTCACGGAGGAACCATGCCCTAAATGATCATTGCCCACTACGGCAATGCCGTGCGCGTTTAAGAATTCTGCAAACCCCGCGTAGCGCTCGATAAACTCCAGCATCCCGTGCGCGATCTGCACAACTCCCCTTACCTTCCCCTCCGGTTCCCAGCGCACCGCGTGGATTTTCGTTTTTCCGTCCGCGCTGCTGTAGGTAAAATGCGTTTCCTTTGGCATAGGCCTCTCCTTCAAGTAAGCTTCGTTTCCGGTTTCCGCGTCTGAGCGCTGAAAAGCTCTCCTTCGTCTGCCGGCAGGAGGTTTCCCGCCTTATTCAATGTCAGCTCTCCTTTTTCTCACTGCCCTCCTCTAAAAGATCGGTCAGTCTGGCGAACTGGGCAAGCGTAAGCGTTTCCCCGCGCACAGCTTCGGACAGATTCATGGCCTGTAAAGCACACACAACTTCTTCCCGGGAATAGGAAAGATCCTGCGCGTTCTTAAGACCGTTTGCCAGAGTCTTCCGCCGCTGGTTAAACGAGGCGCGGATGATCTGAAACATCCGTTTTTCATCACATACCGCCACCGGCGGCCGCGTATAGCAGGATAAGTGCAAAACCGCGCTTCCCACCTTCGGTCGCGGCAGAAAGCAGTTGGGCGGCACATTCGCCGCGAGATACGGCTCCCCGTAGTACTGGATCGCCAGAGTAAGCGCCCCGTACTCTTTGGTACCCGGGGCTGCCATCATCCGCCCGGCGACCTCCTTTTGCACCATCACCGTAATGCTTTCAATCGGCACATGTCTTTCCAGCAGTCCCATCAGAATCGGGGTGGTGATATAATAAGGAAGGTTCGCCGCCACCTTTACCGGCCGTCCGCCGTTTTCCTTTCGCACAAGTTCCGCGAGATCCACCTTGAGGATATCCTCGTAGATGACCGTGACGTTCTCATAGCCCGAAAGAGTCTCGGAGAGGATTGGACGCAGGTTTCGGTCGATCTCCACACTGATCACTCTCCCGGCTGCCTCCGCCAGATACTGGGTCAGTGTGCCGATCCCCGGTCCCACTTCCAGGATGGTATCCTCCTTCGTGATCTTCGCCGCGGCGATGATTTTTTGCACCACGTGCTCATCGATTAAGAAGTTCTGCCCGAACTTCTTACGGAATACAAACTCATATTTTTTAACAGTCTCAATGGTTTTCCGGGGATTTACCAGCTTCTCCATCCAGCACACTCTCCAGAGAAATTCCTTCGCGTCTTCGTCCGTAAAAAAGGAAAGACTCCTTTCAGAACCCAGGTTCCTGTTTGATCCGGTACACCGCAAGCGCGTTCGCAAACAGCGCCTCTTCCGCCTGCGTTACGGGAATCCCCTTGATGCGGGCGATCTCGGCGATCACGTACCCTAAGTTGCGGGAATCATTGCGCCTGCCCCGATACGGCTCCGGGGAGAGATACGGACTGTCTGTCTCGGTCACCAGGAAGGAAAGCGGGGTTTCCGCCACCACCTGCTTTAAAACCCTTCCATTTTTAAACGTCACCACTCCGCCGATGCCCAAATGATAGCCCATCTTTACATACTCCCGGGCAATCTCGGGGGATGCGGAGAAACAGTGGATCACCCCGCCGGTGCTCCCCGCATGTTCCGCGCGGATTACATCCAGGGTATCCTGTGCAGCATCCCGGCTGTGCACGTTCACCGGCAGACCGGCTTCCTTTGCAAGCTGCAGCTGCCGGATAAACCATTTTTTCTGCAGCTCATGGCTTTCGCAGTTCCAGTGGTAGTCCAGCCCGATCTCGCCGATCGCCACCGTCTTTTCCAGTCGGCACATCTGACGCAGTTCGTCGATCACATCCTCATTCATGCAGCCGACTTCATCCGGATGAATCCCCACAGCCGCATACACTGGGCGGTAGTGCGCGGCAAGAGCCACACTCTCCCGCGCTCCCTGCAGGGTGGACCCCACATTTACGACCCCGCCGATCCGGTTTTCCTCTAAGGACTGCAGAAGTTCCTCCCTATCGCCGTCAAAAGCCGGATCGTCATAATGCGCATGCGTATCAAAAATCATGGCCCGTTCCTCTAGTGCTCAAATACCCGTAAGGCATCTTAACTGATCAAAGCGCCGGAAGGCATCTGCCTTTCCGGAACCACCAGGGACAAATGCCCTTTTTCATCCTCCGCGCAAAGAAGCTGTCCCTCGGAAAGCACTCCATCCAGAAAGACCGGCTTTGAGTTGACCAGCACCATCACTTTTTTGCCTGCAAGCTCCTGCAAAGTGTAATCCTTCCCGATTTCGGAAACGATCTGCTTAACCTGGTCTCCCATCTGTACCTTCATACAGAGAAGCCCGCTTGAGCCCTTTGCCTCCTCGCAGGAAAGAATCTCGCCCACAGCAAAGGAAAGTTTTTCAAACTCCTCAAAGGAAACCTCCGCCTTTTTCTGCAGCTTCGCGGCATTCTGCCCGTCTGCTCCCTCAAACTTTTCCGGAACCATCAGGGACAGATGCCCTTTTTCATCCTCCGCGCAAAGAAGCATCCCCTCGGAAAGCGTTCCGGCCAGTGTCGCCGGTTTTAAATTATTCAGGACCAGCACCTTTTTGCCTGCCATCTCCTGCGCGGTATAATCCGCCCGGATGCCGGAGACGATCTGCTTTACTTCGGTTCCGATCTGCACTCTGGAACAAAGGAGCTTGCGCGATCCCTTGACCTGCTCGCAGGAGAGAATCTCGCCCACGGCGAACTGAAATTTCTCAAACTCCTCAAAAGAAACCTCCGGCTTCGGCTCCCGTTTCGTGTCCGGCTTTTTCGCTTTTGCCTCTTCCTGCGCTTCCTCCTTAGCCGGATGCAGGGCATCCACCTTTGCCAGCACTTCCTTTAAATCCTGTCTCGCGAAGAGAATCTCAGGCTTTTCGGCCACTTTCGTACCGGATTCATATCCCCCGAAGTGATCCATCGCGGAAAGCCCGCGCGGCTTCGCATTTAACTGCGCAAGGATCTTCCCGGAAGTTTCCGGCATGAAGGCCTCTAAAAGCTCCGCGCCGATGGCGATGCTTTCCACCAGGTTGTAGAGAACCTCCGATAAGCGGTCCCGTTTGTCCTCCTCCTTTGCCAGAAGCCAGGGTGTCGTCTCATCGATATATTTATTGCAGCGCTTAAACAGGATAAAGATCTCGGTGATGGCATCGGCCACCCGCAAAGCATCCATTTTTTCCACCGTCTTTTTCACTGTCTCCAGCGCCGCCGCCTTCAGGTCCTCATCCACGGCCTGCGTGACACCGGTGCTTCTTACCACCCCGCCGAAATACTTATTGCTCATGGAAATCGTGCGGCTGACCAGGTTGCCCAGGGTGTTGGCCAGATCCGAATTAAAGCGCTCCACCATCAGCTCCCAGGAGATCACGCCGTCGTTCTCAAACGGCATCTCGTGCAGAACGAAGTAGCGCACCGCGTCCACGCCGAAGAAGTCCACCAGCTCATCCGCGTAGAGCACGTTGCCCCTGGATTTGCTCATCTTTCCCTCGCCCTGCAAAAGCCACGGATGACCGAAGACCTGGCGGGGCAGCGGCAGATCCAGTGCCATCAGAAAGATCGGCCAGTAGATCGTATGGAAGCGGATGATATCCTTGCCGATTAAGTGCAGGTCGGCGGGCCAGAACTTCGCAAACTGCTCCGTGCTTTCCCCGCCGCAGTCGTACCCGATGCCTGTGATATAGTTCGTCAGTGCATCCAGCCAGACATAGACCACATGCTTCGGATCAAAGTCCACCGGGATCCCCCAGGTGAAGGAAGTCCGGGAAACGCACAGATCCTGCAGTCCCGGAAGCAGGAAGTTGTTCATCATCTCATTCTTGCGGGAGACCGGCTGGATGAATTCCGGATGTTCCTCGATATAGTCAATCAGCCGGTCGGCATATTTGCTCATGCGGAAAAAGTAAGCTTCCTCACGGGCCGGAACAACCGGACGTCCGCAGTCCGGACATTTGCCGTCCACCAGCTGCGATTCGGTAAAGAAGGATTCACACGGCGTACAGTACAGCCCCTCATAATATCCCTTGTAGATATCGCCCTTGTCGTACAGCTTCTTAAAGATTTTCTGCACCTGCTTCTCATGATAGTCATCGGTGGTGCGGATAAACTTGTCATAGGAGGTATTCATCAGATCCCAGATGCGTTTGATCTCCCCGGACGCGGCGTCCACATACTGCTTGGGCGTAACGCCTGCCTCCTTCGCTTTCAGCTCCACCTTCTGTCCGTGCTCATCGGTGCCCGTCTGGAAAAACACGTCATAGCCCTCTGCCCTTTTAAAGCGGGCAATGCTGTCCGCCAGGATGATCTCATACGTATTGCCTATGTGCGGCTTCCCCGACGCGTATGCGATCGCCGTCGTGATATAATATTTCTCTTTCTGCATGTTTGTCTCTCTCCTTACTGTGTAATTCCTGGCAGCCCGTCTGCGGACTTTGACATAGGCTAACACACCGCATATTTTTCTGTCAAGGCCATTTTCCCTCTTCCTGTCATAAGACATACGGGCAAACAGGGGAACTTTGCGGAAAATCCCGCCGGAATGATCCGCCCGCGAAACGATCTGATAAGCGCTTCACATAGAAAAAAACTGCCGCAGACTGCTTTCAGGGAACCTCCCCGTGCATCTGCGGCAGCTTGCAATTCTTATCCGGTTTCGGGTAATCAGGCCTTGCCGGCGCTGCCAAGCACGTCCTGAATCTTATGGGCAACAACTGCCTTGACGTTCGCACGGCCAACGGTCAGATACTGTCTCGGATCGAAGTAATCCGGATGCTCGTTCAGCACCTGACGGATACCCGCGGTCAGACCCAGACGCAGATCCGAGTCGATGTTGATCTTGCAGACCGCAGAGCGGGCCGCCTCACGCAGCTGATCTTCCGGAACACCGATGGCATCCTTTAAGGCTCCGCCGTTGCTGTTGATGATCTTGACGTATTCCTGCGGAACGGAGGACGCTCCGTGCAGAACGATCGGGAACCCCGGGATTCTCTTCTCGATCTCATGGAGGATGTCAAAACGAAGCTGCGGTTTGGTGCCGGGTTTGAACTTGTAGGCGCCATGGCTGGTGCCGATCGCGATCGCCAGGGAATCCACACCCGTCCGGCTTACGAACTCTTCCACTTCACCCGGCTGGGTGTAGGAGGAATCCTCTGCGGAAACATTCACATCATCCTCGATGCCGGCAAGCTTGCCAAGCTCCGCCTCGACCACAACCCCACGCGCATGCGCGTACTCCACAACCTTTTTCGTCAGCTCGATGTTCTCCTCGAACGGATACTTGGAGCCGTCGATCATGACGGAAGTGAACCCGCCGTCGATGCAGGACTTGCAGATCTCGAAATCCGCACCGTGATCCAGATGAAGCGCAATCGGGATATTCGGGTTCTCGATAATCGCCGCTTCCACCAGCTTGGTTAAGTAGGTATGGTTCGCATATTTCCTCGCCCCTGCAGATACCTGCAGGATGATCGGGGAATTCAGCTCTCCCGCCGCTTCCGTGATCGCCTGAACGATCTCCATGTTGTTTACGTTAAACGCGCCGATTGCATATCCGCCGTCATAGGCTTTCCGAAACATTTCCTTCGTAGTTACTAAAGGCATAGTCAATCCCTTCCTTTCCTTAAATCCGGCCTCCCAGGACCTTTGTTAAGGTTCATTATAGTCGCTTTTGCCGAAAATGGCAATAACTTTTCAGCGGCGTCTGCGTCTGGATACGAACACACCCACCACTGCCAGGATCACCACCAGGGAGATCACCAGCGTAATCATCAGCGGCATAATCGGGTTGTCATCCCCGGTCGTCACCTTTTCGCCGCTGTCATACTCCGACTCAAGGTTCTGCGCGGAGTAGAGAGATCCGGGATCGCCCGCCATGCCGCTGTTCGGATCCGTCAGCTGGCCGGCCACGCTGCCGCCCTGGATCACGCTGTTGGTCACCACGATCTCATCGCTCATGTGCGAGGCGCTGAAGGTAATCGAATTCTGATTCAGACTGATGTTGTAGCCGGATCCGGATCCGCTCTGCATCACTCTGCCGTTTTCGTCCACTTCCGCGAAATAGAAGGTTACCTTTCCGGATTCGACCTTGCCCAGGTTCACTTTCAGGGTGGCCGTCACCTCACTGGCATCGCTGAAACTTAAAGCTTTCTGATAACGCAGACGCGTCAGGCTGCTGTCATCGAAAATGCCGATATAATAGGTCGCGTTCACACGAATCGGGGAACCGCCGTAGGTCACGCGCTTCGTCATGCGAAGTTCCGCTTTCCCGTCCGTGAGCGGGGGCTCGGTCTCGCTTTCATTTTCGCTCTCGTTTTCTGACTCCGATTCCGTCGCCTCTTCCATCCTGGTCAGGGTAATTACTACGTTCGGGGTCGTCTCGTCTCCCTGCTTGATCGTGAACTCCGAAGGTTCAACCTTGATCTGGAACCCGCTGGTCCCGTCCGGGATCACCTGGTTGTTCACGTTCACCAGCTGCACACGCACCCACTTAGTCGGTGTGCTCATGGGAAGTTCCGCGCTGGCGGTCTTGGAGGATCCTCCTCCCATCGCGAAGGACACCTTCCCTGCGTACCCATAATTGCCGTTCTCCGCATTTTTGGTCCAGATCCCGGCATAGAGAGTACTCGATGTCCTAAGCGGATTGCCATCGGCATCCTGCACAGACAGAGTGAGCGAGAACTTCACGGTGTAAGTATACCCCTGCGGCATCTCAAAGTAATGGTTGCGAACTGTCACCGTCTCCGTTTCACTGCCAAACTCCTCGGTCCCGTCCACATCGATCACCGCGCTGGTCTGTCCGTTTCCATAAACATACTCCGCGTAGAACGGATCCGTCGCGGTCTGAGCGTTCGAATCAGTGCCCACCAGGGTGCCGTACTCATCGGTCTCTCCCACGTAGTAGGTCCCGTTGGGCAGGTTCTGGAAGTTGATGGTCGCCGACTTATATCCTTTACGGATATTTACCAGCTTCACGTCGCTGACCCGGTTCGTCTTCTCCGCGTCCGCAAACAGCGCCACATAGTACATGGAACCGTTCGTCGCGTAAATCTGACTCTGCGTATTCTGGAAGTAGTTCTGCGTCGTCACCTTGATCGTCCCGCGGTCCGTGGTTGATGATACCGGGCGGTTCTTAAAGATCAAAACGCCGTTTTCCATATATTCCGCGGGGATCTCCAGCGTGACCGCGCCGTCCGCCGCACGGCGGATCGTAATCTCCACCTGGGAATACCCGTCAAACTGATAATTCTGGGTCTTCTTCTTGCCTGCCTCCTCCACAGTCTTCTTCGCAGCGGAAAGCTGGGCAACCGTAAATTTCTTCTCTCCGGCCCCGTCCTCCGGCATTCCTTCCGTCAGGGCCGCGTAAAGATCCGTGCTCAGGTTCAGATCCATGATCCGGTCTTCCGTAACAAACGTATACGGGTTCCCGTTTGCGTCGGTCAGCACCTTGCCGGTCTCATCCTTAATCACAAACTGCGCTCCCGGCAGATACACCGGGGAATCAGGCTGCGTCGTCCCTCCCTCGGTCTCGGACTCACTCTCCGACGAAACAGGCTGCTTCGTCTCCACCACAGCCAGCCTGAAGGAAAGATTCTGCGGCTGCGCCGGCTCATCCGCCTTGGGAACCGCATAGTCCACCATCTGCAGGCTGGTAACCTTCTTGCCCGCCGCATCCAGCGTATTGCCGCTCCGGTCCGTCGTGAAGGAGACATCAGGTGCCGTCATATAGCCATCCGGTGTGGAAACCTCGCGCAGCAGATAGGAGCCTCCCGCGACCAGATAGGGGCTTACATCCACCGGGGTGGCTGTGCTCGTCCAGCGGTAAATCTCCGCCGATGCCGCATACACCCTGGCGCCGCTCTTATAAGAGACATCCTCGCCCGCCTGATTTTTGACCGTGCCGTCCGCGGCGGCAATGACATCCGCCCTTGCGTAAAGAACAAGTTCCGCTCCCGCTAACGGCAGGTAAGCCGTTGTGCTGTTGTCCGCCGCCTGGTTCGTGCCGCCTTCCGTCCCGGCAGTTCCTTCTGTAGGAGTGGTATCCCCTGTGGATGGCGTCTGTGTCCCGGTTGACGGTGTCTCTGTGCCAGGTGTGCTGGGCGTTTCTGTCCCCGCTGGCGGTGTCTCAGTACTCGGGGT
>CAZXSN010000005.1:75635-77877 GCA_964643295.1 uncultured Lachnospiraceae bacterium
GTAGTCGGCGTCTCCGTACCCGGGGTAGAACTCTCCGTGGATGGCGTTACTTTGGATACCAGAAGCTGCGCAACTGCGGCTGCCTGCTCTTCCCCTTCCTCTTCGCCAAGCTCGGTCTCCGCGAGCACTTCTTCCAGTCCTTCCGTCTCAGTCTCCGTCTCGGTTTCGGTTTCCTCAATCAGTTCATCTGTCTCTGTCTCAGATTCTATTTCTGTTTCCGTCTCGGTCAGCGCCTCGCTGAGCGTTTCTGTCAGCCCTTCGCTTTCCGTCATGATTTCATTTTCCGTCCCGGTCTCTGTTTCGGTTTCCGCTTCCGTTTCAGTTTCCGTTTCCGTAAGCGTCTCCGTTCCCGTTTCGGTTTCCGTAAGCGTCTCCGCCGCAGACTCACTTTCCGTATCTGTCTGCGTCCCGGCTGTGCCCGTCAGACCATCCGGCACACCAACAGGAACAAACGCCGGAACAGTCATCGGAGTCTGCGCGTCCTCATCCGTCTCAGGTTCGGCATCCGTCTCCGCCAGCTCTTCGCTCTGCGTTTCTGCCTCGGTTTCCTCATCCTGTGTAGACTTTTCCGTTTCCGTTTCCGTCTCAGATTCTGTCTCCGTCTCGGTCTCGGTTTCCGTCTGCAGTTCTGTCTCTTCCTCTGTTTCTGTCTCCGTCTGCGCTTCGGTCAGTTCTTCGGACTCCGTCTCCTCCTCGGTCACTTTCTCCACCGCCACGCCGATGGGAACCAGCGTGGGAATGGTCTCCGGCGTCTGAGCGGAATCCTCCGTCTGCGAATCCTTCGCTTCCGTTTTCTCTTCTGTTTCCTCTTCCGTCTCTTCTTCGGTCTCCTCTGCGCCGTCCATGCCTACGACCGCTTTCTGAATATCGGAAGCGGACACGTACTGCGCGTAAGCGGCGCCAAGCAGTCCTGCGTCAGCCAGAATGCTCCCCGCCGGAGCCAGATATGTGCCGATCCCTTTCGAGGCCAGGGAAGCGTTGCCGGTGTAGGAAACAAATCCGGAACCGTCTTCCGCGACCAGGTTCGTGATCACGCGTCCCGCGTAGGATTCTGACCCGCCGTCTACGGATTCTCCCTCATAAGTCACCCCGAAAACAGGAATCGAAAGGCTCTGTCCGGCGTTTGCCGCGACTACGTTGACAACCACACTGGAGTCCGTCACATCCAGACTGCCGTCCTTAAGGATCGCCTTCAGCGGCTCCGTATTGACGGCGCCGTCCTCTCCCGCATACAGGTTGACTACTTTCACCTCATCAGAGCTTTTGGCGTTCGCCAGTGTCAGGGAAGTACCCTCCAGGCCGGAAAGCACCGAAGATACATCAAACGTCTCCAAATCGGATGCGTTCTCTTCGTTCTCGGCTTCCTCATCGGACTCCTCCTGCGATACCGCCACATCCTCGCTGACCTCTCCGTCAAACTCACTGGCTACAACCGCATAGGCAGAAGCCTCTCCCAGCCATCCTTCCAGGTCGCCCTTTGTGACAGCGCTGCCATCATTTTTGCGGTTTTCGATACCGGCAATCGCCACCAGCGCCCCGCTTCCCATCGACAGGGAAACTTCCTTTACTTTCCGGTCCGCGGTAAGACTGACTTCTCCGCAGTCTTTCACGGAGGAATTCTCCACCAGGAACGCTTTCGCCTGAGCCTGCGCATAGGCGGACAGATCCAGGGAAATCCCTGAATCAAACTTGAAGGTAACCTTCGCTTCTTTGGAAAGGTTCGCAATCTCCTTCTCCGAAACGAGCGTCAGGGCATACAGATGCATCCCTGTCATCTGCCGGTGGCCCTTGTCCGTCTCAGCCTTTACAAGCTTCCTGGCTCCTTCCCACCCGGTTTTATTTGATTTCGCTGTAATCTCATTCACGGAAAGAATCGCGCTGACCGGAAGAGCATCTTTTTTATTCAGCTTCACCGTCACCTTCAGTCCATCCCCTGTATAGGTGAAGGTATCTGTCTTTTTCTCCTTCTCGGTCGCCTTTTCCGTAACTTTCTCGGTCTCCTCCTCTGTGGGAGCCTCTGTCGCCTCCGTTTGAGCTTCCGTCACCTTTTCGGTGGGAGCTTCTGTCGGCGCTTCCGTCGGAACCTCTGTCGGCGCTTCCGTCGGGGCCTCAGTGGGAGCCTCTGTCGGCGCTTCTGTCGGAGCCTCTGTCGGCGCTTCTGTCGGCGCTTCTGTGGGAGCTTCCGTTGGCGCTTCTGTGGGAGCTTCCGTTGGCGCTTCTGTGGGAGCTTCCGTTGGCGCTT
>CAZXSN010000005.1:77977-93289 GCA_964643295.1 uncultured Lachnospiraceae bacterium
GGCGCTTCTGTGGGAGCTTCCGTTGGCGCTTCTGTGGGAGCTTCCGTTGGCGCTTCCGTTGGGGCTTCCGTGGGAGCCTCTGTTGGCGCTTCCGTCGGAGCCTCTGTCGGCGCTTCCGTCGGGGCTTCCGTGGGAGCTTCTGTCGGCGCTTCCGTCGGAGCCTCTGTTGGCGCTTCCGTCGGAGCCTCCGTTACCACTTCCTCCACCACGCCGTCTTCGATCACCAGCTCATCTGCAGAGGTATACAAAGTGCTGTTTCCAATCACCATCCCGGCAGCCAGTATGATCGCAAGCAATCTGTTCAGCCGCTTTTTCATAGCCATTTCCTCCTTACTTCCCCTATACTCCCCGGGTTCTCTCGATAAAACTTAAACGTTACATTTCTCCCCTTTTTCATCGATCCATGGGCATACAAACACGTATACAGTATAATCCTTTCCCTGCGTCGTGTAAACTACAAAAATTCTTAAGTTTTGGGATGTGAGGGTGCATTTTGAGAATCGTTTTGCCGCATTGAAAGGGAAAGCCCCGTTCGTATCTGCAGCCGGGTTTTGCAGTCAGCCGTCTCCTGAAGAAGCCGCGAAAAAAGCGTTTCAAGTCCTTCCTTTTTCTTTGAGAATCTGACAGCCAGCCCGGGAGATTTTAAAGGAAGAACCCATGCAGCGTCCGTGTGTCATCCCAAACTCCCCGTCCTGCTTCTTTGTTCCGCTTTTCTTTGAACCCTCCTGATCTTCTTTCGTGAGCACAAGGAATGCGTTTGATAAAAGAAGGTAAGAAAACTGAATTTGTATCTTAATGATAAAATGTTGTATATTAATTCTATTATTATATAAACTTTGAATCCATACACTTGACCCCACTTTTTCGGAAATTTGTCCTTCTGCCTGTGTGCACACGGACAGTCCTGTGCACATTTTCTGCCAATTCCTGTACGTATGTTCCATAAGTCAAAACCAGATTCAGGAAAACAGAATCTGACTGCCCCTTGGACAAAATCCTTTGGCCTCTCCTTAAACAACGCGAGGATTCAAAACGGCTGAACAGCAGGTTCACAGACAGTGCCCGCGCCATCCGGCCTGCCCGCATCCCCCACCGTTAAGGCAGGATAAACAAATGTTCCCTTTTTGCTCATTTCAACGCATCCAGGAACTGACTCATCAGCTCCAGATGATGCATAATCGAGTACTTCTTCAGGGCCCCAATTCCCGGATATCTCCCGTTTTGGTATGCTTCCTGCAGCTCGCGAATACCGGCGGTATTCAGCTGCATCCTCTCATTCCACCTGACAAGTTTTGCGGCTGCCTCCATAAATTTCCTGGGCATATCAGAAAGATCATCATTCGTATCTGAGACAAAATGAGCAACCCGAAGTATGTTTTTCTCGTCAAAATAAACGATATGAATTGCCAGGGCACAGGGCGCAAACCCAGACTCGCTGTAGTCCTTTCCGATAATAGAATAATCAGAAAATCCCTTATATCCCTCCTGCGCATAAGCCAGATGATTCAAAGAAAAGAATTCTGATTCTATGCCAAGATACTCCGCATTTCTCATTTTCTTTGGGAAACAGTCTTCACATAAGATCCGGTTTGACCGCATGAAGATTCTTAATTTGAAGGAATCAAAGATCACGTTGTACATTGGGGTCTGATCGCCGATCACATCCCTATACACAGGAATCTCTTTCTGATCCATACACAGCAAAATCAGAGAATCGAGCGGTCTGTTATTTTCCCTGGCATACGCAAGGCACTGTCTTAATTCGGGTGTCACATAGAAGGAAAAGATCAGCCTGCGAAAGCTAAGCTGGTCAAGGATCCTTCCATAGAAAGGAGAACCCTTTTCTCTCTCCACATCCTCTTTCCAGGTACCGACAGCAGGGTTAAGTATCAGGGCAAGAGGTCTGTCGGCATGAATAAAGGCATCGATTGTATGAATGTATGTCTGCGTCAGTTTCACCGGTTCCAGAATCGGAAGAACCTGATCGCTTAAAAGATTTTTCTCCGCGCACTCGCGAAGGGCCAGAAGTTCAAACGTTCCGCCGCGCAAAATCGGAAAATACACATTTGCCTCCATTTTCCAAAAAGGATTCTCATTAAAATAGTCCCAGTAGCTTTCATCCTTAAGCTGCCCGTTGGATATTTATGCAGCATGGGATCATACAGTTTAAAGAAGCTGGTAAAATTTCTCTGCAAAGGCCTTTCGTATCTATTAAGCACACCCGCGCATCTTAACGCCATAGTCCGTCTGCAGAACCAAAATAGTTTTCAGGAATAAAACAGCTTACAGGGGAAACCGGAAATAGCAGTTTAAAAATACATGCATCCGTTAAAATAAGTTTTTGAAAGTTTCCATCAATTCCTGTTATATATTAGCTAAAGCGGTCCTTTTCTTTAATTGTATCGATTGCGTTAAGATCTGTCAAGAGATTTATTTCTTAAATGCGAACCGGATGGATTGAATGTGTTTCATCAAAAACCTTCTATTCTTATCACTGTCAGCCTGTCCCTTTCGTAAGGGCATCCCGGCAGACATAAAAAAGCCCGCAAACGCATTCTTCTTTGCATTTACGGGCTTTGCTGCTTAACTCCTGCCTGCGGATTAATCCTGCACGTACGGCATTAAGGAAATATGGCGTGCTCTCTTGATCGCTACGGTCAGCGCTCTCTGATGCTTCGCGCAGTTCCCGGTGATCCTGCGGGGAAGAATCTTCCCTCTCTCAGACACATATCTCTTTAACTTATTGACGTCCTTGTAGTCAATCTCGTTGTTCTCCTTGCCGCAGAATACGCAGACTTTCTTTCTTCTGCGTCCGCCCCGCCTCTTCATCGAGGGATCGGGTTTTTCTCTATCTTTACTGAAAGCCATGATCAGTCCTCCTGTTTTTTCAATTCTAATGAAGGGATTTTTTAGATCCGCTCCTGTACTTTGCCGGAGCGGTCTTCTTAAATCCCGCGGTCTTTTTAATTAAAAGGAAGCTCCTCGTCAAGCCCCTCCGGAATATTCATGAATCCATCCGCGCTGGGCGCCTCACTGGCCGCCGGGGCAGAGGCATGATAGGAAGAAGCGGAAGCCGGTGCGTTCGCAGCCGCATGCTCCGCAGAGGCAGCCTTGCTTTCCATAAACTCGTGCTCATCCACGACCACATCCGTGGTATATACCTTCTGGCCTTCTCTGTTCGTAAAACTGCCGGTCTGAATCCGTCCGATGACGCCAATCTTCACTCCCTTGCGCAGATACCGCTCCGCAAACTCCGCCTGCTTCCCGAAGGCAACACAGCCGATGAAATCCGCCGAGGCCTCGCCTTCTCTCTGAAACCTGCGGTCCACCGCCAGCGTATATCTGGCAATCGCCAGGTTCCCATCCGCGCCGCCGCGCCGTACTTCCGGATCCCTGGTCAAACGGCCTACTAAGATGACTTTATTCATATCTGTCTCCTTTATGTCCTAAGCGTCCTGCCTGACGATTAAGTACCGGATCACATTCTCCATGATCCGCATCTGGCTTTCCAGCTCAGCCGGGCAGCTGCTGTCTGCCTCGAAATGAACGAAGTAGTAATATGCCTCCCTCATCTTCTGAATTTCATAGGCGAGGCGTCTCTTTCCCCACTCTTCCACGTCGACTACCGTCCCGCCGTACCGGGTGATGTACTCTTTCACCCTCTCGATGGTAGCTGCTCTCTCTTCGTCTTCCAGTTTGACGCTGACAACTACCGCCAGTTCATACTTGTTCATGCTTGCGCACCTCCTTATGGTCTTTGGCCCCTTCCCGAAGAAGGAGCAAGGAAACTTTGTCACAGAGATTTAGTTTAACATAAAACTCCGGCCATTTCAAGCATTTTTTTTGCGAAGCTCCTTCGTGTTCTTCTCCACCTGAGTGCGGGGAATCATGATCTGATGGGCACATCCCAGGCACTTGAGGCGAAAGTCCGCCCCCACCCGCAAAATCTCCCACTCCTGACTGCCGCAGGGATGCTTCTTCTTCAGTTTTACGATATCGCCCACCTCATAAAGCAGGCGTTCCTGTCCCTGTCCCATCGCATCGCCTCTTACTTTACCTGTACGCTGCCCAGCACTTCGCCGATGCTGCCCTGGATCAGCAGCGTTGCCGAGCGGTCCCTGGGCGTCGCGGATTTGTTGATCAAGATCAGATGTTTTCCGCGGAAGTAATCGATCAGGCCCGCAGCCGGATAAACAGCCAGGGAAGTTCCGCCGATGATCAGCACATCCGCATGCGAAATGTAGTAGACGGAATCGCTTAAGGTCTGCTGATTCAGGCCTTCCTCATAAAGCACCACATCCGGTTTGATCATGCCGCCGCACTTCTCACACTTCGGAACCCCCTCGGCGGCCTTCATGTACTGGGCATCATAGAACGCCCCGCACTTCATGCAGTAATTGCGGTGCACACTCCCGTGCAGTTCCAGCACCGTTTTGCTCCCTGCCATCTGGTGCAGTCCGTCGATGTTCTGGGTGATGACAGCCTTCAGCTTGCCCATGCTCTCCAGCTCGGCAAGCTTTAAATGAGCGGCATTCGGCTTTGCGTCCAGGCAGAGCATCTTGTCATGGTAGAACCTGTAAAACTCCTCCGGATTCCGCATAAAGAAGCTGTGGCTTAAGATGGTCTCCGGCGGATAGTCATATTTCATGTGATAGAGTCCGTCCACGCTGCGAAAATCCGGGATCCCGCTCTCCGTGGATACTCCCGCACCGCCAAAAAACACGATGTTGTCACTCTGCTGCAGAATTTCCTGCAGCCTCTCTTTTTCATCCTTCATGGCAATCCCCTTTCTCCGCCGCATTCGGCGTATGTTTCTAACCTTCTATCCCTCTATCTGCAAAAGTCCTTTCCTTCCGGACGGCATCACGCAGCGATTTCGTTTAAATATTCTTTCCCGCATTTTTACCGGGAGGCATATAAATGAGCCAGCTTTCCCTGCACAATAAAGCGGGTCGATTCGTCGCCGGTACAGGTGGAGAGCGTCACAATCCGGTCATTTGTCGTAACTTCCATCCCTCCGTTATCGATCATCGAGTTTTCCTGACAGGTGCGGATAAACTCCTCGAAATCGCTGGTTAAAAACCGTGTGCGGTAGGGATCGCCGATCTTGCTGACCACCGAGCAGGAGAAGATCCGGTACTGGTAGATAAACTCCGGCGTGAAGATCCAGAAGTAGGGACAGTCATCGTACACTTCCTGATCCTGAAACTTTTTCAGTGTGCCGAACATGGAACCGTTCTTCATGTTGTGGCCGTAAACGATCGAATTCTGATCGGTAAAATACTTGCTGTTCGTGCAGTTTAAAAAGATGCAGCCGGCGAAGTTGTCCTCCCGCGCGAACGTGCGGTGCAGGTAGTAATCGTTATCCTCCGCCTGCGCGATCGGATAGGAAACATCCAGCGCCCGGATGCGGAGCCAGCCGATGATATCCTCGTTGATCGCGTTCAGCTCCTGAAAGTTGATGGGATTTCGCAGCATCGGCAGGTTTTTCTCCTCGCCGTTTTCCACCGCTTCCACCTTTCCGGCTTCCTCGATCTTTCCCTCCAGGAGATTTTCATCTTCCTCTTCCAGTTCCGCCACATTTGCCAGAACCGGACCTTCCTCGCTTTTCTCGGTGGTTACAAGCCTGTTCGGACGCTCCTTTTGCTGCGTGGATGCATCGCCACCGTTTTCGCTCGATTCTATACCGGAGAGAGGTTCCGTCGCCTTAGTCTCCCCGGCCAAAGAAGGCTCCTCCCCTCCTGTCGGCTCAATCTGCACAAACTGATCATTCAGGCTCCCGTACTCGTCCGTACCGGCTTTGTATTCCCGGTAGTACCCATACAGCTCATAGGCGGAATAACAGAACACGCAGACCGCCGCCACCAAAATCAGCGTCCCAAAAACCCTGCCGAATACACTCCCTTTTTTCTTTCCCTTCTTCTCTTTCTGACTTTTCTGCTCTCTCTGATTTTTGTCCGCATACCTTGATCCTGACATCTTTCGCTCCCCTTCTTCGATGCCCTAAGCATCCTGGCTGCCGATTTATGCAGATCGTACCTTAACCTCTCTGTTTTCCCGTCTCCCAATTTCTGTCGGCAGTACTGCCTTTTTCGCGCCCTGCCGTTTATTCGCAGTTGCCCACGGTTCTGGGATAGGGAATCACATCGCGGATGTTGCTCATCCCGGTTACGTACATCACGAGACGCTCAAAGCCAAGACCAAACCCGGCGTGACGCGTGGTTCCAAACCTGCGCAGATCCAGGTAATACTGATACTCTTTGGGATCCATGCCCAGTTCCTGGATGCGGTTAAGCAGCACGTCGTAGTCGTCCTCCCTCTGGCTGCCGCCGATGATCTCCCCGATCGCCGGTACCAGACAGTCCATGGCCGCCACGGTCTTCCCGTCCGGATTCTGTTTCATATAGAAGGCCTTGATCTCCTTCGGATAATCCGTGACGAACACGGGCCTTTTGAAAATCTTCTCGGTTAAGTAGCGCTCATGCTCCGTCTGCAGATCGCAGCCCCAGGAGACCTTGTATTCAAAGTTTTCGTTGTTCTTCTCCAGGATAGACACCGCCTCCGTGTAGGTCACATGGCCGAATTCGGAATCCACCACATGGTGCAGACGCTCCAGCAGACCCTTATCCACAAAGGAATTGAAAAAGTTCATCTCTTCCGGTGCGTTCTCCAGTACATATCTGATGACATATTTCAGCATCGACTCGGCCAAAATCATGTCATCCGCAAGATCCGCGAAGGAAATCTCCGGCTCGATCATCCAGAATTCCGCCGCGTGGCGGGTGGTATTGGAATTCTCCGCCCGAAATGTCGGCCCAAACGTATAGACATTGCGGAAAGCCTGCGCGAACGTTTCGCAGTCGAGCTGGCCGCTCACCGTCAGATTCGTGGACTTGCCGAAGAAATCCTTCGTATAATCCACCTCACCCCTGTCGTTGAACGGTACCTGGTTTAAATCCAGTGTGGTCACACGGAACATCTCGCCCGCGCCCTCGCAGTCGCTTCCGGTGATTAAAGGCGTATGCACGTAGACAAAGCCTCTCTCCTGGAAAAACTGATGGATCGCGTACGCAGCCAGGGAACGCACACGAAAGACCGCCTGAAAGGTGTTCGTCCGCGCTCTTAAATGCGGAACGGTTCTTAAGTACTCCATTGTATGGCGTTTTTTCTGCATCGGGTAGTCCGGCGTGGACGTGCCCTCAACTGTGACCTCCTTAGCCTGAATTTCGAACGGCTGCTTCGCCTGCGGCGTAGCAACCAGCGTTCCCCGCACAATCACCGCCGCTCCCACGTTGAGCCGGTTAATCTCACTGAAGTTCTCCAGCGCATCGCTGTAAACGATCTGCAGCGTTTCAAAGAAGGTCCCGTCGTGCAGCACCAGAAATCCGAAGGTCTTTGAATCGCGGATGCTGCGAAGCCATCCGCCCACCGTGATCTCCTTTCCCAGGTATGCTTCCCGGTTTCTGTATAACTCTCTTACACTTGTCAGATTCATTGCTTCCTCTCCTGCCTGTACTTATCCGGTGCGCACTGATTTTCGCACCGTACATTTCAATTTCTTCATTTCCAGCAGCTTTAAAAAACCGCGGGGACAATCGGCAGTACCCCTTTCGCTGCCATCCGCGGACGAAACGACCAGCCAGGCGGCGCATCTCCTGTGTCTTTATCGAACCTTTCCCTAGGCTTAAGGCCGCCTGCTGCCTTGCGTTTTCCCCTGTTTTCCGATAGTATACCATCACAGGGGACAATTATCCAGTGCTATTTTTCCCTGTCCCGTCTGCGCGGGAGGCCCATTCAGCGCCTGTTCGCTGGGTGTTTAATGATCCGCAAAATTTTTTAAATCCGTGCAACAGATGCCCTTCATTTTGACACTCTTATATGGAACCCGAAAAAGTAAACTCATGAGGGAGGGGATGATTATGAACTACAGCACAGACCTTGTGAACCGGGCAAAGGCCGGTGACGTGCATGCGTTTGCCCAGGTTTACGAGACGATCTACCAGGACCTGTACCGGTTTGCGCTCTTTACCTTAAAAAACAGCCATGACGCTGAGGACGCGGTCAGCGATGCCGTAACCGACGCGTTTGCCCAGATTGGCTCATTAAGGGAAGCGCAGTCTTTCGGAGCCTGGATGTTTCGGATTTTAACCGCCAAATGCAAAAACCGGCTGCGCTCCTACACAAACCGGCCCGTGGAGCTCTCCGAAGACCTGCCCGGGAAAACACCGGACTTAAACATGCGTCTGGACGTGCGGAAGGCTTTCTTCTCTCTCTCGGATGAGGAAAGGCTGATCCTCTCGCTCTGCCTCTTCGCGGGATATTCCAGCAAAGAGACCGCCGACCTGCTTCAGTTAAACGACAGCACCGTGCGCTCCAGACAAAGCCGGGCCCTGAAAAAGATGCAGGAACAGCTCTCCGGATACGAACCGTCCAAAACATCCGTCAAAGGCGGACAGTCTTCTGGCCAAAAAACAGCAGAAAGACTTCCTGAATAAGGAAAGGAGGATCTCTCATGAATGAAAAAGAACTCTTAGAACAGCTGAAAAAAAGTGCGGAGGAAATCCCTGTTCCGGATTCTCTTCATCCGGACCAGATTGAAAACCTCCTGCGGGAACACAAACAGGCAGGTGCACGGGAAGAAAAAAACAGGGAACCGGCTGTAAGCGAAAGCCCGACCGTTACGCCAAACGCTTCCGGCACATCCCGGACCCGCGAAACGCCTGAAAAAAGACGCCGCTTTTCCATCTTCCGGGCAGGGGCGCTGGCCGCAGCCTTCGCCGTCGTCATTCTCGCTTCCTGGCAGGCGGGGCGCTTAAGCGCCAAGGGCACGCTCTCCTCCAATAAAGAGTCCGAGCTCTTAGTTCCCATAGAAAACGGGGATATCCTGATTTTCGAGGAGGAAACCGATGTATCGGCCAATGGAAGCACGGCAGGCACTCCGGCAAACGAAGGAGATACAGATCTATCCGGAGTTCAAAACTCTCCGGTTTCTGCGCAAAGCAAAGCCGCTTCCAGCCTCCCGTCCGAAACCGCAGAAGAAAGCGCAGAAAGCACACCCGCCGTTTCCGCAAACGAGGAAGTCCTTTCTGCCGCCGGGGCAGATACTATGGTAAGAGAAGCTTCCACGCAGAACGATACAAAAAATCCTGACGCTGCCGACACAGAAAGAGAAACAGCCGCCGAAAAAGACTTCAGCGGCGCGGACGGGGAACCTGCGTCTGACACCGTAAGCCTGCCCATCACAGCCTCCTTAAGTCCCGTAGGGGATTATCAAACCGTCTACCAGGCACTCTTTGACGCGTTTGGCACCCCTGGAATCTTACGGACGGAGTCTCTGGAAGACGTGGCAGGATCGAGTGACATGGAAGGCGGTTTCTCCGCACAGGAAGATGTGATGACTGCGAAAGCGTCTTCCGTCTCCTACTCCACTACCAACGTGCAGGAAGAGGGCGTCGATGAAGGCGACTTTGTAAAAACCGACGGATCGTACATCTATATCCTGCGTAAGAACGGTTCCCTTGTGATTGTCTCCGCGGATGATGAAAAAATGCGGACTGTCTCCCATCTTTCCTTTCCCGAGGAGGAAAGTGTGCAGGAAATGTATCTGGACGGCGAAAGGTTAAGCGTGGTCACCTCCTACTATTATTCGGAGATGGATACCAGCCGGGAGGATGTGATCGCCGCCCGTTCCGGCAGCCGCACCAAACTGTATACATACGACATCACGGACCGCGAAAATCCTTCTCTTCTGGGAACTGTGACGCAGGACGGAGGGTTTTGCCAGTCCCGCAAAAACGGCCGGTACCTCTATCTTTTCAGCAGATACTCTCCTGTCATTCAGGACACCTTCGAAAACAGCGATCTCGTTCCTAAAACCAGCAGGGGAGAAATCGGAGCCGACAACGTCTATCTGCCGGAACACGTAACCTACTCGGACTATCTGATCGCGACCTGCATAGACCTTTCCCGCCCGGGGGAGATCATTGACCAGAAGGCGGTCGTCTCCTCCCCGGAAACGTTTTACGCCAGCAGGGAAAATATCTATATCGCCAACACCGTCTGGGAGAATGAAGCAAACCACACAGAGATCCTGAAACTGCACTATACAGAAGGCACCATCTCAGGTGTGGCGGTAGGAAGCGTGGAGGGATTCCTAAATGACTCTTTCTCCTTAAACGAATACCAAGGGATTCTGCGGGTGGTCTCTACCAGTTACGATGAGAACTATGAAGAGCATACGGGACTGTATCTTTTCGACCCCAACATGGATCTTTTAGGTTCCATTGAGGATCTGGCACCCGGGGAAACGGTACGCTCCGCAAGATTTCTTGCAGGTACCGGATACTTTGTGACCTTCCGCCAGACGGATCCGCTGTTTAGCGTGGATCTTACGGATCCCAAAAACCCGAAGGTACTGGGAACTTTGAAGGTAAGCGGCTTCTCCGATTACCTGCACTTTTACAGCGAGGATCTTTTGTTGGGGTTGGGGTTTGAGGCGGATGAAAAGACCGGCAGTACCACCGGGTTAAAGCTTTCCATGTTTGACATCTCAGATCCCGCCAAAGTCACAGAAGTTCACCGTCTGGTAATGCCCGGCATTACCTGGTGCGATTCCTTTGACGATTACAGGTCGATCCTCATGGATCCAAAGAAAAATCTCTTCGGCTTTACCTTAAACGACCGCTACCTGGTCTTTTCCTATAATCCGGAAAAAGGATTTACAGAGGAACTGCTCTACGATTCGTACAATGACGTGCTGCAGGGAATCGACACCGATCTCGGATACAACGCCGTCATTCGGGGACTCTACATCAATGATACCTTCTATCTGGTGCGCCCCGGAGTGGTCACCGCCTTCGATATGACAGATGCATTCCGGCAGACCGGGCAGCTGAAACTTCCGCAGTAACGAAAAGGCAGGGGAACTCCCCTGCCTTTTTCTTAAAACTTCTAAAATCCGATGCTTATGCAGTGATCAGTTTCCGCTCTTCCGGTTGGAAACCACATCGAAGATAACAGCGACTAAGAGCACACCGCCTTTGACGACATACTGCCAGGAATCGCCGATGCCCATGATCGACATGCCCATGTTGATGACACCCAGCAGAAGTGCGCCGATGATGACGCCCGGTATGGTACCAACTCCGCCGTAAGCGGAAGCGCCGCCGATAAAGCAGGAGCCGATGGCATCCATCTCAAACGAGGTACCGGTGGAACCGTTTACGGAACCGACACGGGCCAGGCAGAGCAGGCCGCACAGGCCGGCCAGTAATCCCATGTTCGCGTAGGCGATGAAATACACTTTGTTCGTGTTGATACCGGAAAGCTGGGTCGCTTTCTCGTTGCCGCCGACCGCGTAGAAATACCGTCCGAAGGCCGTCTTCGAGGTAATGAAGTGATAGAGCAGGCAGATTGCGACCACCCACACCAGCATGACAGAGATGCCCTTATACTGGCTGAGCATGTAGCAGTAGGCCATCAAAACCACAGAGATTAAAGCTGTGCGTCCAAAGTCCGCAACTGCGCTGTTTTGCCGGTATCCTTTCTTCGCCTTGCTGCTGCGCGAAGAGATCGTGCTGCAGAAGAGAATGATCACCACGATCAGGCCGATCACCAGCGGAGAATAAATGTGGGTATCCGTATCCAGCCCCGGGATCTTGATGTACGCGGTAAAGATGTTGAGGAACGTCGCATCCTGAACGGATACGGTCTTGCTGTTTAACACCAGACGGCCGACACCGCGGAAGATGAACATGCCGCCCAGGGTTGTGATAAACGGCGGGATCCGCACATAACCGATCCAGTACCCCTGCCAGATACCGGCCGCCAGACCAAGCGCCAGACAAATCAGAATCGTCAGGTAAATATTAAAGCCCTTGTTCGTGATCAGGACCGCCGCCACACCGCCGACCATGCAGATCACGGAACCAACCGACAGGTCAATGTTGCCGCCGGTTAAGATGCAAAGCAGCATGCCGCAGGCCATGACCAGTACGTAGCCGTTCTGCAGGATCAGGTTCGACATGTTCTGCGCATACAGAAGACGTCCACCGGTCAGGAAATAGAACAGGATGAATACAATCACAAGGGCAATCACCATGCTGTACTTGGTGAGAAACGCGCCCAGATTAAACTTGCCCGCTCCCGCGGATTCGTTGTTTGTTGCCATACTAGAAAACACTCCTTTCTCTTCCTCACGCGTCGGCACGGATGATGTAGCTCATGATCTTTTCCTGCGTGGCATCCTTCGCGTCCAACTCCCCGCAAAGCTCTCCCTCATTCATGATGTAAATGCGGTCGCACATGCCGATCAGCTCCTGCATTTCCGATGAGATCATAATGACTGATTTTCCTTCTGCTACCATCTCATTGACCAGGCAGTAGATATCATATTTTGCGCCGACATCGATGCCGCGCGTCGGCTCGTCTAAGATCAGCACATCCGGCTCCGTGAACATCCATTTCCCGAGCAGCGCTTTCTGCTGATTGCCGCCGGAAAGGTTGCCCACCTTCTGTTCCACGGAAGGAGTCTTCGTCCCCATGGCTTTTGTCATTTCCTCCGCCGCGTTTTTCTCGGAGGTTCCGTCAATGACACCCTTCGAGCAGACTTTATCCAGTCTGGCCAGCGTGGTGTTGAAGCGAATGGATTCCCCCAAAATCAGTCCGTTCGTCTTGCGGTCCTCGGTCACGTAGGCAATCTTGTGCCGGATCGCCTGCTCGCAGCTCTTTAAGTCGACTTTCTGTCCATTCAGATACAGTTCTCCGCTGATACCGGTCCCGTAGCTTTTTCCAAAGATCGACATCGCAAGCTCCGTGCGTCCCGCGCCCTGCAGGCCGGAGAAACCGACAACCTCGCCCTTGTGCACCTTAAAGGAGATGTCCTTGTCCACCACCTTTTCATGATAGAGCGGATGATGCACCGTCCAGCCCTTGATCTCCAGGCTGACTTCCGGGAGAATCTTGTGATCTCTCTTCGGATAGC
Source organism: uncultured Lachnospiraceae bacterium (assembly GCA_964643295.1). Taxonomy (GTDB): domain Bacteria; phylum Bacillota; class Clostridia; order Lachnospirales; family Lachnospiraceae; genus Merdiplasma. The sequence goes on from CAZXSN010000005.1 coordinate 90,960, forward strand.
GGTCTTCCATCGGACGTCCAACCATACCCTTGATGATGCGGTCCTCGCTGAATTCATCCACACCCTTGGTCAGTGTTTCTATCGTGGAACCATCGCGGATGATGGTGGCCTTATCCGCGCAGTAAATAATCTCATTTAATTTGTGGGTGATAATGATGGAAGTTAAGCCGTTCTTCTTAAATTCTATCAGAAGATCGAGCAGCATCTTTGCGTCTTCGTCATTCAGCGAGGAAGTAGGCTCATCCAGGATCAGCAGCTTCACGTTCTTGGAGAATGCCTTGGCGATCTCCACCAGCTGCTGCTTGCCGGTACCGATATCCTTGATCAGCGTCTGCGCGGATTCGTTTAAACCGACCTGCCGCATATGCTTCTCCGCCTCATGGTAGGTCATATCCCAGTCGATACAGCCCATCTTGTTCTTTTTCTCGTTGCCCAGAAACATGTTTTCGCCGATCGTGAGCAGCGGGATCAGGGCCAGCTCCTGATGGATAATCACGATGCCCTTTGCCTCGCTGTCCTTCAGCGTCTTAAACTTGCACAGTTCTCCGTTATAATAGATATCGCCCGTATAGCTTCCATAAGGATAGATTCCGGACAGCACATTCATCAGTGTGGATTTTCCGGCGCCGTTTTCACCGATCAGCGCGTGGATCTCCCCGCGCTCCACGACCAGGTTCACATTGTCCAGCGCTTTCACTCCGGGGAATTCTTTGGTGATCGATTTCATTTCCAGAATAACATCCGCCAAAAGAACCTCCTCCTTTCCCTCATATCCTGCTGGGCAGGTCAGATTCAAAAGAGGGCGGGAAAGCCGCCCCGCCCTCCAAAAAAAGATTTCAGATTTTTGATTTCTTTGCTGTCTTACTGAACAGCGGACAGATATCCGTCGTCTCCCATCGTGTACAGTCCGGTGTCAACCAGATCCTGCAGATTGTCCTTGGTAATGACCGTCGGAACAAGCAGGAAGGACGGGCAGTTATGGCCTTCGGAAGTACTGTAGGATTCCGTATCATACGCGCAATCGATGCCGAAGGACGGAATCAGGGACTCATCGACGGTCTCGCCGGCCATCATGGCTTCTGCCAGAGCAATCGTAACAACGGATTCATTGCTCACGTTCTTGTAAACGGTCATCGTCTGGACACCGTCTACGATGTTCTTTAAGTTTGCTTCGTCGCCGTCCTGACCGGTGATCAGTACGGAGTTGCTTCCCGCATAGTCAGAAGTCACAGCCTGCGCAACACCCAGAGCGGTCGAGTCGTTGGAGCATACCCAGACATCCAGCTGCGTTCCGTCCGCATAGTAGGAGGAAAGGATGTTCTGCGCTCTCTCCAAAGCGGTATCGGTGCTCCACTGAGCAGTCGCCACGCTGTCGAAATCGGTCTGTCCGGACACAACATTCAGGGTGCCCGCGTCGATGTACGGCTTTAAGGTGTCATACGCGCCATTGAAGAAGTAGCCGGCGTTGTTGTCAGCCGGGTCACCGGCGGTGAACTCCATGTTGTAGACGGTATCGCCCGCATTGTCCAAATCCAGCGTGTCAATGACGAACTGGCCCTGCAGGGTGCCGACGGTGTAGTTATCAAAGGATACATAATAGGAAACGGCGTCATTCATGATCAGACGGTCATAAGCGATAACCGGTACTCCGGCTTCCGCGGCCTCGTTCATGGCGGTGTTTAACGCCTCGCCGTCGATGGCTGCCACAACCAGAAGATCCACGCCGTCCGCCAGCATGTTCTGGATGTCGTTCACCTGTCTGCCCACATCATTGTCAGAGAACGTAAGAATCGTCTCAAATCCGGCCGCCTGAAACTGCTCATCCAGGTAGGCACCGTCACGATTCCAGCGCTCCAGAGACTGAGTCGGCATGGAGATACCGATCTTTCCGCCCGCGCTCTCTGCCTCATCCGCAAAAGCGACGACGGAGGAACCACCCGCCAGAGATGCAACCATAGCGAGGCTTAAAACAGTGCTCAGTAATTTTCTTTTCATGGAAAATTCCCCTTTCTTAATTTGATGTACTAAAGATAACACAAATTTGACTGGAAATATTTGTTTCTTTCTGTATATTTTGTGCAGTTTCTCCATTCCTCATGGCAAGGTCTGGACAAATTTGCTGTCGTGAGTCCCTGTGGACAAAAATTTGCTGCTCTGGGAAGCGGGGGAAAACTCCCCCGCTTTCGTTTCTTAATTCACAAACCTTTTCTGATCCGGCCCCGGATCTTTGAAATCCGGGACCTTTTTAATCAGGTGAGATAACGCTTTCTTATCTGGCAGAAACCTGTTTTATTTTTCCACCGTCACAAAGGATTCACTCTCACCGACCG
>CAZXSN010000006.1:0-58106 GCA_964643295.1 uncultured Lachnospiraceae bacterium
ACCATGACCGCTTCTTCAGCATGAAATATTTACAGCCTTCCTCTGTGCAGGCCACAACCACAAAATACAGGAGGACATTGTAAAGATCGGACTCAGCCGGGACAAGCATGTTAAGGAAAAGGCTGAGGATCCGCTCTATCACCAGGGCAAGAAGCGCGGCCAGGATCCCCCCAACCACCATATTGCTCAAAATAGCCGGGCTTTCCTTGTCTAACCTGTCAAGCTTATATACCTGTACCATCAGGAAAATGGCAGGAATGACAGCCGCTAGTATCAGCAGCCAGTTGTACGTGAGTACTGGGGTCATCAAAAAGTAAAACATCTTTTATTTCTCCTTTCCAATCCATAGTTTGTTTTCTTACGCCTGCCTGCGGCAGCTTTCAGTCCCACCGGAAATACCAGGCCGTGGACTGCCGCAGGGTATCCGCCAAATCTTTCACGGTGGCATCCTCCGAATCCTGGTCCAAAAGCTGATGCAGTTTAGCTTCCCGATCGGCGAACTCCTCCCATGCCGCCTTTGTCCGCTCTCGAAAGCACTCATGGATCCGAGGCAGGGCAATGCCTTCTCTCGTACCATGCAATGAACTCCTGGGCATCCTCGTCAAACAGGCAAAACACCAGCCGCACACAGAGAACGTTCAGGCTGCGCAGCGTTTTCTCATTTGTCGGATCCTTGTACTGCTCAAGAAAAGCGTCATACAAAAGTCCCACGATCTCCCCCCCGCCGCGATGGACACTTCCATTTCCCGTTTCAGGTGTTCGTTCCCGGTGGAGATAAGGAACTGAAGCCGGTAGTAATCCTTCTCCAGATCCTCAAGCAATATTTTCTCCGGTTCTCCTCCGGGCCGTTCCATGTCGTAGACGTGAAACTCCGCGAAATTACAGGTCACAACCCAGCGCGGATGCTGAGACAGCGGAAGTTCCGTGATGTAGCGTTTTGCCTGCTGAAACGGCGTCAGTAAAGTGCCGTCTGACTGTTTGATGGGCTTGTTTAAGTCCTTCCCCAATCCCTTCTGCTCAATGAGAACCTTCGTCGCCGGTATCGTCGCATCAATAAAGCTGGTATGATCTAAGTGGACCTGCTCCTCAAAAGCAATGAACTCCTCTGGATGTTCCACCCCAAAAACATCCCGCAGAAGGGTAATCCAGAAAAGCTGACTCTGCCCTTTCTCGTATCCTTTATCCTTCCAAAATGCCGCAAATTTTTTAGCAGCCACTCTCTGCTCAGTTTCTTTCATTCAATCACCTCAAATCCGATCTGACTCGGTCCACCCCTGCCTGATTGTGTACGAATTTACTATAACACACAGAAGGCCGGTTTTCAACAACCGGTTCCGGTTAATTGCCAATCATTTAACACGCTTTCTATTTTCGCGGGATCAAGTCTGGTTTTTGGGTTTGCGTCCTCTCTTTTTAGGCTCCTTCCCGGGCAGCGGAGGCACAACACCCAGTTTTTCCATCAGAAGAAATTCATCCCTGGTAAGCGGATAAGCCCAGTATCCGTCATCCTGGGTACCGGGCAAAGGCGCGTCAGCCTGTCTCCATACGCCTGCTAAAGCAATCATCAGATCCTGAAAGGTGAAATCCTCAAAAATGCCTGCTTTTGCCGCCTGACTCACAAGACGGCACGCGATCAGAGCAGCAATAGAATTTATGAATTCCAAGCCGTATACCTGAAAACTCATCCCCTCATGAGCGCGTGTCAGATCAAAATCATTCCCATACTGCCGGAAAACCAGCTCCATCTTCCAGCCATCCAAATAGGACCGATAAGCGGTGAGAGGAGACATGTCCAAATCTGACTCCAATGCCAGCACTCCGAAGCTGTCTTTGTCCTTCAGGTATTTGCCGTAATCAAATTCTAATTCCGTATTACTCGCAGTATTCGCCTGCGAATTCTTATGTTTCTCAAAATACGTTCTTTTGGCTGAGGCCTCTTTCTCAACATCCTGGAAGGAATAAAGATAACGGCCTCCCCTGATCTGCCTCTTACAGAATAATACCGTCCTGTCTAAGCCCTTTAATTCACCCTGAAACTCCAGCATATGATTATTGCTGATCCGGCTGTCATTCTTTTTAAGCGGCGCAAGAAAATGCAGCTCGGGACGTTCTGTAAGCAAATCGGCGATCTTTGAAGGAGAAAAGTCCTTACCGCCTAACAGGATCCCCTTTTGTATCCTGTTGTGAATGAGGAAAGATCTGTAAGCGGAAATATCCGGCGCATCTCCTGGATATACAGTGCAGCAAACGGGTTCCATCAGCTCAAGATCATAGGCGTAGATCAAAGAAATTTTCCTGCCCTCGCGTGTCTTGGATTTTCCTGATATCCTGGACAGATCATTGACGGTTAATGTGTCCTGCTTAAGTGTCCCGTCGATCAGAACATGATGAGTTTCCTGTACGCGTTCCATTCTCTTCTGATAAAAGTTCGTTCTCAGTTCGAGATCCCTGCCGATCTTCTCATAGAGACGTTTCATTCGCCCTTCCGAAAGAGCGGCGCCAGGATAAAACATCCTGAAAAAAGATTTCCCGTACCAGGCTGCCAGTCTGTCGGCAGGAACGGACGGATAGATCACCTTCAATGATGCGCAAACAATAATCGATACGGCATCGCTGAGATCAAAAACCGAGGCTAAATCATCAAAAATATCAGAGGAAACGTTATGAACAAAGGCGGCGGCCCCATAGGAAAGAACATCCGGAAAATTTCGCTTGGGGGCAAAAATCTTCTCATGATATTCGCCCTCGTAGATATATCCAATAACTCTTCCGCTTCGCGGCTGGGGATTCCCGCCGGGGATATACTTCTCCCCTATGCGCTCTCTGACAGCATATCTTTTGTTTCCCTTGCCGCCGGTGTCTACCACAACCGTATTCACAGGCCGGGGAACCTTTCTGATTTCTTCAGGGACTCCCATGCTGAACCCTCCTTAAATATGGATCATATCTTATCATATGCCGATCTATCTGTCACCCTGCCTTTGAAATACAAAATTGGCATCAATTCTGACGTTTGGCTGCCTTTAGGCATGGAAATCCTTTCCTAAATTCCTCTTTGGGAGGACGCGAAGGACGGCTTCCCTTCCTGCTGTGGTTTAAGCTCTTTTCCCCTGCGGTCCTAAGCCTGGAGAGCCGATCCTTTCATTGAACCGGTATTGAATCGATCCTCCGCGCCTTTGGCAGGAAAAGTCCAAACCAGCCCTAGCCAATGACCGCCTGAAGGATCCCATCTGCCGGTGTACCGGGATTTATCATCTAAAGAATGCTCTTTGTTTCTTCTCCTATCAGGGATCTTCCCTGCGGGAGCAAGGCACAGCGGTCCCGCCTCCCGCTTTGCTTAAGCGTCCTCATTCTCTTTCCAGGAGGCCAGCACTTTTTGAAGAAGACCGTATAACTCCTTCAGCTCCTTTTCCGTCAGAGACGCGAACAGCTCTTCAGGATCTATCCGATCCATCCGATGATGCAGAAAATGTCCGCACTTTCGAAGCAGTGCGCAGGTGGCCTCCTCAAGTGAATCCATTTCTTCCTCTTCATGTCCGCAGGCATGTTTTTGACCGCTCTCCAGTCCCTTATGATCATGCTTATCCCGGCCTTCCTTCTTCGCGTGACCGTGTTTCTCATGATCTTTCTTCCCGTGTCCATGCTTCTCATGACCGTCCTTCCCGGAACGGTCCTTTTCGTTCAAATCCTCTTTGGTTTCCTCAGTTACCCCAAAATGCCGCCTGCCTTTGGAACAGTGCAGATTGTCTGCCGGGCAGTGACGGCCGCAGCCGGGGCATACTTCCTTTCCGCCCGCTTTGGATTCTGTTCCCTTCTTCGATGAGGCTTCCATTTCCGTTTCCTGGTCCCGTCTTTTCTCATTAAAATCTATTTCCGGTCTGTCTGTCATCGTATTCTCCTCTCCTCTGTCTGGGCAGTCATCTGTTATCTTTCAGGTCTCTGCCCTTCCGTTCTCTCCGCTTTCCACTGCGAAAGCAGTCTGCGCAGCAGTTCCTCCAACTGCTTTCTTTCCTCCTCCTTCAGGACGGCAAACAGCTCTTCCTCCGGATTTTCTTCCCGGCTGCCTAAAGCTGCCTTCTGGCCTTCCGCCGTCAGACTTACCAGCATCCTTCGCCGGTCTCTTTCGTCCTTTCTTCTTTCAAGAAAGCCCTTCTCCTCGAGTTTCGCCAGCAGTTCGCTTAAGGAACCGGCCTCGATCCCAAGACGGGACTGCAGCTCCCGCTGAGTTAAAGTTCCCTCCCCCGCCAGGATCTTAAGGATCTGCGCCTGTCCCCGGCTTTTTCCGCATTTTCGCTCGGTAAGATATCCGGCCCGTATCAGCAGTTCCGCCAGGGAAGCGCTATCCAGATCCATCCTGCCGCACTCGTGTGCGTGTCTGCCGCCTGAGCCATGCGTATGCTCTTCCATTCTCATTGTCAGTATCTCCTGTTGCCGCAACTGTTTAGGTACCTTACTATTTAAGGTATCACAGCCTCGGAAAAATGTCAAGGGGCCTAACGATTTTTTGACCTTCCTTCACTAGATTCTCCGCTTAACGGTCGTTTCCCGGAAGCTTTGCAGAAACTCTCCGAGACTTTCGCAGACTCCCGTTCAGAAAGACTCTGCAAAGCAAAAATGCCGCTTCGCAGTAATTCCCCTCTGCAAAGCGGCCTTTCCTCTTCTTCGCCAGTTACGATTTTCTAAAACCAGACCAGATGATCACCATGTAAGCGCTGACCGTTTCCCCCGCCTTGCGGGAGATCATAAAGTTAAGGGACAAAGGTTTTCCCTCCTTAAGACACGTCATGTCCTCTTACTTTTTCAGGAAAATCCTGTTCTCCGTGATCTCAATTTTTCCCTCTTTCAGCAGATGTCCCACTGCCCGCTTGAAGGCGTTTTTGCTGAGGCCAAATTCACGAAGGATGGTTTCCGGAGAGGCTTTGTCGTTAAACGGCAGAACGCCCTCAAACTCCTCAATCACCCGCAGAACATGCTCCGCGTCGTTATCGATCTCGCGGTAGGCCTTCTCGCGGATGCTTAGATCCAGCTTGCCGTCCTCCTTGACATTGGTCACCCTGGCTGTAATCTCATCCCCCGCTTTCAGGGCCCCCGCAGCCTCCCAGCGGGGCACTAAGCCTGAATAGCAGTCATCCACCGCCACAAAAGCCCCAAAATGGTCGCTGACTTCGTAGACATGCCCCCGCACCGAATCGCCGATCTGATAGGGGGAACCCTTCTTCAGATAGGGATAGACCTTCATCGTCGCGCAGAGCCGTCCGCTCTTATCCACATACAAAGCGACCAGCGCGTCCTCCCCGGCCTGCACTTTCACCGTCTGCTCCCGAAACGGCAAAAGCAGATCCTTTTCCAGCCCCCAGTCCAAAAACGCGCCGATGCGGCTTACTTCCTTTACCTTCAGCAGGGCAACATTGCCCAGCGTAATGAAAGGCTCCCGCAGGGTGGCAATCAGCCGGTCGCTGGAATCCTTATATAAAAAGACACGCAGCGTATCGTTGATCTTGGCGTCCTGCGGCACTTCCTTCCTGGGCAGAAGAACACTCTGGTCACTCCCTTTTTCCGCCAGATAAACGCCAAAATCCGCCCTGCGCACAATACTCAGTTCCTGATATTTCCCTAAATTCAACATCGTATCTCCCAGTCTGCCAAATTTCACGAAAAAATGTCCCGCAGAAAAACCCCGTGTGAAAAACCTTGCACCGGGCAAAAATTTATGATACGGACGAGTCAAACTCCACAATCGCGTAGGGTTTCCCCTGGGAATTTTCCAGGGCAACTGTAACCACCCCATCGGATTCGCAGATGCGGGGGATCACCTCATCATGCAGATGCGCCTGCATCCGGTACTCCGTTTTCAGCTGCCGCACGGGAAACCCCTCCGGCAGGTAAGCCGCGGCAATCGCGATATACTGGCCGTTGTTCACATGATGGTTGGTATCCAAATGGTGCCGGTCGATCCAGACCGGCTCCTCTTTCACCCCGCCTTCCGGAACAGCGATCTTGCGCGGCGCGTAGTTCATCTCAAGCCGCTCCTCTACTTCATAACGCTGCAGCATATCCTGATCCGGTTTTACCGGGCGCTGCTTTTCGGTATGATAAAGCACCCAGACACTGTTCGCCTTCGCCAGCATCTCCCGGTCGGCATTTAACAGCGTGAAGTTCCTGAAACCAAAGAAACCGCTGAACCCATACGGCCAGGTCTGTGCAATGACCTCCTCACCCAGCATGGGGAGACGGTCAATCACAATCTGCCAGAACGACAGCAGCCAGGCAAGCTGCCGCTGCTGCATATACGTCATTTTGACTCCGATTTCCTCAGACTGAAAGATGGACACATCCTGGAAATAATTGACAAGCCCGGAAAGAGACAGTCTCCCGTCCTCCGCGGTCTCACTGTAGCGGACTTTCCCGCCAAATTCGTACTTCATGTTCCTTAAGCAACCTTCTTTTTCCTATTCTGTTACAAAAGCGAAAACAACAACAGCTTCTCTTTCTCCTACGCTGCCTGCAGCTATTTAAACGAATCCCATATTCCCCCTGTCAGGTCGATTAGCATGCGGCTAAAAGGCACCGCCGGATAGGCTTCACTCAGACTGCCCGGACATTCGTTCCATTTCCAGTCGGCAGCGGTCTCGAATCTCATCGATGGAAACTAATGTTCCCTCCCGCTCAACGAAAAAATACTGAAAACCGTCCACCCGTCTGGGTTTCCCCATCATCCTTGCCGCGATCTCGTGCATGGACGCAGTCTCTCCCTGATAGGTAAGCCATCCCCGTTCATCCGCAAGCACAGCGCATTCCCCGTTTTTGTGGATGAACGTCTCTCCCAGGGAAAAATACCCTGCGCTTACCATCTCCCGGAAGCGGACCCTCTGAGGTTTCCTGTCAAATACCGCGTTCTCCACATCCCCGATTGCGGGAGTTTCCGCGTTGATCCGTATCTGCCCGTAGGAAGCGTACATGGGATCCTTTTCGATCATCGTGTAATTCCGTCCGGTTCTTTTCGCGATGGCCGCCGTTGTCATCGTCCCGCCGAACGGATCAAGGATCAGATCCCCTCTGTCCGTAAACAGTACGATCACCCGGTAAAGCAAAGCCTCGGGCTTTTGTGTGGAATGAAGTTTCTTTCCCTCGTGATCCTTCAGCCGTTCGCTTCCGCTGCAGACCGGGAACGTCCAGATAGAACCCATCTGTTTCCCGTCGTTTAAGTATTTCCCGGTTTTGTAGTGGAACGTAACCTTTGATTTTCTCTCCCTGGCGGCCCAGATCAGAGTCTCGTGACTGTTGTTCAGTCTGGTGCCGCCGAAATTGGGCGTAGGATTGGTCTTTTTCCAGATGATGTCGTTGAGGATCCAAAATCCCAGTTCGCGCAGGATGTTTCCGATCTCAAAGATCGACTGCATCCCGGAGATTAAACAGATCGCCCCGTCATTTTTCAGCAGTCTGCGCACCTCGGTTAACCACTCCCGGGTAAATTCCTTGTAGACCTCCATGGAAGGAAAGCTGTCCCACCTGTCATGACAGCCGCTGAACTCATTCCCCTCCACGCGGTACAGTGTTTTCTTTTCCTCAAGCTGCATAAAATACGGCGGATCCGCGAAGCAGAAATCGAAGCTTTTATCAGGCAGCTGTCGCATCATCTCCACGGTATCGCCGACCAGAATCCTGTTGAAATACTCCATAGGGAACCTGCCTTTTCCAAGAAGCGGCATTTTTAAGAACCATTCCTATTATACAGGCTGAAAGGGAAATTTGCAATCGAAAGCCTCACTCCCGCATAAGAGAAGAGGAAGGCGGGAAAGAAGCGAGGATGCTTTTTCCGCGTCCCAACATTCCCCGCGGGAGGAAGCCAAAGTCTTTCCCGGGGTTCTCTCCCGATCTCTTCCCGCGCCTTAATACTATGAACAAAAGGCCGCTCCGCCTGCTGCTATGTGTTTACGCCCCGCAAAATGAACGGAAGAACGCACACTCATCATCGTTGCACTGCTGTCCCAGCGGTTCCTGAATGGTCACGTGGAAGACATGATACAGCGGGGTTTCTTTATTCCCGTAGATTTTGCAGATGAAGGGAACCTTCTGATCGCACAGCGCCTGCACAAGGCCAGGCACCTGATCCAGGCAGAAATCCCCCGGAGCGCTCATGATAAAGGAAGGCGGAAAGGCGCAAGTCACATGCCGGACGGCATCGATCCACTCCGCTTCCTCAGGGGTTCCTCCGCCGGGGAGCAGATCTCCCATCAGCTCTGAATTGTTCGCTCCCTCAATCGGCAGCTCTTTTAACGGCGTATATGCCCCGCAGTTTAAGCCCAGCGCCGTGGGAACAAAGCCTTCCGGCACCGTAAAATCATACCGTGCGGCGTATTCCGGGTTGGTGCAGATTTCCGCATACAGCGCTGACAGATGGCCTCCCGCGGAATCGCCGACGAAAAACACGTGCTGCATATCCAGCCCGTATTCCTCCTGATGAACGAACATCCAGGCAATTACAGCGTTTGTATCCTCCAGCTGTGCCGGGAACTTATTCTCCGGAGACAGGCGGTAGCTGAAGTTGACTACGGCGAACCCGCGCTGCGCCAAACTCATGGCGTAGAACTGATACAGTTCCTTGTCCCCGTATACCCATCCTCCGCCGTGCACAACCAGAATCACCGGAAGTTTCCCCTCAGCCGCTTTTGGACGGTAGACATCCAGCTCGTTCCACTTGGGCACCGGCCCATAGGCAAGATTGTCCCAGCGGACGATATCCTCCGGCGTGGTCAGCCCCGCGTCGCGGATCGCGTCATTGTGGGCCCACTCTCTTCTCATATTGTCACTCGATACAGACATTCGTTTTCTCCCTTCTTATTTTCCAGATATGTTTTCGCTGCCTTTCTTATGTATCTTACACCCGTTGGCCAAAACAGGCAATCCCCCCGCGCTTTCCTCATTTTCCTAAGTTCCTGGGGTATCCCGAAAAATGGGTTCAAAATCTGAAAAACCGCGTCCCCTAGCGTACCGGCAAAAGAGCCTCCCTGGCCTTATCGCGCACGCAAAAAGGCCTTCCTGTCAGCAGGAGGCCTTCTTTCGAAACTCACTGATGGTACAGCCCGTCATCCTCTTAAACACCTTGCAGAAATAAGTGGTATTCTGGTATCCCACTTTCTCCCCCAGCTCCCGGATCGGAAGCTCTGTCCGCAGCGCCAGCCGCTTTGCCTCCTCGATGCGCACCCGGGAAAGATATTCGATAAAGGTCTCTCCGCTTTGCTCCCGAAACAGATGGCTTAAGTAATAGGGACTGATGCCGGTCTCCTGCGCGCAGTCGCTCAAAGAGATATCCCGCCGGAAATTCGCCTGAATATAGCTCTTCGCGGCCTCCAGATACATTTCCGCCTTCTCGCTGCTTACGCCCTTTTCGCTTCGGCTTCCCAGGGGCTGCGCCTGATTCAGACTGGCGGCGGCTTCCCGGTAGGAGGCATGCATCCTGGAAAACTGCGGGTAACAGCCGCCTACCCCGTACAGAAAGTGTCTGCCCGTGAATTCCTCCAGTTTCTGAGACACCAGAAAGGCCAGATCCTCACAGATGTTCTTCTGCATTTCCAGATCCTGTTCCCGCTCAAGGAGAAACAGCAAAACGACTCCTGTTTTCGTAACCGCGGAAAAGTACCTGCAAAGATCCAGAAGGCTTTCCCGGACCGCGGCATCAACCGTCTTCTCTTCCAGGTCCTCGTGCTTTTCAGGAACAAAAACCGCAGCAGCGCCTCCCAGAAATTCGACCTGGTTGATCGCGCAGTAGCTTAAGAAGCCTTTCTCGTCTCCGCTGCCGGAAATCACGGAGCGCACAATCTCGCTTCCCAAAACCGGATTGACGAGGGAAAGCGCATTGTTCAGGGCGTCCTGCTCTTTTCTCTGCTGTTTTTCCTCCTCCACCAGGCGGAAAAGTCTGCCAAACGTCTCCAGTTTTTCCTCGCGTTTGGAGGGTTTGAGAAGATACCCGTCCAGTTTCAGATCCAGGGCCTGCTTGATATACTCAAAATCGCTGTAGGCGGTATGTACGATAAAGTGCGTATGCACTCTGCCCTGATGGGAAAGCATCTGCGCGACTTCCAGCCCGGTAAGACCCGGCATGCGGATATCAATCAGCGCGATGTCCGGATTCAAAGTCTCCAACATCCTTTTCAGTGCGATCCCATCCTCTGCCGTCCCCACGATCTGAACCTGCGGGAACTCCCGGCGAAGAAACATTTCCTCACTCTTTAAGGCGAACGGCTCATCGTCCGCCAGTACCATCGTAATCGCCATCTTCTCTATCCTTCCGGGGCAAAACTTCCCACCCTGACCGAAGCATAAGCGCTTCTTTGTTCCTTTTCATTTCCGGACAGCCACTTACGCTTAACAAAGCATCAGAATTGCTTTGCTGCCCTCTTTAAAGAGCCGTCGCCTAGATGGATCCTCTTTTTCCGGTTATTCGTTAAAGGGCAAAGAGATCACAATCTTTAGACCCGGTGAACGCGGGATCAGCTGAAAGAGAAGATCTCCGCTGTAAAAAAGCTGCAGCCGGTAATAGATGTTTCGCAGTCCGATATGATCCTCGGAAAACTTATGCTGACGAAAATCCTCCTCAATCTGCCGGATCTGCTCCTCGGTCATGCCAACCCCGTTATCCTCTATCTCCAGCAGCATACGGTCCTCTTTCCGGGCCACATGAATTTTCACGAACCCGTCCTGCAGACGCATGGCAATCCCGTGCTGGATGGCATTTTCCACCAGCGGCTGCAAAATCATGCAGGGCATGTGAAACTGCAGGCAGCTCTCATCGATGTCAAACTCATACCGGTAACGCCCGTTGTAGCGGTATTCCTGGATGGCCACGTAGTCCCGCAGGTTGTCGATCTCCTGCTTTAACGTCACGGTGTTGCTGATATTGTCCAGGTTGTAGCGAAGAAAGGAGGCCGTGATCTCCATCATATCCGCACAGGTGTCCGCATTCTCCATCCGTGCCATGGAAGAAATCATGTTCAGCGTATTGAACAGAAAATGGGGGTTGATGCGGGACTGCAGAAACTGCAGATGGCTCTTCTGCAATTCGGAGAAGATCCGCAGGTTTTCCATCTCCATCTCGTTTAACCGCTCCCGGATATCCGCGTTCTCCTCGATCTTTTTCATCTGTTCCTGAATGATTTCCAGCATACGGTTGAAAGTCTCCGCAAACTCCTCCAGCTCATCGTTTGTAGCAAGCTCAATCGGCTTTGCCTCTTTCAGGTTCTCCTGTACGGCAACCATCCCCTGCTGCAAAGTACGGATGGAACCCGCTGTGTCTTTGTAAAAACGCACGAGATACCCGGTCACCAGTATTCCTCCTGCAAGAGCAACGGCCACCACCAGGCACAAAAGCATGCGCTGGCTTTTCTCAAACGACGAACGCATCTCATCCACCGTTCCCAGCATCTCGTGAAATCCCGCCTGCAAAAAGCCGCGGCAATAGGTATAGACTTTCTGCACCTGGGCGTACTTTTCCTCAATATCGTGAAAATCGCCGCGGTTTTTTGTTACGTACTCGTCCACCTGCTTTAACAGTTCATCCGCCTGTTCCACGTAGGTGCGCACACTCTCCACGGTATCCTTTATCTCCCGCACATACCGTAGGTTTAAATTCTGCTCCACACGGGAAAGCTGCGCCTCCACCTCATCCCGGCTTGCGCCGTATCCTTCCTCCCCCTCCTCGGAGAGCCACAGATAGGCCAGGTTTACCGAAGAATTCAGTTCCTCCAGCGTCTGCCCCAGACTGTTCGCGTCCGACAGATCCCGAAAAGCCCGTTCATACTGTCTGGACTGGGAAAACATGGAGATAAGCATGACCGCCAGGCACACGACGGCGAATAGAGCGATCGTTAAGTATCCCCTTGTGTACTTTTTCATCAGCGAGCTGTGCGCCGCACTCCGGTTCATCCCATAACCTCGTCATAATTCTCCAGTGTGAGGAAGATCGCGTCCGTGTAAAAACTCCCGGTGATTTCCTCCTTCGTATCGATCTCCTCCCCGATCTTCTGCAGGATCATCTCCCCGATTCCTCTTGTATCCTGCAGCATGACGCCGTCGAAAAGTCCGGACTTTACCCCGTTATAAGCGTCAAAGCCGAACACATACCGGTACTCGGAAAGCTTCCCGGAATACACCGACTGCAGCGTAGTCCCGGGCACTCCTTCCAGGAAAACCGCCACATCCGCTTCCTCAGAAAGTTCATGAAAAAGCCGCAGGGCGGTAAGCCCGTCGTAGTGATCGTAGGCGATCGGCAGAAGCGTTAAATGATCAGCTTTGGACAGCGCGTCCTGAAAACCCTGCAGCCGCTCCTGGAGGTTTAAATATTCCTCCTCCCCGGAAATCACCGCGATCCGGGCCGTGTCTTTTACCGTCTTAGCGACGGCTTCTCCCAGCTGTTTCCCCGCATTGTAGTTGTCCGTGCCGATGTAGAGATGCTCCGGGAAATCGGAGATGTCTGTATCCATACAGATGATCTGCGTCCCCAGCGTCTGTGCATCCCGCAGGGCTTTCACATACTCCTGGTTTTCATTCCCCTGCACAACCAGCACGTCTACTTTCGCCGCGCTCTCCTGGTTAATCAGCTCCGTCATCTGCGGAATGTTATAGTTTAACTGCGGATACAGGTATTTGACATCCATGCGGTAGTGCTTCTCATACTCCTCCTCAACTCCCTGCATGCCCTCTCTGATAAAACCCCAGTATCCGTCGTCCTCATGCGGCAAAATCACGGAGACTCGAAGCACAGGAGGGGAAGACTCCGCTTCGCCTCTTTGCAGAGAGAAAAGGCAGAATCCGGCAAGAAGAATGAAAAGCACAGCCATAAGTATCCATTTTTTATGTTTCCTTTGTCCTGCCGCTTTGTCCATCCCTTCCCTCCTTCCCCGCTCCTTCTAAAAAACGCCGGGTTTTCTTATGACTAACCGGCAGGGGGAATCCCCCTGCCGGCTGCCTGTGTACCCTTTTGCTGTCTAAACTTCCGCTTAATTCTTGCTCGCGTACTTATGCATATCCAGTGCCACTGAAACGATGATAATGATGCCTTTCACGATGTTCTGCCAGTAGGAGCTTAAGCCCACGAAGGTCAGCCCATAGCTGATCACGCTGAAAATGATAACTCCCAGAAATGCCCCGGGCACGTTGCCGATACCGCCGGTAAACGAAGCGCCGCCGATGATACAGCTTGCGATCGCGTCCATCTCATAACCTTCCGCATAAGACGCATTCGCGCTGCCGGTGCGGGCCGCCAGCATGCATCCCGCGAACGCCGCTAAAGCGCCGCAGAGCATGTAGACAAACAGGTCGATCTTGTATACGTTGATGCCGGCCACCTGAGCCGCTTCCCGGTTGCCTCCGGTCGCGTAGATGTTTTTGCCCAGCGTCGTCTTGTTGAGAATGATATAGACTACCACCATCACTACAACCGCAACAATGATCAGATAGTTGATCCCCATCACGTTGCCGGTCCCAAACTGGGTGAAGGTCGGCTTATACCCGGCCAGCGGCTGGGAATTGTTCGGCGCCTTCTTTAAAAACAGCAGGTTGCCTCCGTAGATGATCAGCTGCATGCCAAGACCGGCCAGAAACGCCGGAACCTTGAACTTGGAGATGATCGTACCTGTCACGGCGCCGATGAGCATGCCCATCAGCACACAGACGATCATCGGCACGAAAATGGGAAGCTCCGGCAGGCTCGGCCAGAACTTGATGTAGTAATCCGCCGTCTGCGCCAGCGTACCGGCCACCACGGCTCCCAGTCCTGCCAGACGGCCCACCGTCATATCCATGCCGCCTGCGATGATGACTACCAGCATGCCCATCGCCAGAAGGATTTTGGGAGCGCTCTGGATCAGCACGTCGCTGAGCACCCGCATGGAGATAAAGGACGGCGAGATGACCGCGATAACCACAATCATGATCAGCAGACAGATGTAAAGAATGTTGTCCAAAAGAAACTTCGAGAGCTTTTTCTCTTTCATTGGTTTTCCCTCCTATTTCCCTTCCACAGAACTCGCAAGAAGCATGATCTTTTCATCCGTCGCGTCCTTGCCGTCGATAATGCCGGATTTCTCTCCCTCGCACATGACCATGATCCGGTCGGACATACCCATCAGCTCCGGCATTTCCGAACTGATCATAATCACACATTTCCCGTCCCGGGCCATCTCCTCCATCAGCTGGTAAATCTCATACTTGGCGCCGACATCGATGCCTCTGGTCGGCTCATCCAAAATCAGGATGTCCGGCGCGGTAAGCAGCCATCTGCCAAGCAGGACCTTCTGCTGATTGCCTCCGGAGAGAGACTTGAGCTGGGTTTTTAAGGTCGGCGTCTTCGTAGAAAGCAGGTCCACGTATTTCTGCGCAGCCTCGTTTCGCTTGCCGGTGCTGATAAACGGTCCGCTCTTGTATTTTCCCGGCTCCAGGTTCTGGGCAACGACCATCGTATTGTCGGTCACGGAAAGCGGACCAATAATGCCGGTTCCCCGTCGGTCTTCCGTAATCAGTGCCATCCCGTGGGAAATAGCGTCCATGGGCTTTGTGATCTTCGCTTCCTTCCCATCGATGGTCAGAGTGCCGGACTGGATATGCCGCAGACCGAAAATCGACTCCATGAGCTCACTTCTCTGCGATCCTACCAGACCGCCGATGCCGAAGATCTCCCCTTTCCTCACCTCAAAGCTCACATGCTTGAAGGAATGAGGATTCGAGCTGGTGTAATCCTGTACAGTTAAGTAGACCTCACCCGGCGTATGCTGTTTCGGCGGAAAGCGGTCCGTCATCTCCCGGCCGACCATTCTGGCCACGATCGTATCCGTATCCATCTCACTCGCCGCCCAGCAGCCCACGAGCTGCCCGTCCCGCATGATCGTGATCTCATCGGAGATCTGCAGGATCTCATCGATCTTGTGGGAAATATACACGATCGCCACGTTTTCGGCTTTCAGCTGCGCGATAATGCGAAACAGCACCTCTGTCTCCGTCTCGGTCAGGGAGGAAGTCGGCTCGTCCATGATGATAATCTTCGCGCCGATGGAAACCGCGCGGGCGATTTCAATCAGCTGGCAGTAGGAAGTGGACAGTTCCGCCACTTTCTGTTTCGGATTGATATCCAGGCCCAGCCGGTCAAATACCTCTTTCGTGTCATTGATCAGTTTCTTTGTATCCACCCAGCGCACACCGGCGACTTTCCTGTACGGAATGCGGCCGATAAAAATGTTCTCGCACACCATCTGCGGGCGCACCGGATGCAGCTCCTGGTGAATCATTGCGATTCCCTGGTCCATGGCATCGCGCGGATTCGCGATCTTTACCGGCTTCCCGTCAATCGAAATGCTCCCCGCATCCGGGGAATAGATGCCGTAGATACACTTCATCAGCGTGGACTTGCCCGCTCCGTTTTCTCCCATGAGCGCGTGAACCGTGCCCGGGCGGACCCGCAAGGTGACCTTGTCCAGCGCCTTGACGCCGGGGAAAGATTTCTCCAGTCCCACCGCTTCCAGGACATATTCTGAACTGCCCATCGTCTTTCTCCTTCCACTGTCAAACACTCCCGCAGACACCGGCGCTTTTGGCCGGCGCTTACGCGGAGGGAAAACTTCCCTTTCATGCAAAATGGGCCCCTGAAGAGCCCATTTTGCGTCCTGTTTTTTCAGTATGTTCGTTTTATTGTCATCCGCAGCCCCGCAAAAACCTTATCGGAATCCTGCGGGATGAGGGACTTGAAAACTGTCCGCGTCAGGGGCATTAAAACTCTGTATTGGTGATATCATAGGCCGCCTCATCCAGATTGTCCTTCGTGATGGAGATATAGCCGATGATCACCTTGTGCCCTTCGACGGTCACGCCGTCAATGCCGATCGACTCGGTATTCACTTCTTCGCCGTTCTCAAGCAGATACATGACTTTGTAGATGGACTGGGCCAGTTTCACCGGGTTATTCAAAGAAGTCTCCAGCATGGTGCCGTTCTTGATGGCTTCCTGTCCGGCTGCGGTCGCGTCAACGCCTACCACCGGAATGTAGTTGCTCTCATCCGTCAGATAGCCGTGCGCCTGCAAAGCAGCGATTGCGCCAAGCGCCTCATCGTCGTTATCCGCGATGATGCAGTCGATGTCCGCGCCGTAGCTTGCCAGCAGAGCCTCTACGTTCTCCTGGGCCTCAGATCTCTGGAAATCACAGATCACGCCGTTGATCGTGTCGCCGCCCTTGACACCGGTCACATCATCGCCGCCGATGCAGGAGCCAAGCACATATCCGGCCTCTTCCAGAGCCGCAAGGCTGTAGGAGGAGCGGTTGATCGTATCGGAGAAGGTCGGCATACCCTGCAGAAGAATGAAGTCAACCTTGCCGTTGCCGTTCTTGTCCCAGTTCTCCGTATTGTTGAAGTAGTCAACCAGAGCCGCGCCCATGTTCTGGCCGGACTGCTCGGAAGCAGAGGATACATACCACAGATTCTCGTTGGCCTCAAACGCAGCGTCCGAAGGCGGTGTGGTGTTCGCGAAAATGCCGATCACGCCCTGCTCGCCCATCTTGGCAGCGATATTGTCCGCTTCCGCGTTGTTGATGTTGTTCAGAACCAGGTACTTCACACCCTGGGTGTAGAAGTTGGATACGTTCTGATCCTGGATGGTAATGTCGTTCTGGCTGTCCGCCGTGGTCACCGTGATCGTTCCGTCCGCAGCCGCGATGTTGTTAAGCGCCGCCGTCGCGTTCGCGATAAAGGTATCCGCCGCGTTGTACCAGCACACACCCGCGGTCGCTCCCTCTGCGAACACCGAACCCGCCATGGATACGGAAAGAACTCCTGCCGCCAGCAGGGCAGCTGCCACTTTCTTGCTCATGATAAATTCCTCCTTTGCGCATATGAAAATGCTGTATGATACACCTATCGTATCACTTTTTCCCCGAAACTGAAATGAAAGATCCTTGCAAAAGGCTTGCGTTTTTTTGCGATTCCCGCAGGGAACTGCACTTTTTTGCGATTCGCCCCGGACTTTTTTGAGCCTGAATCTTTCCCGCGGTCCGAACGGGCTTCTTTAAAACGAATGTCCTTCTCTCAGTAAGACGAAACGGACACTCATTCTGGGAAAGAAAAGTTCCTACCTGCCGAAATTGGCGGCGCACTCTTTCAGGCGCTCAATCACCGGAATCTGCTGCGGACAGGCGTCCTCACACTGACCGCAGGCGATGCAGTCGGAAGCCGCATTTCCCTTGGCTATGACTTGCGCGTACTCTTTCGCTCCCCGTTCAGTCTGCTCCCAGATCAGCTGCCGGTTGCGGGCGGAGAAGATCTCCGGAATCGGAATCTGCTGCGGACAGCCCGCCGTGCAGTAATGACACCCGGTGCAGGGAATCGATTCCACACTGGCCAGCGCCTCCTGTGCCTTACGGATCACTTCCTGCTCTGAAGGATTCAGCGGCTGAAACGCTTTCATGTAGGAGAGGTTATCCTCCATCTGGGCTATGTTGGACATGCCGGATAAGACGGTAAGAACCCCGGGAAGGGAGGCCGCATAGCGAATCGCCCAGGATGCGTAGGAAGCCTCGGCGGAGGTTTCGTCAAAGATCTTTCTGACCGCCGTCGGAGGCACGGCTAAGGTTCCTCCCTTTACCGGTTCCATGATCACAACCGGCTTCCCGTGCTTTCTCGCCGTCTCATAATTGGCCCTCGCGGCGACGCCCGGGTTTTCCCAGTCCGCGTAGTTGATCTGCAGCTGCACAAACTCCGCGTCCGGATTCTTTGTCAAAAGCTCATCGAGCAGTTCCGGCGAAGCGTGAAACGAGAATCCCCAGTGCTTAATCAGGCCCTTCGCCTTCTGCTCCCGCACGAAATCCCAGATATGGTACTCATCGTACTTCTTATAGTTGCCCGCCTGCAGAGCATGCATGAGATAATAGTCAAAATATCCCGCTCCGGTGCGCTCCAGACTGGTAGTAAACTCCTGTTTCGCGGAAGATTCGTCCGTACAGCCTGCCCACGCGCAAAGTTTCGTCGCCAATGTAAAGCTTTCTCTCGGGTAACGGTCCACCAGCGCCGCTTTCACCGCCTTCTCCGATTCCCCGTCATCATAGACGTAGGCGGTGTCAAAGTAGGTCATCCCCGCCTCCATGAAAAGATCAACCATCTTCTTTACCTCGGCAAGGTCAATCTTTCCGTCCGCGTCCTTTGGCAGCCGCATCAGGCCAAACCCCAGCTTCGGGGTATGTTCTCCCAGGTACGTTTCCATCGCTTTCTCCTTTCTGTCTGCTCTCTATTAAGGTTACCCACCCTGCTGCCGACAGAGCGCCTTTCCTCTGCGTCCAGCCCTTTTTCGCCCCCAGTCGGCACCAGGTTTTTCATTTCGTTGTCTCTTTTGTCAGAAAAAGCCTGACCCTTTAGTCGCACAAGCAAGCCCCGTCTCTTCTTTCCAAGAAGAATGCCTTCTGCCTTACGCGTCATCCTTCGCGAATCCGTAAACCGTGAGGAACGCCGCTCCCTTCTCTGCTTCCTTTGCGCGGGCCTTTTAATTCCCCAGCGCTTTCTGGATTTCATCCTCCAGCATCATATGATAGTCGTAATCGCTGAGGCCATCTCCCGCATAGGTAGAAAAGACCTCCCCGCAAACCGGGCAGGCAGCGGTCCCGTTCGGATCCTCCCGGTCAATCCCGTCATCGGTTTCCGACTCCGCTGCAGTTTCTTCCCCGGCAGGCTCCGTCTGCGCAGGGTTCGTTTCGGCAGATTCCGTTTCGCCAGGATCGTCCAAAACGTCGGGAGACTTTTCCGTCTCCTCCTGTGACTGTTCGCTCAAAGTCTCCCCGGTAAGCTCGGTCTCATCGAAGGCGTCGAAGCTTTCCGTCTGCTCTTCAGTCACTGCCCCGCTTCCCTCATCCGGCAAAACCTCCGAAGTGTCGGGACTTTCTGTCTGCGCTTCAGTTTCTTCTTCCGGTTTCTCGGTTTCTGACTCCGCCTCTTCGCTCTCCTCTTTGGTCTCTTCGGTCTCGGTCTCTTCGTCACCCGCATCCGGAAGGTCTGCCGCCTCCCCTAAGAGGGCGGGAAACAGATCGAAAAACGCCTCCGGAAGTTTTTCTTTGTCCTCCTCATAAAGCAGGTGCGCAAGATAGCCGTTCTTTTCCTGCTCATTACTGAACGCAAACCAGCTTTCACAAAGCGGGCAGGATACCAGCTGCAGACTTGACTTTGCAGGACTTACCGAACCCGAACCGTCCTGCGGATCTTCTCCTTGTGTATCCGCGGCACCTTCCGGTTCGCTTTTTCGCACATACACCGTAAGGTTCCCTTCCCCGGCTTTGCCTGCCAAAAACGGCCTCGTGCAGGCGGCATCCAGATAAAGCTGCGGATCGTACGCATCCGTGAAATACAGACTGATCCCTGCGCCGTCTCCCACGGTCTGGGTATATGTGTCAGTGACCTGCCCGTCCGAAACCACCGATACCGAAACGGTCTCCGGTTCATCGGCAAAGATCAGCCTGCGAAGTTCCGGGTCCGGTTCCCGCTTATCCGCGCGGAATTCTACGGTCAGATCCTTAAAAAGCCAGGCCGTCTGATCCGTTTTTACAAGGACGCAGCTCGTTTCGGTGATCTCCTTCGTTGTCGCGTCGACGATATAGTGATAGTACAGCCGGTCTATCGATTCCCGCTCATAGCCGCACTCCTCCAAAGGCTCCAGGCTTTCCTTCGCATCTGCCCAGCCATCCACACTTATGGCATTCCCGTTTTGGGTGATGGCCCCGTCAAAGGAAGGAAGCCGAAAAAGATCAAGATTTAAAAGTGTCTCTCCCTTCGCGAACTCCCCGTAAGAATCATCCAGAAACAGGAAATGGTAGGGCATCTTCGCCGCTTCATCGTACCCGTAGGCATCCCCGTCCCGGTCAGCAAAGAAGCTCTCCCCCAGTTCACAGAAATACCGCGTATCATCCTGATAGGCGATGACCTCTTTCACGGAACCGTCCGCGAGGCAGATCTGACCGCTCACGGCCATGTTTCCGTATGTATCGGTCAGTTTTCCGGCCTCATTAATCTCCACAACCTGCGGAAACAGTGTCTCCGGCTGCAGGCCTTCCTCCAGCGCCTCTTCCCCCGCGGATACCGCAACCGGTACACCCTCTTCCTCCGCGCAGGCGCTTCCCGCCAGAAAAGCCAGAGAAAATCCCCAAACTCCCAGCGCCGCGATCCATTTTTTCATATGCCTCTCCTTTTATTCTCTGTTGTTCTTCTGTCTGTGCTTCTCCTCCCCGACCAGGACCCATCAGGCGTTCTTTCAGATCCGGGTTTACAAGTACGGGAGGCTGCTTACAACAACCTCCCGTACTCATCCAGTGTCTCTCTTAGTCTCCTGTAATCCGGCAGAACTCCTTCCACAACCGCCCAGAAAGCCTCCGAATGGTTCATCTCCAGACGGTGAGCCAGTTCATGCACCACGCAATAGTCTAAAACGTCCCGCGGCATCAGTGTCAGTTTCCAGTTAAAATTCAGGTTGCCCTTCGCGCTGCAGCTTCCCCAGCGTGTTTTCTGTTCCCGGATCGTGATTTTTCCGTAGGATACGCCCATGATCTTCGCAAAATACTCTACCCGCTGCGGAATCACAGTTTTCGCCAGGAGAATTCCCTTCTCGCGCTCCTCATCCGTATAGGTTCTGCGGTGCCTTCGCACCTGTTCCATTTCATTCATTTTTCTCAAAATCCAGAGAAAATGCTTGCGTACATAACCATCAATCTTCCCCAGAGAAGTCTGCTGCGGCGCCCGCACGATCACCTGTCCGTCTTCATTTACCTCCAGGGAAAGTGTCTTCCTCTGGGAGCGTATGATGGTATATTTTATAATGCTCATGATTCTCCCAAACCAGTCCGTAAAAGCCGCCTGTGTTCACCGTCTTCGGCTTTGTGGGTTTTACTGGCCGCGGCCTCCCGTCAAAAAAGTTCAGTGCGCGGCTTTTCCCCCGGTTTCGGTTTCCGCCGAGACACAGATATCCGCCAGCACACATTTTTCACAATGCGGTCTGGTCCTTGCCGTGCAGACTTCCCGCCCATGGCAGACCAGGCGGTGGCAGAAGTCACTGCTCTCCTCAGGGGGGATGATCTTCCACAGAGCCATCTCCACCTTTTTCGGATCCTTCTCCCCGTCCACCAGACCGATTCGGTTCACCAGACGGATGCAGTGGGTATCCGTGACAATCGCGGGTTTCCCGAAGACATCCCCCATGATCAGGTTGGCGCTTTTGCGGCCCACGCCGGGCAGTTTTAAGAGGGCGTCAAAGTCCTCCGGCACCTTTCCCCCGTACTCATCCCGCAAAATCCGCATGCAGGCGCTGATGTCACGCGCCTTGCTTTTTCCCAGCCCGCAGGGTCTTACAATCTCCTCGATCTTTTCAGGATCCGCCGCGGCAAGCGCTTCCACATCCGGATAAGCCGCGTACAGCTTCTCCACCACGACATTCACCCTGGCATCCGTGCACTGCGCGGCCAGGCGCACACTCACCAGCAGTTTCCAGGCCTGATCATACTCCAGCGTACAGCTGGCAAGAGGATACTCCTTCTTCAGGCGCTCAATGACGGCAAGCGCCAGTTCCTTTTTGTTTTCCACCATAGTATTTCCCCGTACCGGGCCGCCCTCTTTAATCTCCTGGTCTCTTAAGACTTCTTGAAAGGCCCTCTAAACCTTACATTTCCCTGCCAGGGATCCTTCCCGTTTTCATTGAAAAAGAAAGAACCGCCTCTATCGAAAAAAAGTACCGTGTACACGGTACTTTTCCCAGTAGCGGAAGGGAGACTTGAACTCTCGACACCACGGGTATGAACCGTGTGCTCTAGCCAGCTGAGCTATTCCGCCATATTTGATTAACACCGTGGGGCCTATAGGACTCGAACCTATGACCCTCTGCTTGTAAGGCAGATGCTCTCCCAGCTGAGCTAAGACCCCATGTGACAGGCTGTTTCCCAACCCGCTTTGCTATTATACTATTACCCCGGCAAAAAAGTCAAGCTGTTTTTTCACCCGAAAAATCCTGTGCAAGGCAGTGTAAGAGGCGTAAAGTGCCCGTAAAACACTTAACTCTTTCCGGAAACCCCTTTGCCTGCTTTCCTCTGCCCAGGCAGAAGCCCCAAATCCAAAAGACTGGTAACGGATTCCATGGGGCAGGATCCCTCACTTCGATCAAATGTGAAACGTCTCCCCAGGAGAATCCCTGAGCAATCGAAATGAAACAGGGAAAGAAAAAAGAGGCTGTGCCGCCCGCCTCTTCTTCCCAGACCAGGACCTTGCCTTCCGGCCGATCCTTTCTGCCTTTCTTTCCCGATCAGGTGTCAAACTTACCAGAAAAAACCCGTCTTCCGTAAAAAGATCCTCTTAATAAACTTCCTCAGAGGACGTTTCCGCGGCTGCGGTTTCCTCCAGACTCCACTCCAGTGCACGGGAATAGACTCCGTTTAAGGGAGAGCCGGAAGTATCATAGTCCTCCTCACTGACAACCGTCACGATAATCGTTTCGCCCGAATAATCAAACACGGCCTCATGATGGTCATCGCCGTAATAGATCGCCGTGTTTCCGTCTAACTGAGCCGTCCCGGAAAGTCCCGCGTTGGCAAACGCGAAGGCAATCGAGGAGCTGTCATTGATCGAAACCGTCAGCGTCTCCCCGGATTCGTTTGTGTAGGTACCGCTCCATCCGTAGTCCGCCTGCGCGGGCGGTTCCGTTCCCTCCTCGAGAGCGTCCGGCAGACCTGACAGGGAATCTTCCTGCGTTTCTTCCGTTACGCTGTTATTTTCAGTCCCCGCGGTCCCGGCGGTTTCTTCAGTCGGCAACGGGGAAAGGTTCTCTGCGGAAGATGATCCGCTGCCGGTATCCGTCGAAGCGGCATTCAGTTCTTCCGGCGCGGATACGAATGCATCGTTTTCCTGCGCGGGCGCTTCTTCCTGCTGTACCTCTCCTGAAATCGTACCATCCGAAGCTGTGACTGATCCCGTCCCGGAAGAAAGTGAACTTCCTCCCGCCGTATTCGTTCCCTGATCCGACTGCATGCAGCCGGTTAAAGAGCATACCAAAAGCACTGTCATCCCCAGCCATATCGTTTTGTTTTTCATCTTCCATCCTCCCACTCGTAAGCGGGATCCATTCTAACACATCCCCGGGCATTTGTCACAGGATTCAGGAAACTTTCAGAATCCCTTAGGAAATGAGGATTGGAAACTGCGCAATATCCTTCCTCCTTATCTTACAAATCCGCGTCTGACCGTTCTTCTGCGGCTTCCGGTTTCAGTCTTCTGTGCCTTTGCAAAAAGAGGCGTCTGCCCTGTTTCTCATCGCTGTCAAGCATCTGCAGGATGGGATAGATGTTGAGAAACTTCCACTCGTACACACCCCGGTAGGTCTGAAAACTGCTCCACCAGTAATCCTTCAGCTGGTTCACATAACCCAGTGTGACCGGACGCATGTGGATCTGCTGACAGGCCTGCAGCACCTTCAGCGCTCCCTGCGGATACTCATAGGTTTCCTCCAGCACCCTTCCTTCCGCGGATTCCTTCTCCTGCCTTAAGACCCGGTAACGGATGATAACCGTACGCATCAGCTCCTCACACAGGATTTCCCCGGAAGATCCCAGCAGAAGATGCACCTCCTCATCCAACACGGCAAAAGCGTAGACCTGAAAAGCGTATTCCTGCTGCAAAAGGGGGAGCAGGTCTAAAAATCCCTTCTTCTCCCTCTCATCCGCCAGAAATTTGTTATCCCATCTCACCGACGCATAGCAGATGTTGTCCTCTAAAGAAAATTTCGTCTGTGGCATAGATCATCCTCCCTGAATTATAAGGTTGATAAGTCAACATATATCTTTCCTCAGAGATATGATATCATATTCATATGAAATATGCAACACAGTCGTCATAAAAATTTATTTTGTCTAATCAATTTATATTCATTGTCTTATTAACATATCTGCAGTCAAGAACAGCTGTCGCTGTTCCCTCCATCCATCCGCAGAAGAGAGCCATCTGAGTAAGGACTTTCCGCGCTCTTCCCTGACTCTGCGAATACACACCCACCGCAGGAAAAAACTGCTTACCATAAGGAAGGAAAAAAGTGCTTACCATCCGTAGGAAAAATCTGGTTACCATAGTCTGGAAAAGACTCCTTACCGCGGACTGGTAAATTCATCTTGCCACACACACCACCGCGGAACCGGTGTCTCAAAAAACGCCTTACAGAAGGCCGCTAAATGGCAGACAGAGGCAGTGTATACAGAAAGAAAATGGTGGAGAAGATGTTCCAGCAGTAAAATACCAGCCGTCTGCCGCCGTCATAGTTGTAGACCGTATATTCTAAGGTGTTTCGGTGCTTCCTGTATTCTTCCACGCTGGTATAGATCCCGCAGATCAGCTCGGAACTGGGAGTATACCTGCAGATCGGGAAACTTTCCTTATCCTCGGCAGACAGGGCGGATAACTGCTGTTCAAACACCTGACAGGCAATGCGGGGCATCGTCATGTTGGAATTGCGGCGCTCCCCCTTGCTGTATGTACGCCTGATTATCGAGCCGTCTGCGCGTTTCAGGCATACATCAAGGGGCCTGTAATTGTCACCGAGGCCTATATTATCCACTGTAAAGCGTTCATCCGTGGAAGAAATCTCATCACACGTGATCTTCAGCGTAAAGGTTTCCCACTTCTTCTCCTCGATCACAAATCCAAATGCTTCCAGATACTTTTTCGCCTCCCCTTCAGAGAATGCGTCCGCCGTGATCTTGGAGCCGTTGGACAAATGTACGGAAACGGCAAGCACATCCGCTGGAGAATACCGCTTCCCATCCGCAGCCACGAGTTCAAATTTCGCGTTCTGATTCGCAAAAGGTGCTCCGTTCGTATCTATGTACTGAAGCGCATCCAGGACCGTCTGTTTTTTGATTTCTGGAATCTCCATCGTATCCCTCCCGCCTGCTGAAATGTTCAAGCCCAATTCATACGGATAGTACCGTACCCTTTCAGGTTTTCACTTCTTACCATTCTGCCACTTTCCAGGTGTCCGGCGCCTTACTTTGCTCCCATCAACCGCAAAATAAACTTCCCGTTCAGGGACTTAAACCGTTCCCTGCGGGATGGTCACTCCGTAGGCAGCGCTGTATTCGTTGATGCGGTTTATGATCCGCTCCGCATCCGTTCCCTGCGCTGGTGTCGGCTGATAGTTGTTCCCGTAGGCGGCGGAACTGACCAGACAGGGAATCACACGGATTCCTAAATCCTGCACCCCTGACTGCTCCACACGAAACGTCTGCTGAAAGATCATCGTGTCCAAATCGCTCGGCGTGGAGTTGCCCCCAAAGCAGAAATTCGCCAGGCTGTATACAATATACTTCCCCTGATACAGTTCGATCCCCTCCAATACATGGGGATGATGGCCAAGCACCAGATCCGCTCCGCAGTCGATGGCCAGATGCGCGAGTTCCCGCTGAATCTCATCCGGCCACTCGCTTTTTTCCGAACCCCAGTGAAATCCGACAATGATAAGCCTCGCTCCCTGCTTTTTGGCCGCGGCGATGGTATTTCGCACCTGATCGGATTTTCCTGATCCTTCATCCAGCACGTAGATGCCGATAAAGGCCGTACGCACCCCGTTCACATCCCGAACGGCGACCTCATTTCCGTCACAGTAGGTGATCCCAGCGTCTTTTAACGCCTGTTTGGTATCGGAAAGACCCTGCGCCCCGTAATCCCCGCTGTGATTGTTGGCCAGCGTGACCACTTCCACGGATCCGTCGTTTAAAATGTCCGTATATTCCGGGCTGCCCTTAAAGGCGTACTGCTTGCTTTGGCGCTCATCTGACGTGGTCAGCGCCCCTTCCAGGTTGGCGAAGGTCACATCGTCGTCCGAGAGAATCTCCCTTACGTTCTGAAAGAAATACCCGCTGCCGTTTAACGCCCATACGGTATCAAAGCTGTTGGCCGTTCCAAAGTTGATATCGCTGCCCAGCGTACAGTCCCCGACCGCAGAGACGGTCACCTCCGCGCTGGAACGCACCTGCACCTGACAGGTTACCGGGGAAAGGCCCTCCGCCGAGGCCTCGATCACACCCAGGCCGTCCTTTAAGGCCGTCACCGTGCCGTCCTCATCTAAACGGATGAGATCCGGTGTGCGGTTATTCACCTGAAGACCGTTACAGTAAGACAGGGAAGGACTTGTAAAGACCCGGAGGGAGAAACTCTCCCCCGGGAATAAATCCCTCCCCGTCTCATTAAAGGCAAGCGTCTGTGCCGGTTCCATGGTCGTGGCTGCCGGAACCGTGCGGTTGCCCGCTTTATCCTGTGCGTAGTAAAAATAGGTTCTCCCCTGCTCGTAGGCGAAAGGACCCGTGTAGGATTCATAGATCGGGACATTGGACATCCCATCCAGCACCCCGTAATAGATGCCCTGCACTCCCGATCGGTCATCCACCGCGCTGATCGTCACCGTGCCGTTTTCCTGCTTCACACTCACCTGCGGACTTTTAGAATCGATCTTTAAAAGATCCACCGAAGCCTTCAAAGTCTGTTCTTCCGTCTTGACAGACAGTTCCAGCAGCTCGCTCTGCGCATCCAGAGAAATTTTGACCCGTCTCCCGGGTTCTATTTCCACCGCGCTCCCGTTGGCAGTAACCGACTGAATCAGCGCGTTCGCCCGAATGTCCAGCACCACCGTGCCGTGGCTGACCCACTCCTGCGGCTCTTCCTGCACATGCACGGTCAGTCCTTCATCTGCCGTCACGTTCTCGCTGTTTTTGCCGCTTCGAAAAGTTGAGGTCACCGCGAAGACAATAAAGACCACCAGCAAAACCACCACCGCGATCATAAGAAGTTCCTTCGCCCCGATGCCTCTCCCCTTAAGATCCGCGAAAAAGTCCCCTACCGCAAACCCCACGTTCTCAAAAAAACGTCTGATTTTGCCGGGCTTTTTCTTTTTCGGGGCATGTTCCAGTTCTTCAAAGTCGGCGGCCAGGCGTTCATCCTCCGTCATTGGATTTTCGCTTCCGGTATCTTCCGAATCTGACTCGCTAAGCTTCGCCTGCGCACTCTCTTCCCCGGTTTCGTCCGCGCTTTCTTTCGCCTTCTCTTTCGCTTTCCTGCCCTTGGAAGGCCTCACGCGGGACTTTTTTTCTGCCTGGGTTTTCTTAGCCGCGGATGGCTTCTGCGAAGGTTCGTCTTCCGTCTCCGGAAGTTCATCGTTCGTAAATTCCGGAAAGAGATCTTCCCCAAACGAATCTTCCTCTGAAGGCTCCGTACTTCCCTGACCGGATCCTTTCCCGGTTTCCTCCGCAGTTTTCTCTCTGGACTCCTTTTTGGGACGAGTCCGCCTGGATCCCTGTTTTCTGGGCTTTTCCGGTTCCGGCTCCGGCTCAGGCTCATCAGGGTCAAATTCGATTCTTACGGTCTCACTCTTTACCTCGCCCGGCTGCTCGGAGCTTTCCTTCAGCTCCCGAAGCAGCTCTCTGATCTCCTCATTATTCATGACTGAAAATACCTTACCCCGGATTCAAAGATCCGGATATCCTGTTCCCCGTAAATATTGATGGCTACGGCCGTATCGCGGCGCTCCGCGTGAGCCATCTTGCCAAACACCCGTCCGTCCGGGCTGGTGATGCCCTCGATGGCGCAGTAGGAACCGTTCACGTTCCACTCCTCATCGAGGTTTACATTCCCTTCGCAGTCCGCGTACATGGTCGCCACCTGTCCGTTCTCCAAAAGCTTCGCGATCCATTCCGGGCTGGCCACAAACCGTCCCTCGCCGTGGGAGGCAGGATTCACATACACCCCGCCTAACTTCGCCTGGGCAAGCCAGGGAGACTTTTTGCTCACGACCTTCGTATACACCATCTTGGATACATGCCGCCCGATCGTGTTAAAAGTCAGCGTCGGCGAATTCTCGTTCTGCCCGGTGATTGTGCCGGAAGGCACCAGCCCCAGTTTGATTAAAGCCTGGAACCCGTTGCAGATGCCAAGCGCCAGCCCGTCGCGCTCGTCCAGGAGCTTTCTCACCGCCTCTTTCAGCTTCTCATTCTGAAACGCCGTGGCAAAAAATTTGGCCGAGCCGTCCGGTTCATCGCCCGCGGAAAATCCGCCGGGGAACATGATGATCTGCGCCTGTCCGATTGCTTTCTCAAAACCTTCCACCGACTCGCGGATATCCTCCGCCGTGCGGTTTTTAAATACCTGTACAGTTACCTTCGCGCCCGCCCGCTCAAAGGCCTTCGCGCTGTCATACTCGCAGTTGGTGCCCGGAAAGACGGGGATAAACACCTGGGGAACGGCCACCCGGTGTCTGCAGATATACACCTGGCTCTCCTTCTCATACCCCTTTAAGCCATAGGCCTTCGCTTTTTGCGTGACAGACTGCAAAGTCTCTTTGGCCTGCTTGAAAGGTGCCTTACTGGTTTCCCCGTGGCTTTCCGCAGCAATCGAATCCGCATCGGTTTCCGGCAGATCTGCTTTGGCAGCAGGAGCCGTAGAACGGGTGCGAAATACCTGCTCCAAGGTCCCCGTCCAGGCAGCAAACGCTTCCTTCAGAGGGATGGAGATATAACTGTATTCCAGCGCCGCGCGGTCGGTCACCTCGCCCACCAGCGTGTAGGTGATCGCAAGCTCTCCGACTTTGCCGTCCACGACTTCGGCGAGAATATCCCCAAACTCGGGGGCAAACAGATCCTCCGGGGCAATGGAATGCTCCAGTTTCACGCCCAGCCCGTTGCCAAAGGCCATCCTGGCCGCGGCAGCCGCCAGACCGTTTGCATCCAGCGCGTAGGCGGAGACGATTCGTCCGGCCTTCACATCCTCATAGAACTTCCCGTACTGTTCCATCACCTTATCGTAAACGGGCAGATCGTACGCATCCTTCTCGATTCGAAGAAGCACCAGCTTATTCCTAGGTCTTTTAAGCTCCGGGGAGAGAATGGTGGTATACGATCCCACATCCACGGCAAAGGAAACAAGAGTCGGCGGCACATCGAGTTCGTTAAAGCTTCCGGACATGCTGTCCTTGCCGCCGATCGCTGGCAGACCAAACCCCAGCTGCGCCGCATAGGCGCCTAAAAGCGCCGAGAACGGCTGACTCCAGCGGGCAGGATCTTCACTCATCCGGCGGAAATATTCCTGGAACGTAAAGCGAATCTTTGTGCAGTCGCCGCCGCAGACAGCGATACGGGCCATCGATTCGACCACCGCATAGACCGCCCCGTGGTAGGGACTCCAGCTCGACAGATATGGATCAAACCCATAGCTCATCATGGTAACGGTATCGGTATGACCTTTTAACAGCGGCAGCTTCGCCGCCATGGCCTGCGTCTGTGTCAGCTGATATTTGCCCCCGTAGGGCATCAGCACGGATCCGGCGCCGATGGAACTGTCAAACATCTCCACCAGTCCTTTCTGGGAACAGCAGTTAAGATCCGCCAGCGTATCCAGCCATTTCTGACGCACGTCCGTCACCGGCTTTTTCTGGAAGTACCGGTTCTCATAATCCGGAATCTCCACCGCCACGTTCGTCTCCTGATGCGCCCCGTTCGTATTGAGAAACGCCCGGGAGAGATTCACAATCTCCTTTCCCCGCCAGGTCATGACCAGCCGCGGCTCTTTTGTCACCACGGCTACTTCGACGGCCTCCAGGTTCTCCTCTGCGGCATAGCGCAGAAATTCCTCCGCATTTTTCGGATCCACGACAACCGCCATCCGCTCCTGGGATTCGGAGATCGCCAGTTCCGTTCCATCCAAACCGGCATACTTTTTGGGCACCCGGTCCAGATCGATGAAAAGTCCGTCCGCCAGCTCTCCAATGGCCACCGAGACGCCCCCGGCGCCGAAATCGTTGCACTTCTTGATGATCCGGCTTACCTCCCCGCGGCGGAACATGCGCTGCAGCTTGCGCTCCGTGGGCGCGTTACCCTTCTGCACCTCCGCGTCGCACACTTCCAGAGAGCTTTCCGTGTGCACCTTGGAAGAACCGGTCGCTCCGCCGATTCCGTCGCGTCCGGTACGTCCGCCTAAGAGGATAATGATATCCCCGGGATCCGAAGTTCCCCGAATCACATTTTTCCTCGGCGCCGCCCCCATGACCGCGCCGATCTCCATGCGCTTCGCCGCGTAGGCGGGGTGATAGATCTCTTTCACATACCCGGTCGCGAGGCCGATCTGATTGCCGTAGGAGCTGTATCCGTGGGCCGCTTCCCGCACCAGTTTCTTCTGCGGCAGCTTGCCCTTCATCGTATCCTGCACGGGCACGGTCGGATCCGCCGCCCCCGTGACACGCATAGCCTGATAGACATAGGTACGCCCGGAGAGCGGATCGCGGATCGCGCCGCCTAAACAGGTGGCCGCGCCGCCGAACGGCTCGATCTCGGTGGGATGGTTATGGGTTTCGTTCTTGAAGTTGACCAGCCATTCTTCTGTCTCGCCGTCGACCGTAACCGGCACAACGATGCTGCAGGCATTGATCTCATCCGACTCTTCCTGATCGTTCAGCTTTCCTTCCTTCTTAAGCTTCTTCATCGCCATCAGCGCCAGATCCATGAGGCTTACAAACCTGCCGTCTTCCCCGCCGTAGACTTCCTCGCGGTCACGAAGATACTGCTGATAGGTTTCCTCCATGGGCTTTTTATAATATCCCTCCCCGAAGGAAATCTCCTTTAACTCGGTCAAAAACGTTGTATGCCGACAGTGGTCGGACCAGTAGGTATCCAGCACCCGTATCTCCGTAAGCGTGGGATCGCGTTTTTCTTCCTGTAAAAAGTAGCGCTGAATGTGCTGAAAATCCCGGAAGGTCATAGCCAGATTTAAAGACCGGTAAAGCTCTGTAAGTTCCTCCTGCTGCAGCGCGGCAAAGCCTTCCAGCACAGGGATCTCCTCAGGCTCTGTGAAGGCTGCCGCGAGTGTCTGCGGTTTTTTAAGATCAGTCTCCCGGGAATCCACCGGGTTGATGCAGTAGCTTTTGATCGCCGCGAATTCCTCCTCGCTGATGGAACCCTCCAGACAGTAAGTGGTCGCGGAGCGGATGATCGGATCCTCATCCTCCTTCAGGAATTTCACGCACTGCACCGCCGAATCGGCCCGCTGATCAAACTGCCCGGGCAGGTACTCGACAGAAAACGTAAGGTCGTTTTCCCCGCGCGGAAACGTTTCCAGGTAAAGGGTATCCACCGGAGGTTCCGCGAACACCATCCGGCAGGCGGTCTCAAACACCTCCTGCGACAGATTTTCCACATCGTAGCGGATCAGAATCCGGATGCGCGTAAGCCCTTCCACACCCAGGTAAGTGCGCACCTCATGGGTAAGATCCCTCGCCGCACCGGCAAAGGCCTCCTTTTTCTCCACATACACCCGCTGCACAGTACTCATATGGTTTCCCCTTTCTCTCTCCCGCGCCAAACTCTTCCCCGCCCGTTAGGAAAACGCTGATTGGCGGTTTCCGCTTAAAAAGCTGATAACCCCTGATAGAGGCTTTCCCCGCGGGAAAAGCAGCCTGACCAGCAGCTTTTCAGCATCCGCCCGCTTTTCGTAAAACCGGCTTTCAGTCTCTGGCAAAATAGATCAGAAACACGAAGCCTGCCGCAAGCAGAGCGAAGCCGATTAAAACCGCCACCGTCACGCGAAGCGCGTGGGAGCGCTCCTCCTTCTTTTTCATGAAGCGGTCGCGGTAGGCTGGCCGTTCCTCTTTCGGTTCTTCGTCATATTCGTCGCTGCCGTACATCCTGCTTATTCCTCAAAACCTTCCCATCCGGCCGGTCTTCGTCCCGGCCGTCTTTAAAAATGTTCCGGTAAGTTATTTATACCACAAGAATCCTCATTTGGATACTGTTTTCGCCAAAATTCACGGATCCTGCCCTCAATATCCCGCAGGGAGCAGACGCACACGTCCTTCCACTCACGCGGAAACATCTGCCGGTAGGCGCTTAAGGTAAAGCGTTCATCCAGAAGAAGGATCACGCCCCGGTCCTCCTCCGTGCGAATCACTCTCCCCGCCGCCTGCAGCACCTTGTTCATGCCCGGGCAAAGATAGGCGTAGCGAAACCCGTCCTGTCCTCTCCCATCGTAATAATTTTTCAGTATCTCCCGCTCGTTGCACACCTGCGGCAGACCGGGGCCCACAATCACGGCGCCGATTAGGCGGTCCCGCTTTAAATCGATCCCCTCGCCGAAAATGCTGCCCATTACGCAAAAACCTGCCAGACTTTCGCTGCCGCCTTCCGTGAAGGCCTCCAGAAACTCCTCCCGCTCTTTCTCCGTCATGTGGCTGCTCTGCGTAAGAACGCTCACTTCAGGCGGACAGATCTTATCGAACTCATCCGCCACATCCTTTAGCATCCGGTAGGAGGAGAAAAAGATCAGGTAGTTGCCCTGTCTTGCCGATACCGCCGCCTTAATATACTCAGCCATCCTGCGGTACTGCTCAGGTCCCCGGCTCGTATAGCGGCTGCTGGTATCCTGCCCGATAAACACCTGCCGTCTGCTGTCGTCAAAACAGGAGGAGGCGTACACCGCGTAATCATCCGTCGCTGTGCTTAACAGGCTCTTATAGTAATCGATCGGCAGCAGCGTCGCTGAGAAGAAAATCGTGCTGTTTCCCTTGTTCAGGCATTCCTGCAGGTTCACGGAAGGATCCACGCAAAACAGCCGCAGCAGAAATCTGCCGTCGGACAGCAGTTCGCAGTAGATCACATAACATTCATCCAAGCGGTCGCAGATCTCCAAAAAGGAGCGCACCGAAAAGTAGAGATCCCGCACCTTTTCATTGATCTCCTGATTGCGGGAATCCTCGAGAAACTTCTCCATGATGCCGCAAAGGTTCATCAGCATGATCGGGAAAAGACCGATTTCCTTTAACACCTCATATGTTTCGCACCCCCGCTTTAGCTCGAGCAGGTACCGGTTGCAGCGCTCCAGCGCCTGCGCCATCTTCGCGCTGTGTCCTTTTACCGTCTTTTTCAGCGCCAGAAAATCTTCCTTGTATAGCTCGGCGCTGAACATGTCTCGCCCCCGCTCCACAAGGTTGTGGGCCTCATCGATTAGAAACAGGTAGTCTCCCTTCACGCCGTCCGCAAAAAACCGCTTCAGTCTGGCCTGCGGATCAAAGACATAATTGTAGTCGCAGATCACAGCGTCCACCCACAAGGAGACATCCAGGGAAAGTTCAAACGGGCAGACCATAAACCGGTCCGCCTGCGCCTGCAGTTCCTCCCGTCCAAAGTGGTCCTGAGTGGTAAGCAAATCAAACACCGCGTCGTTGACGCGGTCAAAGTGCCCTTTCGCGTAAGGGCAGGCCTGCGGATTGCACTCCATGCTCTCTAACCGGCAGATCTTTTCCTTCGCGGTGATCGTCACCGTCTTGTACTGTAACCCCTGTCTGTGAAGCAGCGAGAAAGCTTCCTCAGCCACGGTGCGGGCGATCGTCTTGGCCGTCAGATAAAAAATCTTGTCCCCCAGCCCTTCTCCCACGGCTTTCACAGCCGGGAATACCACGGAAATCGTTTTGCCGGTGCCGGTCGGCGCCTGGATAAAGAGCTTCTTTTTGCGGGCAATCGTGCGGTAGACAGCTGCCGCCAGATCACGCTGCCCTTCGCGGTAAGGGAAGGGAAACACGATGCCGCGAATTGATTCCTGGCGGATCGTGCGCCAGCGCACCTGCCAGGAAGCCCACTTTTTATACTCCTCTAAAACACCTGTAAACCATTCCTCAAGCTGCTTAAACGGTTCCTCCTCGCGAAAGTAACGAAGTTCCTCCGTCTCCAGGTTGCAGTAGGTCATCTGCACCGTCATGTGATCCTGACCGTTTTGCAGGGCATAGAGATAGGCATAGCATTTCGCCTGCGCCAGATGCACGGGGACCGGTTCGACTAAAGATTCGAGGCTGCGAAAGATCCCCTTGATCTCATCGATGACCACCCCGTCTTCTTCCTGTATAATGCCGTCGGCCCGCCCCTCCACGGTGATGGAAAAATCCCCGCAGGGAAAAGTGCCGGATAACGGCACTTCCGCCTGATAGGACGCTCCCATCCGCCGCTGAATTTTCCGGTGAAGCCTGGCACCTAAAAGCATGGCCTCCCGGTCCGCCATCGTCCCTTTCCGGTTGTCGATATCCCCGGAGCGCAGAATAAATTCTACCAGATTTCGTACGGAGATCCGTATCTCCTGCCCCATAGCCTGCTCCTTCAGACCGCTCGCACGGTCGCTGCCTGATTGCCTGGTTTCCCGTTTTCTATGTCTTTTTGCTTTTAAGAGCTGGTTCCCTTTTTGCGTTTGCAGGGGAATGCCCTATATTAGAAATCCTGCCCGGAACCCTGAAACACACCCGGAAACGCATACGCTCTCCCTGTCATTTTCTCGGCGGGATTCTTCACTCCTAACTGCTCGTCTTGCCGCTTCCTGTTCCGTGTAGGCTATCCTAAAGGCTCCTTAAACGTGGCCTCATATCTTCTGTCTGCCCAAACGTTCCATCGCTTCGAGGCGCAAAACCAAAGCCCTAAATAATGTCGAAGACCTGGTATCTCTACTGATAAGGAACACTTCATACCAGCCTGAAACAGGGACGCTCGAGCCCCAAAGCCGCCCAGTCCTTAGGGATTTAAGTTTAAACCGACAGACGCTTCTTTTCAGGTATCGGAAGGAAGCTGGAATTGTCACAGCCTCTGCCGGACATCTCAGGAGAAACTCTTTCAGGGGAAACTGTCTCTTCCCGGAAAGAATTATACCATGCTTTGCTCCTCTTCACCACAATTTGTTCTCCTTCAGATCGATACCTCCATCCGCAGATCTTCCCGTGATCTGCAGATCCCCAAGGATACGGGCGTTTCCGCGGGGCAAGGAAAAGCAAGATTGGAAATGGGAAAAGAAAAAAGATACGCACCAGACCAGCCGGTGCGTATCCCTTTACTTACTTATCCTGGCGCAATGCAGGAATCTCTTTATTCTCTATCTTCTGCCGCAGACCGAAACGTCTGTGCTGCGATTATTTAACCGTCACTTTGCACTTCTTCGTTACTTTTCCGCAGGTCACTGTGATGGTAGCGGTTCCCTTCTTCTTCCCGGTGATGACACCCTTGGAATCTACCGTCGCTACACTCGTCTTGGATGACTTGTAGGTAATCGTATCTGTGCAGTCCGCCGGAGCTGCCTTCGCCTTCAAGGCAACCGTCTTCCCTACCTTCACACTAACTTTGCTTTGAACACCTGTCAGCTTTGTGCAGGGAACTGCCGGCACCGTAACTTTACATTTCGCGGTCTTCTTACCGGCCTTCACAGTAATCGTAGCGGTACCCACTCCCACAGCCTTAATCTTGCCCTTCGAGGAGACGGTCGCTACCTTCTTATTGGAAGTGGTAAAGGTCACCTTATCCTGGCTCGTTACAGGCGAAAGCACCGGCTTCAGCGTTAAAGTCTTACCTTTCTTCAGCGTTTCATTCTTATTGATGCCGGTAATCTTCGTCGTTGTCACAGCCGCTTTCTTTACCGTCACCTTGAAGGATTTCTTTGTGCCGCTCTTTAACGTCACCGTAACGGTTGCTGTACCCGCCTTTGACTGAGCAGTCAGTTTAAATGTGCCAGCCTTCTTGTTAATGTTGGAAACCTTCACTACAGAAGTTTTGCTGGACTTTACGCTGGCCACGTAATCGCCGGTGGTCATCTTGGTGACTTTAAACGCAGTCGTGCTCTGTTTTGTCTGCATGGTAAGGTTGCTTGCCGTAAGCTTGATTGTCGCTTTCAGTTTCGCGGTCTTCCTGGTTTCCTTTTCACCGCAGACGCTGCAGGTTCTCGTCTCTTCGCCTTCTGCCAAAGCGGTTGCCTTCTTCGTTTCGGTCCAGCTGCCCCAGCTGTGAGCACCAGTCGCAGGAATAGACTCCGTTTTGGTCTTTCCGCAGCCATTCTTGCAGGTAAAGGTTTTCACGCCCGGCTTTACGCACGTCGCAGGTGTAGTCACTTTCCCTTCATCCCAAGCATGAGCTTCCGGATCAACAGGGATAGACTCCGTTTTCGTCTTCCCACACAACTTACAGGTATAGGTTTTCACACCAGGCTTCGTACATGTCGCTGGTGTCGTCACTTTCCCTTCATCCCAAACATGAGCTTGCGGATCAACAGGAATTTCCTCTGTTGTCATCGTTCCGCAGCCATTCCTACAATAAAATGTTCTGACGCCTTTTTCTGTGCACGTCGCAGGCTTTGTCACAGTTCCGTTATCCCAGTCGTGGGCATCTGGATCAATCGCAGAAGTCACTCTAATTTCATTATTCTCAATGAATCCACAATCTACACACTCCCGATATGACGTCCCCTGCTCAGTACAGGTTGCTGGCCTCTCGACATCCTCAAAATGATGTCCTTCCGAACACACTCCATCAAACCAATAATCACGTCGGCATACTTCATTCCATTCTTCATCGCCGTTCTCATAGACTTCTCGCTGTTCCACAGCAAGACTAATGCCCGTTCCCCAGTCTCCTTTTCGGATTAGTACCGGTACCAACCAATCTTCTGTACCCTCTTTTACATCCCAAGCATTGGAATCCTTGTTAACAAGATGAACACGATAATCTTCGTTTCCAATAAGTGGAATTGTTTCCTTCTCTGATCCTACGATGGAACGCTCCATATACAGATCAAACAATTCAGAGTTGTTAAGATCCAATTCATCTCCGAGATCCACATAATACTGAAAACCCTCGACACTTCCAAGAGTTACAGGAAAGAGCACATTATACTCTCTGGTAACATTCACATATAGAATTCGGCCCGTCTCCTCCTGCGGTACACCATTTTTTATAACAAAGACCTTGATAAGGTTTTCAATAGAACGATATCCTTTTTCCTTGGATGCATCCACTTCAATGGACTTTCCATCATCGCGGACTCGAAGCTCTACCTGGCCCCAAGCTTCCTTCTGATTTTCTGGAGTATCAATTTCCACATAATAATCGTCTACGGGATCGAAATGATAAGCACCCTCCTCATCTCTCCATTGGCGATTTAACGCAGTCGTTACAGTTTTCCGGTCACCTGCTCTTATTCCGTTATTGTCATTTTCATAAAATAAATCAAGTCTCCAAGCTTCCTCTCTTACCATCACCACATAACTTTTTATCGCCTGTTTTCCTGTCAGAGGATCTATATAAGTGAGATTAACCTCAAAGCTGCCAGATTGATCCCCTGCTATTACGGCCCACCCATTATCTTCCTCTCTGTACTCGACTGTCAATTCAGGGCTGGTTTCAATATTCTGCACCTCTATCCAAAATTCCTCGCCGTCAGGATGACTGGCGTCCCTGATCCACATACGAACATTTTTATCAAACCCAAGCTCATCTCCTGAAAAAATGTCTAAGTCCCATGGATCAGTATAAGGCCATTCCACCGAGTATTCCAGTTCACGCAACTCCACCCACAAATCACGTTCAGAGACATTCACATTATTAATGTAGATTACCAGGTTTACTTGGAAACCTCCTAATCCCGAATCCTGCCCATACTCATCCTTAAGAAGTTCTCCATTCAAAGTAATGGTATGTCCGTCTTCCGATTCTTCAAAATAGTTGCTGCTCGATTCAGATGGAATAAACTTACTGTCATCACCTTCGTCCGTATATGTTCCGATTGTCCATTCGTATCTGACATCTTCTTTAAGGTCATCCAAGTTTTCTGTATTCAGGCTGAGCTTATACTGCTCATCTGTAAACATCCAGGTCCATCCACCATTATCACCACGCAGATTGTCAAACCAGGCGCTGTAGTCATGATCATAAAATTGGATTCCAGTTCCAAAAACTTCCTCATATTCTCCATCCGGGTCATCCTGATTTTTCGGACGATAGGCAATCACATTCAAACCCGTTCCCCAGGGCACTTTCTTAACGATTTGGAAAGAATCCGTATCTACCATACCACTATCCGTTGTGTATGACGTTTCGGAATTCCCATAAGTGATAGAAAAATCATTAGGGTCCCAGTCTGTCAGTGCAAATTTGACATCGTTCAGCAGTTCGTCACCAGTATTTGTGATCCAGTATAACCTTGGAGTAAACGTTACCTTTTTCCCTGGAGCAACATCCCAAAACTCCTCTTTCGTCATCCCTTCCGGTTCCACGTTCAACCGATAATAGCCGCCCTGTACATCTACATAAAAATCATAATCACAGGATTCCTTCGTTCCATCTTCCAGAGATATCTCAGCCGTTGCCTCACCATAAATCCAACCCGGTGTTCCAGTAGATTTAATAACCAGAGATTTACCATCATCCGAGGTAGTGATTTCCACGAGTTCCTCCCAATCTACTTTTGTGCTGCTCCCATCTTCTTCGTAGCGTCCCGCTTCAGAAACATCATAGGACACCTGATAATTGTCAAGTTCCTCTTCCACCCAACCCTGGTCCTGCTGGAAACTAGCTCTGCGAACAGCAAATCCAATGGTCATTGTTTCGCCTGCCAGAAGGTAATTATCATCTATTGGATAAAGCGGATTCATAAAATATTTATAATCATCTCGTACTTCAACATCAAACGTTTGAACCCCGTCACCGCTGTCTCCCTCCGCTTTTTCATAGACAAAGCGAAGCTGTGCCTGACCAGCAGCCAGAGCTTCAACATGCCAGTTGCCGTCATCATCCCTATATGGGCGTAAAATATTTTCATCGGTTACCTCAAGGGTAAATTCCGTCCAGCCATCGACTTCATCCCCATCATCGTTAACGCCATTAAAGTACACGTCATGCCCAAACCATAAATCTTCCCCAACAACCATCCTGTTATGATAATATGGATCGAATACACCAGAAGTGAAGTAATACTCATACGAAGCCGCACCGTCTGCGCTCAGGTTCTGCTCCTCCAGGGCATCTTCCTCTTCCTCGAAAAGCGAATCCTCGGTCTCGATCTCCTCAGAAACCGGTTCTTCTCCTTCCGGCAGGGAATCCTGAAGAACAACATCCTCCGGTACTGCTTCCTCAAGCGGTTCTTCCTCCGGAACTTCCGGTTCTGCCGGTATCTCTGGAACTGCCGGCTCTTCCGGCACTTCCTCCAGCAGGATATCTCCGCCCTCTATCAGCTCTGCTGCGGCATCCTCCTGTGCCTCTTCCGGTACTTCCGGCTGCCCGGACACATCCTCCAGTGTCGCCCCCTCCGACACGGATTCGACTACCACTTCGTCCTCAAAGAGATCTCCTTCGATCTCCCCGGCGAACGTGACAAGGGCACTGTCCCCCATCAGCAGGGCAAGCGTCAGTCCCCACGCGGCTGCCCGTTTCCAGATACTGCCTTTTTTCATAGCAATCCCTCCTATTGTGCGGCTGTGGAAATTGACATGCGGGAGGACCTGATTTCCCTGCATGTACACAGCCAACTTTTATTCAGATCTTATACTAAACTTATTTCCTGGAAAATTGGTATGCAGGCTGCATACTCGAAGAGATTTTTGTTGTTTTTGTGATTTTCCTTATTCCACTTTCCGTTCTGTTACCTCCAGAGCAAATCCGGGGAACGACACTGCCTCATACAGGCTCTCTTCCTGTGTCTGGTCTATCTTCATCCACCGCAGATACGGCAAATCGGCAATCACTGAGAAATCATAAACTCCGGTATTGTCTACGCAAAGGGTACTCATCTCCGTCACGTTCTCCAGCGGAGACAGATCCGTGACCAGAGTGCCTCCGATGACCAGGTTCCTCAGATTCTTAAATTCCTCAATGCCGTCAAGAGACTTCAGCCATCCGCCGAACAGGTCAAGACTGTTTAAGTTTTTCAGGCCCAGAAGGGGTTCCAGCGTAGTCTGCCCATAATTGTACATCGTAAGCTCCTGCAGAGAGGTCATTCGCCCAACCGTCTCTTCCATCTCACTGCTGAAGGAATGAATCATCAGCTTTCTCAGGGAAAGACGCTCCAGCACCGCTGTATCCATCGGCTTCATATCAAAAGCGATCAGTTCCTCCACCTCCATCCCTTCCAGAGGGGCCAGTTCCTCTACCGAAGTCCCGCTGATATCCAGGACCTTTAATTCCGGAAGGTCCTGCAGGAGCGCAAGATCCGAAAACTTTGTCCCGGCAACGTATAGTTCCTCCAGTTCTTTCAGGGAAGTGAGCGCGGAAAATTCCTCAACGGGAGTGTCTCCCAGACTGAGTCTCTTTAAAGGCAGATCCTCCAGGGGAGCAAGATCGGTAAACAGCTGTCTGTCCAGCACCAGCGTCTCCAGGCTGCTCATGCGGGATACGTCTGTCAGATCGCGGATGGTTCCAGAATCCGGGTCTATTACCTGCCCATTTATCGAATGCGATCGTCCATTTTGCGTATGTTCATCTTCCTTAAGAAGGATGTGGCTGCCACAGATCCTCAACTCCTTAATCTGGGCCAGATCCTTCCTGCGGATCAGTTCTCCGGATGTTTTCCCAAGCTGCTCTCTCACCGCCTGTTCAATCATTTCCGAATGAAACGTGTAGGGGCTCTGACGCCACCCAAAATAGATCCCAATGCCCAAAACGATAAGAAGCATAAGCAGTCCGGCAAGGACCGCTCCTTTCCGGTGCTTTCCTTTCCTCTCAGGCTCCACTGCCTGCCCATCCGCCGGGATCCGCAGAATCGCGGACTTTAACTCCCGGCAGTTCTGATACCTGTTCACGGGATCCATCTGTGTGCACTTTTCCACCACCTGCAGACAGGCAGGCGACAGCTCCTCCATCGTCCCGGGATCCGGCTTCACAAAGCTTCCTGTCAGCAGGTAACGGTACACCACGCCCAGCGCATAGACATCCGTGCGGCAGTCTGTCTGCCTATATCCGTACTGTTCCGGCGCGGCGGTCGGCCTGGTACCGACAAAAACCGTATCATACCCGGAGTCTTCCTTAAACTCCCGCACCGTTTCCACATCGATCAGATAGAGATTCTCTTCCGGAGTAAGGACAATGTTCTGGGGCTTTAAATCCCGGTGGATCACCGGCGGATCACACTCATGCAGCTGAGCGATCATCTCGCAGAGTCGGCCAAGCAGCTCTCCGGCCCTCTCCACACTCATCGGACCTTCCCGCTCCACAATCTCCCAGAGGGTATCACCGGGGATATACTCCCGCAAAAGCCACCCTACGCCTTCTTCTTCCCGCCAGAACACACACTGGGGCAAAAAAGAAAAGCTGAGACTTTTCAGATTCTCAGCCTCTTTTTTCAGGATATCCCGCGCTCTGCCGGAGGCCCTCTTTAAAATCCAGCTTCTGTTTCGCCGGTCCCGCAGCAGATAGACCTGCTCTTCTTCCTTCCAGGAAAGACAGGAAGCGATCTCATAACTGTCCCGTAAGTA
Organism: uncultured Lachnospiraceae bacterium; assembly: GCA_964643295.1. Lineage (GTDB taxonomy): Bacteria > Bacillota > Clostridia > Lachnospirales > Lachnospiraceae > Merdiplasma. The sequence continues at coordinate 41,281 of CAZXSN010000006.1, forward strand.
CGACGGAAGCGCCATCTCCTGCCGGTACAGCTCCAGAAAGCGCTCTTCTTCCCTGTCTGCCTCGTTTTTATCTTCCGTGCCCATAAAGCCTGAACCCCTTACAGCAATTTCTTTTCGCCGTGCTTTTCCAGAAACAGCGAAGTCTCTTCCAGATCCTTGTGCCCCTCGATGCAGCATAAGATCGCCGCGTCTCTGCGTACCTTGGGATACAGCGCTCCCTTCCCCGCCAGAGTCAGAAGATGCTGCGTCTCATCCACGTCCGCCTTCATGGACAGGCTGATGCGGATGATCACATCCCGCCCCGGAATCCGTTCCCCTTTAAGGATCTGATAGACAAACGGCTTGCTTAAGCAGCTGCGGATGATCATCTGTCCCGGCGTACAATGGTATTTTTTCATCAGCTGATCAAGATACTCCACAAAACTGGGATCTTCTATAAGGTCCAGCTTCTTCTCAGAAAACCGGGCAGGGGCCTCCTTGATCTGATGAAAGAGCTGATCGGTGGAATACCTGCCAAACTCCTCTTTCCCATCTTCCAGAATACTGAATATCATCTTCCCGCCTCCGTGAACCTTCCTAAAATTTCAACCCTGTTGACCATCTTATCATATCATTTTTTCCCGGATTCCTCAACATCCAAAAAATATTTCGGAAGGGGTTCGTGGAGCTCTCCTGACGCCCTCTCCCCTTAAGCTCCCAAGCGTCCATTTTCTTTTTCCCGTTCCCTTCTTCCACGCGCTGAGCCGAAAGAGCGGCACAAAAAAAGAGGCATCCTGCCGTCTTACGCGTCAAAAGATGCCTCCGCTTTCTGCTCTCCCGCATCATACGGGATCTTACAGTTAGCCGTTTGAGTTTTCCCGCGTCTTATAACGCGGCTGCCTTAAGAAACCGCGTACTTTTTCAGGACATCAGTAAACTGAACGTCCTCCTCGCTGTATTTCACAGTCAGATCCTTGGAAAGATCCAGGCTTAACACCCCCATCAGTGATTTCGCATCGATGATGATGCGGTTATACCAGATATCAACGTCATAATCACATTCTTCAGCAGCATTCACAAAATCCTTTACGTCCTGTACCTCTCTCAGCCTGATTTTTCTCGTTACCATTGCCATACCTCCTATCAGATATGTCTGTCCCCACAGGGAACGGCTGCTGCCACAACAATACGCAAGATGAAGTCAACTGCCCAGTCCCTAAAGGGAATGGGCTTGTAACTGCCCAGTCGTAGTAACGACTTGCACCTGACGGTGCTTATCTCCGACCTTTAACCTCAATAGGTATTACCTAAAGCGGCGTTACATCGTGGGACGGTTGACTGCGCCCCTTGCAGGAAAGATTTACTCGCCTGCAACTGTATCCGGTACTAAACTGATTCCCATGCGATACAGATTCATTGCTCCAATACGGTCATCGTTAGAGTGGTAACCACAATTTTTGCAAGTAAAGAGGTGTTTCTTTTTGTCACGGTTAGCCTTTTCTGTGTGTCCGCATATCGGGCAGCACTGACTCGTGTAAGCAGGATTGACCTTAATCACTTTATCCTTATGCTGGGCTGCTTTGTAATTCAGCTTCTGCTCAAGGTCATAAAACGACCAGCTTACGCTTATGTAACGATTTCTGATACACACCTTTTCAGTTGCGCTGCGAATACCAGTTAAGTCCTCAAGAACGAAAAGTGTGTGCTCCGGATTCTCTTCAACGAGTGCCTTCGATACACAATGATTGACATCCTGCATCCAACGGGTTTCTCGCTGACCGACAGCTTTGAGTCTTCGTCTTGACGATGGCGTATGGACTTGCTGAAGCCCCCTGCGAAAATTTTTGTAGTGTGCTCGCTTCTGTTTGACTGTCCTGCCGCTTACAAAGCCAGATTTATGTTTACTGTCATAAGTGACAACAATAAAGTTGATTCCTCTGTCAACACCCACTACGTTGCAGATATCAGCATCAATGCATTCCTCAACTTCATAAGTAACAGGGATATGCAGAAAGTATTTGCCATGTTTACTGACGAGTTTGGCAGTACCGAACCGGTAAGTGTCACGGTCAAAATACTTTTCCATACCCTTTGAAAAGTAAGCAAGCTTGATACGTCCATTGAGCGTGTTAAGTGAGAAATATCCCTCTTTGAGAGAGTAATCTCTGTTCCAGACGAGATCATATTGTGATTTCTTGTACAACGGCCGGACCCACTCGTCCTGGGTTTTGAGAATCGTTTTGTAACTGGCTATGACAGTCTTGATAACTGATTGTGTCATCTGCGACTTAAGACCGAACTTCTCCCGCAGAAAATAATACAGATCGTTGTTTATTGCAAACTGATTGAGATTGTGACTCTCAAAAATGTACCCTGAGACATAATTACAGGCATCACAGTACGCATTGCCCGTATCGTCGAGAATAGCTTTCTCCTCGTCTGACACGATTAATTGGATTTTAGCTGTAACCGTAATAGACTGCATCACACAACCTCCCTGCCATTGCCATTCACTAATGTATACTATATAATTTTATCAACGAACTGTCAAGGAAAAATATAAATTTTATGGAAATTTATTGCCATCGTCATGAGATTATTATGATGGAAACCGACAAAGACCATACGATTGAAAAAAAATTGTTTTTTGGTCAGACAGATATTTCGCCCGCAGTATCGGGAAAGTGTCATCAGTAACTATTCAGTATTATATTGAGTCACAGAACTGAAAGGAGCGGCTCTCCTCCCACCCCCTAAAGGGAGGTGGGTTTCCGAGCCGAAAAAAACTTATGAATGGAAAATTTGACTTTGTGTCTGTGATTATGCCATCCCCCATGGGTTTTGTCAAGGAAAAAGAAGATTTGCGAAACGCACTAATCCCCCATTTTCCGATAGGTTTCTTAACCCTGGCAGCTTTAAGGAAAGCTGGCGTCGGCTGACAAAACACTGCTCCCGCGCACGCGCCCGAAACAGGGAAAGGAAATGTACCGGGGCGGCAGAACCACTGTCCGGCATTCGTGCGGGACGGGGAAAAGAAGTCCTGGTTTTTCTCGGAGGGTGAGAGGAGAAATTATTATGCGCAGAAAACCGGTTTGGAAAAATTGGGACATGGTAGATTCAGAACGGCTTCTTAACGGCTGCGCACCGATGTTCCTGTCAGCCGGAAGGCCTTTAAGCGGCAGCCTCACTTTTCATCGGCGCCTTCGCTTACCCTTCAGAGAACCTAAGACCAAGGGCAGGGAAGCAACCCGGTCGGGGGATCTGCCCGAAAGTCTTCCCGGAATGCGGGCACACCTGCGGGCTTACCCCATAAGCGGAGAGAAGTTTCGCCCCCGAAACAGCCGTATGCAGCGAAACCATCCAACACGCCGGGGAAAATAAGGGAAATTCCCCGCTGCCCGGCAGAAAAAGAAAGGAGAGATCTTCTATGGAATGGAGAAGCAGAAACTTCGCGTCCGTGCATGACGCGGTAAACGCCAACACTTTCGGACTGGCTGACGAATTTTTACATCCCCGCTCGGATTACGTGATTCCCAACGCGGAACCGATGGCGGCGCAGCTGAAACGGCTGGCGAAAAGCGGAACGCCGATCACCATCATCGGGGACTATGACACGGACGGTGTCTGCGCCTGCGCCGAACTGTACCTGTCCTTAGTCTCCGCCGGAGCGAAGTACGTTTCTTTACGCCTTCCCAGAAGGATGAGTGAAGGGTACGGACTGAATAAAAAGATTGTGGAGGAAGTGCGGGAAGGGGCGATCGTGACCGTGGACAACGGAATCGCCGCCATCGATGCGGTATCGGAAGCCAGGAAAAAGGGGATTCCGGTCTACATCATCGACCACCATCTGCCGGTCGTCGCAAACGGGCAGATCCGGCTTCCCGACGCGGATCTGATTGTGGATCCGAAAGTCCCGGATGAAATGATCTGCAAAAGCAGCATAAACGGAACCCCTTATAGGGATTACTGCGGCGCCGGATTGGTCTGCCGGATCGCGGGGCTGTTAAGTTCCGACCCGGAGGTGCTGGCAAAAATATCCTCCCTGGCAGCGATCGCCACGATCGCGGACGTTGTCCCGCTGACCGGGGACAACCGCCTCCTTTACCAGGAAGGCATGTACCATATCGGAAGGGGAGAGGTAACCGCGGGACTGCAGGCGGTGATCGATCTGACCAAAACCGGCAACATTCTAAACGAGTCGGATATCGGTTTTCAGATCGCCCCCATGTTAAACGCCCCGGGCAGGCTCTACGACGACGGCGCGGCCATCTCCTTAACTGCCGTGCTGACACAGGAGCCGTACATCGCCGCGGGATACGCGCAGAAGCTGGAAAAAATCAACGAAGAGCGCAAGCTCCTGAAAGAAAATGCCGTGGACCGCGCCCTCTCGATCATGGAGGAAGAAAACCTGTACGGCAAAAATCCGATTGTGATTTTCGATCCGCAGACTCCGGAGGGAATCGTGGGGCTGGTGGCCGGAGAACTCTCAGAGCAGTTCAACGCCTCCGCCTTTGTTCTGACGCAGAGCAGACATTTCCTGAAAGGATCCGCGAGATCTTCCGGAAGGGACAACGTCAAGGAAGCGCTGGATCAGGTAAATTCCCTGCGTCCTGACATCTTTCTGGGATACGGCGGCCACGCGCAGGCGGCAGGCGTGACTGTGCAGAAGGAAAAGCTGTCTTTGTTCACTTCCCTGATGCAGGAAGTTATGACTCCCTGGGTGGAGAAACCGGACGTTCTTTCCTTTGACATGGACATCTCCGCGGGAGAGATCGTAAAGACTGCCGAGGATCTGCAGTCCTACGTCCCGTTCGGCAATGGCAACCCTCCCATCGTCTTTTGTGTGCGAAACTTTAAGCTGGTGCCGGACAAAATGAACTTCTACCGGGAAATGAAGGGCAATTCCGTGAAACTTCGCGGAGCGAAGTGTGAGGCGGTCGGATTTGATCTTTTAGACACTTACCGGAGTCTCAACTGCCCGACGCAGATGGATATGGTCTGCTCTTTAGGGTATCATTCGTTTCTCGGAAATGTCGGTGTGCAGGCCGAAATCCTGGACTTAAAGCTCCCCGAGCGCACCTTAGGTGTCTCCTCCGGCTTTCACCGTTCCATCGCCGATGCGTTAAAAACCTTCCGCTTAGGCTGAAAACTCCTGCCCGGCCATCCGGCCGGGCGAATTTGGCCGAAAAGAGCCAACGAAAGACAGCAGCACATAAAATCCTGCTTTCACCCCCCTCCCCTTAAAGGAAGCTTCCTTTCATTACCGAAACTGTAAGGTCACTGTTCGATGCCGCAGAAAATCTTCCAGTTCCTGATTCTGAATCAAAGCGGTGGTCGAGGCAGGGCTTACACTTCCCTGACCGCTCCAGGACATCCCCTTATTCCTCTGCCGGTTCGTCACCAGGCTGTCACGGTCCGCGGCGCGGTATCCCAGCCAAGGCCAAAGGGTGTAACCGCTAATGTACAGCCTTTCCTTTTCCCGCCAGCTCATGGTTTCCTCAATCGCGGCCGTGTCTTTGACATTCCGCTCTGGAAGACCCCAAATGTAACTGACCGCGTCATCGATAGTTCTCGCCCACAGCCGCATATTTTCTTCTTTAAGAATCCTGTCACTCTCCTCTTTCTTTCCCCTGACGGCCAGGGATAAAAGTTTCTGTGTCGTCTTTTCAAGATGATACCAGTCAAGACAAAGACGATAAGGAAGATAAGGGAAGCTCTTCGCTAAAGCATCCGAAACGGTCTGTGCGCCGTCGAAAAAGAAAATCAGAATCTTTCCGCGCAGCGATTTCGTTCAAAAGTCCGTTCACGATAAGAACCGCCAAAAGCTGCTTATACGCATTCTTCCCGCTCTCCGCGTAGATCTGGTAGAGTGCTGTCCGCTTTGAATCCTGACAACCTTATTTTTCACCTATTCCTTCGAATCTGTCGCCCCGTCTTTCCCAGGTAAATCTTCTTCCGCCCGATTTTCTTTCCGGCGGGAACACCAACTTCTTCGATATAAATAGATACCGCGTGTCTGGCATCCTCCTTCGCCGGCGCAAAGGTTTCCGGATCAAATCCGTACCCGATCAGAATCTCATCCGCGGCAGCCAGCTTTTGGGAGGATATCCTCCCCTGTACCGGCAATATAGTCGGAAACCGTATTTTTACATACCCCGTCCTTCTCCGGGCGGTGCTGCAGACGATTGACAGACTGCGCCGCCTGCTCATAGGACATGGCCGACAGGCAAAAGTAAGCACTTCTTCCTGGCCAATGCTTAAGATACACTCTTTGGGTTTCAATCCGGCAGCGACGGTATCCGGATGAGCAGTCTGCCAGGTTCCGTGTTCATCTCACGGGGATGACTGGAAAAATGAAGTCTCTTCCTATCCGTGCTCTTCTGAGAGCGAGTTGAAGAAATCCTCCGTCACCGCTCCCAGAGCTTTCTTAAAGGCGCCTGTCTGGGCTTTTTCATGCTGATCAAAGTCTCCGCGGAATTCCTCGAGGGCAGCCCCATGGAATGAATCCGCTCCAGGAAACCATTCCTCGCTGCGCTTCGCAGCCTGTGCCGCAGCTGTTCCATCCCTGCGAACGATCCGGATAGTGACTTCCAGGCCATAAGAATCGTCCCCGCTGTCCTTCCCAGCCAAAGACTCCGTTCGATCCTCCAAAAGGTGAGCCAAAGCAGCTGGCACCTCCTCCGGGATGTCCTTTTCTGACTGCGGCCTGGAACCATCCGCGGCCTGAGAAGAATCCATTTCCGGCGAAGAAGTCTCTTTCCTGCCCGGCCTTTGATCCATGAGGCAGATTCCCTCAGCCTGGAGATATCTGTGGACCACATATTGGGTCACTCCCAAAGTTTCCGCCAGGAGTCGCCTTGTCCAATACTTTTCTCCTTCCGGAGGATCTGATTGGAGCACTGCCAGCAGCTTTTCCCGAAATGGCTCCCCGTACTTGCTGCACGAGTGCTCCCGCGGCCTATTTTTAAGGCCCTCGACGCCCTCCTGAAAAAAATTTTCTTCCATTTGCTCACCGTGCCTTCGCTTTTGTGAAACCTCCCGGCAACGCTTTTGCGTTTTTCTCCCGCAATGCAGGCAAGAACCATAGAAGCGCGTACCGCCAGGCGCGGATTTGATGATTACAGCGTCAAAAGCCTGAGCCCACGGTATACAAAGCATGCCGGTGGGTGAAAAGGCTTATTGACGCGCCCCAACAGACGTAAGAAGTGGGGGCTGTGTGCTTGGGCACATGTTTAACCGACCATAAGCGGAGCTTAAGACGGGGCCCCAGAATTTAAGAATGTTGAGCAGGATTGTGGAAGCTGCGAAGCAGCGGAACAATCCGTAATCACCTTTTGACGCCTGAATCATTTGATGAATCGTCTGCCCTGCCTGAAGCTGTTCCAGTTCCCTCTGGAAATACTCAATTGACTTTGTTTCGTGAACCATATCACTGCCTCCTGCCAGTTTCTTCTTTTGCAGAATGCCATAACAGATGGGGAAAAGCAATCGAAAGAAAAGTCATGCGGATTCTTTCTCCTGCTGCTTTCCGTGTGTTTTTCAGTTCCGCTTGAAAAATATGTTCTGAACATATGTTCCATACTCATCCCACGCGGTCTGAAAAAAACCTGCAAACAGATGAAATTTTTTTCAGAAATCTGACATACTGTATATAGAGCACGTTTTCGGTCCTGCGTTAGACATCGGTTTCGTGAGGGAGATTCTCAAGCTCAGAAAGACGCCGGACGCGTCAGACGGAAGCGGCTCACCAACAAAGCGGCGGTGAAACAGGCGCATCCTTAAGCCGCCCAGCATAAAACGAAAGGAGAGATACGTATGTACGACAAGGAACTGGCTGAAAAAAACGGGATTCCCGGGGCGATCGAAGAAGCGGCGCGGAATGTGGGAGAAACCTTCCAGGATCCGCGGCCCGCGTATTCGAATCCGGCTGTCTCCCGGAACGATGACGCTTTGCGTAAGGAGGTATGCATGAGCGAACTGTACAGGACGTTTTGGCCGAAACTGCAGGCCGAAGCCCTCGAGGCCGCGGCGAAAAAAACTCCCGGGAAACTGCTTGCAGGCTTAAAAGGCTGCCGGAAGATCAAACTCACCCTGCTTAACCGGCTGGGAGAACTCGATGTGAGCGGGCCGCAGATGTCGGCTGTCCTCTATCTGGCAAGAAACCAGAACATTTCCGGTCACACCTGCACGAACGCCCATATCCTGTGCGGCGCCATTCACTGCAGTCTTTCCACCTTCCCGGATCTCATGCGGTGGCTGATGGACCATGAGATCATCACCGCCTTCAAGAGCGCGGGTTCCGTCCGCGACGAGGACGCGATCTGGTACGTGCAGCTGAACGGCAATAATTTCATCACCGGATATTCAGGAGAAAACCACTATGTATCACTCGCGCCGGAAATCTTCGCCTCCGCTAGCTTCATGGCAATGGATCCGGTCGAAAAGTATATCGTGCTGAAGGTCTTCTACGAGAACGCTCCGGAACGTGGCACTACCACAGAAGAGTGGAACGATTTCTACGCACGCTATCACAACGTGACCCCGATCTTCTATCACTATCTGATCGAGGACTGCGTGAGGTGGAGCGGAAAATCCCGCGAATTCTGTGAAAAGGCCTACCAGACAATCCAGGAGCGCTGGAATATCATCCGCACGGAAAGGCCTGTAAACCTCAGCCCCCGCGGAATGTGGGACAGGGAAGATCTCTTCGCGGATATCCCGATTGAGGATGCCATAATCAGGCATTCGGACGGCTTCACGTACCTGACCAACCTGGTGCTGGCAGTGCTGGAGGAAGAGGGAATCCACCTCGCGAAACGCTTCTATGAGAACCGGGAGGCGTGCAATCCCGCGGATCTGATCTTACTGTACGCCAGGGAAGAACAGACCAGGCTGAAAGAAGTCTACAGGGGGATCCTGGGCGCTGATTTTAAGCGCGGGGAACTTTCCAGGGCTGAGGATAAGGAGCAGGCAATGCTTGAGATTTATCTCCTCGAGGAGCCTTTCCGCCGCTTTGTGTACGACAGCACCCATTACGCGGACGAATTCGGCTTTGACTGTGAGAAGGGAACCTATTATCCGCTCCATAGACGTTTATCCCGCAGCACCCTTCTGACGTCGTGCCGTATGCTGCCAAGCTTTGCGATGCCGATCATTATGGATATCGCAGCATCCTACCGCTGCCTGGAGCTTTGGGCAGAGCGTATGGATATAAAGCTTGATGACGTAAATCTCCTCCATGCGCTTCAGGAGATGCTGGATATTGTACGCCATGGAACGTGCAGGAGGGGAAACCTGCCTGCGAAGATCCTGTATCGTAACCGCATGCGTTAAAAGACGGGAAAGCCGTTTGACTCCCTTGGCATTTTTCGAAGAAACTGGCCAAAAGACGCTGGATAGGTCATTAAAGTCCCTCTGTTCCTGAAAAGTATCTTAAGAGACCTCCAAAGATCCTTTAAAAAACCTGCTCTAGGGCAGGCTTATTTTTTTTGACCATTTCGGGCTGTCCTCCCCGGTTTCTTAAAGATCGTTTTCCCAGAATAAGTGTTCGTTTATCAAACAAATACAAAACTTCCCTGCTTTAAGAACTGCGCCTTCGCCGCTGCCAAACCCGTTTGCCCTCCTTGAAGCCATTCCCTGTTTCTGCTCCCCGGGCATTCCTAATCAATGACCAGACCAAACAGACAGGGGCACCGCCGTATCCTTGCGCAACGATGCCCCTGTCCTTTTGCTGTTCGTATGCTCACGCTTTGGAAGTCTCGCTCGCCTTTAACTCCTGCGTAGCCTCCACCTCCATGATCATATCCACCCTCGTCTGATGACGGCCTCCTAAGAATTCCGCGTTCAGCCATTCATCCACAATCATCTTGGCCATCTCGATGCCGATCACACGGGCGCCGAAAGCGATGATGTTCGTATCATTGTGTTCTTTGGACAGTTTCGCGGAATACGGCTCACTGCAGACACAGGCGCGGATGCCCTTCACTTTGTTGGCCGTCAGGGAGATTCCTACGCCGGTTCCGCAGATCAGGATTCCGCCGTCCACTTCCCCGTTCGCCACCATCTTTGCCACCCTGTAGCCGCTGACCGGATAATGGAAGCTCTCCGTGCTGTCCGTTCCCACGTTGATGACTTCGTAGCCTTTCTCTTCCAGATACTGCTGCAGTTCCCGCTTCATCTCGACCGCCACATGATCATTGCCGATCGCCAGTTTTTTCATCATCTTCCCCAGCTCCTCATTCGCCTTGTGTTTTCCTCCCGATGCAGGAAGGGTTTCTCTGCTTTTTCAGGTTTTCCGATATTCTGTTCTTTTGTTCTTTCGGTCTTCCGTTTTTCGGATTCGTGCCTGAAAGTCTTCCTGTTTCTCTGACTTTTAGGACCTTTGTTTTCTTCCTTCTGCGGGCTCTTTTCACTCACCGTTAAGTAATCCCGCCCGTTTTGGCAGGCGCACAAAGCCGAAAGCAGGCAGCCTTTTTCACCGGATTTAACAGGAGTCCGCTCCAAAGCGGATGCGGATATAGGCCTTGATCGCCTCCACACAGCCTTCAAAGCCCAGACGCTCACTGTTTAGGCACAGGTCATAGTTCTTCGCATCATTCCACACCTGCCCGGTGTAGTAGTGATAATAATCCGCCCGGTATTTATCCGTCTTCTGAATGAATTTCTCGACATCCTTCCCGGTGCGGGCGCCGCGCTCAATCGCCTGCTTTAGGCAGTATTCCGGACCGGCATGCACAAACACGCTGACAAGGTACGGATTCCCTTTCAGAATATAGTCGGCGCAGCGGCCGATGATCACGCAGGACTCCGTCTCCGCCAGCCCTTTGATGATCTTCGCCTGATAATTGAACAGATTCTGATTGGAGATAAAATTCTCGCTCTCCGGCGGAATCAGCTCTCCCTTGTACTCCCGGCGCATGATGCCAAACAGCGTGGTGTTTTTCAGCTTTTCGTCCACCTGGTTAAACAGCGCCTCGCTGATGCCGCTGTCCTCGGATGCCAGACGCAGAATCTCCCGGTTATACGCCCGGATACCGAGATCTTTCGCCAGCATTTCCCCAATGGTCTTGCCGCCGCTGCCGTACTGCCTGGCGATCGTCACTACGATATTGCCCATAAGAACCCTCCTCTCTCCTTCTTATTCCCCCGGTTATGCTTCTTCGTTTACTCCCCCAGATACGCTTTCTTGATCGAAGCGTCGTTCAGCAGTTTCTCTGCGTCTCCGCTCATCACGATCTTTCCGGTCTCCAATACGTAGGCCCGGTCGGCGATGGATAAAGCCTTCTTCGCGTTTTGTTCCACTAAAAGGACGGTGGTTCCCCCGGCGTTTACGCTCTGAATGATATCAAAGATCTCGTTTACCAGAATCGGGGAAAGCCCCATCGACGGCTCATCCATGAGAATGATGCGCGGTTTGGACATTAAAGCCCGGCCCATAGCCAGCATCTGCTGCTCGCCGCCGGATAAGGTCCCCGCGATCTGATTGCGCCGCTCCTGCAGACGGGGAAAGCGTTTGTAGACAGCCTCCAGGCTCTCCTCCACCTCATCCTTGTCCTTCCTCGTATACGCCCCCATGCGCAGATTCTGGTACACGGTCAGCTGGGCGAACACCCGCCGCCCCTCCGGCACATGCGCCATTCCCAGCTTCACGATCCTGTGCGCCGGGATTTTGGTAATCTCCTTCCCCTCAAAAAGCACACTGCCCTTCTTCGGGGTAAGCAGTCCGGTAATCGTATGGAGAATAGTTGTCTTTCCGGCGCCGTTGGCTCCGATCAGGGCAATGATCTCTCCCTGGTTCACCTCAAAGGAAACCCCTTTGATCGCCTGGATTACACCGTAGTATACCTCCAGGTCCTTGATTTCCAGCATCGCCATGTCCTATCCCCCTATTCTCCCAGATACGCCGTGATCACCTGCGGATTGCTTAAAACCTTCGCTGTTTTTCCCTGACAGAGCACCTCGCCGAAATTCAGGACGGTCAGTTCCTCACAGATCCCGGCTACCAGCTTCATATCGTGCTCAATCAGCAGAATCGTCATCTGAAAATGATCGCGCACAAAGTGGATCGTCTCCATCAGTTCCTCCGTCTCGTGCGGATTCATGCCGGCCGCGGGTTCATCCAGAAGCAGAAGCTTCGGATCAGTCGCCATCGCCCGGGCGATCTCCAGCTTGCGCTGCTTGCCGTAGGGCAGATTGGCGGCTAAAGCGTCCGCTTCCCCGTCAAGACCAAACACATGCAGAAGCTCCATCGCCCGCTCATCCATCGCCTTCTCTGTTTTGCGGTAGGAGGGAAGACGGAAAATCCCCGCCAGCGTGGAATACCGAAACTCGTTGTGCAGCCCCGCCTTGACGTTATCGAGCACCGACATGGCCTTAAAAAGCCGGATGTTCTGAAACGTCCGCGCAATGCCGTCCTTGTTGATCTCGATGGTCGGCTTGCCGGTGATATCCTCGCCGTCTAAAAGTACAACTCCCTCGTCCGGTTTGTACACGCCGGTCAGCAGGTTAAAGACCGTCGTCTTGCCCGCGCCGTTCGGGCCGATCAGCCCGTAGAGCTCTCCCTTTTCCACTTTCAGGTCAAATGCGTTCACCGCCCGCAGGCCGCCGAAAGAAATGCCCAGATTCCGGACCTCCAGCATCAGAGCCATCTCATTCGCCTCCCTTCGCGGCTTTATGGAAGAAGCGATCCAGGAAGCGCTCCCTGTATTCCAGCGCCTTCGGCGCCCAGTTTAAAAGCATCATCACGATCAGAACGATCGAATAGATCAGCATCCGGTAATCGGACAAAAACCGCAGCATCTCCGGCAGCGCCGTCAGGATCACGGCCGCGATGATGGATCCGCGGATATTTCCGATGCCGCCCAGCACCACAAACACCAGCACCAGAATGGAGGTATTGAAGTTGAACTTCGAAGCCTGCAGCGTCGCCAGGTTGTGGGAGTAGAGCGCCCCCGCCATGCCCGCCAGAGCCGCCGACACGGTAAAGGCCATCAGTTTATACTTGGTGATATTGATCCCGATGGAGGAGGCCGCGATGCGGTTGTCGCGGATCGCCTTGATGGCCCGCCCGTCACGGGAATCGATCAGGTTAAGCACAATAAACAGAGTAATCAGAATCAGAATCACACCGGCGAAAAAGCTGGAATCTTTGGGAACGCCCGTGATGCCCTGGGGACCGTTTAAGATGATCTGGCCATCCGCCTCCATCCCCAGAGAAAACTGATCCTTCATGGAGATATGAAACCCTGCGCTGTCGCGGCCGATGTAAAACACGTTGATCACGTTTTTGATGATCTCCCCGAATGCCAGGGTTACAATCGCCAGATAGTCCCCCCGCAGCCGCAGCACAGGGATTCCGATCAGAATGCCAAATACCGCCGCCGCGACGGCGCCGACCAGCACTGCGATCGCGAACCGCAAACCGCTTATAGGAATTACTTCCTGCATGCACTTGGTAAAGAAAGCGCCTGCGAATGCGCCCACGCACATAAACCCCGCGTGTCCCAGGCTTAGCTCGCCCGAGATGCCGACGACCAGATTCAGGGAGATCGCCAGAATGACATAGGTGCAGATCGGCACCAGAAGTCCCTCCAGCAGGCTGGAGATATGGCCGGTGGAGCGTAAAATCTGTACCACGGCGAACGCGGCGATCACCATTCCGTATGTGATGAGATTGCTTCTAAAATTTTTATTTTTCATCATCCGCACCTACACTTTCTCCGGAACCTGTTTGCCCAGCAGCCCGGTCGGTCTCACAAGCAGCACCACGATCAGCACAGCGAACACGATGGCATCCGCCAGCTGCGAGGAGATGTACGCTTTCCCCAGAATCTCGATGATGCCAAGCAGAATGCCGCCGATCATGGCCCCGGGAATCGAACCGATCCCGCCGAAAACTGCGGCGACAAAGGCCTTAATCCCGGGCATGGAGCCGGTATACGGGGACAGGGACGGATAGGAAGAACATAAAAGCACACCGGCGACTGCCGCCAGCCCGGAACCGATGGCGAAGGTCAAACCGATTGTGCTGTTTACGTTGATGCCCATCAGCTGCGCCGCGTCCTTATCTTCCGCGACGGCCTGCATCGCCTGTCCAACCTTCGTGCGGTTGATAAACAGTGTCAGCACTGTCATGATCACCACACTGCTTAAGATTGTCACAATCGTCTCCCCGGAGATCGTCAGTGCCCCGCCTGCCAGTTTCAGATCCGGAACCGGCACCAGGGAAGGAAAGCTCTTCGGCGCGGAACCAAAGACCAGCAGCACCACGTTCTGCAGCAGATAACTGACGCCGATGGCCGTGATCAGCACCGCCAGCGGAGAGGACGCGCCCCTCAAAGGCCGGTAGGCTATCCTCTCAATCGTGATTCCCAGCACTGTACATACCACAATCGCTCCCAGCAGAGCGATCAGCGGATTGGTGGTCAGGTTCAGAATCGTCAGCGCCGCGTAGCCGCCCACCATGATCACGTCGCCGTGAGCGAAATTCAACATTTTGGCGATTCCGTAAACCATCGTATAGCCCAGCGCGATTATGGCATATACACTGCCGAGACTGATCCCATTGATCAAATAGGATAAAAAACTCATAAGACACCTCGATTTCCCTGTTCGAAAACAGGGGGCTGCGTTGTGCAGCCCCCTGTCGCATCAACCGGTAAACATCTGCGGAGGGCCCCATTTCTTATCAGGGTTCACACCGATGCAAATGTTCGTAACTAAGAATGAATCTCTCCGCCCGCGCGGATTACTCCATGCCCTTGTAAGCGCCGTTTTCAATCACGACAGCCTTGGGAGCCTTGGACGGCTCGCCGTCCGCGGTCCAGGTCATGCCCTGACCGGTCAGGCCGTCTACCGTGATCTCCACCATCGCGCCCTTCATGGCATCGCACAGAGTGCTCATATCCATATCCGCGGTCGCGCCGCACTGTTCCAGAGCCGCTTTCATGATGTAGATTCCATCATAGGCATCCGCTGCGAACTGGTTCGGAATCTCGCCGAACTGATCCTGATACTTGGTAACGAAGTTCACGGTCAGATCATCGGTCGCATCCGCGCTGAAGGGGGTAAGCAGCATAACACCCTCTGCCAGGGAAACGTCAAACCCTTCCACGCCGCTTAAAATACCGTCCATGCCGTCTACGCCGAACCACTTCGGAGCGTAGTCCATGGCGGCAGCCTGCGTAAAGATCAGGGAAGCTTCATTATAGTAAATCGGCAGGAACACCAGCTCCGCGCCCGCATCCTTGGCCTTCTGCAGCTGTACGGTGAAGTCCGTCTTGCTGTCGTCGGTGAACGCTTCCGCGGAAACAATCTCAAACGGCTGATTCTCGGATTCTGTCTTGAACGTCGCGTAGATTCCGGAAGAGTACACGTCAGAGCTGTTGTAGATAACCGCTACCTTCTCCGCCAGGCCATGTCCGCCGATGTACTCCGCGGACGCGGCGCCCTGGGAAGGATCGGAGAAGCAGACACGGAACGCGTTGTCACCGGCTGTGATGCAGTCGATGGCGGATCCCGACGGGGTAAGCAGGAACATGTTGTCATTGGCCGCTTCCGCTTCCACAGCCACGCACGGCGCGGATGTCACGGAACCCAAAATCATCGTCGCGCCCCAGTCCTTCAGCGTATTGTAGGCGTTCACGGATTTCTCCGGATCATGCTCGTCATCCTGCGGGTTGAACTCCAGCTGGAAGCCGTTGACGCCGCCCGCCTCGTTGATCTCATCCACCGCGATCTGAGCGCCGTTCATAACACCGGAACCATAAGCCGCGGCCGGGCCGGTGACCGGGCCGATGCCGCCGATCTTAAAGGTAGCTTCCTCCGCGAAGGCCGCTGTGGACAGCACCATGGCGGATACAAGCGCCAGACCAGTTACTTTTACAAACTTTTTCATTCTGTTGCCTCCTTGCTTTGTTTCCTTATCCTGAAACCATACCGGCAGTCCTTTTAAGAGCAGGCCGCTTTCCAAAGCCTTCTGCCAAACCGTACGCTTCCCGCTCCTTTTTGTCTGCCGCCTTGCTGCCATACTTCTTATGAATAAGAAGTATCCTGTGAAAAATCACTTGACCATTGTACCTTGAATCTATTTTTTCGTCAATCGCATTTTCCGGTCAAATACCGAAAAAATTAGGGAAATTCAAAGAATCCGGCTTATCTTTTTTTCGCGGCACATCTTTTTGGCAAAATGATCCCGGAAAAGACGGCAGGATCGTCTCCGCCTGACTGCCCTTAAGGGTCCCTTTCCCCTTTAATACGCCTTGCCCCAGTAGACTAGCGTCTTCGCCGGTTTTCCGCAGTACACACAGGTATCGCTGATGTGCTCCTGTGAAAACGGCATACAGCGGGAAGTCAGCCCGATCTCGTCCTTAATCGCGTCCTCGCACTCCTGGCTGCCGCACCACATGGCCTTGACAAAACCCGGACGGTTGTCCGCGCAGTCCTTGAGTTCCTCTTTGGTAACCGCCGTGTAGGTGTGCGTTTCCAGGTGAACCTTTGCCCGATGGAACATTTCCTGCTGCATCGTCTCCAAAACTTCCTTCACCTTTTCCGCGAGTCCGGCAAGCGGCGCGATGATTTTTTCACGGGTATCGCGGCGTACAATCACGGCCTGCCCGGCGGCGATGTCTTTCGGTCCCTGTTCGATCCGCACCGGAATCCCGCGCATCTCCTGCTCGGAGAATTTCCAGCCCGGGCTCTTATCGGAATCATCCAGTCTTGTTCTGATCCCGGATGCCGTCAGAAGATCCTTCACTTCCTGCGCTTTTTCAAGCACACCCTGCTTCTTTTGCTGAATGGGAATCACCATCGCCTGCACAGGAGCGATGCGCGGCGGAAGCACCAGACCG
>CAZXSN010000006.1:58116-79248 GCA_964643295.1 uncultured Lachnospiraceae bacterium
AGGAAGTCTGATGGACATACTTTAAGGTATTATCCCTGTCGGTAAACTGGATGTTGAAGGCCTTTGCGAAGCCGTCGCCGAAGTTGTGGCTGGTGCCGGACTGCAGCGCCTTGCCGTCGTGCATCATGGCCTCGATTGTGTAGGTTGCCTTGGCCCCGGCAAACTTTTCCTTGTCCGTCTTGCGCCCGCGAATGACCGGAATCGCCAGTTCCTCCTCGCAGAAATCCGCGTACAGATTCAGCATCTGAATTGTGCGCTCCTCCGCCTCTTCGGCCGTCGCGTGGGCGGTGTGCCCCTCCTGCCATAAGAATTCCCGGGAGCGCAGAAACGGACGCGTCGTCTTCTCCCAGCGCACCACTGAGCACCACTGGTTGTACACCCGCGGCAGATCGCGGTAGGAATGCACGTCATTCGCGTAGAAATCGCAAAACAGTGTCTCCGAGGTCGGACGCACACACAGCCGTTCCTGCAGCGGCTCCATGCCGCCCTGCGTCACCCAGGCCACCTCCGGGGCAAAACCCTCCACGTGATCCTTCTCCTTCTCTAACAGGCTTTCGGGAATGAAAAGGGGCAGATACACGTTCTCCACGCCCACTTCCTTAAACCTGCGGTCCAGCTCGTGCTGAATGTTCTCCCAGATCGCATAGCCGGCAGGCTTGATCACCATGCAGCCTTTGACGCTTGTATAATCAATCAGTTCCGCTTTCTTTACCACATCGGTGTACCACTGGGCGAAATCCTCGTCCATCGAGGTAATCTCCTCCACCAGTTTCTTTTCCTCTGCCATATCTTTCTCCTTCCGTCATCCTATTTGCCGAAATACGCGGCAATTTCCTGCATCCGTCCGCTCTGGTTCACCTGGAAGGGGCAGCGCTGATCGCAGTGGCCGCATCCCACACAGTCCGAGGCGGTCTTCCCCAAAGAAAGGTAATGCTCCTTCGCGAGCGGATCTCCCAGTACCGCCAGGTCATAATATTTATTGATCAGTCCGATGTCAAGCCCCGCCGGGCAGGGATGGCAGTGTCTGCAGTACACGCACGATCCCTTTGTCTCATCCGGGGTAAAGGAACCCAGCACGGAATAATCCCGCTCCTCCTTCGAGGCCGTAAGGTAGACGAGGTTTTGCAGAAGCTGCTCCACATTTCCTGCCCCCTGCAGGACAGTAAGCACTCCCGGGCGGTCCAGCGCGTACTGGATACACTGCACCGGAGTCAGCGCCTGATGAAACTGGGATTTTTTCGCGTCCAGCAGCTGTCCCGCGTTGAAGGGCTTCATCACCGAAATTCCCACGCCTTCCTTCTCGCAGCGCCGGTAGAGGGTGAAACGTTCATTTCCGCTGCCGCGGGCGTACTCCCCCTCTCCGTAATCATACATCGGATTGATGGAGAACATCATCATATCCAAGATTCCCAGGTCCAGCGCCCGGTTCGCGAGAGACGGCGTATGCGTGGACAGCCCGATATGGCGCACGACTCCCTGCGCTTTCAAATCGAGCACATACTGCAGCACCCCGTTTCCTTCCACCTCTTCCAGATCGGATGCCTCATCCAGGCAGTGCAGAAAGCCAAAATCGATGTAATCGGTCTGAAGCTTTGTAAGCTGCCAGTCGACCGAGCGCTTGACCGCCTCCAAATTCAGATTCCATCCGTATTCTCCGGAAGTGTAATCGGCGCCAAAGTGCACCTGCAGCATGGCCTCGCCTCTTCTGCCCTTCAGGGCTTCCCCCATGCCCGGAAAGATCGAGGCGTGTCCTCCTGCCATGTCAAAATAGTTTACGCCGTGGTCGAGTGCGCAGGTGACCGTCTCTGTCACGTTCCGCTCGGATTCCTCTCCTACGACCGAGGTTCCCATGCCGATCACGCTGATCTTTTCTTCCCCGTGCGGCAATTTTCTGTATTCCATCTTCATCCCCCTAATTTTCGTATTCAACTTTCGCCGGGACACTCACACAGTTCTTCCCGGTGTATCATCAGACGCCCCGCCGCCGCCAAAAAAGCCAGCCCTTCGCGGACAGAAACTGCCGCGTACCGGAAAGAACTCCTTTCGCGAACCGTTTTTAGAACGCTTTCCTGTTCGCTTCAGGAATTCTATCACACATACAGGATCTTAGCAACGTTTCCGGCGGCTGCGATTTCGTTCAAAAAATCTAAAGTCAAAATCTAAGAACGTCCTGCAGGTAAGGTTTCAAACACTCTCTTTCCCTAAAACCCCCGCCTGACCGGTCTTTTCGTGAGTTTCTCTCACAAAGAACCTTTCTCTGCGCGGATTCGCCGCATTCCTTAAGTCTGGTTTAAGTTCATTCTCTGCCTCTGCGCCTGCGTCGGCACATGCAAAGGAACATCATAACCAGACCTACGAAAGACAGACTGAACAGAACCGCCAGGAAACCAAGCGGGGCGTCATCCCCGGTAACAGCCGCCCCCGCGTCTTCTGTTTCCGATGAGGTTTGTGAGCCGGACGCTAAATTCCCTGCGTTCGAAGATTCTGCGTCAGGTTTCTCGGCAGGCTTCTCCGACGGCTTCGTGCCGGAACCGCCATGCGGATTCGTCTCTGTCTCTTTCGGAGGTTTTGTCTCCGGCTCCTCCGTAGGTTTCGTCTCTGTTTCACCTCCAGGCTCTGTCTCCGGTTCTTCCGTTGGCTTTGTCTCTGACCCGCCGCCGGGTTTTGTCTCCGTCTCACTGCCAAAGCCTGTCTCCGGCTCCTCCGTTGGCTTTGTCTCTGATCCGCCGCCGGGATTGGTCTCCGACTCACCGCCGGAACCAGTTCCAGAACCGCTGCCTGATTCCGGATTTGTCTCACTCTCAGGGGGTGTCTCCGGCTCTCTTTCCGTTTCCTTCTCTGATTCTTTTTCCGTCTCTGGTTCCTTTTCCGTTTCAGTCTCCGCCTCGGTTTCTGTCTCGGCTTCTGTCTCGGTTTCGGTTTCCGTTTCTGTTTCAGTCTCGGTCTCCGATTCCGTTTCAGTCTCCGCCTCGGTTTCTGCCTCGGTTTCCGTCTCAGTTTCAGTTTCCGTTTCACCCGGATACGTTGGACCGGGATTCGGATAAGGATCCGGGCGGACTGCCCTGTTTACAAAAGCAATCTCCGTCGTGCCTGCTGCCACGTTAAATGATGCCTTCGTTTCGCTGACCAGCCCCGCTGTTTTCACTGCCGTCTCGTTTTCCGGCCCTAAGATATAATACGTGTCAAATCCTGCCTGTTCATCCTCCTCAACCAGCAGGCGTGTCCCCACGGGAATGTGGAAAAACGCCTGGCTTTCACCGTCTTCCAGTTCAAACGTCGCCGTTTCCTCACTGACAGTCTCAGCCTTGTCCAGCCCAATCGTGTAGGTAAACGGAATGCCTTTTTGCCCAGCTCCATCAACAAAAACCTGGTTCTTTACGATCAGCGTTCCATAAAGTTGATTGGTAAACCGAACCGCGGTCGCGAGTGAATCGCTCGTGCTCGTGTGGATGGTTCCGCTTGCCGACCGGTTGTCGGAATGAACCTCTACATCCTTATCCGTGCTGGTGATAACGCATTTTCCGTTCTCAATGTCCTGCAGCTCAGGATCCTTCTGCTCAGAAACGGTAAACATGGTTCCGTCTTCCAACTTAAGGACGATCCAGCTGTCCCCGTCTTTCAGAGAGAAATTCGCTTCTCCGTTTTCCAGCGGAACCTCTTCTGTTTCCAGCGCTCCGTTCGCGGCGACAGACTTCAGGATCGTGATAGAGCCGCTAAGCGGACTTCCGTCCTTTGTCAGCGTCAGCGTAAACGGGTATTCCTTCGTCTTATCCCCGATGGGAACGGTCTTGCTGATGATCAAAGCTCCGTTGTGGAAGTTGTTGATGAATTCCGCAGTCGCCATCTCCCCGCTGCCCGGGATTACGCCTTCGCTTCCGGTACTGACTGTTCCGTAGCCCTGCGCCGGATCCTCCGTGACAGTATAGCCCGCTCCGGTTGGCAGCCCGCAGATAACCGCGGATTCTCCCACGCCCAAAGAAAGCTCCGCCCGGTTGTTGGTAAATGTGCAAACCGGTTCTCCTTCCTTATCACCGTTCTCCCCGTAATAGGGACCATTCACTGTTTCACCGTTTATAGTTCTGATCTCCACGCGGAAAGTGAACTTTTCGCCATTGCTTCCTGGTTTCAGAAGTGTGGACGTTTTGGTGATCTTTAAATTTCCTCCGGTATAGGTGTTGGTAAAGGCTGCTATTGCTTCTTTGCCTTTTTGAATTTCCCCCGATGCGCCTTTCGCAGTGGTCTCGTATCCGTCTTTCCGGGCATCTTCCTCCGTGACTGTGTAGGATGCTCCGTCCGGCAGCCCCTGGAATGTCACGCTCTCTCCGCTTTTCAGTGAAAATGTGGCAGCGCCGTCTTTAAACCGTATGTCTTTCCCGATCAGGTCTGAACTTCTGGGACCGTTTACGCCGCTGTCGCTTAACGTAACCGTAAAGGCAAACGCCCGGTCTTTGTCGGCTCCTTTCCCTTCCACTTCCTTGGAAACCGTAAGGCTGCCGCCGTTGTAGTCGTTGGTAACAATGGTTTCTACAGTTTTTTCTACCGGAATCGTTCCTCTTTGATTCTCATAGGTGGTCGAATACCCTTCCGCCCACATCTCCGTAACGGAATATGTAAGACCGGCCGGCAGATTTTGAGCCTCTATGCTTTCGCCGCCTTTTAAGGAGAAGAAAGCGGTGCCGTTGGAAAAGTCCATGCCGCCGTAACTGCCGCTAAAACCTGTAGCAGCTTCCCCGCCTGCATCCTCCCCTGGTGCATCCGCGGAAGTTTCTTCTGTCACGGTCACCGCGAAGCGAAACGCCCGCTCCTGATTCCCCTGACCGGTAACCTGCTTGATAACCCGAAGCCCTCCGGTTTGAAACGTGTTGACAAACCGCGCCTGGCTGGTCTTTTGATCCCCGATGATCCCCGCTTCACCTTCAGAGGAGACCGTGTATCCCTGATGATCGGTTTCCGTAACCCGATACTTTGTCCCTGCCGGAATCCCGGAAAGAGTTTTGACCCCGCCATCCGCCAGTGTGAGCATACCTTTGCCGTCTGTGAATATAATCCCGCCATAAGTACCCTCCAGCGGTCTGCCATCCTTTGTCAGTACTACCTCGAAAGGAAACTCCCTTGTCCTGCTGGCACCAGCTCCCGCCACTGTCTTACTGATCTCCAGACTGCCGGTCCTGCGGCGGTTGATAAAAACGGCTGTCGCTGAGGTTTCATCCTCCGTGATGTCACCTTTATCCTCTATTTGAATGACCTCATACTCCTGCGTATCTGCATTCAGTTCTTCCACGGCGTACCTGCAGGTGGGCAGATTTGTGAAAGTGATGCTCTGCTTATCCTTTAGGGAAAATTCTGCCGCTCCATTTGTGAATGTGACTTCATCTTCTTTTCCCTGACGGTTAAAGTCTGCCTGGCCTTCCAGAGTGACACGAAACTGGAACTCCCTTCCTTTCTCCCCATCCGAAACTGTGCCGGTGACATACTTGGTGACTGTCAGACTTCCGGGCTGATAGGTGTTGATAAATTCTGCCGTTATCGTATCATTATCATGTGGAATCGTGCCAGTCGCATTAGTGCTGGAAGTGACAAAACCATCCTCACCCGCGTCCGTCTCTGTGACAGTATACCCAACTCCCGCGGGCAGACCAGGTATCCTGATCTCCTCGCCGCTTTGCAAAGCAAATTCAGCAATTCCATCCGTAAACACCACGTCCCCGCGATTTTGCTGTACGCTCTGATCATCCAGGGTGACCGTAAAATGAAACTCCCTGTCCGGATCATTTTCCGTTCCTTTAACAATCTTGCTGACAATCAGTGTTCCACCATCGTAAGTATTGGTGACTGTGACAGTCTTCGCCGAACCGGATTCAATCGTACCGGGGTTGTCTTCGGAATAATCGGTCTTATATCCTTCGATCGCCGTCTCCGTAACGGTATACGAGGTTCCGGCGGGAAGCCCCTCAGCGACCGCCTGTTCCCCATGCTTTAAAGAAACCAAGGCGACGCCGTTTTCAAACGTCAATTCCCCATACTGACCATTGACCGTCCTGTCACTCAGTTCAACATGAATCGGAAACGCCCGCTGCTGATTGCCTCCTTCTAAAACAGCCTTCTTTACTGTCAGACTGCCCGAGCGGTATGTATTGATGAAGGCTGCCTTCGCCTCACCTCCGTCAGTGATCGTTCCTGTGGCGCTGCCTTCCGCAACACCCTCACCAGATATCCCCGCGATTGAGGTCAGATAACCATGCTGGTTCGCCTCTGTTTCCGTGACCGTATAGGTGGTTCCCGCGGGGATGCCGGACGCGCTGAGACTTTCCCCGTTTTGCAGGGAAAAACTGGCGCTGCCATCCTTAAACTCCATCTCCCCGAACCTGCCGGTAAGGGCAGGTTTCAGTGTCGCGGTAAACGCGAACGACCGGTCCTGATCCTGTTTGGGAGCGCCAGCCGCATATTTTGTCACGGTAAGACTGCCGGTTCTGCGGGTATTGGTAAAGACAGCCTTCGCCGGTGTGTCCTTCGCAATTTTCCCGGAAGCGCCCGTGCTTTCAGTAAGATAGTCCTCCTGCTCATCTTCCCGAACCGTATAACGCACGTTTACAGGCAGGTTGGACGCCGTGACACTCTGTCCGTTCACAAGAGAAAATTTAGCTATGCCGTCAGTAAACGTCATCCCGCCGAAATCACCGCTGATGGTCTTATCGCTCAGTTCCACAGTAAAATCAAAGGGCTTCGCTTGATCCGTATTCGGATCATCCTTTACGGTCTTGGAAACCGTAAGGCTCCCCGTCTGATACGTATTGACAAAGGAGGCCAGCGAAGTGATCCCTTTTTGAATCTGGCCGGTGGCGCCGGTGGATTCAGTAACATAACCGCCCTCGTTCGCGCCCTCCTCCGTGACGGTATAAATTGCCCCGGCCGGCAGACCAAGGAACGTCACGCTCTGTCCATCCTTCAGGCTGAATGAGGCAACCCCATTATAGAACCAGACGGCATTCCCATTCAAAACAGCGCCTCTCGGGCCGTACACGCCGCTGTCGCTTAACGTAACCGTAAAATTGAAGACCTTGCCTTTGTGTTCGTCATCCCCTTCCACCTTCTTGGAAACCGTAAGGCTGCCGCCGTTGTAGTCATTGGTAACAATGGTTTCCACAGTTTTTCCTGCAGGAATCGTTCCGCTTTGATTCTCATAGGCGGTCGTATAGCCTTCCGCCCGAAGCTCTGTCACGGTGTATGACAATCCGGCTGGCAGATCCTTCGCCTCACGGCTTTCGCCGTGTCTTAACGTAAAGAAGGCAATTCCGTTGGAAAAGATCATATCTCCGTATGTACCGCTTAGACCGGA
This sequence comes from uncultured Lachnospiraceae bacterium, assembly GCA_964643295.1. GTDB lineage: Bacteria > Bacillota > Clostridia > Lachnospirales > Lachnospiraceae > Merdiplasma. The sequence goes on from CAZXSN010000006.1 coordinate 65,453, forward strand.
ATTTGCATCACCGGAATCGCTCTCCTCTTCTGAACTTTCGAGATCTTTACGGACTTCAACAAGAAAACTGAACTCATGCTGGGTATTTCCCCAGCCGGTCACTTTCTTCGTAACTTTCAGTCCGCCGGTCAGAAACGTATTGGTAAACTTGGCCTGCTTAATCTGCTGATCCTCAATGGTTCCTTGTGCATCGGCAGGAGTAACTGTGTACCCCTGCGGGTCAAGCTCTTTTACCTCATACCGCGTCCCTGCCGGGATGCCGGAAAGAGTTCTGCTCTCCCCATGCCGCAGCGAAACAGTGCCAGTGCCGTCTTCAAAGGAAACGCCGCCGTAAGTGCCTCTCAGTATCTCGCCATCTCTGGTCAGTCTAATCTCAAAGGAAAACTCTTTTGTCTTATCACCGCCGGTACCTTCCACCGTCTTTGAGATTTGAAGACTGCCCGTCCTGTAACGGTTGGTAAAGGTGGCTGTCGCGGACGTTTTTTCTCCGGTGATTTCCCCGGATGCGCCGCTGCTGGTGGTGGCATAACCATCCTGATTCGCATCCAGTTCCACCACGGTATACTTTCCGGCGGGAAGCTGCGATGCAGTTATGCTCTGTCCGTGATGCAGAGTAAATTCCGCTTCGCCATTCTTAAAGACCATCGCGTTTTCATCAGTCTGGCCGCTGGAATACTCCTTGTTGTCCAGCGTGACCCGGAAATGAAAGTCTTTTCCCTGATCAGCGTCCGTGCCGGTGACATTCTTGGCAACCGTCAGACTCCCGGGCTGATACGTGTTGGTGAACGCCGCCGTCACTGATCCGTTATTGTGTGGAATCGTTCCGGTCGACTTCGTGCTGGCAGTGACATAGCCGTCCGCTCCCGCGTCCGTCTCCGTAACGGTATACTCTGCTTCAGCGAGCAGACCGGGAATCTCCATCCTTTCACCATCTCCCAGTTCAAAGCGGGCCACGCCTGCCGTAAAATTCACTTCACCCCGGTTCCCTCGAACGCTCTGATCGCTCAGTGTGACTGTAAAATGAAACTTTTTTTGCGAATCGCTATCCGTTCCTTTCACAGTCTTGGTAACGATGAGTGTTCCTCCATCATAGGTGTTGGTAACCGTGGCAGTCGTTTTCTCACCGGCCTCAATCGTACCGGAACAGTCTGCGTCATACTGAATGTTGTATCCTTCAACCGCCGTCTCCGTAACGGTATACCTGGTTCCGGCGGGCAGCCCTTCAGCGGTCGCAGACTTCCCATGCGAAAGATCAACAGAGGAAAAACCGTTTACGAATGTCATGCCGCCATACGTACCATTAACCGTTGTATCATCCAACTTTACATGGATAGCAAACTTCCGCTGCTGATTCCCACCCTCTGCAACAACCTTCTTCACTGTCAGATCGCCAGAGTGGTACGCATTGGTAAAGGCCGCTTTTGCCGCAGCCCCGTCGGGAATCGTTCCTTTAACGCTGCCGTCTTTCACTTTCGCATCTTTTCCGTCTGCGTCCACAACCGTAGTCTGATAGCCGTGCCGGTTTGCGTCCGTTTCCGTGACCGTATAGGTTGTTCCCGCGGGGATGCCGGATGCGGTAAGGCTGTCTTCGTCCTGCAAAGAAAAGCTGGCCGTGCCGTTGTCAAACTGCATATCACCGAACTGGCCGGTAAGGGCAGAATCGAGGGTTACGGTAAAACGAAACTCCCGGTTCGGATCCTGAGAGGGGGCATCTGTCACGGTTTTGGAAACCGTAAGACTGCCGGTTTTGCGGGTATTGATAAAGACTGCCTCTGCCGTAGTCCCGCTTTCAATTTTCCCGGAATCACCCGTGAAGCTGGCTATAAATTCCTCGTTCTTACCTTCACCATCTTCTAAGACCGTATAACTTACGTTCACAGGCAAATCCCTAGCCGTGATGCTCTGCCCGGAAACAAGTGTAAAAGTGGCTATGCCTTTATCAAATATCATCTCACCATAGGTCCCGGTGATACTCTGATCACCAAGCTTCACAGTGAAAGCAAATGGTCTGGTCTGATCCGTCTTAAGGCCATTCTGTACGGTCTTTGATACCGTTAGATTTCCTGTCTGATACGTATTGACAAAGGATGCCCTGGAAACCTGTTTCGTACTAATCACACCGACCGCGCCTGAGGAAGTCGTGACGTAACCGCTTCCGTTGGCCTCTTTCTCCATAACGGTATAGGCCGCGCCGTCCGGCAGTCCCTGAAACGTCACGCTCTGCCCGCTTTTAAGCGAAAATTCAGCAGTTCCGTTTGTAAACTGTACATTCTCCCCGATCGGATCAGAACTTCTCGGTCCGTTCACGCTCCTGTCACTGAGTGTGACCGTAAACTCAAAAGACTTGTCTTTCGGGGCTTTCTCCCCTTCCACCGTCTTGGAAACTACTAAAGAGCCGCCGTGATACTCGTTTGTTACGGTGACCTCCTCAACCGCGCCTTCCGGGATCACGCCGCTTCCATTGGCCGTATAGCTTGTTGTATAATCTTCCACCGGTGTCTCTGTCACAAGATACTTCATCCCTGTCGGCAGATCCGCGGCCGTTTTACTCTCCCCGGAGCGCAGCGTGAAAAGTGCCCTGCCGTTGAGAAAGTTCATTTCCCCGTACCTGCCGGTTAAGCCACCAGTTTCACCGCTTTGCTCCTTCTCCTCTAAGGAGGGTTCGTCTGTCTTAGAGACATCCACCTGGAACTGGAAATTCCGACGGGCATTGCCCTGACCGGTAACCAGCTTGGTAACCTTCAGTCCTCCGGTCTGAAACGTATTGGTAAACGCGGCTTCCCTGGTCGTTTGATCCTCAATGGTTCCTTCCGCTCCATCAGAAGAGACTGTATATCCCTGCGAATCGGTTTCCTTAACCACGTACTGTGCCCCTGCCGGAATCCCGGAAAGTGTTTTAGACTCTCCATCCGCCAGGGTGAATTTCCCGGTGCCTTCTGAAAAATCAACCCCACCATACGTGCCATTCAGCGGTTTTCCATCCTTTGTCAGTGTCACCTCGAAAGGAAACTGCTTTGTCCTGTTAGCGCCGGTTCCCTGCACCGTCTTTGTAATCTTAAGACTTCCGGTTTTGTAACGGTTGGTAAATACGACATTCGCTGAAGTTTTGTCCGTTGTGAGCTCACCGGTTTCCCCGGTACTGCTTACCTCATAATCTGTCCTATCAACATCCAACTCCTCCACTGTATACCCGCCAGTGGGAAGGTTTGTGAAAGTAATGCTCTCCCCGTGGTGCAGAGAAAATTCCGCTTCACCGCCTGTGAAGGTCACTCCATCAGCCCGTTCGATGGAATACTCCTTGTTGTCAAGTGTGATCCGGAAATAAAATTCCTCATTCTCCGCCGATTCCTTGCCGGTCACAAACTTGGCAACTGTCAAACTCCCGGGCTGATAAGTGTTGGTAAATGCCGCCGTCGCTGTTTCGCCTTTGGGAATCGTTCCGGTCGAATTCGTGCTGGTGGTGACATAGCCATCCGTACCCGCACCCGTCTCCGTGACGGTATACTCTGCTCCTGCGGGCAATCCCGGAATCGTAATCCCTCCGTTATGTTTCAGTTTAAAAGAGGCCGCTCCATCTTTGAAGGTTACATTCCCGCGAGGGCCATTGACGTCCCTGTCATTTAAACTGACAGTAAACTCAAACTCACGGTTTATATCGCCGCCTGTTCCGGCAACAGTCTTGGTAACACAAAGTGTGCCCCCATCGTAGGTATTGGTGATCGTGGCGGTCTGGGGCTCATCTGCGTTGATCGTACTTGAACAATTATTGTACTCAGCCGTGTACCCTTCCACCGCTGTCTCCGTTACGGTATAACCTGTCCCGGCAGGCAGTCCTACAGCGGTCGCCTCCTCATCATGCATCAGGGAAACTGTAGCCTCGCCGTTTACAAACGTCATTTGACCGTACTGACCATTAACCGTTGAATCGTTCAGCTCCACATGAATCTCAAATGCCCGCTGCTGATTGCCTCCCTCCGAAACAACCTTCCTCACTTTCAGGCTGCCTGACTGGTACGTATTGGTAAACATTACGCTGACGCCCGCCCCGATTGTGCCGCTCACACTGTTCCCTGTTCCTACTGCCGTCCCAGCAGGCGTTACTTCCGTCGAAGTTCGATAGCCATGCTGATTCGCATCCTCCTCCGTAACCGTGTAGGAGATATTGGCAGGAAGCCCGGACGCAGTCGCACTGCTCCCATTTTTCAAGGAAAAGCTGGCTTTGCCCTCGTGAAAGTCCATTCCGCCGTAGGTACCGGTTAAAGCTGGTTCCAGTGTTACCGTAAACCGAAACTCCCTCTCTGAATCCTTTTCCGGGACATTCTCCACTTTTTTTGATACGGTAAGGTTTGCCTGACAGGTATTCGTAAACGTCCGTGTCGTTTGATATACATTTCCATTCAACGGAGTTACATCCCCTGTAATCACATAAGGTTCATCCTCCTTGCCGCTCACATCCACAACCAGAGTCTGAGGAGACGCATAAACCATCCCGGATTCCCCGCCGTCAGATTCGGTAACCGTCAGCGTATGCTGTCCGGGATCTAATTTAAGTAATTCAAAGGATTCCTCCCTCTTTGACGAGAAAATATCAAGACTTCCTTTGTCTTCTGCCACACCTGCTTCAGACAGCGTGAACGAAAAGCGGTCGTCATCTCTCCATTCTCGCCCGGACAATTCTTTCTGCACCGTAATCTTCACCACCGGATCAATGATTAGAGTAGCCGTTGCCAAAACTGAAGGCGCCGCCACCTGGACAGCACTGGAGGCTTCTTTATCTGCAAATGTCACCGTCACCGTGTAGGTATAAACGCCGACTTCAGTAAACGTCTGGTCAAAAACAATGTGAGAAAAGTCCGTAAGATCCTTTTCCTCGCTGGTATAGACTGTATTCTCTTCTCCATTCCTTCCATGCTGTGTCACGGTCACTGTATACGTCCCCTTCATACCCTGATCCAAGGCTGCAGTGTCGAAATCTTTTCCGCCCTGGTATACCAGTGCCGCGGCAGACAGACCGTGTTCCTTCCCATTATAAAACACACGGGAATCCTCTGCTGTGGCCTTCGCCCAGACAGCATCCAGGGAAAAAATTGTATTGGTAGCGCCAAAATAGACACTCCCTCCCGGGAACGTGAAAGGATTTCCATAATTTCCTTCGCTGCCGCTGTCGTAGTTCAAGTCTCCATTCTTCTCTGTCACATACTTGTTGTAGCTTTTGTTATACCACGCAAGAAATGTATACTCACCAGTTGAATCTTTCGGTGCCTCCGTAGTTACGGCAACGGATTCTTCATTTCCCTTCACAAACCGGTGTCCCTGATCAAGAACCACATATTTTTTTGCACTACTGCTCGTTGTCCCGTTATCGCCCAGCCGCTGCCCATCCTGTGTGGAAGAAGAACTGGCAAAATCCCCTCCTGCGATCGTCATCGTATAGCCAAACATGGCAGGCTTCTCTGACCAGACCGCGTACAGATGCTTTTCTCCGCCCTTCACTGTCAGCTGCTGCCCGCTTCGGACACGCCGGTAGGTTCCTTTTTTCCCGGACGAAACATCTGTGGCAAGATAGGTCACCCCTCCCAGAGGCTGCGCATTCTTATCTTCCGCCCAGCCCATGAAGTATACCGTCTTGCCATCATGTGCGATATGACCGGATTCAATATTCTTGTAGTCACTAACGTTCCCCAGCTTTTCTGCGAAGATCTCCGCGCCATTCTGAAGATCAAACACATAGAAACCATCTGACATGGCATCTTCTGACTTAGTCTCCACAAACAGCTTTCCATTGTCTGCGGTCTCCTCGGTTCCGTCGTTCAGATGGTAAATCACCTGCGCACCGGCTGTGATCGTAAGGGTGGCAGTGACAGAGCCAACCTCAAGACCTTCCTGGGCCGCGTTATTCGATGTATCGGACGATGGAACCTTTATGACAGAGGTAATGGTATAATGATACACACCCGGCTCGATGAATGAGGGTACTTCTTCTTTCATTGATACAGAGTTGCCGCTCTCATCCGTAACATCATACGTATAAACAACATTGTCATTGCGGTTTCCCTGTGAATCATCCTCAAATGAGGAAAGATTCCCCGCAGCGCCGCCGGTGAAAGTCGTTTGAAGATCCTCAAGATTCACTGTATGGGACTCCCCATCATAGGGCACCGTCACATCTTCTGCGCCCGATACCGCTCCCCAGGTGGCATCCAGGCTGAATACACTGTGTTCCCCGCCATATGTAAGCGTATCCTGCGGCAGATATAGCTTTTCCCCTTTCTTTTCATACCAGCCAAGAAAATTTTTTCCCTCCGCTGTTGGCGTATCCGCAGTCACCCGCCAGCTGCCGCCTTCACCTTGCCCATGTCCCTGATCCAGCACCATCAGTTTCAACGCGTCATTCCCTGTTTTTCCATTGTACCCCAGCTGCTGCCCGTCGCTCGTCTGCCAGTGGCCGCCTAGCAATTCATCCCGTTTTGTTCCAAAGGAAGCTTCCGGAATTGTCAGCACATAGCCAAACAGTCCCGCATTATTTGCAGGCGCCCATACCGCATAGAGGTTGGTAGTCGCCTGGTCAACAGTTATGGTTGTTCCGCGCTGATAACCTCGGTAAACAACAGTGTCATCCCCAATCGATGTGATCGGATAATCGATATTCGCGTAAGACGTAAACGAAGTGTTTCCTTTGCTCCATCCGGCAAAATGCTTTCCGTCCCCATTCTGACCCTGTGCGAGTTTTCCAGCATCAGAATGATTCGAAAACATCGTACTTCCGTCCTCTTCTCCCACGCTATGCAGATTGAAAACCGGATTCTCCTGCCATACGGTTTTGATGTCCTTTCCCTCTTCACTACCGCCTTGTGAATCGACATGGTAGACCAGACAGTATTTCCCCTGCGGCTCAGGAGCAGGCGGCTGCGGGTTGGTTTCACCCCCGTTAGGAGTAGAAGACTCCTCTTTTAAGTTGACAAGATTGCCGGAAACAGTCAGACTCCCGCCAGCAGAATGAAACTTAACAGGGACACCTAACTCGCTGATTGTTTCCTCTTCATATGTGACAGTGCTTCCACTGGGCAGGGAAAGCGTAAAACCAAAATCATAGTCTGAAGTCTCCGCTCCGTGCTCCACGTAAAAATGCACCGTAAAGGATGCGCCGGGATCCAGGCTGTTTAAACACCCGTCAGCCCCGTCAAGAATGTAATACCTCTCAGTATTCTCTTTACGACCGTATAATTCTTCTCCACTTTGCGGGTCCCACTGAATTTTGCAGTTATCTGTGATGGTTTCGCGTTCAAGCAAAATTCCAGAACCAGACACCTCAAGCGTCATTGAGCTTTTATTGGTGACGGTCAGAATATAGTAATGCCTGTTCTCGTTTTTTTGATTTGAATCCAGCTGCACATCAAACTGCAGCCTGGGATCGTCCACAGGAGCAGCGTCCGGTTCATCCGCGGGAGGTGCCTCCGTTGCCTGAGAATCAGAAGTTTCTGTATCGTTCGTACCTTCCTGTGTCTCTTCTGTCGATTCAGTATTCTCGTTTGAATCCGAAGTTTCGGGCATCTCATCCGGAGGAAGAGTCTCTTCCGGCGCGTTGGTATCTTCTTCCCCCGGTTTTCCTTCCGTAGGAAGAGTCTCTCCTGATTCCGTTCCCTGGCCAGATTCCCCCGTCTCTGAGGAAGAGCCTGACTCCGAAGCGGATCCCGACTCCTGCGGATTTCCTTCTTCCTCAGAAGGAGCAGTCCCGGTGTCTTCCGTCGATTCTGTTGATCCGGCGGGATCTGTGGAAGGAGATGGCTCGGCTGGATCTGCGGGAAGCCCCGGCTCTTCCGGATTTTCCTCTCCTTCAGATGGCTTCTCTTCCATGGGCTTTGTGGAATCTGTTGATTCGCCTGTCTGCGCGGAAGGTGCCGATCCGGCGGAATCCGTGGAAGGCGCTGGCTCAGTCGGCTCGGTGGCTTGGGGATCTTCGCTTCCCGATATTTCCTGCGAAGGATCTGACCCGGCGGAATCCGTATCATCCGCAGATTCAGCCGTTTCCGCGGAACGGTTCGAATCCGTTTGTTCGCTGCCGTCAGTCCCGGGATCATTCGCGGAAAGATTTGCTTCTTTTGATTCCGGATTGTCCGCTGTAACAGCGTCTGTCCCTGACTGCGGGGATTCCTGAACCTTGCCGGGATCTGTCGAATCCGGATCCTCCTCTTTCGGTTTTTCAGTCTCCGCGGAAGGAACCGGAGTATCTGATCCCGGCGAAGGTTCTTTCTGCTCATCCTCAGATCCCTGCACCGAAACCGGTGCGGCATCCGTCTCCTCCCCACCCGCTGAGTCTGAAACACTGGTGCTGAAGGCATGGATCGAAAATCCATCTGTGTGAATCCCTGCCAGCAAAAGCGCCAGTACAAGCATCACCGCCATCAGCCGTCTGCCATTCCCGAAATGGCGTTTCCGTTTCATTTTGGTCCCCTCCCGCCTTTTCTATCTTTCGTCAGATGCAAATCTCTATGATAAGGTTGGTGAAACATTTTCTAACGCAGCTTCAAGAAAAAATATAGGTTTTAAGGATTACCGTCCTGTTTTTGCGGTCCCGGTCTCCCGATGAAGCGCAAAGCAACGCAGGAAGCCGCGCCGTAACTGTAAAGGTCAGCTGCGCTGGAAACGCCGTCCCGAAGTTTTACGTTTCCCCGGGGCTGGTCTGTCCAAAGCAGCTTTTTTGTTTTCGTTTTCTTAAGGTCTGTAAATCCTGTCCGGGAAGCGTTCCGTGATTATCCGGCAAACCCAACTAAATGCCGGACAGCCGCCCAAAATTCTTAAGAGTCTGCTCAGGCTGAAAAGGAGTGCCCTCCCTCTCAGCCTGAAATGCGTGTATCCTGCTATCTTGCCGTTGTTTGAATCAGCGCCGTAATCTCTTCCAGATCAAGGACCGCCAAATGCGACAGCCTGTTTCTCGCGTCCTTATACAGCTTTAACTTCTCCGCCTCCACAGGGTTTAAGGGCAGCAGCCCCTCCCCGACCATAAACATTAAGGTGCCTAATTCCACATCTTTCGGATCCGTGTAGATCTCCCCGTAGGAGGCCTGGATCGGCAGCTGCCGGGAGATTGAGGCGGCATGCCGCTGTACAAAATCCTCCCGGTACTCCTCCAGATACGGATAGATTGTCTTGATCTGGGCCAGCCAGATCCGGTGATCAACTTCCTCCCGCGTTACGTCAAAGACATATGGGGTTCCGTCGCTGCGGCAGCCATTCGCCGCCTTTTCTTTCAGGAACTCAAACGGGGAAGTTAGAAATTCCCGGTATTCCTGTACGCATTCCGCGCACAGCTCGATATCGTTCTCCACCACATTGGCGAGCAGCTCCGCGGTGTACTGCTTGATTAACGTATCCTCCCTGATGTCTGAGGAAGCTAATACCGCGAAGACGACGCGGTCATACTCCCCGATATAATCGTCAAAAGAAAACGCTTTGATGCCGCGCTTTACCGGCGGATTCTGCTTCCCGTTCCACTCGAGAATAAACGCCGCCTTTCTGGCGTTCTTTCCCCTTTCTTTGATATACGCGGAGACAAAGGACATCCATTTTTCCAGGCAGTCGTACGAATCGATCACCACCCAAAGATACCTGTCATGCAGCACAATATCGTCATTTTCCGCGAAAAACTTCGGGTATCCTCTGCCCGGCCGATACTCCGCTCTTTTTTCTCTCTTGCAGAATTCTGTGAGCAGATATTCGCCGGGCTCCTCCTGTGTCTTAATCTTTACAAATTTTTTATCCGCGTTCTGCGACTTTACCGCTTCAATGACCGTCTCCTCAAACTGCTCTCTCCAGGGCATCCCGGCTGTATACCGGAGAAGAATGCTCTTCTCCTCGAGCAGCTGCGTCTGAATGTCCTCCACATATTTGACCGCGTTTGTCACCTGATTCCACCAGATATTATTCACTCTTCTCGTCCTCCATAAATTCATCAAGCCTGTCGTCGACTTCCGAGCTTGTTCCCATCATCTGGAAGAACGTGAACCGCGCAAACAAAAAGTGGGTGTCATCGGTGCTTCTTAATACATTTAATTCCTTCAGTTCTTCCATCAGTGCGGAAACCCCGTCAGCCGAAAGTTCCCGAATCCCTTTAATCGACAGATCCTGTGCCGTGCTCAAGATATCCTCCGCGGAGTATCCTTCGCTGTATCCGTTGGAGTAGTACAGATACGCCATCAAAAGAGCGATCAGATAATAATTGTCATCATCGCCGAGCCTGAGCGTGATCGTGAATTTCTCCCGGATCTGCTCGCGAAACTCCGGATCCGCGAGGACCTTCTTGATGTGCTCCTCGCTCACCCGGTAGATGGGAGTGTCGGATTCGTCATATCCGGCATAGTCCTTCTTCCTCATCGCCGACAGCAGCTTGGCGCAGTACATCTGAATCAGCCCCGGGAAATAATTGGTGTTCGCCAGGATGAGCGTGATCAGGGACTCCTTCTCTTTAGGAAATTCCAAGCCAAGGTAATGAAGCGGGATCTCCAGCAGCTCCCTGGCCTCCGTCGGCTGGAAGGGCTTCACGGTCATCATCCCCAGATGCGTAAGCACACTGTTGTTGCCAAGCGCCGCTTCCCGTTTAAACCTGACGATATTTCTAAGACCCGCGATCACGAACTTAAATCTTCCCACATCGACGTTCTGGATCTCTTTCAGCGAATCGAGCGGTCCGTAGTTTACCTCCCCGCAGCTGTCGATGAACGTATCCGCCTCATCCATCAGCAAAAGAAGGAACGGGATCCGATCCTCATCAGACGCCAGCCGCTTACGGATCGCCCTCGACAGTTCCGCCCAGTCCGTCGTCGTGATATCTTCCGGCAAAACGCCCTCGTCAAATAAAGCATGGCCGACCTTCTCCGCAGCCTCCGGGTATCTGAGACCTTTCAGATCCACAAAAACCGCGCGGTCCTTGTTCTCATCATGGTCGATGTCATCCTTCGCCCTCTTTAAAAGTGCCGACTTGCCAAGCTGACGGCCTCCGTACACGATATTCACGCCGCTGGGGGATTCGATCCTCTCCAGCTCATTCCTGCGCCCCATGAAGATTTCCGGAGGCATCACATTGGCGGATTCCCATACATACGGCTGAAAATAGCCAAACGGCACAACCAGGCTCATCAGCATGCGGTTGACCTTCGCCTCGTCATAATTTTTCACCAGATACATCATGACCACGCGGTCCACCACGATAAACAGCCTGTCTCCCAGCTCCGACTTGCACTTCCTGGCAAGAGACCGGCGCTCCGGCTTATCCAGGGCAAAATCCAAAAGGATCATCGTGTGCCTGGCGTTGCCGATCTGCTTCATGATGTCAATAAGTCCTGCCGCGTCGTACTTGCCGTTTAAGCAGACTACCCGAAATCCCTCCCGGGACGCGCCGGAGCCAAAGGGCGCGATCGGGTGCGTATAATTTTCTCTCCTCCCGTTTTTGGGCGCTACCGTCTTCACGAAAAAGTTCTGAAATCTGTGAATCTGTCCCTGTTCCTCCACCGACTTGTCATCGACAGAAAAACCTAACCCGGAAAGAAGCGTCTGCAGGCGTTCCCTGCTCATCCTGCTCCCTCCCGGAAGCCAGTTCTCCACCAGTCTTCTGCCGCCCTTTTCCTCCTTGTTTCTCACGCGCCCGCTCACCAGAGTCGCAAAACTGCTTCCCTTCTGCGCGACGGGAAGGTAGTACTGATCATATTCCTCGAGGAAATCCTCCAGGAAGTTTTCTTCAATTAAGTTTTCAAAGTCCTCGTCCGGCACATCGGCATGCGCCAGCAGATCCTCGGCAACCGTATAGTTCTGTTCCTGTAAGGCCCGCTCAATCTTGGCGATCTTTTTCTCCTTCGCCTCCTTGGTAAGAGCCTTCACCTGCGTGTTGCGGAACGTATTCAGCTGTTCGAGAAGATCCTTTTCTCTCGACTTCGATTCCTCGTGAATGGCCGTCAGATAGCTCTCGGTGATCTTCTGGAAGAATCCGAGATTTCCATTTTCCAGGCAGCTGTCATACCATTCATTGACGATCTGCAGAATCTTCTCCTTCTTATCCTCATTGGAGTTGACGTTGTCAATCTGTCCGTAGCTTTGCGCAAGCTCAAGGTCGCCGACAAACTGCTCCTGTCTGTATCCCGCGGTCTCCCTCGCGTACTCCTCGCTGGAAACTAAATCGTTCTGATACGCCTCCAGTTCAATCGCACTGCCCGTCTCCTTCAGATACTGCAAAATCAGCCTGGCGCTTCCGAAATCATCTCCGCCCTTAAAGATCTCTTCCAGCCGCTCGGTCAGATCCTTACCCGTCTTTTTCGCATGCTGCAAAATCCTGTACTCCGGCTGCAGCAGCTCCACATCCGAGGAATGGACATCAAAATCCGGGAAATAGGAGTCGTCCAGGAGCACGTCATCCGTACCTAAAAACGGCAGATAGAAATATTTCCTGTCCGTCTCTTCAAAACGTCCCTCGATGCAGGATAAGATCTCTTCCAGTACACAGCAGATCGTCCTTAATCCGGCCTTCTCCTGCGCATCCGTGCTGGCAGCGGCATCCGTCCCCACTTCCGCAAGCGCGTCCGCCAGATTCTTCACCAGCTGATCCCGCAGCTTCTTGTAGGCTTCCCTTCCTTCATCCTCGGCCTGTCCATTCATCCTCTCCACCAGACTGCACCAGGCGATCATGATCTGTACGCCTTTCGTGGTGATGCTGGTGACATTCGATCGCAGCTGTCCCTTCAGATCTTCGTGCGCGTGCAGGTTCCTCCTCTGGGCCGCCCTGTCCCAGAATTCCTGGATATACTCCCAGAGCATGGCATCATCCAGGTTCTCCTCGGCAGGCTCGCTCCCCTTCTTGAGAAAGTTCTCCTGCAGGAAGCTTACAACAGCAGGAAAACTGCTCCTGTCATCATCCGCAACAGCCTTGATAAAGATTCCGATCTCACTCGAGGGATTAAAGAGCGCCTTTTTCGTCTCCACGAATCTCCTCTGAGCGGCCTTTTCCTGCTTCTTGCCGGTAATGGTATTCTCGTAATAAAGCTGTGCTTCCTGCCGCACATTGGAAAGTTCCTCCTCCAGCCTGGCAGTGCTCTTCGCATGATACTCCGCGTAGGCATCCAGTCCCTTCTTGTATACCTCCTTGAAGTCGAAAAGCAGATAGATGACCTTGCTTAAGGACGGATAGTGATCCACCGCGTCGTACTGCTTGATCAGGTTGTAGAGGCCTTTCAGATTGTGGTCATACGAGACCTGATTGGAGAAAAAGGTCCGCAAACCGGCCGCCACCATCAGATCATCGAGAAAGACCGTGTGCTCGCCTGATACGAGGCTGAAGACGACATCCGCCGAATACTCGCAGCGGTTCATCGGATCATTGAACGCAAACGCAAGCCGCACATAAAGGTCCGCGTACTCCACGCTTTTCAGGGATTTCGCTTTCGCGTAGGCCGCCGCGCAGTAGTTCTTCCCGGCATCAATCAGTCTGCAGACGATCAGCGTGGTATCATCCGCCGCGGAGAGTTCCTCTTCCGCCTCGGAGAGCATCTCCTCCTGGGAAGAGACCGCAGAATCCTTTTCCTCCGCCGTCTGTGCGTTCCCCTTAAGCGCATTCTCATCCGCCGCAGAAGAGTTTACGCCCTCATCCGCTTTCGCGGCATCCGGCTCTCCGTTTTCCAAAGAAACAGCAGCTTCCGCGCCCTGCCTACTTTTCTTAAGCTCGTCCGCCGCCGTGGGGCTGTTTACGGCCTCGCCTGCTTCTTTCGGCTCCCCTTTCTTTGTATCCGACTCGGCGCCTGTCTTTGCCGTCCGCG
>CAZXSN010000006.1:79348-87444 GCA_964643295.1 uncultured Lachnospiraceae bacterium
CTTTCTTTGTATCCGACTCGGCGCCTGTCTTTGCCGTCCGCGCTTTCCTCTTAGTCCTGCTCTCTTTCGCCGCAGAATCGCTTACAGTCTCTCCCGCGTCTTTCGGCTCCCCTTTCTTTGTATCCGACTCGGCGCCTGTCTTTGCCGTCCGCGCTTTCCTCTTAGTGCCGCTCTCTTTCGCCTCAGAGCCGCTTACAGCCCTGTCTGCGTCCTTCGGTTCCCCTTTCCCTGTATCCGCGTCAGTGCCTGCCTTCGCTGTCCGTGCCTTTCGCTTAGGGCCCTCCTCATCATCCGGCGCGGAAGTGTCCTCATCCTGCCCGGATTTTTTCGGCTCGCGCTTCTTTGTGCCTGAAGCGGCGCTTTCCCTTGCCTGCGCTTTCCGCTTGGAACCATCCAGATCCGCTGCGGAAGCGTCCGCGTTCGGCCCTGCTTTCTTCGGCTCCGCTTTCTTTGTATCCGTACCGGTGCCTGCCTTCGCTGTCCGCGCTTTCCGTTTAGCGCCGCTTTCTTCCTCCGCAGACGCGTCAGCGTCCTGCTTTGTCCCTGCTAAATCCTGCTTCTTTTCCTCCTTCTGCTTACCCTTCATATTCGGCCAGATCTGCCCTATCTCGATCGGCTGATCCGTATCTGCCAGGTAATACTGCTCCTCCTTTACGGCGTAAAGGTACCAGGGAATATCCTCCAGCTGCCGGTACTTTAAGATCTTAATCGATTCCGCCAGGGCCTGCGCACCTTCCCTCGTCATCGCCGAGATCACAAAGAGTTCTACGGATTCAGATCCTTCCACGAATTCGTCAAGCGCATCCATAAAGAAATCACAGTCGTCATACCCGGTCCAGAAAGCGCCGACATACAGTTCTATATGCCTCTGGTCGTTCCTGTCACTGGTCGCCAGGAAGAAGGATTCCTTCACGAATTTGCGGGCATAGGTGGGATGAAGGAACCTGAAATTCTTGTAATACCCGCCTGTGCGGATAATCATCTGCATATACACGTAGACCGCGACAATAGTGGGTGACCGGTCATCCAGCATCGCCAGGTCCTCTGGGATTTGTCTGTCCCATTTCACATCGATAAGCCTGCATGCTTCCTTGAACGTAAGCGCCTTCTCCAGACGCGGAGAAGCGCAGTAGATCTCTCCTCCCGAAAAAACGGAATACTTTCTTAAGTAACCCTTCCGGAACAAATACTCGATAAAGTTCCCCGCCATCTCCAACGGGATGTTGTTGTGGCAGGCAAAAAGCTCCACGGAGGTATACGGCAGATACCCGAGCAGATCCTGGATAATGATCTTGTACGCGGGGAAAAATCCTTTTCTTAAATCACCCGAGAAAACGCTGACCGTGACTTTCTTGGTCTCAGAAGGACTGACCTCACAGTGCAGCACATCCTCAAACTCTTCCACGGGAAGGGCGAAGCCGCACTCCTCCAGCATATGCTGAAATCTGGTGTCTCCCAGTCCGGCCCAGATATTTTCCTCCTCCTTTGCATCGAAGAGTTCTTCCGGCTCCTCACTGTCTTTCGGATTCTCTTCCTCTTCTTTTCTTTCCCCGGCTGTTTCTTCCTCCGCCTTCGCAGGCTCTTCCTGCGTATCTTTCGCCTCTTTCCGGGCAGGCACAGACTCCAAACCGGTCTGCCTTTCCTCCCCGCTTACGGGCTCAGGGACATAGAAAGCCCTGCTGGCCAGTCCGCGGGTAACATGGCGGGAAAATCCGTAATCAGTCTCCAGCGCGTCCAGCAGCCGGTTTCCCTCCTCCGTATTCAGATCGTCAAAGGAAACCGCCTGAAGGAAACAGGCCGGTCCGGAAACCCGTTCAGAATTAACCGACAGATCCCGAAGGGATCCCTGTTCCAGCTGCATAAGCAGCGACTCCACATCCTGCTTGTAAGGCGCGAGCGCCCCTGTGAGCGCCTCTGACGCTGACTGCACGGAAAGGAACTTTTTCAGTAAATTGACAACTTCCTCAAGCCTCTGTTTCCTGGCTGCGAGGCCTTCTGTGACTGCGGTGAAATAGAAGGATGCTGGACTGCCTGCCGCCGGGAGCTCCTCCTTCGTTAATTCCGCTTTCGCTATTCCGCATATCGTATCATACTCTTCCAGCAGAATGCCGGAAAGGACATTGAATTCGTTCCTTTCCTCCGCGGTAGGAACAAACCCGTCAGAAGTACGCTGCAGCATAAACTCCAGATGGTTTTTCAGCAGTGTCAGGGATTCACAAAATCGCGTATAGACAGAGCTGATGTCTGATTCCTCGTTTTTCTCTGGCACAGCCTGTTTCTTCTGCCCTGCGGCGCTGCCCGTTTTTTTCACCTCTTTGCTCTCTTCCCCTTCTGGGGAACTTTTCCCTTTCCTGGGTTTCCGCGCGGTCGAAACGGTTCCTTCCTTTTCGCCCGGCGTATCTTTTTGTGTATCTTTCATCTTTGTCTCCTGTCTTTGTCCGTTCCCGTCTGCAAAAACGGAAACCTCTACTCATCTTCTCTTTCTCTTCCTGTTTTTTCTTTCCTGTCTTTTTTCGCATCGGCGCCGACGAAAAAATGCCTGCTTTTTGTGTTCAAATCCCAAGGATCCTGCGTGTGCACCTTCCGCCCGGTCTTCCCCAATGTTTCAAAGAATCAAACCAACCCCGCATTTTTATTCGTGCAGATACACTTTGATTCCGATCTTTGCCCAGGAGCCAATCCACTGCTTCGAGGAAATCCTTCCAAAGAGCAGTTTTCCGGCATCCATCAGCCGCGCAAAGATGACGTTGTCCTTCTGCGGCACATATCCGATCTTGACACCGTCCGTTGTTTTGATTACGATCGCCTCCGGATCATACGCATTCTCCGGTTCCCGGAAAAAGTTCAGCCGGTCCTCCACCTGTAAGTACGGCTCCAGCTCCTCGATCCCCACGATGTGCGTCGTCCCGGCCACGTGGGTGTCAAAAAGGAAAATATCCCTCTCAAACGGTTTCGGAATCGCAAGGCCGCCGTTTTCGCCGTGCAGCAGTTCCACCAGTTCGTTTCCTTCGCTTTTTATCAGGTCTCCCACTGCGCTCCCCTTCTCATTTCCTCAATTCTGGTTTCGTAAACAGCTGCCAGCTGCCGGTACTGTTCCAGAAGTTCTTCCAGTTCCTGCCGCTTCTTTGCGAGCTTCGTCTCATCTTTCAGCAGGCTCTTCATCGTGTACGGATACCTTCCCTTAATCTGATCAATCCGGCTGCGGACCTCCGAAATCTCTCCGGACAGCCGTTCCTTCTCCCTGCCAAGTGCCGCCGCGGCATCTTCCTGCGTCATATCCGGTGTATCCCCTACCATCTCCCCGATCAGCCGAAGCGAGGGCAGATCCCCATTCTTATAGGCATAAACGGCATGCTCAAACAGCATCTGCTGCTCTTTCGTCACGCCGGGATGAAGATCCGGATGCAGCGCCTTGACAATCCTGTGATACAGCTTTTTAAGCTCCGCCGTCTCCTCCCCGGTGAGCGTTTTCAGTCTGCTTCGTTTTAAGGCCTCGTTCATCCTGCCGATCTGGGCATTCAGCTGTTTCTGATATTCGGCAAACTCCGCGTCAAGTTTCTCCTCAATGGCCGGAAGATAAATCGTCTCCTGCCGGTTGATCTTCGCCTGAATCAGTTCCGCCTTGCGCTTCAGGCGCAGATATCTGCACTGCGCCTCATAAGTCCTGTATTCGAGACCGCCCAGTTTGAGCATGTATTCGGTTTCCAAATTTTTGCAGACGACAAACTGCAGCTCGTCGTGCTCCAGCAGGAGCATGGACAGCTCCGCCTTCATCCTGCCGACTTCCGTTTTCAGCTTTTCAAGATCCGGAAAGAGGATCAGATTTGTTTCCTCCATCAGACACAACTCCTTCGCAGCCGATGGGAGAAAAACGGGAAACGCCTGCAAGAAAATTGTTCTGCGAAACGGCCGCTTTCTTCCCCCGAAACGTTTCTTTCCGGCTGAACCGGTCAGACCCTGCAAAAAGTCTGGCGGTTCCATCCCTCTTTATTTTTCCGCGCACAAAACGGCTGACTCAGTTATTCGTCCCGCAGGCAAAATCGATATTCTTTTTCGCGTACTGGGCGCTTTGCACGGCATCCTCCAGACCCGATAAGCCAAAGCTTCCGGGATTGTCATTCTCCACGATAGCCCACTCGATATTCGGGTATTCCTTCGCCTTGTCCAGGATCTTCTGCAGCGGGAAAGTGCCCTTGCCCCAGCCGCACATTTCCCCGGTGTGGGAGGAACCCGCAAGGCCGTCCTTCATATGAAGCAGAGAGATCTCCCCCGCATGCGCGTCCACATACTCCAAAGCCGCATCCACCGAGCCGCCAAGGCCCTTGCTTGTCCAGTAGACATCCACTTCCTTCTCATCCGTTTCAAACTGATCCAGCGCGTACTTCCCGTTTGTCCCTTTGAGAAGTTCCAGCGCATGGTTGTGGTAAAGAAGCTTCACGCCCGTGTCTTTCAGGATCTCCTTCATGGTCCGCAAAATCGCATTCACCTGCTCCACCCAGTGGTCAACCTGCTCCGGGGTATAGTTTCCCTTCTCATCCGGCTTCTCTCCGAACATCTCCGGCGTGGAAAAAGCGAAAATCATTCGCTTGCAGTCCAGGGCCTGACAGCGCTCCAGCGCCTCCTTAACTGTCTCTTCCACGTCTCCTCCCATGTAATGATAATGCAGACCGCAGGTTTGCAGACCCAGCCGGTCCATATCCGCTTTGATCTTAGCAAGCTCCCATGCCGGTTTGCCCTCCGCGTCCGTCGGGGGAATGAACTGGAAGTTGCACCACTCGACTCCCTCATATCCTGCCGCGGCCAGAGTCTCCAGAATGGCGGTCACATCCGCCTGACTCTTCACCTTTTCCCAGTCTCCGCCTGCAATAAAGTTAAACATCTGCACGGCGAATTTCACATGATCCTTTTTGGAACCTGTCTCTGTTCCCATTACTTTTCCTCCGTTTCTGCCAATGAAAAAACTATGCTGTTTTTTGCTGCTGCAATGATTCTGTGATTTTGCCCTTTGCTGTTCTATGTTTTTTTCGCAAAGCGCCCTGAAAAGTTCATCTCATCTTTACAGGCTACTTTACGCTGTGCGCAAAGCGCAGGAAGGCCTTTCTTCCTTCCGGTGTGCGCTTGTAGACTCCCGCATGCTCCAACACCTTCGCAAACACCAGGCCGATCTCTTCCCGCAAAATCTCCTCCGCGTGAAAGAGGGAAATCTCCTCCTGCCCGGATATCCCGGAAGCTGATTTTGCCCCGCAAAGATCATACTTTTCGCGGATCTCCTCCAGCCAGACGGCGTGTTTGCATAGCGCCTCATCCCCGGAGATATCCGTTCCGTTCACCAGTGCCTCTTTCAGCCCCTCCATCTCACCTTTAAGACGGGCGGGCAGCACCGCCAGTCCCATCACCTCGATGAGGCCGATGTTCTCCTTCTTGATATGATGCAGCTCCGCATGGGGATGATATACTCCCAGCGGATGCTCCGCCGTTGTGATGTTGTTGCGCAAAACCAGATCCAGCTCGAAATTCTCGCCCCGCTTACGGGCAATCGGCGTGATCGTATTGTGCGGCTCCCCGTCTGTCTCGGCAAAGATAAAAGCGGATTCATCCGTATATCCCCGCCAGGCAAGCAGGATACGGTCAGCCAGTTCGATCAGTCTTTCCGCATCCGGACAGCTGATTCGAATCACGGACATCGGCCAGTGCACGATTCCGGCCTGTACATCCTCAAACCCGGGGAACGTAAGCGGCATTTCCAGAGCCGCTCTGGCCATCGGAAACTCATAGTGGCCGCCCTGAAAGTGGTCATGGCTTAAGATAGAGCCTCCCACGATCGGCAGATCCGCGTTGGATCCCACAAAGTAATGCGGGAACTGGCGCACGAAATCCAAAAGCTTGGCAAAGGTGGCCCGCTCGATCTTCATCGGCACATGGTCGCGGTTGAACACGATGCAGTGCTCGTTGTAATAGACATACGGAGAGTACTGGAAGTACCAGTCGCTGCCGTTGATCTTCAAAGGGATAATCCGGTGATTCTGTCTGGCCGGATGGTTCAGCCGTCCGGCATACCCTTCATTCTCCCGGCATAACAGGCACTTCGGGTAAGCGGTCTGTTTTGCCAGCCGCGCCGCGGCGATCGCTTTCGGATCCTTCTCCGGTTTGGAAAGATTAATCGTGATATCCAACAGTCCGTATTCGGTCCAGGTCTTCCATTTCAGGTCTTTTACGATGCGGTAGCGGCGGATATAATCACTGTCCTGGCAGAACTGGTAATAATAGGTTGTCGCCGCCAGCGGGCTTTCCTCATACCGCCGCCGGAATTCCCGGATAATATGCGATGGCCGGTCGATTAACGCGCCCATCAGCTTCGTATCGAACAGATCCCGGTAACCCACGCTGTTTTCTTCCAGCACCCCGGCCTCATAGGCCTCATCGCACAGCTGTCCTAAGATTTCCTCCAGATCAAACTGTACGGATGTATCGGACGGATCGAACGATAAGATGGCCTCCTCCGTCTCCTCCTCCAGCGCGTCGATCTTAAGAATTTCCAGCAGCCGGTTCGCCGTATACAATCGATCCTCCGGTTCCGCCAGGTGCTTCGCCAGCGCGTACTGCACCAGCCGGGCAATCGCTTCCTGTCCCATCCTCTCCTCCTTTCTGCACACAACTGCCGCCGGGAAACTTTTCGTTTCCTTTATGGCACCGGTGCCCGCAAAGGGGGCCATCCCCCTGCCGCCTGTTTGTCTTCCTGCTTCTTAAGATACTCCCTTCAGATACGCTCTTCCCCGCCAGGATAAGGCCTGCCGCTTGCTTTCTTTTCTCCAAGGAAAGAGTGTGTAAGAGAAAAACCTGCATCTTTCCGTACTTCCGGCTTTCCTCCTGCCAGACTCCCTGCTGCCTTTATATTTTCGAGCTGCAAGTTTGGAACTTTAGTTTCTTAGATGAAGGCTGTGCATTGAGCCTGCCTAAGCAGGCGGGGACTTTCCCTTTTCTTTTTAAAAATACTGAGGAAAAAAGTATCCGGGCAGTCCGCTGCCCTGTATAGGACTTTGGGCCGCTCCTAAAGAATAATGCTTACCTGAGCAGTCTTCTCTTAAATGAGAATCCCCGATGCCTTTGGCACTGTGGGTGTGTCAATTCAGGCCCTCCCTTACCTCCTGCATCGTGGGGATAGAGGGCGCCGCTCCCGGACGGGATACGGCAATCGAGGATGCTTTTGCCGCAATGCGAAGGGAAGATGCCACCGTCTCTCCGGCAAGCAGGGAGGCTAAAAAGAAACCGCTGAACGTATCCCCCGCCGCCGTGGTATCCACCGCTTTCACAGGAAAGATCCCCTGAAATACCTTCTCTTTGCCGTCATAATAGACAGCGCCGTCGCTTCCTAAGGTCAGCACGACAGCAGCCTGCGGGTATTTCCGCGAAAGGATCGATAGAATCTCCTCCTTGTCGGCGCTGCCGGTAAACTGCTCCCCCTCGATCTCATTGATCAGAAACAGATGCACTTTCGTCAGGTCACAGGCATAAATCTTCTCATCAAACGGGGAAGGATTCAACACGATCTTCATGCCCCGCTCATACGCCCGGTCGATGAGATAATCCAGCAGGTTTACCTCGTTTTGCAGCACAAGACAGTCCCCTTCTCCAAAATCTGCCAGCACCTCATCCACGTACTCCTTTGTCTGCATCTGGTTCGTACCGCCGTAAAGGATGATGGAATTCTGCCCGTTTGCATCGACCTGGATGATCGTATGTCCCCCTTTTTGCGGCAGCTTGCGGATGTAGGAGGTATCCACGCCGTTCTCATGGCAGATATCCAGAAGGAAATCTCCGTCTTCCCCGATCAGGCCCGCGTGATACACATAGACTCCCGCTCTCGCCAGAGCGATGGACTGGTTTAGGCCCTTCCCGCCGCTGAAAGTTTCCACCTTTCCCGCGAGGATCGTCTCGCCGCCTTGCACGATATGCTCCACCGAATACACGTTGTCCACGTTCAAAGACCCGTAGTTTAATACCTTCATCACTCTCCCGCCCCTTCCTGCAATTGATCCCTTATATTTTAACATGAAAAACCAGCCGGTACAAGAAAACTTTCTTCGAGCATATGTTCT
>CAZXSN010000007.1:0-86097 GCA_964643295.1 uncultured Lachnospiraceae bacterium
TAGCGCATGGCCGCCGCGCCGTCTCCTTCGATGGAGCCGAAGTTCCCGTGGCCGTCCACCAGGGGCACCTCCATCTTAAAATCCTGGGCCATTACCACCAGGGCCCCATAGATGGAGCTGTCTCCGTGCGGATGATATTTGCCCATCGTATCGCCGACAATACGGGCGCTCTTCCGGTAAGGGCGGTCATAGCGGATGCCCAGCTCGTACATGTCATAAAGAGTACGGCGCTGCACGGGTTTTAACCCGTCGCGCACGTCCGGCAGCGCCCGGGAGACAATCACGCTCATCGCATAATCGATGTAGGATTTCTGCATAATATCGGAATACTCGGTTGTGATGATCTGTCCAGCCATGATTCAAACTCCTTTTTCGGGAAGCGACAGAAACTTTTTATTTCCTTCCTGACTCTTTCCCCGTTACACATCCAGCAGGGCATCCTGCGCATGTTCATAGATAAAATTCTTCCTGGGCGGCACGTCATTGCCCATGAGCATCTCCGTGATGTCCGAGGCCATCATCCCGTCCTCGATCTCCACCTTCTTCAGGGTGCGTGTCTCCGGGTTCAGCGTAGTCTCCCACAGCTGATCGGGATCCATCTCCCCCAGGCCCTTATAGCGCTGCAGCGTAAACGGGGCCCGGTGATGGCGGCGGTAGCGTTCCAGCGCCGCATCGTCGTAGAGATACTCCCCCTCTCCCCGGGAGGGAATCACCTTGTAAAGCGGGGGCATGGCGATATAGACATGCCCCTCGTAGATTAACTCCGGCATAAAACGGTAAAACAGCGTCAGCAGCAGTGTGCAGATATGCGCTCCGTCCACATCGGCATCCGCCATGATGACGATCTTGTCGTAGCGCAGCTTGCTGATATCAAAGTCGTTGCCGTACCCCTCGGAAAACCCGCAGCCAAACGAATTGATCATCGTTTTGATCTCTGCGTTGGCCAGCACCTTGTCAATGCTGGCCTTCTCCACGTTGAGGATCTTGCCTCGAATCGGCAGAATCGCCTGATAAAAGCGGTCTCTGGCAGACTTGGCCGATCCTCCGGCTGAATCGCCCTCCACGATAAAGATCTCGCACTTCGCCGGATCCCGGCACTCGCAGTTTGCAAGCTTGCCGTTGCTGTCGAACGAATACTTCTGCTTGGAGAGCAGGTTGGTCTTCGCCTTCTCCTCCGTTTTGCGGATCTTGGCCGCCTTCTCCGCGCAGGAGAGCACACTCTTTAAATTCTCCAGGTTTTTGTCAAAGTAACGGGTGACCTCCTCGTTCGTCACCTTGCTGACGGCCTTGCCCGCATCCTGGTTATCCAGCCTGGTCTTTGTCTGCCCCTCAAAGCTGGGATCCGGGTGATGAACCGAAATCACCGCCGTCATCCCGTTTCGGATGTCCGCGCCGGTGAAATTCGCATCCTTCTCCTTGAGGATCCCCAGCTCCCTCGCATAGGCGTTCATCACGGTAGTAAAGGTCGATTTGAAGCCGGTCAGATGCGTACCGCCCTCGGCATTGTAAATGTTGTTGCAGAAGCCCAGGACATTCTCGTGGAATTCGTTTACGTACTGAATCGCACACTCCACGGTGATCCCGTCCGTCTCTCCCTTAAAATAGATCGGTTCGCAGATGGTTTCCTTACTTTTATTGAGATCCCGGATATACCCCAAGATCCCCTCCGGTTCATGAAAACAGACGGATTCTAAGCTTTCCTCCCGCCGGTCCTCGAAATAAAGGGTAAGATCCGGATTCAGATAAGCGGTCTCATGCAGGCGGCTTTTGACCTCCGTCGCAGAAAAACGGGTCGTCTCAAAGATCTCACTGTCCGGCAGAAACCGGATCCTGGTTCCCGTCTTGTTTGTGCGTCCCTGCGGGAGAAGCTCTCCGCCCGGGAGCGTAAGATCCGGAAGCCCGCGCCGGTAGCGGTCGTGATACACCTTCCTGTCGCGGTAAATTTCCACATCCAGCCATTCCGAAAGTGCGTTCACCACGGAAGACCCCACGCCGTGCAGACCCCCGCTCGTCTTATATACGGAACTGTCAAACTTTCCCCCCGCATGCAGTGTCGTGAATACCAGACGTTCCGCGGGCATCCCCTTCTCATGCATCTCCACCGGAATGCCGCGGCCGTTATCCTCCACTGTGGCGGAACCATCCTTTTCCAGGCACACATGAATCTCGCTGCAGTAACCCGCCAAATGCTCATCCACGGAATTGTCCACGATCTCATAAATCAGGTGATTTAAACCTTTGCGGGACGTGCTCCCGATATACATGCCGGGACGCTTGCGCACTGCCTCCAGCCCTTCCAGGACGGTGATGCTGCTCGCGTCATAGGTGTCGCTGTTTCCCATGGTTTACTTCCTTCCTCATTCCATTTTTCGCTGCTCCCATCAAGACAGGACAAACTTACCAGTCCCAAAACCGGTATCATCTCCATTCCGCCTGTCCTATCCTTCCATCTGTTAAAGCCTTTCCTCCTTCTCCACGACTTCTCCCTGTTTTTTATAAATCGAGTGTGGGGGAATCGCTTCCCGCACGGAAGAGAGCGGATAGATCATGCTGCCGGGTCCTACGACGGTGCCCGGATTTAACACAGTCCCGCAGCCTACCTCCGCTTCATCGCCGATCATGGCCCCAAATTTCTTTAATCCGGTCTCGTAGCGGCGTTCTCCATCCTTTACGATAACCAGCGTCTTGTCGGATTTCACGTTGGAGGTGATGGAACCGGCCCCCATATGTGCCCGATACCCTAAGATCGAATCGCCGACGTAATTGTAATGCGGCACCTGCACCCGGTTAAATAACACCACGTTCTTTAATTCCGTGGAATTACCCACCACCGCGTGTTCTCCGACAATCGCGCTGCCGCGGATAAACGCACAGTGGCGCACCTCGGCTTCCTTTCCGATGATCAGAGGGCCATGCAGGAAAGCGGTCGGTGCGATAACGGCGCTTTTGGCAACCCAGATATCCTCCCCGCGCTTTTCGTACTCCTGTGGGCTTAACGTTTCTCCAAGCTCCAGGATAAACGCCCCGATCCTGGGCAGCACTTCCCAGGGATAAACGGCCCCAGCAAACAGGTCCCTGGCGATCGTCTCGTTCAAGTTAAACAGATTTTCAATTCTGCAAAGTTCCATCGTCTCCCCCTCCGGTCATTTTTGTTTTCTTCTTTAAGACTGCTTTCCGGACCTTGCGTAGGTTCTTCTTCCCCCTGCCGCACTTTTTTTGCCCGCAGACCCGCTCTCCTCCGGTTTCTTCTGCTTATAGTAGACGGAGGCAGCATCGAAATAGTTGCGCAGCGCTGCCTGATTGTTCAGATTCAGCACCCCGTTTGTATTTTTAATAATGAAATTTTTCAGCTTGACCATGTACTCATCCGGCGTGATCGTTCCCTGCGCCACATAGTTTAATCCCTTCTCCCAGCTGGCAGTAAGCTCCGGGTTCAAAAGGGAACGGATCGAGAGATTGACCACGTCAAAGATCATCTCGCCTAAGAGAGTGGGCGTCAGCACCTGCGTCTTCTTATTCAGGGACAGGTACTTGTTGTTCACCAGCTTCTTTAAAATTTCCGCCCGTGTCGCACTGGTGCCGATCCCGCAGCTTTTAATCTGCGCCCGAAGCTCCTCATCCTCAATCAGCTGGCCGGCATTCTCCATCGCCAGGATCATGGAACCGGAGTTGTAGCGTTTCGGCGGGGAGGTCTCCCCTTCCCGAATGGCAAACGAATCCGCCTGCAATCGGCTGCCCTTGCGCAGGCTGTGCAGCATATCCAGGAAATCCGCATCACAGCGGATCTCCTCCTCCTGGGAAGAATCGCCCTGCCCGCTGGACTCTGCCTCATCAGAGGACTTCTCTCCGACCGAAGCATCCGGTTTCCCGGATTCTTTTGCCGCCTCGCTTCTGTTCTTTTTATCAGCCGGATTCCCTGCTACTTTCAGATATCCTTCCTCTATCAGTGCCCGAAACCTGGTGAAAAACTTTTCTCCTTCCTTGATTACAATCAGGCTGATCTTCTCGTAGACCGCCGGTGGATAAAAGATGCTTAAAAACCGGCGCACGATCGCCGCATAGACACCAAAAGAGTGCCCTTTCAGGCTCCCAAGCGCCGAAAGTCCCTGCCCGGTGGGGATGATTGCATAATGATCCGTGATCTGCTTATCATCCACATACCGTGTTTTCTCGATCCCCTTATAGGATTCCTTTTGCAGGATCTCTTCGGCAAACTCCTTCGCAGGAGCGAAATTTACAAGTCCGCGGATGTTTTTATCAATCTCCTTTGCCACCGCCGAGGAGAGCACACGGGCATCCGTGCGCGGGTAGGTGACCAGCTTCCTCTCGTAGAGTTCCTGCACGATCCGCAGCGTCTCATCCGGGCTGATCTTAAACATCCGGGAGCACTCATTCTGCAGCTCCGCCAGGTTGTAAAGCAGGGGCGGATTCTTCTTTTCCTTCTTTTTCTCGATGGAGAACACCTTCGCCTCCATCGGCTCTGTGCTGACTTTTTCGATCAGCTCTTCGGCATCCTTCTTCTCCTTAAAACCGTTCTCCTTGTAAAGTTTCGGCGACTGAAAGTACGCGGAGCCTTCCACGGCCCTAAATTCCCCTTCCAAACTTTTCCCATCCTGTTCAAAGGTGCCGATCACCCGGTAGAACGGAGTCTTGACAAACTGGCGAATCTCCCGCTCTCTGCGCACAACCATCCCCAGCACACAGGTCATCACACGGCCTACGGAGATCACGCTGCGCTCTACCCCTAAGTAGCTGGAAACCGTCTTGCCGTACTTTAAGGTCAGCAGGCGGGAAAAGTTGATCCCCATCAGGTAGTCTTCCTTGGCACGTAAGTAGGCCGACTCCGAAAGATTGTCATAGGCAGACAGATCCTTTGCCGTGCGGATTCCCCGCAGGATCTCTTCCTCCGTCTGGGAATCGATCCATACCCGCTTCTGCTGCTTGCCCTTCACACCGGCCATCTGCGCCACCAGGCGGTAGATGTATTCCCCTTCTCTTCCGGAATCGGTACAGACATAGATGACATCCACATCCGGACGGTTTAACTGCCCACTTACGATTGTGAACTGTTTTTTCACATCCGGAATCACTTCATACAGGAAGTGGTCAGGCAGAAAAGGCAGCGTGGACAGACTCCAGCGCTTATATTTGGGATCATAGGCTTCCGGGTAACTCATGGTTACCAGGTGCCCCACACACCAGGTCACGATCGCATGCTCCGACTCCAGAAAGCCGTCACTGCGCGTCATCTTTTCCTTCAAAGCCTTGGCAAACTCCATCGCCACACTGGGCTTTTCCGCGATATAGAGGGATTTCCCCATGCGTATCCTCCGTTTCCAAAAAAGTTTTTCTTCCAGATGCCCGTGCCGGGCAGTGACTGATCCCTAAAATTAGGCAGACCCTGCTCTGAGCGCTGCCGAAACTTAGTGATCTTACATCTACTCTTTTCCCGTGACAGACACAACTGACATTATACGGTACCTGTGCGGGGATTTTCAAGAAATTTTTTCTTTGCCTGAAAGCAGGGGGCAAAAAGCGCAGAAGCATCTATGGGTTAAACACCAGTTCCCTTATGAAGGCATACTTTTCCCAGGTTAGCCTTTCCAAAACCCTTCCCCGGAATGCTCCCCACAGCCGTATTATAATTAAACGTGCGTTCGATTGCAAGAGGAAAATGAACTTTTTTTCAAAATTTTTCAGTGCATCCGAAGACATTTGCGAAACCTGGAGGAATTACCTGGAAATGTGCTTATGACGGCATTCTGTTTCCATCACCGGTCCTCGCTGACCGTGCCGCGAGGAAAGATAAAAAACCTGGGCGCCCGAGTACTGAAAAAGGCGTGACTTCCGAAGATCGGAAGGGATTATATCTATATTTTGCGATATAAAAGCAGACATGTGCTGCGTGCTGTCCAAACCTTGGGCAGATTCTATGTCTCCTTTAGCTGCCGCCTGCATGCGAAGATGAAAAGATGGAGAGAGGTCTTGCTATCGATTATATTCGATTCATATAGTTGCATGACCCGCCTCAGCCTGTTTGACTGTTTTCGATTTCTATCTCCCCTATCCGCTCTTCCGAATCCCTTTGCTGCCGGATTCTTTAGACTTTTCCTCACTTTTCTTATCCAGTCCCTTTTGGGGACGGAAAGAAAATGAAATTGTTCCTTGAAATTCCCGATTTGGTAGTATATGATAGAAAAAATGTGCTGAACGAAAAAGGAGGATCTTATGAGACATCTGATGAGCCCACTGGATTTCACTGTCGAGGAGCTGGATGCGATTCTTGATCTCGCCAACGACATTGAAGCCCACCCGGAAAAGTACGCTCACGCGTGTGAAGGAAAGAAGCTGGCTACCCTTTTCTATGAACCAAGTACAAGAACCCGCTTAAGTTTTGAAGCAGCAATGCTGAATCTCGGGGGCAGCGTACTTGGTTTTTCTTCGGCTGATTCCAGCTCCGCGACCAAAGGAGAAAGCGTATCCGACACGATCCGTATGGTCTCCTGCTATGCGGACATCGCGGCCATCCGCCATCCAAAAGAAGGGGCGCCCCTGGTCGCTTCCCTGAAATCCCGCATCCCGGTGATCAATGCCGGTGACGGAGGGCATCAGCATCCCACCCAGACTTTGACAGATCTGTTAACCATCCGTTCCCTGAAAGGACGCCTGCACGATCTGACCATCGGCATCTGCGGTGACTTAAAGTTCGGTCGTACCGTTCACTCCCTGATTGAGGCTCTGGTGCGCTATCAGAATGTCAGATTTGTCTTAATCTCCCCGGAGGAACTGAGGATCCCCGATTACGTGCGTGAGGACGTGCTGCGCAAAAACCATCAGGAATTCACCGAAGTGATCCGCCTGGAAGATGCACTTCCCATCCTCGATCTCCTCTATATGACGCGTGTGCAGCGGGAGCGCTTCTTCAACGAGGAAGACTACGTGCGCATGAAGGATTTCTACATCCTGGACAAACAGAAAATGGAGCTGGCCGGACCGGAGATGATGGTGCTGCACCCGCTCCCCCGCGTCAATGAAATCTCCACCGAAGTGGATGACGACCCGCGGGCAGCTTATTTCAAACAGGCGCACTACGGCGTGTATCTCCGCATGGACCAGATCCTTACCCAGCTGGAGGAGAAAGTATGTTAGGAGTGTTAAGTGTCGGAAAACTGAACGAGGGCGTCGTGCTGGACCATATCCAGGCCGGTAAGTCCATGGATATCTATAAATATCTGAAGCTTGACAAGATGGACTGCTGCGTAGCCATCATCAAAAACGCCCGCAGCAACAAGATGGGACGCAAGGACATCATCAAGGTGGAATGCCCGATTGAGGAGCTGAACCTCGATGTGCTGGGCTTCATCGACCACAACATCACCGTCAACATCATCAAGGACGGGGAAATCGTGGAGAAAAAGAAGCTCTCTCTGCCCAAACGGCTCGTGAACATCATTCACTGCAAGAATCCGCGCTGCATCTCCACCATCGAGCAGGAACTCGACCAGGTCTTCTTCCTGGCGGACGAGGAGAAGGAAATTTACCGCTGTCTCTACTGCGAAGAGAAATACCGAAGCACAAAGAAAAGCAGCTGAAACTGTCCCGCTGCTTAAACTTTTCGATGCCTCAGATACTGAGTATCTTCGGACATTTTATCCCCGGTCCTTAAGCTTTGACCGGGGATATTTTTGCTCTGCCGCTTATGAAAAGCCCGCCCCTTAGGGAGCCTGTGCGGGTATCTTTTCCTTTCGCTTCCCGTACAGCAGCCGGTGAAGGAGCAGGGAAATAATCAGTGTACTGAAGAACCAGAACGCAGTGAACAGCAAAAACTCAACCTTATTGGTGCACTCCACCTTCACGATCTGAATCAGCACTCGCCGGATCGCCATGTGCACGACGTAAAATTCCAGCGTGATCGTACCAAATTTCTCCAGGAGAGCAGCAGCTTTTGTTCCGGAAAGATACGGCAGCAAAATCGCAAACAGAAAGATTGCCCCAACTGCCTGTATACTCCCAAAAAGCCGTGAAAGAAGGACCTCTTCTTCTCCCAGGAACGGAATCTGATACAGGTACCTCTGTAAATCTCCCGCAAACAGCAGAAAAAGCAGCATCGAAAATGTAAGCCCGCTGGAGATCTCTTCTTTATTGTAAACCTTCTTCCCTGCCAGCGCACCGATGACAAAAATAGGAAACCGGGTGATGATGATTTCATCGAACCCGAAGGCTTCGGGGCTGATCCAGTTAAAGACCGCCAGTCCCGCAATATAACACACAACCCCTCCCACGATCCAGCGCTCCTTCTTTTCACTGATAAGCTTATAAAGCAGCGGATAAATGGTATAGCAGATGAAGATGCAAAGCAGAAACCAGAAGGTATTCCCTTCCCGTTTCGTGAACGTGATCTGTCTGATGCAGGACTGCAGAGAAATCGTTCCGGAAAGATAGTACAGAATAAAATACGGCACACAAAACAGCAGGTAAATCTTCAGAATCTTCGCATACCGTTTCTTTAAGAAGGACGCGGTATCCTTACTCCTTTGCATCGCATAATACATGGAGATCCCTGACAGGAAGAGAAAAATATCCACCCCGATGTTTCCGCTCTTGATGATATAGCGGGGAACCCGCTTAAAAATACGCAGGGAAGGAAAACACCGGTCAGCATGAAAAAGAAAAATCCACAGAATGCTGAGCGCGTATATCTGATTCCGATATTTACTCAAAGAGTTCCAATTCAGTCTGGTCTTCATACTCACTACTCCCTCTTCATTGCAGGCAAAATTTTCTGTCTGAAATTTAAACATATGTGCTGCTTTTCCAGCCACGGTCCCACACTCCGTCTAAAGCTGGAAAACAAAAAAATCTTCCTGACTCCCAAGATAAAGATACTTCCAGAAAGGCAGACCATATCGATCCTTAAAGATCCGATGGGGATCCTTCCCCGGCTATTCCATGCTCCCCTGCGGCTGCGCTGCATTACCTTCGAAGCTCCGTTTTAAGAACATGCGTTTGGTGCTGCCGGATTCAACTAGCCAGGCGCAAGTAAAACAGGAGACTGCACAGATGGCAGCAGGAACCATTCCACCGGGGAAATGCCTGCCGTCAATGCAGGAAGACAACAGGAAGCTTTCGCTGACCGCCGAAGATCAACCTTCCGGAGCCATGTTCCATTATAGTGCTTTTATCCCGAAAATCAACCGCCTTCCTCGCCAGCGCAAGATTTTCCTGCAGACGAACTTTCCTCTGGTGCAGCCGATTTTTCCGGCACACCAGAAAGCTTCCTTCTTTCCTGCACCCTTTCCTGCTTTCTAAGCCTCCTCTCGTCTGATCCCGCAGCCTAAGAAACTCAAAAAAGTTGGTACTTGAAATTTGGTCTCTTTCTGTCTATAATCCTTAATGACGCTGTCACACAAAGCAACCTGAAAGAACGGAGGATTGGAGCAAAAAAATGAAAAGAAATTCAGATCAGCTTTTCCAGACAGAAGAATACGCATCCGCAAAGACCTTAACCGGTCCCAGGAAAGAACGGCTTTTCGGGAACCTTCTGCTGGTCATCCTGTTAGCGGCGGCAGTGATGTTCTCACTTCGCCCGATGTCTGCGGCAGCAGCCACGTATACCCTGCAGGTTTCCCAAGGGCAGGATATCGCCCCGGTTATTCAGCCGCTGTTGGATCAGGCAAAGTCAGGTGAACAAGTTACTATCACCATTCCAGCGGGATCTTACACCCTGGGGAACAGCCTCAATGTATACAGCAATACGACTCTGCTCATGGATGGAGTCACGCTCCATCGAATCAACGGGATCGACACCATGGTCCGGCTTGGCAGAGGAACTGAACCCAACGGCGGATATTACTATCATGATGTCACGTTTCAGGGCGGTACCTGGGACGGAAGCGGGACAAACAAGGATCTTCTGCGGATTGCGCACGCGCAGAATATATTGATAAAGGGCGTGTCATTCCAGAACGTGCAGGAATGCCACCACATCGAGATTGCCGCCTGCAGAAACGTAACCTTCGATGGCTGTACGGTTTCCGGGTTCATCGGCAAGCCTGGGGAGCGGCACGAGGCTCTCCAGATCGACATCCTGCACCAGAACCACTTCCAGAATTACCCGCCCTACGATGGAACGATCTGCAGCGACATCACTATTCAAAACTGCACGTTCAAAGGTCTGCAGGCAGGAATCGGTTCCCACAGCGCGGTCATCGGCTCCTACTTTAACAACATCAGGTTCCTGAACAACACGTTTGAGGATATTACGGCCTATGCGATCATCATGATGAACTACACAAACTCCGTTGTCCGGGGGAACACACTCAACAACTGCGGTTCCGGCATCATTTACCGGGCCATGAATCCGGACGATCGGGCCTTCTACGGTCAGGAAAACGGCCAGGGGTTAAGCGCAGCGAAAAATCTCAACAACGTGATCGAGAACAATACCATCAACATCGTATACGACGGGTACAGCAACATGGCGGAAGGAATCTCCCTGTACGGGGAGGTTGTGGGAGCGGACCGCCTGACAAACGCAGAGGGCGCCGAGGGACCGATCCAGGGCACGATTCTCAAAGGAGACTACCGGGTAAAGGGAATCACCGTGCAGAACAACAAGATCACCTTAAACTGCAAGGGATTAGCCATCTGTCTGGAGGGTGCAGACGAGAACATCGTGAGGAAAAACACCATCACCTGCAGCATCACCAAGAAAGGGGCAAACAAAGGGACCGGGGACGGAATCCGGCTTGTAAACAGTGACAAAAACAGGATTGAGGACAACACGATCACCAATAAGAAATGGACTGGAAATGCAAAAGCAATGAACGGCATCTCACTCATCAAGGGAACGAAGAAGGACAACTTAAGCGGATCCGACAGCAATACGGTCAAGGGCAATAAGATCACAAACGCGAGTATGCACGGCATCTCGGTGCAGGAGTCTTCCAAAAACACCCTGCAGTCAAACACAATCACAGGTACAAAAACAACAAATGGCAACGGTATTTATGTTTTTGGAGCCGATGGGACAAAAATCACCAGGAATACGGTTAAGAACACGAAGAGCCATGGGATCCAGGCAAAAGCTTCTTCCAGTGTCACGATTAAGACAAACACGGTGAAAACCACAAGCGGTGAAAACAGCTGCGGCATCATGGTTCAGGAAAAAGCCAATAAGGCAACCATCTCAGGCAACACCATCTCCGGTGCAAAAAGCTGCGGTATCATGGTTCAGGAAAAAGCCGTTGAGGCAGTCATCTCAGGCAACACCATCTCCGGTGCAAAAAACTGCGGCATCCTGGTTCAGGAGAAAGCCAATAAGGCAGCCATCTCAGGCAACACCATCTCCGGTGCAAAAACAGACGGGATCCGCGTAGCTGGCAGTTCCAAGAGTGTCACGGTAAAGTCCAATAGAATCAGCAACAGCGGACGCTTCGGTCTGCTGGTTATGAGCAACTCCTCTGTCAAGGCCTCCGGCAACACGATTAAGGGAAGCGGTCAGGGAAAAAGCGCAACCGCAAAAGGCGGAAAGATCACGGGAAAAGTTTCCTGATCTCGAAACAGGAAAGAGACAAAATTACGGGCATCCGCAGTGTCGGATGCCCGTTTCCATTTTCAGGAATGAGTTAAGAGGCTTTTTTCGTATCTGAAAAAATGAAACGTAAGATCGAAATAGGTCTGCTCATCACTGTCTCCTGTGATCCTCCATTCCGGCATCTTGTCCAGGTTGGGAAACCAGGCGTCCGCCTCGAAAGCATGCTCCACCTTCGTCACATGAACCACGCTGCAGTAGGGGAGAAGCTGCCGGTAGAGACTGGCCCCGCCCACCACGTATACATCGTCACTGTCGTACTTTTTCAGTTCCTCCAAAAGCTCAGGTACGCTGCGGCAGACAAGCGCATCTTTGACCGTAAACCCCGGATTGGTGCTTAAGACAATGTTCGTGCGGTTCTTAAGCGGCATTCCATTTGGAAACGTCTCCAGCGTCCTGCGTCCGCAAACGACAACCTTCCCCGTCGTCACCTCCCGGAAAAATTTCATATCAGAGGGGATGCGAACCAGCAGCCGGTTTCCAAGGCCAATAGCCCAGTTTTGATCGACATTCACAATCATATTCATGGCAAAAATCTTCCTTTCCGTTTCCCCGCGCCCTAAGCATATCTGTAGCAAGCCGCACTTCCAGGCTCTTAAAATGCCCTCTTCCGGCCTAAAGTTAAGGGAAGCTTTACCGGGATTCGCGCAAACACCCCTTACACCGCAACCGGAATATGTGCTATCTGCGGTCCGGTACGGTAATTCTCCACATGAAGATCCTCGGTTGTGAACTGATAAAAATCGGTAATCCCGGGAGTTAAGTACACAGTGGGAGCCTCATACGGTGTGCGCGAGATCAGCTCCTTCACCAGCGGAATATGCCGGTCATAGATATGCGCATCCGCGATCACATGCAGCAGTTCTCCGGCCACCATGTCACAGCACTGGGCAATCATCATCAGCAGCAGTGCGTACTGACAGACATTCCAGTTGTTGGCCGTCAGCACATCCTGTGAGCGCTGATTGAGTACGGCGTTGAGCACCAGTTTGTCTCTCCCCGGCTCCTTCGTCACGTTAAAGGTCATCCCGTAGGCGCAGGGGTACAGGTTCATCTCGTGCAGGTCTTCATGCACGTAGAGGTTTGTCAGAATCCGGCGGCTGTAAGGATTGTTCTTCAGATCGAAGAGCACCCGGTCCACCTGATCCATCATCCCTTCCGGATACTGGTGCTTGACTCTCATCTGATAGCCGTAGGCTTTTCCGATACTTCCGTCCTCATCCGCCCAGCTGTCCCAGATATGGCTGTGCAGATCATGCACGTTGTTGGACTTTCTCTGCCAGATCCATAAGACCTCATCGAAGGCGCTGTGCAGAGCGGTTCTGCGCAGAGTCAGTGCGGGGAACTCTTTCCGAAGGTCATAGCGGTTGACTACGCCGAAACGCTTGATCGTATAGGCGAAACTGCCGTCCTCCCACTTTGGCCGCACCTTCTCCCCCTCTGTGCTGGTGCCGTTTTCCATGATGTCCTGACACATCGAGATAAAAATGTGATCCGCGTAACTCAAAGGCATTCTCCTTTCATAAGGAAACTTAAAGCAGGGTAATCTTTCATTCCCGCAGACTGACAAAAAGTCTTACATCAGAAGTTTCCCCAAGCTGACATCCTCCGCAAACCCGGCGGCATTGCAGAGAAACAAAAGATCCGTATACTCTCCCGCTTCTATGTAATCGGAGAGGCTCTGGTAAAAATAGCGAAGATCCAGCATGTCTACCTCGTCAAAATATCCGTAGGTAAACGGCACGAAACAGTGGGCGTAGGAATCTTTGATCACCAGCAGCCGCCGTCCGCTTTCCGCCTGTGTCTTGGCCTCGATCAGCCCATAATTTCCCCCGTAGAAATAATTGTACTTGCTGTGCGTATGAAGGGCCTGCTCCTGATAGACGCTGCTGCGCACATCCTCCGACTGATTGTACGTCAAAAGGTAGGAAGTGGGGGATACCGGTTCGTATTTTTCAATCGTATCCGGACGCACAGCTCCCCCGACTTTCGCGGCAACTGTCCCCAGAAAAGCATCCGTCACCTGCGATACGGCAAAGTCTTCCTCCTTTAGAGGTGAAAATCCCATCTTCTCCAGCCAGGCAGAGCAGACATAAAAAGCCCCGCGCGTCGTCCAGTGATGGTCTGTCCGGTAAAAAATGGGTTCCTCCCGGTGAGAGGATAGCACCTGTCCGGCATCAAACCAGATCTCAGACGGCAGCGCACTGCGAAGCGCACCCAGATACGCTTCCTCCTCATCTGCCGAGGCAAACTTAGGCAGCTTCTCCTTCAAAATTGAAAGAGCATTGGGGACAATCATCACCGAAAGATGAATGTCAGGATTTCGTGTGCGCATCTGTTCACAAAACGCTGAAAGGGTGTCTATATTGGCTTTCGCCTGCGAGGACAGAAAAGTTCCCTCATGCGTTTCAATCAGGTAATCATCCGCGGCGAAGTAAACGCCGTTGACATCCTGATGCAGTGTCATGCGTTCCATGGCGGTTCGCAGACGGATCCACTGGTCGCGGAAAATAAACTGATCGGTCAGATACGTCTCATAATCCGCAGTAAATTCACCCTCTAAAAGAGATTCCACGCTGAAACGGGGCCTCTGGGCAAGTTCCCGGTTTTCACTCTCGGAGACTTCTGTATCCGGTTTTAACAGGGAAGCCGCCGTAAATCCAAAAATCAGAAGCAGGAACAATGTTGTGATATTCCAGGACTGTTTGCTGTTCATCGATGTATGCATTCCCTCCTTCCCGTTTTTGAACTCAGTTCCACGCCGGATCCGTTTGCTTTAAGCCTCATCTGTTTTCGCGGTCCGCACTATTTTAATCGACTTTCACCGGTTTAAATATCCCCAGGGCCTTTCCCGACATTTTTCAGTTTCGGTTCGTTCGTAATCGATTTCCTTTTCCCTGCCGGCAGTTTGCGTCATCCTTTTTAAGAAACCTCCGCTCTAGAAGCGAAAATACAGGAACGGATTGTAGGAGGCGTTCACAAGATAGGCCACCGACAGAAGGAATACCGCCACGTAAAAGCCGCCGCGCAAAAAGATGCACACCCAGTCATGAGAACGCAGACCATCCAGCACCTTTCCGGCCCACATTTTTGGCGCCTGCGTACTGCCCAGGATCAGAAAGAGAAACAGGACGGCGTTGTTGTAAAGCAGATAGATTGTATGTTCATTCATCAGTCCCGCGCCGGAAAAACCAAACAGGGCCTTTAAAAACCCGACTGGAGAAGCCATATCCGCGCAGGTAAACAGATACCAGCCGAACATGACAAAGAACATACAGTACAGGTGTCCCAGCCATCCAGGCAGACGCTTTAATCTGTCGCGAAGCAGCAGCTTTTCTATGAGCAGCAGCACCCCATAATACAGCCCCCAGAGAAGAAAGTTCCAGTCAGCGCCGTGCCAGATGCCGGTTAAGAGCCATACGACAAGGATGTTGCGGACCAGTTTCCCTTTCCCTACCCGGTTCCCGCCCATTGGTATGTAGACATACTCCCGAAACCAGGTTCCCAGAGAGATATGCCAGCGTCTCCAGAAATCGGTAATGCTTTTCGCCAGGTAGGGGTAGTTGAAATTCTCCAGGAAGCGGAAGCCAAACATGTGCCCCAGCCCGATCGCCATATCCGAGTAAGCGGAAAAATCAAAATAAATCTGAAACGTGTAGGCGGCAAGACCGATCCAGGCGGTAAGAGCCGGCAGACTGTCTGTCGGAAGCGCTGTCACGGCCTGAAAAAGCGCCCCGGCGTTGTTGGCTAAAAGTACCTTCTTCCCCAGCCCGACGAGGAAGCGGTTGATCCCTTCCGCGAACTGCTCCGCGCTCTCGTGCCGGGAACGCAGCTGCTCATCGATCGTTTTATACTGCACAATCGGCCCGGCAATCAACTGGGGAAACATCGTCACATACGCCCCGTAGGAGATGATATTTCGCTGTACACGGGCCGTTCCCCGGTAGACATCGATCACGTAGGAGAGCGTCTGAAACGTGTAGAAAGAAATCCCGATGGGCAGCGCCAGATTTAACAGGCTTACCTTCGCGTGAAACACGTTCTGCACTGTCTCCAGCACAAAATCCGTATACTTAAAGAACCCCAGCAGGGAGAGACTTACCGCCACGGAAGCCACGAGGGAAAGTTTCGCTCCCCTCTCCCTGCCTGCCCGATGAAAATGATCGACCAGAAGACCGCCCAGGTAGGTGCTCAGGATGGAGAAGAGCATCAGAAGAATGTAGACCGGCTCTCCCCAGCCGTAAAAAATAAGGCTCACAAACAGGAGCACGAAATTTCTTGCCCGGCGCGGAGCCAGAAAATATAGCAGAAGAACCGCCGGCAAAAAGCGGAACAAAAACAGCAGGCTGCTGAAAATCATGGAAAACTTCTCTCTTTCCGGCCAAATCCCCAAAGCAAAGCTGCGTCTGAGAATCAAAAAACCGTGAAAAAACGCTTTACAATCAATCAGCTTATTATATAATAGAAACGTGCGATTCGCAATCGCATTTTCAGGGCCTTCTGAAAAGCCCTCCCACTCCGAAACAGGCAATGCAGGGCATGACGCTTAGGTGACGACGGGCAAACAAGGAAAGGCTGGAGAAACCTTTCCAGAACATCCCGCCTGGGTTACAATAAGAGGATTACGGCAATGGCAACCAAAAAAAGAAAAAGAAGAAAGAAAAAACAGCAAAATGACCGGCTGGTGCTGAAACTGCTGATCCTGGTCGCGGTAGTTCTGTTCGTATTTGAGGGACGCCTAGTGTACACGATGGCCACCCACCGTCCCGGACAGCCTGTCGAGACAGCGGCAAAAGTAAAGCCTGCCAACGAGGTCAGTGCGGAAACAGAAACGGAAGCGGAAACATCCCTGCAGGCGCAGCCGAACACTGCGAGGGATGCCATGGTCACGGATTCTGCTGTGGCAGGATTTCCCTACGCCATGGAAAACAGTGAACAGAAAGATACCCGGAGTGTGGCGGTCACGATCCGCTCTGCAGGCAGTGTGCATGTCTCCGAGGAACTTGACAGTCCTGCCGTGGTACAAAAAGCAGATACGCCGGTCGATGATTCCTATTTTGCCAACGCGGTCTTCATTGGCGACTCCCGCATGCAGGGATTCCAGAACGCTTCCGGGATTACCCAGGGAACCTTCCTTACCAGCGTAGGGTTAAGCACCGATGAGATGTCCTCCCAGACCATCGCCACCCCGGACGGAGCGATCTCCGTGTACCAGGGGTTAAGCGGAGAACAGTATAACAGGATCTACCTGATGCTGGGCACCAACGATCTGGGTTACTATCCGTGGGATTCGTTTGAGTCTCACTTTGAGGATGTGATCGTCCAGTTCCATGAACTGCAGCCGGATGCAACGATCTACGTCTGCAGCGTCATCTACGTGGATGAGTCTAAGACCACCACCAGCTACAACAACAACGAAAACGTCCGCAAGATCAACGGTTATCTGCTGAACGTCTGTGAGGACCTGGACTACTGTTACTACATTAACCTGAACGAAATCTTCAGCAACGGCTACGGTTCCCTCAAAGAAGACGCCTCCGAGGACGGCATCCATCTGCAGCCGAAATACTGCGAACAGATGCTGGATTTCTTAAAAACCCACTACGTCCCGGAAACCGATTCCGAAGAAACGGAAAGCGAAAGCGCGAAGAATACGGATACGCTGGAAAACGAAGCGGCAATCTAATCAATAAAGGAGTTCACACTTATGCGATATGGAAAGTTACTGGCGGCAGCTGCTCTTACCGCTCTCACCCTGACAGCCTGTTCTGGCGGCAGCAAGGATCTTACGGTTGATGTAAACAAGCTGGCGGAGGATCTTACCTCCCAGACGGTGACGAGTGATACGCTCGCACAGACCGCCGAGGAAATGCTCCCCTCGATCTATTTCCTCGATGAAGCGCAGGTGGAAAAAGGCGTCGCCTACATGAGTTCCGGTGCGACTGCCTGCGAAGTAGCCGTCATCGAATGCAAGGAGGAATCCCAGGCCAAGGACGTGGAGAAACTGTTTGAGACGCGGGTTTCCAACCAGTCCGACCTTTTTGCCAGCTACAATGCCGGGGAAGTCACCAAGCTTGATGACGCGGTGATCAAAACTGCCGGTAAGTATGCGGTTCTTTGCGTCTGCGACGATCCGGAGAAGGCCGAATCCGTGTTAAAAGACTACGGATTCTGATCTCTGCGCAGAAAGCCTATGAAACAGCCTGGATACTATTCCTCCGGAGAGTTCGCCCGCATGGCCGATGTGTCCGTGCGGACGATTCGTTTTTATGACCGGCAGAACATTCTCAAACCGTCCCTGGTCACCGAGAGCGGGGCACGGTTTTATACGGATTCAGATTTCGCCAGGCTCCAGCAGATTCTGCTTTTTAAATATCTTGGTTTCTCCCTGGAGGATATCCGCGAACTCACTATTGACGATGCGGATGTCCACTTTATGCTGAATTCTCTGAACCTGCAACAGAAAGTGGTACAGGACCGAATTGAACGGCTGCAGCTTGTCGAACAGGCAATCGAAGATACAGCCCGGGCCATTGAAGAGCAGCAGGATGTGGACTGGAGCCACATGCTGGACTTAATCCACCTGACAACCATGGAAAAAAGCCTCAAAAGCCAGTACCAGAACGCAAACAACCTCTCCGCAAGAATTCGGCTGCACCGTCTGTATTCGACCAACCCCTGCGGGTGGTTTCCCTGGCTTTACAGGCAGGCGCAGATCGTGCCCGGGATGCACATCCTGGAGTTAGGATGCGGAAACGGCGCCCTCTGGACGGAAAACTTAAGTCAGCTTCCTGAAGACGTGTCGGTCTGTCTCTCCGACATCTCCGAAGGCATGATTCGGGATGCCCGCCGCTGCATCGGAAACGGGGATTCCAGGTTTTCCTTTTTTACATTTGACTGTCACCGGATCCCTGAGGATATCGGCTCCTTTGATCTGGTCATCGCCAACCACGTGCTCTTTTACTGTGAAAAGATTGAGCAGGTCTGTGAGCAGGTATGCCGGATCTTAAAACCGAATGGACGGTTCCTCTGCAGCACCTACAGCGCGAACCACATGAAGGAGATCACACAGCTTGTGCAGGAGTTTGACAGCCACATCGTCCTCTCCGCTGACCGGCTGTACGAGCGCTTCGGTCTGGAAAACGGAGCCGATATCCTTTCCCCTTATTTTGGCGGGATTCAAACGCTCCTTTATGAGGATCACCTCTTAGTTGACCGGGCCGAGCCGCTGATCGAATACATCCTCTCCTGTCACGGGAACCAGAACCAGTACCTTCTGGAACACTACAAAGACTTTCGCGCCTTTGTAGAAAAAAAGACGGCAGGCGGGATGTCGATCACCAAGGAAGCCGGTGCCTTTGTATGCTCCCTGAAAGCGGAATAATAACCAAACGCTTCTTAGGGAGTATGTTGGATTTTCCGTGTTTCTTTCCTTCCGGGACTGTCCTCCCTGCAGATGCACTCTCTGCGGATGAATTCCTCCCTGGACCTTCCTTCCGGAGATTCTCCCCTCTGGGAAAGGGTATTTTCAGCTTCCCTTTTTCGGCCAGTCGGGGCAAAAAATAAAAAATTTGTAAATTTGAAAAAACTGCTTGAAGGTGACGTAACGTCACCTTTTATACTGTCTGTAGATGTCCGTAAGGATCGCCTGCCCTATTCTTCAGGAACCCTGGCAGAAAAAAAGGCATGGCAGATCGCGCCGCGGACAAAACCCCTACAGGGAGGATTTTAGAATGAAAGGAATTATCCTTGCTGGAGGATCCGGCACCCGTCTCTACCCTCTGACGATGGTGACCTCCAAGCAGCTGCTCCCCATCTATGACAAACCGATGATCTACTATCCGATGTCCGTACTGATGAATGCCGGCATCCGGGATATTCTGATCATCTCCACCCCGCAGGATACTCCCCGTTTCGAGGAACTGCTGAAAGACGGGCACCAGTTTGGCGTCCGCTTAACCTATGCCGTGCAGCCATCCCCGGATGGTCTTGCGCAGGCGTTTCTAATCGGGGAGAAGTTTATCGGCGAAGAGAGCGTCGCCATGATTCTCGGGGATAACATCTTTGCCGGGCAGGGATTGATTCCCAGGCTTCGAAAAGCCGTAAAAACGGCAGAAAAAGGCGAGGGAGCCACGATCTTTGGCTACTACGTGGACGATCCGGAACGCTTTGGCATCGTCGAATTTGACTCGGAGGGAAAGGCCATCTCCATCGAGGAGAAACCGGAAAAGCCGAAGAGCAACTACTGCGTGACCGGCCTCTATTTCTATGACAACCGTGTCGTGGAATATGCCAGAAGCCTGCACCCTTCCGAGCGGGGGGAACTGGAAATCACTGACTTAAACCGCATCTACTTAAACAAAGGGGAACTGAGCGTAGAGGTGTTAGGTCAGGGCTTTACCTGGATGGATACCGGTACGCATGAAAGCCTCGTGGAAGCCACCAATTTCGTCAAAACCATCGAGGGACACCAGCACCGCAAGATCGCCTGTCTGGAGGAGATCGCCTATGTCAACGGCTGGATTTCCAAGGACGAAGTCCTGAAAGTCTATGAGGTGCTTAAGAAAAATCAGTACGGGAAGTACTTAAAGGATGTCCTGGACGGAAAGTTTTTAGACATCCACCATTAAGACAGCGGCAGGTTTCCTGTTAGCAAACCCGTTTAATGGGTGCCGCTTCCTGCAGGGCGGCGGAATGGAGAACTTTTATGAAGATCATCGTTACCGGCGGAGCCGGTTTCATTGGCAGCAACTTTATTTTTCATATGCTAAAAGCCTACCCGGACGATACTGTCATCTGCCTGGACTGCTTAACCTATGCCGGAAACCTCTCCACCCTGGCTCCGGTCATGGACAATCCGCACTTTCACTTCGTAAAGGAAAGCATCACTGACCGGGAGGCCGTCTACCGCCTCTTTGAGGAGGAACACCCGGATATGGTGGTGAACTTCGCAGCGGAAAGCCACGTCGACCGCTCTATCGAAAATCCGGAAGTATTTCTGGACACCAACATCAAGGGAACCGCAGTGCTTATGGATGCCTGCCGCAAATATGGGATTACCCGCTACCACCAGGTGTCCACGGATGAAGTGTACGGCGATCTGCCCATCGACCGGCCGGATCTGTTCTTTACGGAGGAAACCCCCATCCACACAAGCAGTCCCTACAGCGCCTCCAAAGCAGCGGCAGATCTTTTAGTGCTGGCCTACCACCGCACCTACGGCCTTCCGGTCACCATCAGCCGCTGTTCGAACAATTACGGGCCGTACCATTTCCCGGAGAAGCTGATCCCGCTGATGATCATCAACGCGCTTCATGATCAGCCGCTGCCGGTTTACGGCAAGGGAGAGAACGTCCGCGACTGGCTCTACGTTGAGGATCACTGCAGAGCGATCGACCTGATCATTCATAAAGGCCGTGTCGGGGAAATCTACAACATCGGCGGCCACAACGAGATGCGAAACATTGACATCGTGAAACTGATCTGTCAGGAACTGGGCAAACCGGAAAGTCTGATCACCTACGTGACCGACCGCAAGGGACATGACCTGCGTTATGCCATCGATCCTGCAAAGATCCACCGGGAGCTGGGATGGCTTCCGGAAACCCCGTTTGCGCAGGGAATCAAAAAGACCATCCGCTGGTACTTAGACCATCAGGACTGGTGG
Source organism: uncultured Lachnospiraceae bacterium (assembly GCA_964643295.1). Taxonomy (GTDB): domain Bacteria; phylum Bacillota; class Clostridia; order Lachnospirales; family Lachnospiraceae; genus Merdiplasma. The sequence continues at coordinate 21,261 of CAZXSN010000007.1, forward strand.
GAACCCATCATCTCCGGCGAGTACCAGACCTACTATGAGCGCATGTACGGCAGCCGTTAAGCATAACCTGCGGCTGCAGGGATCCTTAGCGCTCTTTGTTCGTCCGTCCCCGGGCGAAACATGGATTTAGAAAGGAGCAATCCTTATTATGAAGCTACTGGTAACCGGTGTGGCCGGACAGCTTGGCCATGATGTCATGAATGAACTGAACCGGCGCGGACATACAGGAATTGGCAGTGATCTGAAAAGTGCCTACGCAGGGATCGACGATGGTACGGCGGTAAATACCATGCCCTATGTGCAGATGGATATCACGGATCCGGTGAGTGTCGAAAAGGCGCTCACTGAAATTTCCCCGGATGCCGTCATCCACTGCGCGGCCTGGACTGCCGTGGATCTTGCGGAGGAGGAAGAAAAAAAGCCCCTTGTACACGCGATCAACGGCAAGGGAACCGAGACTATCGCCAGATGCTGTAAGAAGCTGGGCTGTAAGATGATGTACCTCTCCACGGACTATGTCTTTAGCGGACAGGGAAATACACCATGGGATCCGGACTGCAAAGACTTCCAGCCGCTCAACGTATACGGGGATAGCAAGCTGGAAGGAGAACTGGCCGTCTCCTCCCTCTTAAGCCGCTATTTTATCGTCCGCATTGAGTGGGTGTTTGGCAAAAACGGATCGAATTATATCAAAACAATGCTGAATCTGGGAAAAACACACGACCGGCTGCGAATCGTCAACGATCAGATCGGCACTCCGACCTACACATATGACCTGGCGAGACTCTTAGTCGATATGATCGAAACGGAAAAGTACGGGTATTACCACGCCACAAATGCGGAATTAAAGGAAACCCCAAACGGCTGTACCCCGGAAGGATGCAAAACCGGATACATCAGCTGGTTTGACTTTACGAGAGAGATCTTTCGGCAGGCGGCGGCTTTGGGACATGCGGAGTATGCACCGCAGCAGACCGAACTCATCCCGGTCACAACCAAAGAGTACGGCATTTCCAAAGCAAAACGGCCTTTTAACAGCCGTCTGGAAAAAAGCAAACTGACCGAGTGCGGCTTCACGCCGCTTCCCGACTGGCAGGATGCCCTGCACCGGTATCTGCTGGAACTGGGACTTTAACTGCCAAAACAAGCAGGAACCTGCATAATCTGCGGCTGCAGATTCCTTTCACCTGGCCGGTCTGCCGCACCGGCATGGGGATTCGTATGGGACAGATCAAAGTGACCAGATGCCCGATCGAGGGACTCTGTATCATTGAACCGACGGTACACGGGGATGAACGCGGCTATTTCATAGAAACCTATAACCAGAGAGATATGGATGAAGCGGGTCTTACCATGCGTTTTGTGCAGGACAACCAGTCATCCTCCGTGAAAGGCGTACTGCGCGGCCTTCATTTTCAGAAACAGTATCCTCAGGGAAAACTGGTGCGGGTGATTCGCGGATCGGTGTTTGATGTGGCCGTAGATTTGCGAAGCAAAAGCCAGACTTTCGGAGAATGGTACGGAATCGAACTATCCGAGGAAAACAAAAAGCAGCTTTATATCTCCGAAGGGTTCGCGCACGGGTTCCTCGTGTTAAGCGATGTCGCTGAATTCTGCTACAAATGCACGGATTTCTATCATCCCGGCGATGAGGGCGGCTTAGCCTGGAATGATCCCAAGATCGGCGTTATCTGGCCGCAGGTGACCGGCGCCTATCCCGGCAGCCCCTCAGCAGAAGGCTACACATTTGCGAACGACACACCGCTTCTGATCAGTGAGAAAGACCAGCACTGGGCAGGTATTGACGATACCTTCCGTTTCCGTTAAGCCGCAAACTCGTACCATCTGCCTCCCGGAATTTCCCGGGGGAGAAGATCCGGAAGAAAACCCTCCCGAAAGAAATGCTCTGCCGGAAATCAAACTCTGGCTTATGCTTTCTGTTTAGGAGAAGAGAAACACTAAACTGCGGATAAGGTATCCTCTGGTTCTCGCAAAACCATCCTGCGTCGGATGCAGGCAAACCATCAGAAAATGAGAATATCACCTTCCCCTTGACGGGCAGGTGATATTTTTTGCCATTTGATGATTACAGCGTCAAAAGCCTGAACTTTCGGCTGAGAAGCAGCTAAAGGTGAAAAGGCTTATTGACACGCCCCAACATGAGGAAGAAGTGGGGTGCTGTGTGCCGGTGGCACACGTTTAGCACCGACCGGAGCGGAGCTTAAGACGGGGCCCCATGAATTTAAGAATGTTGAGCAGGATTGTGGAAGCTGCGAAGCAGCGGAACAATCCGTAATCACCTTTTGACACCTGAATCATTTGATAAGCGAACTCTATTCGCGTATGCAGATCGAATGCTGTCGAAGTCTTTATCCCTGGCCTCCTTTAAGTACCCGAAAGCTCAGGATCTCCGAACCCCAAGCGTTGTTTTGTATCGTTCTTATACGATCTTTGGAGCATTCTTGAACCCACCTTCGTTCAAAAGACTCCAGTGCTATTATCCTTATAAGTACGGCAAAAGGAAACCAGCAGAAACCATAAAGGTGATGGTTTCCCCTCCCGCTTTCTGCTCTCCTTATCCGAAGGTCTGCGTTCCTGAACCCATCCCTTCCTCTTTTTTACTGCTCTTTCTGTCGTGCCGCTTCCTTCCAGGCCTTGATTCTTCTCAGCCGTTCCTTCACCTCTGCCTCCGCGCCCTGGTCTGTCGGATAGTAATAAGTATGCCCAATGAGGGAATCCGGCATGCACTGCATGGCAGTGAGTTTTTCCTCGGTATCGTGCGCGTAAAGGTACCCTTTCCCATAGTCCAGGTCTTTCATCAGTCTGGTCGGCGCATTACGAAGCCACAGCGGCACCGGCTCTGCCCGTTTGTTTTTCACATCCTGCTTGCACTCCTCACAGGCCTTATAGAGCGCATTGGATTTCGGGGCCATTGCCAGATAGGTGACCGCATGAGTAAGATGCACGTCGCATTCGGGCATGCCAAGGAAATGGCAGGCCTGATAGGCAGCCACCGCCACCTGCAGCGCCTGGCTGTCGGCCATTCCCACATCCTCGCTTGCAAAACGGACCAGCCGCCTTGCGATGTAGAGAGGATTCTCTCCACCCTCCAGCATCCGGCACAGCCAGTAGATGGCAGCATCCGGATCACTGTTTCGCATCGACTTATGCAGCGCGGAGATCAGGTTGTAGTGCTCTTCCCCATTCTTATCGTAGAGAAGAGATTTGCGGCTGATGCACTGCTCCAGCACTTCGTCCGTGACCGTGATGCCGTCTGCGTCGATCTGACCGTTTAAAACGGCCATCTCCAGCGTATTGAGCGCTGTCCTCGCATCCCCGTTGGCAAAAACCGCCACAGCCTGAATCTGCTGCTCGCTCATGCGCACATGCTGGTCTTTAAATCCCGCGGGATTTTCCAGGGCATTGTGCAAAAGCTTAACCAGATCCTTCTCCTCCAGGGCTTTTAACACAAAGACCTTGCAGCGGGAAAGCAAGGCGCCGTTGATCTCGAAAGAGGGATTCTCCGTGGTCGCCCCGATCAGGATGATGCTGCCCTTTTCGACAAACGGCAGGAAGGCGTCCTGCTGCGCCTTGTTAAAGCGGTGGATCTCATCCACAAACAGGACGGTGCGAATCCCAAGCCTGCGGCTGCTCTCCGCCTGCTGCATAACCTCCCTGATCTCTTTGATTCCGCTGGTGACAGCGCTGAAATTGATAAAATTTGCCTGGGTGCGGGCCGCAATGATCGTTGCCAGCGTTGTCTTTCCCACCCCGGGAGGCCCCCAGAAGATCATGGAGGAGATCTGATCCTCCATAATCAGCCTGCGCAGCATTTTCCCCGGTCCCAGAAGATGCTCCTGCCCGACAAAGTCCTCCAGCCGCTGCGGGCGCAGCCTGCTGGCCAGCGGAACCGTCTGCACCGGATTGTCGAATAAGCTCATCTGTTCCATCGGCCCTCATCCCTTCCTACTGTCTTTCGCCGTTTTCTTCCTTTTGGACTGTATCTTTTCGTTTTTGAATCCTGCAATCTTTGGCCTTTGGGGGAAGTTACTCCACCGTGACACTTTTCGCAAGGTTGCGCGGCTTATCCACATCGAGTCCTTTGGCGACGCTCACGTAATATCCCATCAGCTGCAGAGGAATCACCGCCAGACTCGTGGCAAAGTGCGGATCGGTTCTTGGCACATAAACTGTGAAATCTACTGTGTCCTCAATGCTGTAGTTTCCGTAGCAGGTAAGTCCCATCAGGTACCCGCCGCGGCTCTTGACCTCCACCAGATTGCTCAAGGTTTTCTCATAGAGGTCCTTCTGCGTCATGACGCCAATCGTAAGGGTGCCTTCCTCAATCAGACTGATCGTGCCGTGTTTTAATTCCCCGGCAGCGTAGGCTTCCGAATGTACGTAACTGATCTCCTTCATCTTGAGGCTCCCTTCCATGCTGATGGCATAATCCAGGCCGCGTCCGATAAAGAAGATATCATGGGCATGAGAAAACTTGCTGGCAAACCACTGGATGCGCTCCTGATCCCCTAACACACGCTCCATCTTTTCCGGGAGGGTATGCAGCTCCGCGAGCATCTCCCGGCACTTCTCCTCCCCGATGCACCCGCGCACCAGGGCCAGCTTCATCGCCAGCAGGTAGCAGTTGATCAGCTGCGTACTGTAGGCCTTGGTCGTAGCCACCGCGATCTCCGGACCTGCCAGCGTATACATGACATAGGATGCCTCCCGGGAGATACTCGAGCCGACGACGTTGATGATCGCCAGTGTTTTCACGCCCTTTTCATTCGCCAGCCGAAGCGCGGCCAGGCTGTCTGCCGTCTCCCCAGACTGGGAGATGACCACCACCAGCGTATCGGGAGTAAGTTTCGGGTTGCGGTAGCGAAACTCCGAAGCCAGATCCACGTCCACGGGAAGGTCTGTCAGATCCTCTATCACATATCTGGCCGCCAGCCCTACATGGTAAGCGGATCCGCAGGCCACGAAACAGATCCGGCTGAAGCCTTTCAGCTCTTCATCAGAAATCCCCACAGTTCCAAGATCGATCTTTTCCTCTTTCACATAAGCGCTGATCGTATCCCTGACCGCCCCCGGCTGCTCGTGGATCTCTTTCATCATGAAATGCTCATAGCCGCCTTTTTCCGCCGCCTGGGCATCCCACTGAATTTCCGTCGGCTCCTTCTCAATCTCCTCGCGGTCCACGTTGTAGAAATGGATCGAGTCCTTCGTAAGTTCCGCCATCTCCAGGTTGCCGATGTAATAGACGCTGCGGGTATAGGAAAGGATTGCCGGCACATCCGAGGCGATGAAGGCACCTTCCTCGTTCTTCCCCACAATCAGCGGGCTGTCCTTGCGGGCCGCATAGAGAACCCCCGGACGGTCCTGAAATAAAATCCCCAGCGCATAGGAACCGCGCACACGCAGCATGGTCCTGGAAAGACTCTCCAGCGGATTATGGTTGGTCCGCTCATAATAATAGGAAACCAGCTTGGTTAACACCTCAGTATCTGTCTGAGAGTAGAACCGGTATCCCTCGCGAAGCAGCTTATCCTTGATTTCCTGATAATTTTCTATAATCCCGTTGTGCACGACCACGACGGAACGGTCATCGCTGCAGTGCGGGTGGGCGTTTCGCTCTGACGGCTCCCCGTGCGTTGCCCAGCGCGTATGGCCGATTCCGCAGTACCCGGGCATCGCGCGTCCCTCATCGGTCTTCTCCGCCAGGATCATCAGCCGTCCCTTGGCCTTGACGATATCAATCTTCCCCGTCTCATCATTCTGAATCGCCATGCCGGCCGAATCATACCCGCGGTATTCCAGTCGGGAAAGTCCGTCCAGCAAAATCGGCGCCGCCTGCTTTTCTCCCGTATATCCGACTATTCCACACATTGCATAAACTCCTTCTTTGGACCTGCCGTCTCCCTAAACATGTACAGACGGATTGGCCCTTATTCTCCCCGCGTTTCTCTTCGCACTTCCCGCCGCGTTTTTCATCTTTGCTTTGCCTTATGCATTCCACAGATCACTTTCCTGAAAGAAAGCCTCGATCTTTCCGCGCGTTGCCGGAACGCTTCCCTGGGCGAAAAATGGTTTCCCGCCGCCTCTTCCCTTCAGGGAGGCATTTAACTCCTTCACAAAGGAGCGCAGATCGCCTCCGGTCTGCCCCAGTGCGTACTTGTACCCGTCTGTATCATCCCCGGAGAAAACCGCGCACTTCCCGCCGCAGCTTTCCATGACGGCCACCGCCAGGCGCCGCACCTGATCTGGGGATAAGTTCTCCTCAAATAAAACGACGTTCCCGGCGCCTTTCCGCGCTTTCGCCTTCTCGTCAAACAGTTTCGTCTCCAGGGCATTTGCTCGAAAGTTCGACTCTGCTTCTGCTTCCTTAAGCCTTTTTACCGACTCCGCTGTTCTTTCAGGCTTCGCGGATAAAAGCACTGAGATTAAGTGATTTTGTTCGCAGATCCTCGCCGCGTAACGGTAGGCCCGTTTGCCGCAGAGCATCTCGATACGGGTGCCGCCGTGAAACCGCTCAGCGGAAAGAAGCTTAATCAGCCCGATCTCCCCCGCGGATCTGACATGAGTGCCGCAGCAGGCGCAAACATCCGCTCCCGGGAAAGTGACGATTCGTACCTGTCCGTGCAGCTCCTTCTTGCTGCGGTACTCGATCTCCTTCACCGCTTCCTCATCGTAGGTCACGATCTGCGTCGGTTCATTTTTCCAGACCACTTCATTGGCTTTTTCCTCGATGGCCAAAAGATCCTCCCAGGAAAGCTCTCCGTTTAAATCGATCGTCAGAACGTCGCTTCCCATGTGGAAGCCCACGTTCTGGTATCCGTACTTTTCATGTATCAGTCCGCTTACGATATGCTCTCCGGAGTGATTCTGCATCAGGTCAAAGCGGTAGTCCCAGTCGATCTCTCCCTGCACCTTCTCCCCAATATTAAACGGCTCCTTTGTCAGGTGCAAAATTTCCCCTTCCGCTTCCTGTGTATCGGCAACGCAAACACAAAGACCGCCTGCGGTACGCAAAACTCCCACATCCCCGGGCTGACCTCCGCCCTCCGGATAAAACGCTGTGCGGTCAAGGAGCAGCGCATAGCCGTCCTTTCTTAGCCGACAGTCCGTCACGACAGCGGTAAAACTGCGGCAGTAAGCATCTTCATAGTAGATTTTTTCCGTCATGATTCATCCTCTCCCCGGACGGCGCGATCGTTCTCACACTCTTTCCTCCGGTACGGCTCTTATCATACACTTTTTCGGGCGGTTGCGCAAGCCTTGCATTTTGCCTCTGCATTCGCTATACTGTTTCAGATGGCAGGGTTTTCCCGCCGCTTACAAGGCCATGGATTGTGTCTGCCTCTTACTGCTTTCAGCAGTCAGTTCCGGAAAGGGGAGTAGGGAAACGATGGAAAAAAGAATTGACCTGCATGTGCACTCAACCTGTTCTGACGGCACTTTGTCTCCCCAGGAGCTGGTTTCCTACGCGGCAGAAAAAGGGCTCGCAGCCTTTGCGCTGACTGATCATGATACCCTTTCCGGAATCCCGGCAGCATCCCAGGCTGTTAAAAAAACATCCCTTGAACTGATCTGCGGGATTGAATTTTCCACCGTCTATGAAAACCAGGATGTGCATATCGTGGGACTGGATGTGGATCCGGATAACGCTAGGCTACAGGAGACCATCCGCCTGCAGCAGCAGGAACGCGATGAGCGCAATCAGACGATCATTCAGAAGATGGCTGCCGACGGCATTCCTATCTCCTGGGAGCAGATGCGTAAGGAGTTCGGAGACATCTGCTGGACAAGAGCACATTTTGCGAAGTTCCTCGCCCTTCACGGGTACGTAAAAAACATGTGGGATGCCTTCCAGACACACCTGGGAACGAACTGCCCGTATTACGTGCCCAGAAAGCGTTTGTCTCCCATGCAGATGACCGCGCTGATCAGGGAAACCGGAGGAATCCCGGTGCTGGCTCACCCGTTTCAGTACAAACTGGATGAGGAGGGCTTATACAGGCTTGCCGGAACACTGAAAGAGCACGGATTGATCGGAATCGAAGCGTTCTACTCCACACACACGAAAGAGCAGGAAGAAAAAATCTGTACTCTGGCGCATAAGCTTTCTCTTTGCCTCTCCGGGGGATCCGATTTTCACGGGGCCAACAAGCCTGGCATTGACCTTGGCTGCGGCAGGGGAAACTTATCCATCCCTTATGAACTTCTTGCCAAGATGCGTGGGGCTTCTTGCTCCGAAGACGCATCTTCGATTTAAAGGTTAAGGAAACTCTCCAACGGTAGACTTTCACAAAAAAGCAGGATAAAACCATGAATCAGCATATCTTTTTTACCGACCTTGATGATACGCTGCTTAACAGCAGCAAGGAATTATCCCCTGGAAACAGGGAAGCGCTGGAAACGCTGCTGAAGCGGAGCGATGTGATCGCCTTAAGCACCGGACGGGCTTTGCAAAGTGCCCGAGCGCAGGCACAAAAGCTGGGACTTGCCGGGAAAAACTGTTACCTCATCTGTTTCAACGGAGCACAGATCTTTGATACCGAATCGGAAACGCTTCTCTTTCAGCGGTCGGTTCCCATGCGCTATGTGCGGGAACTGTTTGACGCCGCCCACGCATTTGGCGTTCCGATTCAGACCTACAGCAGCACCCATGTGCTGGCAGAAAAGGACAGCCGCAGCCTGCGAAAATACTGCGAGATTCAAGACCTCCCCTGCCAAATCTTTGAAGATGTGACCAGGCATCTTACGCAGGAGCCGGCAAAACTGCTGGCGATCGACTATGAAAACCCGCAGCGCGTGGTGGAGTTTCGTAAGCAGATCGCACAGCCGTACGAAGGAAAGCTGGACCTCTTTCAGTCCCACCCGGCGCTTTTAGAGATCGTCCCGCCGGGAGTCAATAAAGGAGCAGCCGTACGGATCCTTTGTGAGCGCTTAAATATCCCTTTGGAGAATACGGTCGCCGCCGGGGATGCGGAAAATGATCTCTCCATGATTGAAGCCGCCCACGTAGGCGCAGCCATGAAAAACGCCGTGCCGCTTTTGAAAGAACACGCCGACTACATCACGCAGAATGATCACAACCACGACGGCGCAGCGGAAATCGTGCAGAGGTTTCTTTTATAGATCTTTCCGCATACGCCGCACAAAAGAAAATGCCGCGAAAACTCCGGCTGGTTTAATAACCTTTCCGGCCTCTTCGCGGCAGTTCATTTTTCGTTCCTGACGGCCAGACACCGCCTTAAACTTATCTTTGCCTATCTTCCCACCGGATGCACTCACCCGGTGGGTTTTCTATCATACACTTTTTCGTCTCTCCGTTTGGTCTCTCTGCGCGGAGAACAAAAGTCCTGCAAAGCTTTCTGCCAGCGATCAGGATTATCCTCTGATCGTACGTCTGCGCAGAACGAATACCAGAACGATTGCCGCAAGCGATAACCCGCAGGCTAAGGTCAGCGGTAAAATCGGGCTGTCATCGCCGGTTTGCACAGAGAGTGCATTGACCACGTAGAAGCTGACAGACTTCGTGTCATATGTTCCGTCCGCCACCCAGCTTTCCCCGTTGAAGACATCCTTGCTGTAGGTGACATTCAGCGTATACTGTCCAACCGCGTTGATCGCCATGGAAGTCGTGTACTGGGAATTGCTCCAGTTCCCCGTCACACTGCCGATCTGATAGCCGCTCGGGCGGTACCGGTAATCGCCAGGATTCGGGTTCGTGTTCCCCATCCCGTTGCCAACCGCGCTGAAGGTGATCGTATCGCCGACTAAGTATTCCCCGCCGGGTACGATATCGCGGATTTCATTGTAATCCGGAGACGGACCATCCTTGTAGGTGGCCTCCAGCGTGACATCCGCTGCGGGCATCGTCACACTCGAATAATAGCGGTCCGGTGCAGACGTGGAGGCATTCTCACTATTTACCACCCACTGCGCGAATTCCTTCCCGCTCGCCGGATAATTGGCCGCCAGATCCACCTTCGTACCCATCACATAGGTCCCGCTGCCGGTGCCGTTTTTCACGGTCAGCGTATACGGGATGAGTTCATATTCTGCACGGATCTGCACAGTCTCTTCAGGCATCGTAAAACCGGTGGAAGATGCGTTCCAGTCATCAAGCTCCACATCACCGCTTAACACGGTCCACTCTTTGAAACGATATCCGGTCTGGGGTTCATCCGCTTCGATGTCCACGTAATCGCCCACTAAGTAGGAGCCGCTCCCGGTTCCGTCAATCACCTCAACCTCATACTCAATCAGATCTTCATAGATCGGCTCCACATATACGGTGCCGTCCGGCATGATGAAGGTCGCCGTATACGGATCTTTCTCATCCACCGTATAGGGTACCTGCTCTTCGGTGTCGGTCATCGTGATCTCCCACCGTTCAAGCGTCAGCTCATCATACTCCGTGGCGGTGATCGTAATCCTGCTCCCGGCCACACCGGTAAGGATACCATCCTCCCCGACTTCACCGCCTTCGACTGTCACATCATCTTCAGAGGAAAGTTCAATCGGATAGCTGGCATTCGCACCCAGTTCCGTCTCTCCCAGTTCCTCCGTTTCCGTTTCATCCAGCAGAACTTCTTCCGTTTCTAATTCCGTTTCCACATCTGTTTCCGTGCCTGCTTCTGTTTCCTGCGGAAGCGTCTCCGGAGTTTCCGTCACAGGCGCTTCCGTGACAGGTTCCTCGGTCGCAGGCGTTTCACTCTCCGCAGCTTCTGTCGAGGCAGCCTCGGTAAGTTCTTCCGTACCTGCCTCGGTGGGTGCTTCCGTCGCAGGTGCTTCGGTTGCTTCCTCCGCGGGTGCTTCTGTCGGCTGCGTATCCGTCTCTGTGCTGTTCTCTGTCGGCACAGTCTGTGAATTCTCCTCCGGCGCAGCAGCCTCCAGATAAGTTGCGGTCAGGGTAACCGGCGCTTCCGGCACCACCAGTTTCGCAACCGGATCCGTCAGATCCGTAAGAAGGAAGAAGCCTTCCGGAACCGACCAGGCAGCGAACGTACGTCCGTCAGAAAGCTGCTCATCCACACTCACTACAATCTCATCGCCAACCGTACCGGTTGTTTCGTACAGAACATTCCCCAGCTCATCCAGAACGGTAATCACGGTAAGTTCCGGCAGCAGTTCCTCTTCTGTTTCTCCGCCAGGAAGGGAGTCTTCGTTCTCCGCGAACGTTGCCGTCACCACAACATCCTCCGCCGGCATGGAAAACTGCGTCTCAGCGCTGGCCGCATCCGCAAACCAGACCGCATTGGAACTTGCCGTCCAACCGGCAAACGTCTGCCCTTCCGGTACCTCGGCTGCGATGTTCACCATCTCCATCTGTTCAAAGGAGCCGCTTCCAAAGCCGTTCTCCACTGTTACCTCAAAAAGGCCGTCTTCCGTAACAGTTTCCGCCTCAGAATCCGCTGTTTCCGGCACCGCCGGATCTCCAATCACGATATCCGGACCGGCATCGGCGGCCGGACTATCCTCAGGAGCATTTTCCTCACCGCCGACGGTGATCGAATCATCCCAGGTAATCTCCTGCGGAGTTTCCGGAAGCATTAAATCGATGGCTCCCTGATCCGGCGCTGCGGTCTCATACGTTTCCTCCGCGGCAGCTTCCGTTGGGGCCTCTGTGGCTTCTTCCACAGGAGGTTCCGTCTGTGGTATCTCCTCAGTTTCAGGGGCTGCTTCCGTCTGGGGCTCCGGCTGCACAAATACCGCAGTGACCGTTACGCTCCCCTCCGGCATCGTAAAACTGGTCTCTGCAGCATAAGAATCTGCAAACGCCACACCCTCATTGTCTGCCTCCCAGTGTTCAAAGACAGAACCGTCCGAAGCGGGATCCGCACTTATATGCACCTGATCTCCGGCGGCATACCATGCGGAAGCTTTTGACGCAGCCTCTTCCCCTTCCTGGGAACCATCCTCCTTCACCAGACGGCTGGTACCTCCCGTCACGGTCACCTGATAACCGGCAGGCTTCAGCCAAAAGCCTCCCCCGTCCTCATCGCTTAACAGTGTGATCGTATACGGACGATCCTGATCATTCGTCCAGGTGCCATCGGTCAGTTGTACCTCTGCCCATTCGTCTCCCAGATAAACCGGTCCGGTCAGTCCGCTGACGCTGTCGCCCGGGAGAAGTGTTTTTCCGTTGACATCCTCCGTCTCCACACTGTACTGATTCGCCGCGACAGCCTCCATCACGGGGCAGACCACCAGGAATGCGGCGATCAGAATGCTCAAAACCCTCTTAATTTTTCTTTCCATAAATCCCATCTCCTTACTGAGAAAAACGTGGGCCATCTCGTTTTCGTATCCTGAGTATAGCACAGGCTCATTTAGGGCACAATTAAAGGATTCTTAAGATTTTCCTTAAAATTCTCTGAGGAAAAAGACGGATTCTTAAGCTTTCAAGCGAAAGATCGACAAGGGGAATGACCTTAAGAAAGTCATGAATGCAGGCCGACGAAAAGTGCGAGACGGCTTTTCGTGCGGGAGAAAGATTTGATTCCTGAAAGAATTGTATGTCTCAAAAATTTTCAGCTGTCTTTAGATCATCGAAGGGAAAGGCTTTCCCGCAGTCACCAGGGAAAGCCGCACCCGTTTCTGCAGTCCCCAGGCTTTCTTCTTATTAAGAAGCCGACTTCAGCAAAGTCATGCCGCATCCCGCCCTTTGAAAAACCTGGGAGTTTCGTCCCTTTCCGCCGTTTCTGCGTAAAGAGAATCACCTTAAGCGAACCGGCGGTTCCTTTCAGAAGATGCCGCAAAACCGGCAGGAAATCTGAAGGAAAACACTTCGGCCGCAGGATCCCGGAAAATCCGCCAGACGGGGAAAAACAGTGCCTTCCGGGCCGGATTTTCGTCTGCAAAGAAGAAAAGGAAGGAAACCCGGCCCTGACACCAAGATGGCTGACCGTTTCCCTAAAGTTCCGCAGGATGGATGCTTCTTGTGACAAACTGCACCACGTCGTTTGGAAAATCCAGCCTGCGAAGAAGCAACAATTGATCCTCATAAAAAAGGCACATGATCCGAAGCTGTTTCCTGTCCCATGTGCCTTCCAAAGACTATAAAATCCAAGGAAAACCACAGCCAAATCTCTCCCTGCGGTCTTACCCTGTCTTATTTCCCGACAGATCTAAAGACCAATCCGTCATCTTCATGATCTTCCTCGTAGAAATAAAATTTATCTTTGCTGCCCTTCGCATAGATATCATTCAGAATCTAACCGGCAACCGGCTGTGTCTGATCTAAATCCCTTTACCCTCTTTGTTTTCCTCTGTGCCGCGGTTTTGGCTGTCTCACCTCGTCATCATACGAACATACAGCTTTAAAATACCTCATGATCAAACAGTTTCTGCATGAGGTCGGTTACTTTTTCTTCTCTTTCGCTTAGATAGTCTTTCAAAATATCCCTGTCTTTGCAGATGCGGATCGCTGCTGCAATCGATTCCCTGGTTTTCCCGCTCTTTTGCGCCTGTTCGCGCACGATTCTGCAAAACTGCATGTACTCGCCCAGGATTCCTGTGCAGTTTTCTTCCCGGAGAACGATTACTTTCATGTTAAAATCAGTATCCTCTCCGTCAAAAAAACTGTCCCTGAAAGAAACAACCTCCTTCTCCATCTTGTCACTGCCCGTATAGATGACATACAGATTCGGTTCCGGAATCATTACCTTCTCACCCTCAGACTGATCTTCTCCTGCTCTTTGCGAGTACTCCGCATAAAGATGCGTCAGGAAGGAAAACATCCACATTAGGATGTTATCAGTCCAGGGTCCATCCAGCTGGCCGATGACAAGCATCCGTTTTCCATCAACAAGCATGCCAAGACCGCTGTACTGCAGCTGTGTCAGGACATATTCGGTCGACGAAAAATCAATCCTATCCTCCGTGACATCCGTCTCGTCAGGATGAATGGACTGGTACAGTTTCATCTGATTTTCCTTTTCCCGGAACAAATCCAGAAAGACACTTTCCGGTACGTTTCGCATCAGCTGGACCGGCTGATCCTGTTTCTTATCTTCCATCTAACTCACTCCTGTTCTTAATGCAATAAGCAGCTGCTGCTATCCACAGACAGTATAACGGAAATCTCTCCGCTTTTCAATATTCATTTTATGTTCAAAACTGGTGAACCATAGATGTATGCTCAGGTGCCCCTCCCTGCTGTCAGGGCGCCTTGCAGAAAGGAGAATGTTAAAAAGCAGCCGTAAGAGTGCGTCAAACCCGCCAGGAAACCATCCCGCAGGCAGAAAGGTTCGCTGCCGGGTATCGCAAAGGCGAGGGACATAAGCGCGTACCTTCGCCGCAGGGGAGGATACGCACACAGGCAGCTGCTGCCGGAGACATCATGAACGATTGAGCAGAGGACGCGCAAAAACAAAGCGGATCCGCAGAAAAACTTCCTTCTGCGGATCCCTTCCGGGTAAACTCTTAAAGGATTTTACTTAATCAGCATCGCGTCCCCAAAAGAAAAGAAGCGGTACTTTTCCCTGACTGCCTCCTCGTAAGCCGCCAGAATCTGTTCCCTCCCCGCCAATGCCGATACCAGCATCAGCAGAGTCGATTCCGGGAGATGGAAATTTGTGATCAGGGCATCCAGGATTTTAAAACGGTACCCTGGATAAATGAAAATCTCCGTCCATCCGCTTTTCGCATGCAGGGTTCCATCCTCATCCGCCGCCGATTCAATCGTCCGGCAGCTCGTCGTTCCCACGCAGACCACACGGCCGCCGTTTTTTCTGGCGGTGTTCACCAGGGCAGCGGTTTCCTCGCTGACCTCATAAAACTCGCTGTGCATATGGTGCTCATCCACGTTTTCCACCTTCACCGGCCGAAAGGTGCCCAGACCGACATGCAGTGTGACTTCCGCAATCGAAACCCCTTTCTTTCGGATCTGCTCCAAAAGTTCCGGAGTAAAATGAAGCCCCGCCGTCGGCGCGGCCGCGGATCCGTCATATTTGGCATATACCGTCTGGTAGCGGTCCTTATCCTTTAACGGATGGGTGATGTACGGGGGAAGCGGCATCTGACCAAGTTCATCCAGGATCTCCTCAAAGATGCCCTCATAGGAAAACCGAATCAGACGGTTCCCATCCTCCACCACATCCGTCACTTCTCCCACAAGGCGCCCGTCTCCGAAGGAAATCTGCGTACCGGGTCTGCATTTCTTTCCCGGTTTTACCAGGGTCTCCCAGACCTGCTCCGAGCGGCGCTTTAGCAGAAGCACTTCAATCTTCGCGTCTGTTCCCACGCGGGTGCCGTAGAGCCTGGCAGGAATTACTTTCGTATTGTTCACCACCAGGCAGTCTCCGGGGTTTAAAAAATCCACGATCTCCCGGAAAATGTGATGGGATACCTCCCCGGTTGTCCGATCCAGAACCATCAGCCGCGAGGAGGAACGATCCTCCAGGGGATCCTGTGCGATCAGCTCCGGCGGCAGTTCATAATAAAAATCCGATGTTTTCATAGTCTCCCACTAATTCACAGATAGAACAGGACATCCCGCCTGCACAGTTTCCATACACCGCCGTTTAGGGATACGATCGAAACGGAACAGTTGGGAGGCACCCGCCCCTGCCAGAAATTCTTAAGCGGAATGTTCCCGATATTGGCTAGCAGCGCCCTTGAAGCCGCCCCATGCGTAGAAATAAGCAGCGTTTCCTCCCTTTCTGAAGCGGCAAGGCCGTCCAGAAAGCTTTTTGTACGGGAAAGCAGCTCCTCGAAACGCTCTCCGCCAGGCGGCGGAACATACTTTTCCGGAGAATCAAAAAAGAGATGAAACTTTGAATCCGCCTGCGGGTATCCGTACTTTTCCGCATCCAAAAGAAGCTCTTTCGCCCGCTCTTTGTCTACTCCCCCTGTATATACGCATCCCTCGCCCTCACCAAAACTGATCTCGCAAAGGCGAGGGTCAATCACAACAGGAATCGGACGGCCCCCGGCAGCAAGTCCGGCGGTTTCCAGCGCTCTGCTTAACGGGCTGCTTAGGATCCTGGCAAAGGGGATGGAAAAAAGCGCCTCCCCTACGCGTCTTGCAAGTTCCCGCCCATTCTCATTTAAGGGGATATCGGTCTGCCCCTGGATCCGCCTGGTTTTGTTCCAGTTGGTCTCCCCATGCCGGATGATGTAGAATCGCATAGGCATTCCTCTTCCTCCTCATAAAAAGCTGCCCGCCCGGGAAAACCGAAAGGCAGTGTTTTGCTGTCTTCAGGGAAAGTGTGTCATCACCGGCTTTTTGGTTTCCTTCTAATCTTCGACATCGATCATCCGCGATTGGATGACACCCGACGCATCCGTCCACAGTTCCTGGGGCAGCGAAAATGCCCGCACAAAGATCCGCTGCCGCAGAAGAACCGTACATCTCCTTTTTGTGTATCTTATTTTTACCCTGGTGACCCTGCCTGTTTTTCCTGCCTGCTTATTCTTTTCCAGGCAGGGAAAAATCACTTAGGAGCGAATCTCGATCTTTAAGGATTCCAGTCCGTTCCAGATCTTTTTCATCACCGCGGTCACATCCGCTTCCTCCAGTGTGCGGTCTTTCGCCCGGAAGGTAATCGAATATGCCATGGACTTAAAGCCCTGCTGAATCTGTGCCCCCTCATAGAGGTCAAACAGCTGGCAGCTCTCTAAGAGCTTCCCGCCCCGCTGAGCAATCATCGCTTCGATCTGTCCTGCGGAGACTTCCCTGGGAACCACCATGCTGATATCCCGGGTAACCGCCGGATAGCGGGCAATCCCGTTATACTTGCGGTCAAAGGTCGCGCGTTTCACAACTTCCGGCATATCCAGCACCGCCACATAGGTCTTTTCTCCCAAACCGTAGGTGTCCATGACCTCCGGATGCACCTCTCCTAAGTAGCCAAGTTTTTGTCCCTGATACAGGATGTCCGCCTGGCGTCCCGGATGCAGAAACGGCTTCGGATCCGACGGATCATAGACCTTCCGCTCCTTCAGGCCGACCTTCTCTAAGAATTCCTCCACGACTCCTTTCATCGTAAAGAAATCGCCGTCGCCGTAGAAGCCCAGGGTAAACTGCATCCGCTCTTCGGGCAGTTCCGTAAGCGGCAGCGCCTTCGGCAGATAGATGTTCCCCAGTTCGTAAAGGCGCACGTTCTTATTCCGGTGATTGTAGTTAAACGCCAGGGAAGTCAGCATTCCGTTCAAGGAAATCGTGCGCATGATGCTGAAATCCTCCCCCAGCGGATTTAAGATCTGCACGGTACGCCGCAGGGGCGAATCGGCAGGCAGGCGCAGCTTGTCAAATACCTTCGGACTTTCAAAAGAATAGCACATCCCCTGGGAGAAACCGCAGTACTCGGCCACCTCTCTGGCCACATCCTCTATACGCATCTTAAACGGTTTCTTTCCGGTGGTCGCTTCACCCGAGGGCAGCGTTGTGGGGATGTTGTCATACCCGTAGAAACGGGCCACTTCCTCCGCCAGATCCGCCGTGCGGAACAGATCCTGGCGGAAAGTCGGGGCAATGATCTCCTGTGTGTCAGGATCCAGAGGAAGCTCCACGCGTTTTAAGTACCCCAGCATCTCCTCCGCCGAAAGGTTCGTTCCCAGTAAAGCGTTGATCTTTTCCGGCTCAAACTTCACCCGCACCGGCTCTCTTTTTTCCGGATAAACATCCACGATCCCGCCTACAACCTCTCCGGCGCCTAACTCTTCCACGAGCTGGCAGGCGCGGTTGATCGCCTCCTCGGCATTGTTCGGATCCAGACCTTTCTCAAATTTTCCCGAGGCCTCCGTGCGCAGACCGATCCTCTTGGCGGACAGGCGGTTGTTGGTGCCGTCAAAGCAGGCGGCCTCAAACATCATTGTATGGATGTCATCGGTGATCATCGAATTCTCACCGCCCATGATTCCACCGATGCCGACCGATTTCTCCCCGTCGCAGATCATCAGCACGTTCTCATCCAGTTGCCGCTCCTGACCGTCCAGAGTCACAAACTTCTCTCCCGGTGCAGCCCTGCGGACGATGATTTCATGTCCGGCGATCTGATCATAATCATAAGCATGCATGGGCTGTCCATACTCTTCCATGACATAGTTCGTGATATCGACGATGTTGTTGATCGGACGGATTCCCGCCGCCGCCAGACGCCGCTGCATCCACAGCGGAGAGGGAGCGATATGGACATTTTTCACCACGCGGGCCGTATAACGCGGGCAAAGATCCGGATCCTTCACCGTCACCTTCACGTAGTCGTGGACATCCTCCGCATTGCCGGTCGGCGTCACCACCGGGGGATAAAACGGCTTTTGGAAGGTCGCCGCAGCCTCCCTTGCGATGCCGATCACACTGTAGCAGTCCACGCGGTTGGAGGTAATCTCGTACTCAAAATTCACATCGTTCAGTCCTAAAGCCGCCACCGCATCGGCCCCCACCTTAGCATCCTCGGGAAAGATGTAGATGCCAAACTCCGGGGCATCGGGGTACAGATCCCTGGATGAGCCAAGCTCCTCAATCGAGCACATCATGCCGTTTGATTCCACGCCGCGCAGATTCCCTTTCTTGATCTGGATGCCGCCGGGAGTCATCTTTCCGTCGTGAGTCCCGGCTACCCGGCCGCCGTCTAACACCACCGGGACCTTGTCCCCGACCTTCACATTCGGCGCACCGGTGACGATCTGCACTGTCTCACTGCCGATATTCACCTGGCAGACGATCAGTTTGTCCGCGTTCGGATGCGGAGCAATCTCCTCAATCTGACCAATCAGGATGTTCTTAAGATCCGCGTCTGAGCGCACATATCCTTCCACCTTGGTTCCGCTTAAGGTCATCGCGTCCATGTATTCCTGGGCAGTCACATCCAGCTGCGGAACATATGCCTTGATCCAAGATAATGTCGTATTCATAAGTCTCTCTCCTCCTTAGAACTGCCTGAGGAAACGGTAGTCGTTTTCATACAGCAGACGCATATCGTCAATCTCATATTTCAGCAGGGCGATGCGCTCCAGACCGACGCCAAAGGCAAATCCGGTGTAGACATTCGGATCAATCCCGCACATCTCCAGCACATGCGGGTGCACCATACCGCAGCCCAGGATTTCGATCCAGCCGCTGCCCTTGCAGAACCGGCAGCCCTTGCCGCCGCACTTAAAGCAGGAGACATCCATCTCGGCGCTGGGCTCCGTGAACGGGAAATGATGCGGGCGAAACTTCGTCTTCGTCTCCGCACCGAACAGTTCCTGAGCGAACACTTCCAGCGTTCCCTTCAGATCCGCGAAGGTAATGTTCTTATCTATCACCAGCCCTTCGATCTGATGAAACGACGGGGAATGGGTGGCGTCCACCTCATCGGAACGGAACACGCGTCCCGGAGAGATCATGCGGATCGGCAGCCTGCCCTTCTCCATCGTCCTGGCCTGTACCGGGGATGTCTGGGTGCGCAGCACGATATCCTTATTAATATAGAACGTATCCTGCTCATCCTTGGCCGGATGATTGGCCGGAATGTTCAGTTTCTCGAAGTTGTACTCATCGTACTCGACTTCCGGGCCTTCAATCACTTCGTAACCCATGCCAATGAAGATGCGCTCCACTTCCTCCTGAGCGATCGTGTTCGGATGACGGTGACCTACCAGATTTCTCCTGCCGGGAAGTGTCACATCGATCACTTCCTGCTCCATCTTGTGTTCGCGCTCTGCCGCCTCCAGGTTTGCCTTTTTCTCCTCCAGGGCCTGCTCAATCAGTGCTCTGGTATCGTTGACCATCTGCCCGACCCTGGGCCGATCCTGCGCAGGCACATCTTTCATGCCCTTTAAGACCGCCGTAAGCTCCCCTTTCTTTCCCAGAAAGGCGACACGAACCTCATTCAGTCTGTCCAAACCGTCCGCCTCAGAGATACGCCTGAGAGCCTCCTCCCTGATCTCCTGAAGTTTTTCTTCCATAAGATAACTCCTCTCTCTTCTCCTTATCAAAAATCCGCCGCTTTCTCTCCTACCTGGCGGTTCCCGTTTGATAAGTATCTTTTCCTTTAACTGGATGAATTAACTGGATGAATCCGCAGCTAAAATTTCCGCGCCCAGATATCCTTGCACGTAATACGCTGATCTACGATTTTCGATCTGTCTTCTGAACTTCTGATGCGCATGAAAAAAACTCCGCCCGATGAGGGACGAAGCTTTGCTTTCCGTGGTACCACCCTGATTTCTGCGGTATTCGCAGACACTCTCCCGCGTAACGTGCGGCCTGCGTCATCTCCTACCGGGTCAGAACCTTTCAGAAATGCAGCTTCAGCGTGAAATTCAAAGATCATCCGAACCTGAAGATGTTTGCAGCCGACGGCATCTTCTCTCTGAAGGAAAATGATCTTCTACTGTGCGCCTTCTTGGCCTTTTTCCTGTGAACGAATTCAAGTTTAGCACACTTTTGACTTCTGTCAAGTTTTTCTTTCGTAAAGCACCCAATCTTTAAGCAGAAGATGCCGTACTGGGCAGCAGTCCTTCCTCTGCCTGGGAAACAGGAAATCCTATCGTATCTGTGATGATCTGACCCCGCACCTGCTCATCCTTCTGCCTGAAAGCACTTGCCCTTCACGTAAGAGTACGGCATCCTTAGAATGTCCCTTTCCGGACAAAGAGCATTCCTTCTTGTGCCCACGCGATGAATCAGCCGGGAAAAAAGGTTCCTCTTTCTCGGTTCCCTTTAGTTACGTGCTTTCTAAATAGGCATTTAATTCCGCCCCCAGAAACCACAGATACATGCAAAAGTAAAGCCACAGAAGCATCACGACCAGTGTTGTCAGACCGCCGTAGATGACGGACATGTTCTTGGCAAAGGACAGATACAGGGAGAATACGTAGGAAAACACGTACCAGGCGACCGTAGTAAAAAAGGCCCCTGGAAACTGTGTGCGAAAAGGCTTCTTGCCGTTAGGAAGCAGCATGTACAGAGCCGTAAAGATGAGTGTCAGCAGACACAGCGCCAGAAAGGTCTGCAAAAACATCAGGACATCCTGATGAGCGGCCAGCAGCGGAAAGATACCGCATAACAGTTCCTGAAGCCGGAAACCGAAGACCAGGATAGACACCGCCACGATGAAAGCGATCACCATCAGCACCGTATAGACGGAGGAACGGATCCGAAGCAGCAGATAGCCGCGGTTTTCCTGAATCCGGTTGATCTGGTTCAACCCGTTGGTAAGCCCCAGAATCCCTTTTCCCGCAACCCAGATCGCGGAGATCGCGGCAAAAGAAAGAACCGTGGAGGAACCGTCATAGACGTTGTCCACGATTTCCTGCACGGAAGACATCATCTGAGCGTTCAGAAACCGTCCCAGGGTATCCATGACCATCCCCTCTGTCAGGGGTGTGTATTTCAGCAGGGTAAACATAAGCATCAGGATCGGAATGATGCTCATGACGATAAAGAAGCTGGCCTGCGCCGCATACACATCGACATGGTCATCGCGCACCCGCCTGGAAAAACTCTTCAAAAATCTGGTCAGCCGCTTCCCGCCCTCATAATACTTCAACTTCCGTGATCCTTCTCTCTTCTCCCTGACTGGAAAAGAGGACATGAGCAACCCATGTCCTCTCTGGGGAAACCCAAAGTGCCGTTTCCTGCTTTTGACTCCTAGCAAAGCTAGGTGGGTAACCGCAACCGCCATATCTGCCTTCCACTGCAAACGGAGGCCTGGCATCCAAGACGGCGATGTAGGAATCCCATGAAAAGTAAATGTAGGTTCAAAATTACAGGATTGTCGCACACCCCAGGCTGATTTCATTATAGCGTAGGATACGGGTTTTGACAACAGGAAATTCTGCTCTTTGTTGGGGAAATATTCTCCGGCAGCTTCTCTGGCGGCTTTTGGGGATTTTCCCCGGGGTTCTCCCGGATTTTCTTCCGGCCCGTCTGTACCGGGAACCTGAAAGAAGCATCCCTTTTTGGGGCGCATAGTAAGGCAGAAAGAAGGATCCAGGGAAGATCCCGCCTGCAGCCGTGGCTGTAATCAAAAGTTTAGAAAATTAACAGAATCTTAACTTCTTTTTTTCGGCAGGCTATGGTATAATAAACAATATTTTTTTCTTAAGGTTTCTACCACTTCCGTATAAGTCGTAAGATCAGCCTTTTCCCTGCAGCCATACCGTTTGCACAAGATTCGTAAGGAGGTGCTTTACTTGTGAGTGAACATGTTTATTCAGAGATTACCCCATACATCCTGAAGCTGGCAAAACAGTGCCAGTCCATCAGCTACATTGATCCCGCCCTCTATGAGAAGTACGACGTGAAGCGCGGGCTTCGCGATCTCAACGGCAAGGGCGTGGTCGCCGGCCTCACGGAAATCTCCAACGTGGTGGCCAAGGAAGTGGTGGACGGCAAAGAGGTTCCCTGCGAAGGACGTCTCTATTACCGCGGGCAGGACATCAAAAAACTCGTGCAGGGGTTTGCGCGGGAGAATCGCTTTGGGTTTGAAGAAGTCGCCTATCTGCTGCTGTTCGGGAAACTCCCCAACCAGAAGCAGCTGGACCAGTTCTCCACAACACTCTCCGATTACCGCAGCCAGCTGCCGACCAATTTCGTGCGCGACATTATCATGAATGCGCCGAGCCAGGATATGATGAACGTGCTTGCACGAAGCGTACTCACGCTGTACGCGTTTGACGATCAGGCGGATGACATTTCTCTGCCCAACGTGCTGCGTCAGTGCCTGCAGTTAATCAGCCTGCTGCCGCAGATTTCCGTATACGGCTATCAGACTTATCAGCATTATTACAACCGTCAGAGCCTCTACATCCACACACCGGATCCGGAACTCTCCTTTGCGGAAAACATTCTGCATCTGCTGCGCGTGGACGGAAAATATTCGGAGCTCGAAGCCAGACTGTTAGACATCGCGCTGGTGCTGCATATGGAACACGGCGGCGGCAATAACTCTACGTTTACCACCCACGTGGTTACCTCCTCCGGAACCGATACCTACTCTGCATTCGCCGCATCCTTAGGTTCCCTGAAAGGGCCCCGCCACGGCGGCGCCAATATCAAAGTCGTCAAGATGATGGCGGACTTACAGGAGAATGTCAAGGACTGGAAAGACGAGGATGCGGTCCGGACTTATTTAAGGGCTATTTTAAACAGGGATGCGTTCGACCACTCCGGACTGATCTACGGCATCGGACATGCCGTATACTCCCTGTCCGATCCAAGAGCGCAGATCCTCAAATCCTTCGTGGAAAAGCTTTCGAAGGAGAAGGGACGCTACGAAGAGTTTGAACTCTACTGCCTTGTGGAGAAACTGGCACCGGAAGTGATCTCGGAGAAGGCCACCATCTACAAGGGCGTCAGCGCCAACGTGGACTTCTACAGCGGCTTCGTCTACAGCATCTTAAACCTTCCGCTGGAACTCTACACCCCGATCTTCGCGATCGCCAGGACGGTCGGCTGGAGTGCCCACCGCATCGAGGAGCTTGCCAACAACGGCAAGATCATCCGTCCGGCGTACTTAAGCATTTCCGAGAATCAGAAGTACGTACCGCTCAAACAGCGCTGAAAAAGACAACAGCTGCAGGGTCAGCCCCGCAGCTGTTTTTCTTCGGCCAAAAAATGTCCCGCTGACATCTCTAGAAGAACATTTTTTCCGCTTTCTTCACACACATGACAAACCAGACCAGCACCACAAAAAAGAGGATGAAAAAGGCCAGATAAACATAGGAGTTGATGGGAGCCACAAAATCCTGATAAAGACCGATCAGGCCGCTTATAACGGCCGTAAGGCCAAACAGGAGTGTGCGCGTCGACATGTACTTTTTGTATCCCTCAAAATCCTTGCATTTTTTCGGATCGGTCTGCGCAGAAACCAGTACACCCTTTTTGATCTGGTTTTTGAACGCCAGCAGGTAGTAGGCGTACAGAATATAGCCTCCGCAGGCAACCACAATGACATCCATCAAGCTGAACATCGTTCCCGTATTCATTTTCTCTCCCCCACCTTTTTATAACTCCTGCCTGATATGCAAAAACCTCTTCACAGCCGTCTCCATGTCCGCAGGATCCACGACCAGGTCGTGAAGCACCGGAGCGTTTTTAAGCTCCCTTACCGCCTGCGGAACCTCTCTGCCGGAAAGTCTGCCAAGCCTGTCCGCCAGATCTAAATCTTCCTCTCCCTCACACGGTTCACCCAGAGCCGTCATGACACTGCGGGTAAACTTAAACGGACTGGCAGTGGAAACGATCACCGTCTTCGTAAGATCCCCGGTTTGTGCGCGGTACTTTCGATAAACCGATGAGGCTACCGCCGTGTGAGGATCCAGCACATAGCCGCTCTCCTGATAGACAGAGGCGATCTCCTTCGCTGTCTCCTCCTCGGTCGCAAAGTCCCCGTAAAAATCGGTCAGCCCATCCTGCATCTGTCTGGAGATGGCATACCGCCCTTCGCCGGAAAGCTTCTTCATAAGCTGCGCACAGGCAGCCGCATCGCACCCGGCGGAAAGATAGATCAGACGCTCCAGGTTGCTGGAGATTAAGATATCCATCGACGGAGAGCTGGTGATCACAAACGGACGGTTCCGGTCATAGATACCGGTTTGGAAGAAATCAACCAGCACACGGTTTTCATTGGCGGCGCACAGCAGCCTGGAAATCGGCAGCCCCATCTTTTTGGCAAGATAGGCTGCGAGAATGTTGCCGAAGTTGCCGGTGGGCACAACCACGTTCATTGGCTCCCCTGCATGCAAAGCCCCGCGCCTGATCATCTGTCCATAGGCATATACGTAATAGACGATCTGCGGCACCAGCCGTCCGATGTTGATCGAGTTGGCCGAGGAAAACTGATACCCTGCCTCTTCAAGCGCGGCGTTTAACTTCTGATCGCCGAACAGGCGCTTGACACCGCTTTGGGCATCGTCAAAGTTGCCGTGAATCCCCACCACGCAGGTATTCGCACCCTTCTGCGTCACCATCTGCCTTTCCTGGATGGGACTTACCCCGTCTTTCGGGTAGAAGACGAGAATCTTTGTCCCCGGCACATCGGCGAACCCGGCCAGCGCGGCCTTTCCGGTATCTCCCGAAGTGGCGGTCAGGATTACGATCTTTTTATCCACCTGATTCTTCTTCGCCGCGGTTGTCATCAAATGCGGAAGGATCGACAAAGCCATGTCCTTAAACGCAATTGTGGCCCCGTGAAACAGTTCCAGATAGGAAACTCCGAGCGCATCCCGCAAAGGGGCAATCTCCGGTGTGTCAAATTTTTCATCATAAGCCCGGGCAATACAGCTTTTTAACTCCTCTTCGGTATAATCCGTAAGATACAGCCGCATCACTTCGTAGGCGGTCTGCTGATAACTCATCCCCGGAAGATCTTCCAGTGCGGTCGGTAAAGTCGGAATGTGCTCCGGCATAAAAAGTCCGCCATCCTGAGCAAGGCCCTTCAAAATCGCCCTGGAGGCGGTGACCTTCCCGGGCGCTCCCCGGGTACTGCTGTAAAACAACTCCATATCCATCCCTCAACTTTCCCAGACAGGCGAAAATATCCATTTCAACCCGTCTGTCCTAGAGAGTATAGCACAGGACCCACTGTTTGCAAAGGAAAAAATGGGAGAACCCCTAAGAGTGTATGTACAGCCCGCATCTGTGACTGCTTAAGCGGATGCGGAAAACTTCCGTCCAAGAACACGGATAAGAAACCGCACGGAAAAGAGTACAGAAAAGCAATGGATCGGGAAGATGCAAAAGTGAAAAGTCTTTCCAGTACCAGGATGGAGAAAATTAACCGCCGCAAAAACGCTGTACATGCGGCAAGATAACCATCCACAGCGTTCTCACGGCAGCCAGATCTTCTGCCCAATCACAGAAACATCCGTCAAACACAGCGAAACACAATCATTCACAGTACTCCCGGAAGGTGTAATACTCATGTCCGCCGTACTCAAACAGCAGCACGAGGGAACTGTCAAACCAGTCGATGTTCTGCAGGGAGGCCGAATCCCGGGCGATGAAGAACAGCGCACCCTGGGAATTATCCTCCCCTTCCAAGGCAAGATTGACGGCCTCGATCGTCGACTCGCTGATCGGGCAGGATGAAATGCGGCCGTCCTGCGTGGGAGAAAACTGTGCGGAGCCGTTTACTCTCTGCCAGACCACGTCATACACCGTATCCGGGAAATGGGAATCTTCCACCCGGTTTAGAACAACATTCGCCACCAAAAGTTTGCTCAGCAGATCCCCGCCGGTCGCCTCTGCTTCCACAATCTCCAGCAGCGTGTAATAATCGTTATAGGACATCCGGTTTTCAGCGATCTCCTGCAGGGCCGCCTGTCCCACCGCACCGGCCCTTTCCGCTCCGGCGCGGAAGGCGTTTCGGTTCATCACGTTTCGATTGATGCCTTTGATACCAACGAGGACTTCTTCATTCTCATTCGTCAGATCTTTTACCAGACTGGCCTCGTAGTACTCCTCCATACTGGCCACACCGTCGACCAGGCCCATTAACCCGACATTCACACTGTCTGACTGCATCTTAGAATCGTGATCAACAGCATAGGCAACTTCCCTGTAAGTGCTTACAGGATCGAAAACTGCCATCACCAAAAACCCGGTCAGCAGGATCCCGGACAAAAGCAGGGGCAGGGTTTTCGCACGGCACCGGAGATTTCTTTGTAAGAATGCACCGAACTTTTCCAGGCCGTTTTCTGTCCTCTTGCTTTCAAATCGATCTGTCCTTTTCCGCACGTTTTGTCCCTCCTTCCTGCCGGTTTCTATATTTTAACGAATTATAACGAAATTTTTAAATCTTGTCAATAGAAAATTCATACTTTCGTAATATATTACAGATCGATTCATTTTGATGTCATGGCGGTTGGAAAGAAAATACAAAAATGCCGGCGATATCAGTCCTATTTTTGTGCAATATGACCGTTCTTGGGAGCACTCCTTCGTCATTACCGCGAATTTCTTCTCTTAAAGGGCAAACGAAGAGGTACGGAAGAAGGCGCAGAACCGGAAATTATTTCAAAATTGTTACCTGTCTG
Organism: uncultured Lachnospiraceae bacterium; assembly: GCA_964643295.1. Taxonomy (GTDB): domain Bacteria; phylum Bacillota; class Clostridia; order Lachnospirales; family Lachnospiraceae; genus Merdiplasma. The sequence continues at coordinate 48,243 of CAZXSN010000007.1, forward strand.
TAACATTTTCGTAACATCTCCTTCATAACCCTGTCAAAGAGAATTCTTCCATCTGCCAGAGAAAGAGACTTTCCGAAATTTTCAGAGTGCCAAACGATCGAAGCATGGCCTCCTGTCGAATAAACACCACGTGCGAAGCCGCGAACGCAAGAGCAACTGGAATCCGCCTTCCCGAAATTCTTCCCCGCTGTTTTCTGCTGTAACGGTCTTCCTGTGATGCCTTTTACCCAAGAGACAAAACGTAAAAAGGCACCCTTCAAAACCTTGCGGGAACCCTCAAGCGCAAGGGAGTTTTCCTCACCCTTGCCGCCTAAGCATGTGTGCTTAGCGGATCAAAGTCTTTCTTCCCGCGGTGCATTCCCCACACGGATGATTGGTTCGCAGCTTCAGTCGGGATTTTCCGGAGAAAGTTAACTGGTGTGAAAGATGGAACAAAAAAGAAATGGTTTGTCACAGATTGAAAGAAGCCGATCTTTTACAGCCTGCATGTTTCTCATTCCCGGCCTGAACCTGCCAGTGTGAATAAATCGTATTATTTCGAATTGTACCTCCTCTTGCGAGGAAAGCCCTTGACATTGACGCATTGAAACACAGGAGAAGGCGCCGGAACCTCTTGATTTTTCAGGCATTCAGGGCAAGTAAACTGCCTCTAAAAAGCACAGGGGGGATCAATTCTGAAAAAGACCTGGTGATTAAACTGGAGAACAGATTTTATAAAGTTCTGTATCGTTACCCGTCGAACTATATGCGTTAAAAAGTCCCCTGTCAGCCCATCAAGAGCAGCAGGGGACTTTCCTTATTCATTCTAACGGGTGTTCCCAGGACTTTTAAGATCACCGGGAAGGATACAGCCTGAAGCACACCTTTTCGTCTTTTGTCTACGCAGCAGGCGAATGGCTGGCTATGCGGAAACTTACTTCGCCTCTTTGCTTTGTACCAGGTTGTTGATGGCCGTTAAGAGCGCGTCGATGGATGCCCGGATGATATCCACATCCACACCGGCACCCCAGTGCAGGGAACCATCCGCGCGGGCACGAATCCCCACATAGGCGATCGCGCGGGAACTCGAACTCTGCTCCAGCGCATGCTCTTCGTAGGTCACCAGATCGTACTCCAGGCGATAATGCTTCTTTAAGGCGTTGCTCACCGCGTTCAGACGACCGTTGCCGGAGGCGATAATCACGCTGGTCTTCTCCTGATAGGTCGTGGTAACCTCGGCGATGATCCCGTTGTGCTGCTTGAAATGCACTTCGCTGATGCTGTACGGATGCGCCACATTCTCGAACTTCTCCTTGAACAGCTGGAAGATCTCCTCCGGCATCAGTTCCTTATGCTGCTCATCCGAAGCGGCTTTTGCGATATATCCCATCGCTTCGCGCATCTTCTTGGGCAGCTTCAGTCCGTAGTGCTGCTCCAGGATGTAGCCGACACCGCCCTTGCCGGACTGGCTGTTGATGCGGATCACATCTGCATCGTAGCTGCGGTTGATATCGGTGGGATCGATCGGCAGATAGGGAACCGTCCACAGATCGGTCTGCTTCTCCTCCCGGTACTTCATGCCCTTGGCAATCGCATCCTGATGGGAACCGGAGAAGGCCGCAAACACCAGCGCTCCGCTGTACGGGCTGCGCTCGTCCACCGGCATACCGGTATACTGCTCATAGGCCTCACAGATGTGCGGCATGTTGGAGAAATCCAGGCAGGGATCCACGCCCTGCGCGTACATGTTCATCGCCAGAGTAACGATATCCACGTTGCCGGTGCGCTCGCCGTTGCCGAACAAAGTTCCTTCGATTCTCTCCGCTCCGGCCAGCATGCCCAGCTCGGCATCGGCGATTCCGCTGCCGCGGTCATTGTGCGGATGCAGAGAAAGGATCACGTTGTCGCGGTACTTTAAATTCTCACTCAGATATTCGATCTGGCTGGCGTACACATGCGGCATGGAAAGCTGCACAGTGCTCGGAAGGTTAATGATCGCCTTGCGGTCGATAGTCGGCTGCCAGACATCCAGCACCGCGTTGCAGACCTCCAGCGCGTACTCCGGCTCCGTGCCGGTGAAACTTTCCGGGCTGTACTCAAACCGGTAGTTGCCGCCGCACTCATTAGTGAGATCCTGTAAAAGCTTCGCTCCGTCCACAGCGATCTGTAAGATTTCCGCCTTCGACTTGCCAAACACCTGCTCCCGCTGCGCCAGCGAAGTGGAGTTATATACATGCACGATCGCCTGCTTCGCGCCGTTTAAGGCCTCAAAGGTCCTGCGAATGATATGCTCCCTGGCCTGTGTCAGCACCTGAATCGTCACATCGTCCGGGATCATATCCTTCTCAATCAGGGCACGCAGGAACTGATACTCCGTATCAGAGGCCGCCGGGAAACCCACCTCGATCTCCTTAAAGCCGATCTCCACGAGGAGCTTGAAAAATTCCAGCTTCTGTTCAAGGGACATCGGCACCACCAGTGCCTGGTTGCCGTCCCGAAGATCCACGCTGCACCAGACCGGTGCGTGATCGATGTACTCTTTCTGCACCCATTTGTTTGACTCCACCGGGGGCATGAAATACTGGCGGGTATACTTCTTGTAATTCATCATTTTTCTGATCCTCCACATCTTTTTGCTGAAAAAATAACGTCTCCCCTGGCATACGCCAGGGGAGACGAAAGATTTATCTTACGCGGTACCACTCCCGTTCGTGAAACATCACGCTCTCAAAAGGATACGAACCTGCACCTTCACAGGCTTTATATCCTGCCCGGATAACGGTCGGGAACCGTCTGCGCCTACTCTCAGGGAACGAAATCAAAGGAATACGATCCTTCCCATACTCTTTCTTCCAATAATTTCGGGCAGCCGCTCAGAGGTCAGTTCCCAAAATTCCCTCGACTGTCTCACATCACCCGGCAGCTTTCTGAACTCAGGAAGAAAGGTACTACTCCTCGTCATCGCATTTGCTTTCCAAACGAACAATCGCACTATATCATTTCTCACAGGGATTGTCAACAGTTTTTTGCGGATTGCGGTGAGCGGGTGAATAAGCTTCGCATATGAGCCTTATGAAAATCCATAAGGGTTCCTAAGGAAATCACGCTTTATGCCAAAACCACCCCTGTCCGTAACTTAACAGGGATGAAAAAAAGCCTTAATGTACCCTGCTGATTCCTTTACGCGCACACTGAAAGATCCGTTCTCATTCCGGGAAGCATCTTTAGGCTCTCAGAAATCTTCCAAAGATTTAAAGATCTGCCTTTTCTGCCAGATGTCTCTAATGCTTTTCCGGCACATAGAAGGTCATATAGGACGCGCCTGGCTGCGAAGGGCCTTTGACTGCCAGGGACAGCCGACCGTCCTCTCCCACCCGGTAGGAAGTCAGTTCTCCGCCGACCAAACAGGAGGAAAGCACAAACTTCCCGGAGGGAGAGATCGCCAGGCCGCGCGGACGCACACCGGGAATCGTCATGTTCTGCAGCACACTCAGCTCTCCCGTCTCCTGGTCGATCTTTATCACACCGATCACATCCGCCGCATTGATCAGGGAATACAGATACTTTCCATCAGGTGTGATCACAAACCCCTGCTGCTCTAGACGGGTGCCGGTCTTGACCGGAAGGCTCTGATCGAGGATATTGACCACGCAGATTCTTTCCACTGTGCCGTCCTCCTCGTAACGGAAAGCGGTCACATAGCACTTCCCATCGTAAGAGGCCTCATGGTTGACGAACAGAAACGGCTTCGTCGGGTGGAAAACCACATACCGCGGAGAAGCGCCGGGCACATCCGTCAAGGTTCTGCTTTTCAGAATAAGCTTCCTCTTCTCATAATCGAAGGTATACAGATACAGATGGCCGTCTCCCTTATCCGCCACCGCGATCAGATTCCCCGAGGGAGAAAATACGGCGCAGTGCGGGTGTGCTTCCTCTTTCCTGGAAGCCCCCTCTGACGGGGCTTTTTCTTCTTTACCGGATCCGGCACTGTGGTTGACATTCTCCACGAGTTCATCCGGCACACCGTCCTCTGTCAGGGCATACACCTGCACATCCGCTTCCGGAGGAATCAAAACCGTTTCCATTTTTCCCCCTTCTGTGCGGCGATGCACAGCCATCCCCATTCCAAAGGAGTGATGCGCCTCAAACAGATACTTCCCTGTGGGATCCAGTTCCACATAGGCGGGATTGGCGCATCCCGTCACCACCCTGGTATGCTCCGTGGCATGACCGGTCTGCGGATCCAGATCATACACAAAGATTCTCCCGGAAATACAGGGTGCTCCCCGAAACTCAAACACCTCGTTATTGACATACAGCTTATTTTTCTTCTGATCCACGCAGGAGCCGTTAAACGATTCCTGATGATCGATCTCTTCCACGAACGAAATCTCTCCGTTTGATTCGTCAAATGTATACAGTCCAAGACCCGGTACACCGCCGTGCTCCGCCCAGGAACTTACGTACATAAATGCCTTCTGCTCTTCCACTTTTTCTCCCTCCCGACTCGCTGCAAAATACAGGACCTGAAAACCTCTGCCAGAATTCATCCCTCTAAGGGTACGAAACCTGTGATAAAGAGAAACGATCCCGCTTTTTCTGCCGCCCATGTATGGTTTTTGAAAGAAAATAAGCGCCCCGGCAGGATACCAGGACGCTCCCTTTTTCCGCCTGCCATTATTATACAGGAACAGGCTCTTGAGTGTGTATCGATTCTGGAAAACAGCATTTCAAAAATGGAATTGCATTCCGCCGCCGGGATGAGGAAATCCGCCTCTCCAGGCAGGTGAAAAAACCACACACGCGCGTCAGGCAAAAAGATCCAACCCCAGACCTAAACTAGAAAATCCAGGCAAGAGTCTAAAAAGCAGCGCAGCAAGACCGTTTCTCAAACTGGAGCAGGGAAAAACCACTGTCTTAAATTTGCCGTATCTCCCCCTCATCCCCTGCTTTCGTCCTGTTTTCTTTTGCCTTTTCGTCAGCTCATCCCAGTCTCCTTTATTTTCTAGCTGATCTTTCTTTCCTCTGCCTGCTTCATGAAACGCGCGAACTCCCCGTCGGTGCACTTCACGTAATGAGTGCCGGAGACCAGATGCTTTGTCCCCTGGTTGTAATCCAAACCGGAAGTACGGTAATCGTAGGATTCCGCAGTTCGCGTCTTTTCCACCACCGGATTGGGGGAAGGAATCGCAGAAAGAAGGCTCCTGGTATAGGGATGGACAGGTTTCTCAAAAATCTCCTCCGTCGTCCCGGTTTCCAGAAGATGCCCCAGGTGCAGCACCCCGATGCGGTCGGAGATATACTTCACCATCGACAGATCATGGGCAATAAACAGGTACGCCGTGCCGGTCTCCTCCTGGATATCCTTCATCAGGTTGACCACCTGCGCCTGAATGGAAACATCCAGCGCAGAAATGCACTCATCGGCAATGATCAGCTTCGGGTTCATGATCAGAGCCCGCGCAATCCCCACGCGCTGCCGCTGCCCGCCGGAAAACTGGTGCGGATACCGGGAGGCGTGTTCCGGCGCCAGACCGACCTTTGCCAGAATCGCATCGATCTTCTGCTTCCGATCTGCCCGGTTTGCATACATGTGATGGATATCCAGTCCCTCACCTAAGATGTCCTCCACCTTCTTGCGCGGGTTTAAGGAGGCCATCGGATCCTGGAAGATCATCTGCATCTGGGTGCGCAGCGCCTTGTTGTCCGATTTGGAGATCTTCCCGCTGATGTCCATGCCGCTGAAACGGATCGTTCCTGCCGTGGGCTCATACAGACGAATGACGCTGCGTCCGATCGTGGACTTCCCGGAACCGGATTCACCGACCAGCCCGTAGGTCTCTCCCGGGTAGATCTGAAAGGAAACGTTATCCACAGCCTTGACGGTAAAACTTCTGCTGACTTTGAAATACTGCTTTAAGCCGTCCACCGTCAGAATAGGTTCGCCCTTATAATTCGCTGCCATGCAACTGCGCCTCCTTCTTCATACGTTCAATACGCGCCCGCAGTTCCTCCGGCATCTCCACTTTCGGTGCCCGGGGATCTAATAGCCACGTCGCCGCCGAGTGCGTTTTTGTAATCTCAAACATCGGCGGTTCCAGCTTATCGTCAATGACCAGCGCATAGCGGTTTCTGGGAGCAAACGCATCCCCCGGCTTCTCATGCAGGAGATTGGGCGGAGAACCCGGGATCGTATACAGCCGTTCATCCTCCGTATCCAGATCCGGCATCGCCGAGAGCAGTCCCCAGGTATAGGGATGGCGCGGATCATAGAAGATCTCGTTGATGTTGCCCTTTTCCACGATCTTTCCGGCATACATCACGTTGACATAGTCCGCCACTTTCGCTACCACGCCGAGATCATGCGTGATATAGATGACCGAAATCCCGCGCTCCGCCTGCACCTTCTTGATCAGCTCGATGATCTTCGCCTGAATCGTCACATCCAGAGCTGTCGTCGGCTCGTCGCAGATTAAAAGATCCGGGTTGCACGATAAAGCAATCGCGATCACTACACGCTGGCGCTGGCCGCCGGAAAGCTGATGAGGATAGTTTTTCATGCGCTTGGGCGCATCCTCGATGCCCACCTCATTTAACAGCTGCACCGCCCGGTCATAAGCCTCTTTTTTCGGCGTCTTAAAGTGCCAGATCATGCCCTCCATGATCTGCTTGCCGATCTGCATCGTCGGGTTTAAAGAAGTCATCGGATCCTGGAAGACCATGGCGATCCGCTTGCCGTTGATGTGCTGACGGATCCATTTCTTGTCCTTCTGCAGGATATCCACATGCTCCGGCGTCCCGTCCGCATGATGGTAGGAAAATTCGATGGTCCCGCCGTTGACTGTGGCATTGTTGGCCAGGATGCCCATCGCCGCTTTCATGGTCACGGATTTTCCGGAACCAGACTCGCCGACGATGGCCACCGTCTCTCCCCGGTACAGATCAATGTCCACACCGCGGATCGCATGCACACTGCCCGCGGTCGTCTGGAATGAAATATCGAGGTTTTTGATATCCAGGATTTTTTCTTTTGATTCTGACATCGCAGCCACCTCACATTTCCTTCATCTTCGGATCCAGCGCTTCTCTCAGGCCATCCGCCACGAGGTTGAAACTCAACATCAAAAGCGCCATCACAACCACCGGCGGAATGATCTGATACGGATGCGTTGTAAAGCTGTTAAATCCTTCCGAGATCAGAGATCCTAAAGAACACTGCGGCACCGGAATGCCCAGACCGACGAAACTTAAGAATGCCTCGGTAAAGATTGCCGTCGGAATGGAGAACATCACCTGTGTGATGATCGGTCCGATGATGTTGGGCAGAACTTCCTTAAAGATGATAAAGAAGCTCCCCGCGCCCAAAGTTCTGGAGGCAAGGACAAATTCCTGCTCCTTTAGTTTCAGCATCTCCGCGCGGGCGATACGGCTCATGCCGATCCATTCGGTCAGCATCAAAGCGATCACGATCGTTACGATACCGGGCTTTAACACTAAAAGAAGCAGCGTGACCACCACCAGCCTGGGAATCCCGTTGGCGATCTCCAGACAGCGCTGCATCACCATGTCAACGCGTCCGCCGAAATAGCCGGAGATCAGTCCATAGCTCATGCCGATAATCATATCGATGACAGCCGCTGCGACAGCGATGATCAGGGAGACCTGCGCCCCGCTCCAGGTACGCGTCCAGATGTCACGGCCGAAGTTATCGCTGCCAAACCAGTAATACACCCCGTCCAGCCCCTTCTCCTCGTAATAGTTTACTTTCTTGCTGCCGGTTGTGGTGGTTATCGTTTCACTGCCGTCAAAAATCCCCAGCTTTTCAAGACCGGGAATCCTGGGCGCCAGGTTTTTCTGCCCCAGCTCCTGTCCGGAGTAGGTATACTCATTCATGCCCGGTCCAATCACCGCCATCACCGAGATAATCACGATCAGGACCAGGCCAATCACCGCGCTCGTCTTTCGAAAGTAGCGGATCAGCACATCTTTCCAGAAACCCTGTGAAGCAAAGTTGGTATCCAGCGCGATCTCATCCAGATTGTTTTTCAGGCGAAAATCTGCGTCTGTGGGGACATAGGGTTCACACACAACAGTCTTATCCATGCGCTTCAGTCTCCTTTCTTTGCCAGACGAATCCTCGGATCAATGATGCCGTAGAGGATATCCACCACCAGCATGATCCCGATGTACATGGCCGAATAGATAAAGCTTAAGGCAATGACCACGTTGTAATCATTGGACTGGATCGCATTCACCAGGAGACTGCCTACGCCGGGGATCGCAAAAATCTTCTCCACGACCAGAGAACCGGTCATTAAATCCACCACCAGCGGAGCTAAAACGGTAATGATCGGGATCAGGGCGTTTCTGAGCGAGTGGCGAAAGATCAAAGCCGGACCGGAGATTCCCTTGCTTTCCGCCAGCAGCATGTAGTCGCTGCCCAGCACCTCCAGCATCTCCGTCCTGGTAAACCGCGCGATCGATGCCATCGTAAACATCGAAAGCGAAATGCTTGGCAGGACACTGGAACCCATAGACTCCTTCACCGTATACAGCAGCGGAAACCACTTTAGTCGAAACCCGAACGTATAACTTAGGGCCAGCGCAAACACATAGGACGGCACCGAAACCCCGATCACGGAGATGACGGTCGTTAAGGTATCCCAGATCGTCCCATGTTTGATGGCCGCAATCAGCCCCAGAATCAGCCCAATTACCGCCCCGATCGTCACGGCTAAGCCTCCGATAAACAGCGAGATCGGCAGCCTGGTCTTGATCAGCTGAGAGATAGGCGTGTTCCGGGAAATCTTATAGCTGACACCAAAGTCGCCGTGGAGCATGTTCCAGACATAGCGAACGAACTGCACAGGAACCGGCTGATCCAGCCCATACTTGGCATAGAGCACTTCACGCTGGCTGTCATTTAATTTTTCATCATTAAACGGGGAGCCCGGCATCAGATGCATCAGAATAAACAGGACGAGCAAAATCGCAAGAAGCGTAAAAACAGATGTCACAATCCTCTTGGCAACATATTTTTTCAAACTGCTTCCTCCTAACAAACGGATGCTTTCAAATGGCAGCACCCTATCGATAAAAAGCCACACATACCCGGAATACCCGGGAGACAACAGCAACTGTAAGAAACCGGAAACAAGGAATGAACCGGACAGACCTGTCAAACACGAAAGAAGGCAGGCAAAGGGATATCCAGAAAGACGAAACTTCGCAGGAGCAAAAACTCTAAGAGAAGAATCCCTCTACGCAAAAGGAGCCGCTGGTAAACCGCCGGCGGCTCCTGTAAGAAACGATCCTCTTATTCAGCTTTCACTGCATTCTTGTAAACACGGTTTAAGGCAACCGGATGGAATTCCACGCCGGTCACACTGGAGGACATCATTTCTGCGTTGGCCTTGGTGTACAGCGGATAAATCACAGCCTCATCCATCACGATCTTCTGTGCGTCATACATTCTCGCCCAGCGTCCTTCTGCGTCGGTGCAAAGATCGCCGGTGGTGCACTCGTCGATGATCGCATCGTACTCTTCATTGCTCCACAGACCATAGTTATTGCTGTTGTCGGTAATCCACATGCCAAGGTAGGTCATCGGATCTGCATAGTCCGGGCCCCAGCGGGTAAGGCCAAGCTGGAAGTCACCGTTCTGCATATCTTCCACTCTCTGCTTCTTCGGCTCGATCACCAGGTTCACCGTCAGGCCGGGAAGAGTGGTCTCCCACTGTTCTTTCAGCACCTGGGCAACTTTCTGCGGCTCATCATCGGCATCCACGACCATATCCAAAGACAGCTCGCTGATTCCAAGCTCCTCCAGTCCAGCCGTCCAGAACTCGGCAGCCTTCGCGGGATCATCGGCACACACATCAGCATACAGCGACTGGTCAGCGGAGAAATCGCTTCCATCCGGGCCGGTTGCAAACTGCATCGGAACTGCCGTATAGGTCGGGATGGAGCCGTCCTTTAAGATATCTTCCGTCACAGAAACACGGTTGATGGCCATGCTCATCGCCAGACGGACATTTAAGTTGGCAAGCTCAGGAACTGCAGCCATGTTCGGGCTGACATACCAGAGATATCCGGCACCCACGGTATGGAATTCCGGATCCTCTTTCACCTGGTCAACCTGTTCGCCGTTTACCAGCGTCATATCCAGATCGCCGGACTGATAGCTCATCAGAGCCTGCTGGGAATCCTGAATGATCTGATAGTTCAGGCCAGGAAGCTGAACCCGGTCTGCATCCCAGTACCCTTCGTTTCTGGTCAGATGGAACGCTGTCGTAGCGGGTTCATAGCTGTCCAGAATGAAAGCTCCGTTGGAAAGGGTGGTCTCCGGGCTGGTAGCGAACGTATCGCCAACCGACTCGTAGAACGCCTGGTTAACCGGATAGAAGGTCGGGAAGTACATCAGGGACAGGAAATAGCTGACCGGAACGTTCAGCTTAACTTCCAGCGTCTTGTCGTCAACAGCCGTAACGCCAAGTTCGCTCTTGTCCTTCTCACCGGCAATGATCTCCGCCGCATTCACGACCTGCCCGATATCACTGAGCATGTAGGAATACTCGGAAGCCACATCCGGATCAACGGCCCGCTGCCAGGCAAACACGAAATCGTTCGCCGTCACCGGTTCTCCGTTGCTCCAGGAAGCATCACGCAGATGGAAAGTATAGCTCAGCCCATCCTCTGATACGTCATAGGATTCCGCGATGGCCGGGATCGGAAGTCCGTCCGCGTCCATCTGCATAAGACCATCCGTGTAATCGGCGATCACCTCAAAAGAAGTGCCGTCTGTTGCGATCTGGGGATCCAGAGACTCCACCGGTGTCTCCAGCATGATGTTCAGATCCGAGGCTCCGACTTCCGCAAACGCAGTCGTCTGAAAACCCAGGCTCCCCAGCATGAGCGCAGATGCAGTTAAAAGTGCAGCTACTTTTCCAGGTTTCTTCATCAAAGTTCCTCCTTCTTTCTCACTTCAAAAAGAGCATGCTAATAAAGCATGACCTGATTACAGTGCAATTCTATCACACTAAAGCAAAAAAGTCGAGTCCTTTCTTGTATACACGCTTCAATGCAGCTTCCATCCGATACCTTTTTCGGGGATTTCTGTAAGCCTGATCAGGGAAAATCTTTCTTGAAATTTGAACAAAATGTTCAATTTATTTGTTTCTGATGAGAATGTTTGAAGGTAAATGGAAGCTCAGACAACGGATATCCGTATTGAAAAGCATAGGATAAGGAAAAGATGAGAAAAGACCATCAAAAGGAACCGCAAGCCTGGACTATACCATTTTGAAACTTCGGTCAATGCTCTCCCCCAACAAAAAGGAAACATCCGCCGGTAATCTTAGCCAGACAAACCCCTGCGGCAAAAGCACAGCCGGATTCAGCTTCTGTCTCCTTCCAGCCGACAGGTATCTGCAGGGAAACACAAGATTTCAGCGTGGTTTAGTTTGAAACTGTTCGATTTGATTCTGTTTCACATCGTTATTTATAAGTCTTAGAAGGGCCTTTCTGCGTCCCGCGATTCTGTGAAAATCGCTTCCTGCAGATGCCTGAGAAAGAGTCATTCCGTATCGATTGTATTAGATGGTCCTCTCGCGCCAGCCACATTTTTTGAAACAGTACCTCTTTTGCCGTCAGGGATTTCTATGGATGCCGAGTAAGTGAGATGAAAGCTGCGTCTCATTCTCTCTTCACACAGGCAATCCCATGTTTCACGCACACTATACCGGAAGAACTTCCCGGCGATTAAATTTATATCTATCGATTTTTAAGAGTGCAGGCCTGCGCTAAAGATCTGCCGGAGAGGCAGCCGCGGGAGTTTGCGGTTCATTGCTACAATGGTTTGCGCTACCCGTTCAGATCGATATTTATGAGGCTAAATGGTGATGCTTTACAGCTCGACATAGCGTGTGGCCAGACGTTCCAGCAGCGCACGGCTGTGGGAGACAAGAATCATGCCGATCCCGCGCTCCTTCGTCTCCTTCAGAAGAAAGTTCCAGATCTGACTTTGCGTCACCGGATCCAGCATCGTGCTGATCTCATCCGCGATCAAAAAGCGGGTATCCCTCCCCAGCGCCCGGGCGATGCAGAAGCGCTGCAGCTCCCCGCCGGAAAGCTCCTGCGGAAACCGGTTCATCCAGTCATCTTCGATGCCAAGTTCCCTGATGATTCGCTCTTCAATAGAAGACACATCTGAAAGAATATCTTTCATGCGGAGTCTCGGATTTACTGCCTTTTCCGGATGCTGCCAGACCATCTGTACCGGACAGTATCCCTTTTTAGGCAGCGGTTTCCCGTCAAGCAGTACTTCCCCGGAAGCAGGACGCAGATATCCCCCCAACAACTTGCACAGCGTGGTCTTTCCGCGGCCGCTCTCCCCCAGGATGGCTACCCGCTCCCCGCTTTCCACCTGCAAACTGACCCCGTTTAAGATCTCCCGTCCGCGTTTTGTGTAGGAAAATGTCAGATCCCGTCCCTCTAAGAGCATACCTTTCTCCCTGTCTAAGCCGATTTGATGATTACAGCGTCAAAAGCCTGAGCCCAAGGCATGCAAAGCATGCCAGTGGGTGAAAAGGCTTATTGACGCGCCCCAACATGAGGAAGAAGTGGGGTGCTGTGTGCCGGTGGCACACGTTTAGCACCGACCGGAGCGGAGCTTAAGACGGGGCCCCATGAATTCCGAATGTTGAGCAGGATTGTTAAGCTTAAAAGCAGCGAAACAATCCGTAATTACCTTTTGACGCCTGAATCATTTGTGGTGTTTCGTCACCGCCAGCGGAACCCCCTCGCAGCGCACACAGCGAACCGTCCCGCAGCCCACCCGCGTCATGGGAATATCCTGGCGGCATTCCTCTCCATACCAGGGACAGCGGGGACCAAACGGACAGCCTTCGGGGAGCTTGCTTCCCAATGGCTGTACTCCGGGAAGCGGCTCGAAACCATTTTGCGGCAAAGCCCGCCACAGCGCCTTCGTATAGGGGTGGCGCAGAGTATCCTCCGAAGCAAAGTCCGAAACCGGAGCCTCCTCAACCGTCATGCCCGCGTAAAAGACCGCGATCCGGTCCGCTACGGAAAGTGCCAGTTCCATGTCATGGGTGATCAGCAGTACACCGTTTCCCTCATCCGCAAACTGCCGCAGATCCTGCATCGAGGTTTTTGCCAGTTCCGGATCCATGCCCGGCGTCGGCTCATCGGCGATGATCAGCTCCGGTTCACCCATTAGTGCACACATCAGTAAAACCCGTCTTGCCATCCCCCCGGAGCACTCGAAAGGGTACAGAGAATCCGTCTCCTTTCCCATCCCGTAACGCGCAAACAGATTTCTCTGCTTTTTTCGAAGCTCTCTGTCCCGTCTGCTGCCGCTCACCTGCTCTCCCACACGCATCAGAGGATCCAAAAAGGTCGTGCTCTGTGGCACAAACGCGATACGGTTTCCGCGAAGTTCCCGGATTCGTTCTTTCGTCAAAAGTTCACCGTCATAATAGATCTGACCGCTGCACCTGGCATTGTAGGGCAGCAGATCCAGGATCGCATGCGCCAACAGACTCTTTCCGGATCCGCTCGAGCCGACCACGGCTACGATCTCTCCCTCGTGAACGGCAGCCGAAAGCCTCGAAATCGCCGGAAGTTCAATCTGACGGCTGCTGCGGTTCGATTTATACTGCAAAAAAGAAACCGACAGCTCATCAATCTCCAGGATATGCCGCTTGTTCGTACAGCTCATACAGGCTCTCTCCTCCTCAAGCACTCCGCCTTTATCATTCGGCCAAAGCGTATCTCCTTCGCCTTTTCTCAGGATTTTCTGCTATTCATGCACACTGTTCGGATCCAGGAGCCGCCGCAGGCAGGAGCCTCCCAGGTTAAAAAGCACCACAGTCAGTACCAGCATCAGACCGGGAAAGATCGCAAGCCACCACTTCCCCATAATCAGGTAACGCATGCTTTCTGAGAGGATCACCCCGATCGCCGGCTGTTCCGTAGAAAGGCCAAATCCCAGGAACGTGATGCTCGATTCATGCAGAATCGCGTGGGGAAACAACAGAACCAGCCCCACAAGAAACTGCGGCAGCAGATGCGGGAGCATGTGTTTGACCGCAATCCTGCCTCTGCTAAGCCCAAGGCGTCTGGAGATCTGGATGTATTCACTCTCTTTAAGCTGTAGCACTTCCCCGCGAATCAGACGGGCCAGAGAAGTCCAGTGCGTAAACGCCACTCCCAGGACTACCCCCTTCAGGCCTTTGCCGCAGGCGTAGGCGATTAAGATCAATAGCAGGATATGAGGGATGCCCATCACCAGATCGATGAGAAAACTGATCAGGCTGTCGGCCCATTTTCCAAGCGTGGCGGCACAGATTCCCAGGACTAAGGCCATCACAGCACTGACACCAGCCGCTCCCACGCCGATTAAGATACTCATCGAAAGTCCCGTTAAGGTGCGGTAAAACATATTTCTGCCAAGCCAGTCCGTGCCAAACGGATAAGCAAGACTTGGGGGCAGATTTTTGCGGGAAAAATCAGTCACCATCGCCTCGTCATGGCAGACATACCCGGCAGCAGCTACCGTCACAAGGAAAAGCAGGGAAAAGAAAAGCAGCGCGATCGCTCTGCGGCGCTGATTCCAGTAAATCATCTTTTCACCAGCCGCAGGATCTTCCTTCCGGCCGAATTCGGGATTTTTAAAACGCTGGATCCCCTTTCCCGTACTTTGTGTATCGATACCTTCGTTTGTCTCCTGATCTTTCGCTGTCCGTCCCGCAGTCATACGACCTGCCCTCCTCTCATACGGGGATCGACGATCCCATAAAGAAGATCCGACAGGAAGTTGCCAAAAAATACGAAAGCAGCAGTAATCAGCGTGATCCCCATCAGCAGCGGCACATCACTGCCGGTTCCTGCTGCCACCGCCGCCTGTCCAAGCCCCGGATAGGAAAACACCTGCTCCACAAGCACGGAACCTCCGATAATCTCACTGATGGAGGCAAACTGAAGCGTCATGGCGGGAAGCAGCACGTTGCGCAGAGCGTGACGAAGCACAATGCTTGTCGTACGCTCTCCCCTTGCCCGGGCGAACAGCACATAATCGCTCTCCATGATGGTAATCATCTTTTCTCTGGTATGCAAAGCGATGTTGGAAACACCGGTTATGCTTAAGGTGATTGCAGGAAGCAAAGCATGGCGCACCCGGTCTATAAATGTCACCCCTGCCGCCTCCATACCGATCGGCACACTTAACCCGATCGGCAGCACTTTCAGCCACACGCCGAATACGATCAGCAGCAGGAGCGCCAGCCAGAAGGTCGGCGTTCCCGCAATCAACAGACAGTACCCCCGGATCACCTTATCAGCAAGTCTGCCCTGAAAGGCACCTGAGAGCACACCCAGGACAAAACCTAAGAGACCGGAAATCAGCCAGGAAATGCCCATCAAAAGCAGGGAGTTGGCAAGTTTTCCCGCGATCACTTTTGTCACCGGCTGCCGATAGAGCAGCGAAGAGCCAAAGTCTCCCCGGATTGCATCTTTCGCCCAGTTAAAGTACCGCTGCACGGGAGGCACATCCACCCCCCAGTACGAGCGCAGCTTTTCTTTCTGTTCCTCGCTCATGGAGCCTAAGGCTGCCTGCCCCACGTTGGCCTGCAGAGGATCAATCGGCGAGGCAGATACCAGGGCAAAGGTCACGATGCTGACCGCAATCAGCAAAAGGACCATGCGAATCAGTTCTTTCCCGGCAAAAGCAAGAGTCCGTCTCATTCCGTCAAGTTACTCCCATTCCCACTCATCTATGTTATTCACGATCGACCACCCGTGTCCATGCGGATGAATCTTCTGAGCGGCCACTTTCAGCCCGTCACGTACATAGTAAAGATGATCGATGTTGCACAGCCAGATCCAGGGGATGTCGCCCTCCTGGGTGATGCCGGTTGTGCCGTCCCACTGTGCCTTTTTCCAAAGCTCGTAGGATTCCTCCAGGCTTGATGTCTGCAGTGCCTGATCCATGTAAGAATCCACAGTCTCATTAGCATAGGGCGAATAGGTCGCCAGTCCGGTGTCCGGCATCGAATGATAAAGGTTATAAAGTTCCATCGGCGTATGCGCACCCCAGCCCCAGACCAGGGACTCCGACTGTGCACGGTCGTAGGCAGTATCCCAGCCAACACCCTCGGTCGTCACCTCAATTCCCAGTTCCCGCAGCTGATTGGCCGTATCTGCCGCCAGAGCCTCCCTCACGGAATCCCCGTTGGAAAAAAGCAGAGTAAAGGCGGCTTTCTCACCGTCCTTGTAACGGTATCCATCTTCCCCTTCTTTCCATCCGGCTTCCTCCATCAGCGCTTTCGCAGCCTCCAGGTCATACGAGGTCTCGGCCTGTTCGTTGTACCAGGGCATCTTGTCACAGACGCTGTAGGCAGCGGTTCCATAACCATTCAGCACGTTTTGAATCATTTCCTCCCGGTCAATCGCCAGATTGATTGCCTGACGCACTGTCCGGTCGCAGGTAAACGCATTTCCGTAAGTCACCCCGTCCACCGTGGTCGGCTCAATCGCTGGAAGATTAAAGCCGCGGTTATCGACCGTCTCCACATCCATCAGATGATATCCGTCGATCACCTGCTCGCTGTAGAGCGCGGAAGTATGCGCGACATCCGCCTGCCCCGCCATGGCCGCCGCAAGCGCCGCATCCTCCTCCATAAAAAGAACCGTCAGCTTCTGGATTTTGGGCGCTTCCCCGTAATAATCAGGATTGGTCTCAAAGATCACCTGCTGCCCCTGGTCCCACTGTTTCATGAGATAGCGCCCGGAACCGATGGGATTCAGCCCATAACTCTCACTGTATGCATGTTCCGGTACAATACCGACAATCGCCATCGTGTACGGCCAGATCGAATACGGCTCGTTCATATGAAATTCTACCGTGGTGGGATCTAGAGCCACAGCCTCTTTGAGCATCGTAAAATCATTCACGGAACTGTTGTCCCGGCAAAGATTGTAGGTAAAGGCAACATCAGAGGCGGTCAAAGGCTCCCCGTCTGTAAATAAGACATCATCCCGGATTTTCACCGTCCAGGTCAGGCCGTCCTCACTGCAGCCATACTCTGTTGCCAGATCATTCTCTATCGTAAGTTCTCTCGTAGTACGCACAAGTGTGCTCTGAATCAGCGGTTCATGAACATGTTCACCTGCTCCCCAGCCATAAGCCGGATCAAATCCCGACACCGGTTCTGAAGATGGAGGCATGGTCACCACCACTTCCGTTTTCTCGGTACTCTCTGCCAGAACCAGATCGCTGGAAAATAAGAATGTTGCTGCGACTGCCGCAAGCAGCCATAAGCTTCCTCTCTTCTTCATACGTTCCTCTCTTTCTGCCGGATCTTCTCCGCCTAACCTTTCAGGGAAAGGGAATGCTGCGTGGTATACAGGCGGGAAAGACAAAACTTTTTCCCCACGTTGAAAACAAACAAAGTTACCTCTGCGGCAGGAAACGGCGCCCGCACACCGTCCCCTGCCCATTCTCCTGTCCACTTTTCTCCCTGCCCTTATAAGGTCATTCAGTTGAAATTTGACCACTGGTATCAGAAACGCGTCTCTTTTTGGTAGTGTACCATTGAAAAAACCCCCTCGCAAGCCGGGAGGGGGGTTCCATTTTTGAAAGAAATTTCGCAGCAGGTATTTACAGAATTTTAGAAATCCATTTCTGGAGAGAAGGAGCCTTTTACGTCACACTTTCCAGGCGGAGAAAGTTCGTTGTCCTTTTGTCTGATTACCTTAAGCCTGGATATCCCCGGCATAGACTTCTGCGCAGCTTACCGCAGATACTTTTTCAGCAGCTTCTCGATCTCGGTCACATCAATCGGTTTTGCCACGTGGGCATTCATTCCGCAATCCAGACATCGCCGGATATCATCCGCGAAGGCATCGGCCGTCATGGCAATGATGGGAAGATCCGAATCAGGGCGCTCCATCGCCCGTATGGCCTGTGCCGCCTCATATCCGTTCATAACAGGCATGCGAATGTCCATTAAGACCGCCTGATAGTAGCCGGGCTCAGACTGCGCGAACTTGTCCA
The DNA here is from genome assembly GCA_964643295.1 of uncultured Lachnospiraceae bacterium. GTDB lineage: Bacteria > Bacillota > Clostridia > Lachnospirales > Lachnospiraceae > Merdiplasma. The sequence goes on from CAZXSN010000007.1 coordinate 66,295, forward strand.
CACAGACCTGTCCGTTCTCAGCTCGTTCCAGCACCAGGGAAAGATCCGATAAAAGCGCCTCGGCAATCTCCCAGTTCAGGTCGTTGTCTTCCGCTAGGAGGATCCGTTTTCCGGAGAAGTCGGTGCGCTCTGTTTCCTCTGCGATCTCGGCCTCCTCCACCGGCGTCGCGTACTTTCGAAGCCCGTAGTACAGGGTAGACTTAAAGAGCGGTTTGGAGATAAAGCCGCTGATCCCGGCGGCTCTCGCCTCCTTCTCGATCTCGCTCCAGTCATAAGCTGAGATTAACAGAATCGGCAGGTCATCTCCGCACCGTCTGCGAATCTCCCGCGCAGTGGCAATGCCGTCCATCCCCGGCAGTTTCCAGTCCAGAAGAATGATATGATAACCGTCGCTTTGCTGATGTTCCTCCTCGATGGCTTTCAGGGCGCTCTCCCCGTCTAACTTCCACTCGGCGCGAACTCCAATGGACTTTAAGGAATCCACCGCGCTCTCACAGAGTATCTCATCGTCGTCCACCACAAGCATCTTCCAGTCAGGAAGAACCATCTGCGTCTCCTGCTCCTCCGCCTTTTCAAGATCCAGTGTGACATGAAACTCCGTGCCCTTCCCCGGTTCGCTCTCGACCTCTACGGTTCCCTTCATGGCATCGATGATATACTTGGTAATCGCCATCCCCAGGCCGGTACCCTCCGTCTTCTGCACGCGGGCACTGTCCTCCCGGGTGAAGGAATCAAACACCCGCTCTTTAAATTCAGGTGCCATGCCGATGCCCGTATCCCTGACGCGGATATGAATGCGCACGTAATCGTCGCCCTTCGGGGAAACTTCCTCATAAAGCGATACGCGGATGGATCCCTCCTCCGGCGTAAACTTGATCGCGTTGGAGAGAAAATTTAACATGACCTGGTTTAAACGTACGCTGTCGCAGAGCACATTCTCCGAGGTTATGTCATGAATGGAAACATCAAAGCGCTGCTGCTTGGCCTTAATCTGCGGCTGGACAATGCTCACAATGCCGTCCATCAGCTCCCGAAGCGAGACCCGGTCCATGTTTAATTCCATCTTTCCGCTCTCGATTTTCGACATGTCGAGCACGTCATTGATCAGCCCCAGCAGATGTCGGCTGGAGACTGTTATCTTTTTTAAGCAGCTTTTCACCTGCTCCTCGTTGTCAATATTTGCCGTGGCGATCGCCGTCATGCCGACGATCGCGTTCATCGGCGTACGGATATCGTGGCTCATGTTGGAGAGGAATTCACTCTTTGCCCGATTGGCATGGATCGCTTCCTTACGGGCCTCGTCCAGCCGTTTCATCTGCCCGTTGGTAATGCGGAAATATTCCCGGAAGATCAGGTAAATGACCAGGATTAAGATCGCGCAGCCGGCTGCCGCCATCAAAAGCCACTGGCGGCTCAGATCGTCCATCGCGGAGTTTAACGTGCCAAAAGGCATTACCGTGATCAGATACCATTCGCAGCCCGGCAGAGCCAGACAGTGGATGTGGCGCCGTTCGCCGTTTACATCAAGGACCGAAGAATAGTCTTCCCGGGCATCCATGTGCGCCTGCATATCCTGGATATAAATTTCTCCGTCTTCCTCTTCGTCCTCCAGATAGATCAGGCGCAGATAATCAAAGTAATTTCGGCTCTCAATCCGTCCGCTTTGAAGAACGAAATCCCCGTTCCGGTGAATGATGTGAGAATACACGGTATTTTCCACTTCCAGGGAAAGACGGTTGCTGATCTCATCCATCGGCAGCCCCGCCACCAGGGCGGCACAATGCGAGCCGTCTTCCATCGGATAATCAACAGGAACCCCAAACAGAACCAGATGCAGCCCCCACGGATCGATACCCTCCACCACCTGAGTCTGCTCTTCTAAGAAGGTTTCTCCGCTTGGGTCCGGCTCTATCACTTTTATCTGCTTCCCGAAAATCATATCCAGTGTGCCGTCCTCTAAGTAAAAGGCAAGGTAGCTGAAATCCTGCGCAGCTGCCTCGTACTGCAGTTTCTCCCGCAGTTCCTCTTCAGAGGTCACGTCCTTGGCCGTGAAAAACTTGCTGAGATTCTTTAACTGGGACAGACGCAGGGTCGTCCGGTTCTCAAACTGCTTCGCGGTCTGTTCTCCCATGCCGTGCATGTAGCTGGTACCAATCTGACTGACCGTATCCACCGTCCTGCGGTTCATGTACAGGGCCAGAAATGAAAAAATAAAGATACAGAGAATTGTCACAAGCAAAAAACTGAACACCAGAAACTGTGTTGTCCGTTTTCCCGATTTCTCCTCCAAAACGCTACCTCCGATCCCTGTCCTGCGGTCTGCTATGTCTCCCGGCTTACCATCCCTGCGGGAAACAATTTCCTGCACCTGCCTTCCATCCAAAAGTCAGACGCTTATTTTTCCGCACTTCATAAGCCACCCCTCATTATAATATACTTTACCAAACCCCGCAAGCCTTGAAAAATCCGCAAAATCTGCGCATTTGATATACACATCGGCAAGTATCGATAAGGGAAGCCCAAAAGCGCCGGCTGAAATCACAAAAGGGATCCCAAAGCGTGTGCCTGGGATCCCTTCTTAATCTTCTCGGATGATTTATCCTGTCTTTGCGGCGGCTGCCGTTTACACTCCGCCGCCGCATGTATCCTTCCCGCTGCTCATTGCCTGTGGGAGGCTTAGACTTTCTCCCTTAAGCAGGGGAATTGTTTCCTTCTCTTACTTTACCTTCACGGACGCTGCTGCGCTGACTTTACTGAGAACGTTCTTGCCGTCCGCTCCCTTCTTGCTGGCCCTTACCTTGTAATAGTAGGTGCTTCCGCTCTTCAGCTTCTTATCCGTATAGGTCAGCGTATCCTTCTCCTTGATTGCTGCCACACGTTTATATGTGCCGTTCTTGGAGGTGCTCCGGTAGACTACGTAGCCGTCCGCCTTAGACACCTTGCCCCAGGAAATTTTCACCTCACCGGCAGTCGTGGAAGCAGCCGTAAGGTTCGAGACCGCTTTTGTTGGCATCTGCACGGTAAATTCTTTCGAGAACTTTCCGTAAACCTTCGTGCCGTCATCCTCAAGAGCATAGGCGCGGATCTTGAACTTATAGGACGATCCATAGGCGAAGAGATTCTTCTTGCTCACGCAGGAGGTCTTATTCCCGCCCTTTACCGTTGTCAGACGCACGTACTTCTTTTTCGCCGTATCGTACTGATAAACCTGATACGCGTCCGCTCCGGCCACTTTCTTCCAGCCAAATGTGATGCTCTTTCCGGAGGTATTGCCAGTGCCCTTTACGGAAGCAGGCTGTGCGTTCTTATCAAACTTAGAAACAGTCACCTTCACAGCAGAAGTATAGCCGCTGTAAACCTTCGTCTTCTTATCAGCTGCCAGCTTGTAAGCCCTCATCCGGAATGTATAGGTCTCGCCGAACTTCCCGGTCACGGAATAGGACTTCTCGGAAGCCTTCTTGAGTGAGGCAATCTTCTGGTATTTCCCGGTCTTGGCATCCTTCTGATAAATGAGATAGCCTACCGCGTCTGGAACTTTCTTCCAGCTCAAGCTGATCTGCTGTGTGCCTAACGTCGTTTTCACTGTCAGCTTCGGAACGGCCAGATCACTGACCGGAGTCTTGATGGTGACATCCTTGCTGTACAGGCTGTGGAGAGTAGCTTCACCCGGCACCCTCTTAAATGCGCGGATCCTAAACTGCAGCTTCTTGTTGTAGTCGAAAGACGCCGTGTAGGTTGTGATCTCTCCCTTGTTGATTGTCTTAATCTTCTTATACTTGCCTGAAGTTTCGTCAAACAGATAAATCTGATAACCGTCTGCCTCCGGAACTTCCTCCCAGGTAAGTTTCACCTGATCCGAAGTTGCAGAAGTAAGTTCAGCTTTCAAAGACGGTTTGCTGTCGGTATCAAACGTTGGCTCCGTTTCCGGAGGAGTAGATGGCTCGGTCTCTCCTGGTGTGGACGGCTCAGTTTCTCCCGGTTTGGATGGCTCGGTCTCTCCAGGTGTCGACGGCTCGGTCTCTCCCGGTTTGGACGGCTCAGTCTCTCCTGGTGTGGATGGCTCAGTCTCTCCAGGTGTCGACGGCTCGGTCTCTCCTGGTGTGGACGGCTCAGTTTCTCCCGGCGTGGACGGCTCGGTCTCTTCCGGCTCAGAAGGATTGGTATCTGGCTCCGCTCCTGCTTCCTTTTCCAGAATCACAGTCCCACCTTCGCTTATCGGATGCTTAAGGGTCTCAATACCGCCCTTCTCAACATATTCCAGGAATGCAGCACTCTGGTTGTCCTGCACCCCTCCATCTTCGTTTTCATCTTTCACGTACTCATCATATGTGCCAACTTCCACTACATATCCAGAAAGCTTCCCGTTATCCAATGTTGTAGAAGATACGTGTACACTGCCGATTTTAACGGTAGCATTGCCATCAGCGTCTGGCACAAGATATGGAATAAACGGCTCCGGACGGGAGATCACCACATCAATCATGTATTTGCCGGTAGAATCCAGTTCTCTAACCTGCGCACTGGCTGCGGTCTTATCCGTCTGTTTTTCCGCAAATGAGAACGTAGGCGTCTTAATTGTTCCGCTATCCACAGAGACAAACAACTTGAAGCGAAGCGATGTGATTTCCGCCGCGCTGCCCGCCGGGATCGCTAAAGACACATCCACCACACCTGTACCATCCCCCGTTTCCCTAAGATCAATCCTGCACGTATCTTTCGCCATTGCGGCAAACGGCAGGAATACCGTAAGAAGGAAGGATAAAAACAGTAACTTTACCTTTTTCAAAATTTTCCTCCTTATCCTGGCGGGCAGACCTTTTAATCTCTGCCCGCCAAAGCAACTGTGTCTGTCTTTTGGCTGGTTGGCTGACCTTCTCTTACTTGGTAAATAGTCCAGCCTTTCCGGTAAGAGTAATCTCAGGCACTTCCTCCATTGAAGAATAAGGCATATCAATGAATTCCGTGTCGCTTACAATTCGCTCATTCTTCAGCGTAAATGCATCATCCACACGATAAAGCTCCGCGCGAATCTTTGCGTTTTTAAGTACTGTAAAGTCAATCGTATCTGGATTCTCCAGGAAATATACCCAGTACCCTTCTGAAGTAGTTCCAAGGTAACCATTCGTTGGGACATCCGCCAGAATAACCTGCGCAGCCTCTACGTTGCCATCAGTACGAACGCCTACGACATTTTCCTTATTATCGTAAAGCATAACCACATTGAATGCGGGATTGCCCTTGTACGTACCGGTAAAGATCAGAGACCCGGCAGGAATCCTGTCATTTGTCACATCATCTCCATACACATAGTCTTCTTTCAGTTTCCCAATGCCGCCGTTTAATAAGAATTCCACATTGTCGCCGGTCGGACCACACAGATCGATCTCAGTAATAGTCACAGATGCCTGCCCCTTAATGGTCAGCCTCACAAATCGTGCATCATACGTACCAATCCATTTATCCCTGTCTTCCACATCAGCAGAATCGAACCACACTTCATAATAATTCTTTTCTGGAGAACCAGCGCACTCGGTGTATCCAGTCTTCACAGGATCCCAAGTATCTCCCGAAGTACTGATCGCTACATCCAGATTTGCGATTGTACCTCCTGTGATCCGCAGGCTGGTCACCTCTTCAACCTTACCCATGTCGATGATGATCGATCCAGCACCTCCTACTATATTTCCACTATAGGTAGTCGAAAGTTCGCCGTCAATCACGCGTTCGATGGTAGAATTTCTCCCGCGAAGTCCATCCATACCTGCATCCGGATCTAAGTCGTTGTGATCCTTTTCAGTATCTTCTACGGAGGTTAGATTTTCGGTTTTCACTGACCAGTTACTCTTTCCAAGAACGCCGCCTGTTTCCACTTTTTCAGATCCAATGAAGCTCTCTTCAGAATAATTCAGGAACTTATCAACTGCTTTCACATAATAATTCAAAACACGATTATCAATCGAAGCGATTGTGTCTGTATATGTAGCAGAACCGTTATCTCCTGCTACGGCAAAGCCGATAACCTGGCGTCCAGACTCTTTGCCGTCTGAGCGCATGGTACGCAGGATTTCATAGCCTAAAATAGCATTTCCTGTCTCCTGTGCAGGGATCTTAATAGTTACCGTATTATCTGCATCAGACAGACTTGCATCGTTCACAGTCTTGCCGATCACAGTTTGGGAAGAATCCTCCGTGTGGCTGATACGATAGTCTCTCGCAGCATCACTGACATACCAGAGTGCCTTACTATTTTTTGCTTTTAGGCTATCCGCAAAAGCAACCGTTTCCGCATCCGGAACCATCCCCCAGCGTCTGAAGAAGTCCAGTATATCCTGTTCTGCAGCCGCACAGCTTAACCGCATCAGGTTCTGATCCGTACTAGCATCAAGATTCAGATCGGCTACAGATTTGCCTTTTTTCTTCATCTTCTCTTTAAAGTCTTCTGGTGTTCTTGCGTAGGTATCCACTCGCGCAAAGAACAAACCGTGGAACAAATCATCATAATTACTTGCTGTCCAGCTATCTGCATGATTGTCAAACGCTAAGTGCAGCTGCCAGTACAGTCCCAGCTGAGTTGCCAGATCCGAAGAACGACCGATCGTACCAGATGTTACCTTCTTGTAAATTTTCTCGAAGTTAACACGTGTTTCCGCATTCGCGTCCGCCGCTTTCATCATCAGCTGCGCAAAGTAGTTATTCGTGATCTCCGGGACCGCATACTTAGACTGATTGATATCATGGCCGATCTCATGAGCGACTCCCCAGCCGAAGCTGTCCAGCCTGCCCGCTCCAGCAGCCAACTTGGTTTCATTCCATTCGACGCCGATGTGGTTGCCAGACGCATACATGAATGCTCCGGAAAACATCTGCATATAACGAATATTCAAATGCTGCGAAGGCAATGCGTTCCGGCTTCCTGCTCCTGCGAAATTGCTTAAGCCCTTGTGCTGATAGAACAGCTTCATCAATTCTTCCATCAGATCCAGGGAAGTTTCCAATTTTCCCGCCGGATCCGAAGTCCCAGAGTTGATTTCTGCCCAAACTTGAGTCGCAGGGATGGAATACATCATATGTTCCATCATAATATCCGTGGAATTTAAACTACAATTTTTCTCATCGTAAGCTCTTTCGGCATTTTTTGCATTAGCATGTTCTGCATGGTTAGCCTCGATCGTAGTGACATACGTTCCAAGTTCATTCACGTACTCTTGAATAGCGGTCGTTTTCTGTTGTCCAGACAATCCATAAAGATTCAGTACCGGAATGTCCTTTCCTCCCTGAACCCGGATCCCATATTGATCCTTAGGATTGTTGCTTCCATAGTAAACATAAAGCTGACCGGAATGTTCCATATCCTCAGTACTAATTTGCGGAACAGTAATCTCATTTCGACCAACTTTCAAGGATACACTGGTCTTCATGAACGCATTCGATTCGGCGTGGTACTGCGTAAAGACAAGAGCCAAGCTCGCATTCTGCCCCGCCGGTTTCGCATTATGCCCTACATAAACAATCAGAGGCTCACCCTCGTCCACTACTTTCCCCAACGGCTGCCAGGGGTTCAACCCTCCAAAGCCCAGATGTTGGTCTTTTACAGGGGTAATGTTAGGATTCACCACGATAGTCTTGGCCGTTAGACCATCTTCCAATAGTTTTCTTGCATTCTTAAGCTCTAATTTCAGCAAATCGTAAAGCGGATGCTTTTCACCAGTCTCTTCGTCTCCTGCTTCCAGCCGCTGTTCCAGACCATCAATCATTGCCGAATCTACACCATCCGCCAGAACAGTATGCATATCGTCCTTATACAGTGCATAGATATCGCCATCCAGAGTGTCGTACTTATGGAACCGAATCTCCGCCACTTTCATTTCTTCGCTTCCGTACCTGCCAAGATACAGGTGAATCATCTTCGCCTTTACAGGTTTGTCAAATCTCACAATGAAATAAGGATTCCCATTCTTATCATTTCTAGGAATCATCATTGCACCCACACGATGTTCCTCTGTTTCTGTCAGCTTACCTGACGTGCTCAAATCCGCTTCGCTCCAGTACCCAATCAGTGCGCTGTTAAAGCTGCTCTGCAGGTCCGTAGCCGTAAACGTCAGGTAATTCATTTCATAATCCTGATTCAGTGTAACCGTAATCCCCTTCGAAAAGTTGTTGATCGGATAAGCCACACCATCGTCCCAGTCGTTTTTCATCCAGTAAGATTCGTAATTATTGTCTACAACGCCAAGACCCCACTGTATATCATCATATTCATACCCATTGATTGTGGGTCTCCCGACGGCTCTCTCATCCAGTGAACTTTGGTACATCTTCTGCTCGTTGTGATTGCCGATTACTGCTCCCTCGATTGTGTCAGGAAGTTTTCCAACCGTACTTTCATCATACGGGTCAGAGCCATTTATCGCCTTATACATCGGCAAAATCGGAAGTTGTGCAGACTTTGTTGTTGCAAGGTGGCTCCTCGCCTGGTCGAAATTGCCCCAGCTTCCTTTTCTATTGGAATCATCCCCTTTGTAATCATTCCAACTGACAACACGGACACTATACTCAGTATTGTCGAGCAGACCTGTGATATTGTAGCTGGTTCCCAACAACTTCCCGGTCCCATCTTCTGTCGCTGTAAAGTTCGCCACGACAGCCTTATAACTTCCTGCTGAATCGCTTGACTCTTTATAATACACCATGTAACCGATCGCATCTTTCATATCCTTCCAGGACACATGAATGGACCGATACCCACCGGTTACAACCACGTTGTCAACAGGATCCGGAGCTGCCTTCGGCGCTGGAATTGCTGTAATGGGGTCAGATGGAGGACTCATCCATTTACCGTTCACAGCTTTCACAGTAAGCGTATAAACATTATAATTTTTCAATGGCTCGTCATTGATCGCTGCTACACGGTAAGACGTACCTGCAACATGAATCTCCTGAGTCTGTTCTTTGCCGGTAGCTGTTACACCAGACACAGTAAGCACATAGCCGGTTACATTGGTCTGCGGTTTCCATGAAACCTCGAATTCTTCGTTGTCAATGATAACGTCTTTATTAAACTCCGGCTTGTTCAATTCCGGCTCAGGAACACGGCTGTCCATGTCATTAACAAATTCTACTTTGGCGATGTCAACCAGATCCGATTCTTTCTTTGTTCCCTCAATCTTAATGGTTACACGTTTTACCGCCACCTGCGCACCGAAATCGATCTCAATCGAACCATCATCGTTGATCTTACATGTCGGCTTCAAGTCCTCAAATGCCGCTAGAAGAATCTCTTCCAAGCCACTTATTGGTACCAGCAATTCTTCTTCCTCAGAATCAGGAGCCGGTTCAACCACATTCTCCCCAACGGACATATCATTCATGGGAATCTCTTCTACAGGAGCTTCTTCGACCAAAACATCATCTGCAGGATATCCATTCTCTAAAAATTCTTCCGCCGAAGTTTCTGTTTCAGTCTGTTCGATTATTTCAGATTTTGATTCTGATTCTTCCGGCACTGGACCCGCTTCCAATAGCTCATCTGACAAAAGTTCCGTTTCCTTCTCAATACCCAGAATTTCTTCCAGCTCATCCATCTTCACTTCCTGGTTACCGATAGGAATAGGCAAAGTTTCTGTCTCGCCGGTTTCATTTTCCACTTCAACATAAACAAAACCTGAAGTAATAGGATTTGCCTCCTCATTATCCTTAGCGGCAGGGGTTTGAATAGTCAAACCTTCCAGCTTCGGAATATCCTCATAGGCAACATTCGCATCGTCAGATACCAGTCCGAAAGAAATTTCAACCGGATTTTCCGGAGAAATATTTCCCTCTCCTTTCGGCTTTAATTGAACATTTCCTCCTTCGTCCTTAAACAAATCGTTTATGTCGCCGTCAACAACGTCAACCTGTGATGTATCCACTTCCCTTGGAATTGTAGTACGCTCTATGGTGGAAATCTGCTCCGCCGTATTCAACCCATTAATTACATACTGCAAATCCGCCAGGTCCACTGCATTATTGGCGTTTAAGTCCAAATCAGCCTCGTAAGATCCGGAATGAATCGCCGCAAGAACTGCATCTCTGTCTTCAGTTGTGATGTTTTCATCTCCATTCACATCCCCCAGCTGCATCCAACCGATTCTAATGTCTTCCTGTTCTCTGCCTGTGAGCATCTGAGCGGTATACACCTGAACCTTATAACTATGATATTCTTTCACATCTTCAATTGTCTGCGTATAAGTTTTGAACTTGTCTGCCCTGACAAACACTTTATATGTACCAGGGGCAACAGAAAATTCAACCAATTCATAGGTATTATCGGCTTTCAACTCAACACTAACAGGATCAACCGAAACATCGCCACCGCTTATAGCCACTGTCACTTCTCTGGTTCGTCCATTGTCGATATCAAATGGAAGAGCAGCCCCTACCTGAACCTGAATTTTGGCATTGTGTACGCCCTCCCCCAGGCTCGCCTGCTCGACAGTTTCTTCAACACCTTCGATATCCTCGATCAGAAGTTCACTTTCCGTCTCGATCTCCTCTTCAGATTCACTCTCCTCAGGAAGTGTATCCTGAGATACATCCAGGATGGAATCCTCAGACTCCGTATCCTCCGGTACGTCCAGAGGCTGTGTTTCCTCGGGTGTCTCCGCTTCCGGCAGGGTTTCCTCCGGAGCCTCCTCCACGATAAGATCGCCAACTAACCCTTCCTCTACCGGCCCGACAGAAAGAGTTTCTCCGGGCGTTTCCACTTGCAGAGCCTCTCCCCCGTTCTCCTCGGGGAACAGCTCCGCATTGTCAGGAACCGTCGGCTGCGCGACTGTAGTGTCCTGACTCTCAACCGGATCTGCAGAAAAAAGATCATCCAAACCGACACTGTCCGGCGCAGCGGTGGAAACTTCTCCAGCTTCCTCAAAAAGATCGCCACCGTAGGCAGTCAGAGCAAGGCTCTGAAGCGGTTGAAATATTATGCATCCGGTGAGCAGCATTGCTAATAATTTTTTCATGCGTCCCTTTTCCTTTTCTTAATATTTTTTAACAGCAGAACAGGCATTGTCATGCCGAAAAATCGGCAGGGCATGCTCAGACACCCGATTCCGCTTTTAAAATTCTGATTGCCGTAACGGTTCGGACATAATCCTTCGAAACGTTTTCTACCAATGGCTCCGATCCCGGGGTCCAGCCGTTTCGCAAAGCCTCCGTCAGTTCATTGCTTGATTTATACAAAGCTGTAAAATCCAAATTTTGACAGACACCCTTGAGTGTGTGCGAAGCGCGAAATGCCTCTTCAAAATTTTTTTCGTTCAATGAATTCATCAAATTTTCATAGCTGGGATCATCCAGGAATTTCAGAACAAATTTCTGAACCAGCTTTTCGCTGCGCAGACGTGCTAAAACCCCTTTATAATCCCCTCCGATCTCCTCATAGCATTCCTCTAAGTTCAACTCTCATCACCCCTTTCCAGCAACACTTTGCACACGTAAGAGCAGTAACCATATTATAGCAGATATGCCTGGATTTGGCAAGGAAATATTGGGATTTTTTCAAATTTTTTCACTTGAATTCCCCATATTTTCCTAGGTTTTATCGATCCCAAGCAGCCTCCCTCCTATCCATCGGAAACGTTAAATTTGCGCCTGCCGGGACGGAGCGAAAAACTGTCAAAAGCCGCATAATTCGCCAGGCTCCGTACAGCTATTCGGAAAGCTTAAAGGCTGACCGTTGAAAAAAGGGATCGCCATGCAGGTGATCCCCAAATTCTATTTTACGATGGTTCCTGTCCTTCGAAGTTTTCGCAGGGAGGTATCTCAGTACGGCATCGACCGGAATATACTCTGATCAGACGATCCCCTGCGCCTTCATGGCATCGGCCACTTTCTGGAAACCGGCAATGTTCGCACCGGCCACATAGTTGCCTTCCATGCCATACCGTTTCGCAGCGGCATCCAGGTTGTGGAAGATATTGACCATGATCTGCTGCAGACGATGATCCACTTCCTCAAACGTCCAGCTTAACCTCTCAGAATTCTGGCTCATCTCCAGAGCAGAGGTTGCTACGCCGCCGGCATTGGATGCCTTGCCCGGGCAGAACAGAATGCCGTTCTTCTGCAGATACTCCGTAGCCTCCAGAGTGGTCGGCATATTCGCGCCCTCTACCACTGCGAAGCAGCCGTTTTCTACCAGCATCTTGGCATCATCCAGACCCAGCTCATTCTGCGTTGCGCACGGAAGCGCCACATCACACTTCACGGACCAGACGCCCTTCCCCTCATGATACTGAGCGGACGGCCTCTTGGCAGCATACTCTGTCAGGCGGGCGCGGCGGATCTCTTTCACTTCTTTCAGAAGATCCACATCGATGCCTTCCGGATCATACACCCAGCCGGTGGAATCGGAGCAGGTTACCGGTTTGCCTCCCAGCTGCTGAGCCTTCTGGATCGCATAGATTGCCACGTTGCCGGCACCGGAGACAGCGATCGTGGTGCCCTTGATGTCCCTTCCGTTGCACTTGAGCATTTCTTCCGTCAGGTACAAAAGACCATACCCCGTTGCTTCCGTCCTGGCCAAAGAACCGCCGAACGTCAGACCCTTGCCGGTGAGAACGCCCTCGTAACGGTCACAGATCCGCTTGTACTGACCAAAGAGATACCCGATCTCCCGACCGCCGACACCGATATCCCCGGCGGGAACATCTGTATCTGCACCGATATGGCGGCACAGCTCCGTCATAAAGCTCTGGCAGAAAGCCATCACTTCCCGATCCGACTTGCCCTTCGGATCAAAATCGGAACCTCCCTTGCCTCCGCCGATGGGCAGGCCAGTCAGAGAGTTCTTGAAAATCTGCTCAAAGCCAAGGAACTTGATAATTCCCAGGTTCACCGACGGATGGAACCGAAGTCCTCCCTTGTACGGACCGATCGCGCTGTTGAACTGTACGCGGAACCCGTTGTTCACCTGAACCTGTCCCTTATCATCCACCCACGGTACGCGGAACATAATCACGCGCTCCGGAGTCACCAGGCGCTCCAGCAGAGCATCCTTGCGGTACTCTTCCTCATTCTCCTCGATCACCACGCGGAGAGATTCCAATACCTCTTTTACAGCCTGAATGAATTCCGGCTGCGACGGATTCTTGGCAACGACCATTGCCAGGACGTCATCAACATAAGACATAAATAATTCCTCCTCAATTTCTGGTATCTCTCATCTACCTGATTTTCTATTCGCAACGTTGACATTATAAACGCGTTTTCTAATATTTACAATAGGAAAGGCGCAACTTCTTTGAAAAAATAAGTGCGCGATTTTCATTTCGAAAGATTGGAGACAATAAGTGATACCAAAAAGCACCTGTCAGGGGAGACTGTCCGATCCTGATGCCCTGCATGCCGCCAAAGTCAGGAAATTAAAACCGATCCGCCGAGTGAAGAAACCAGGAGGGAAGTCTGCTTCAGCGCGTGACCACGTCCGGGAGAAAGATCCTGTCCGGCTGGTCCTTTCTGGTCTGCCTACAGATACATCGGGAAGGAAGATTGGATCGATTATAATGAATGTAATCAATCCATCAGGTGCGTCAATTTTTATATCTATGGATAGCGATCCGAGTATCTTTCGGGGACGCCTGAAAAAGCTTTCAGGATGCCGCTTCCTCTCTGCAACAGGCAGCACAGTGGAAAAACACACTGCGGTTGCCCATGAGCAAAACGTAAAAACACCCGGTAAAAATCTTCCGGTACATTTTTTCAGTGAATAAGGGATTCATAACCCTTCAGCTTTTCACTCCTTATTGCTTCCGCAGGAGAAAATCCGGGAAGGCATCGACATTCAAATTGTCCTTCCTCAGCTAGCAGAACTTAGATCCTGCCGAGTCTTATAAACTAACGACTGCATGAAGTAAAACAGCAAAGAGAATGACTGTCACAAATAGAATGCCGCCTTCTTCTATACAGCACTCCTTAAGAAATACAGGGCCAACCTTGCCCTTTGCTGCCGAACAGTTGCATTTCGGTGGAAAACAAAGTATCCTTATGATTTCATTCTGGATAAACACTCTGCTTGTGTGGAGTTTCATCTCAAAGGAGGACGCCCCAACCAATTTTCATCTCCGCCCGCACATCCAGTTAAAATCAAAGGCCTGGATATTCGTAATCAATGGGAAGGTCTCCGAAGATCCGGTAAAGTTTGTTCTTTCGAAAGTGACTTGTACTTTTCTTTCAGCTGGAACCATCGGAAATTCAGGAGGCAGGCGAATTATCCTTTCTGAAAAAGGGGACTGGAAACAGACTTTTGTTAGTCTGAACTTTTCCCATTTTCCAGACCAACCATTCCCTGCCGCAATGTCCCTGTCCTGAAGGAGTATTTCTGGATCAGCCTTTTGATGAGGACTATATCCTCTTAAAAAGAAAACAGGCGTATGTATTACGATGTACTGATTCCATCATAACAAAAATATGTAATTAGCGCTGCTCTCCTTTTCTTTGGCAGATCAGAGTTCTTCTGGGATATACTCCTCTGCTGCGTTTCCTCCCCGTAACAGGAACCTGCCGCTTACCCATTAAAAGCCTGAGGAAATCATTTCTTTCAATCCGTTAAAATTTCTCTCTCATTCCAGGTCAAGTATCCAGTCTACTATTGTTTCCCGGAAATGGATAAACAACCAGGTGAAATCTGGCAGGCTGAAGCAAAGAACATTCTGGATTTGGAAACATCCTCAATCTTTCAGGCCTTTCATGATCTATATGGAATAAGTAGCTTCATCAGTCCGTACCTGAAACATTTCATCATGTTTCACATGATTATCATAAAATCAAATTGTTTTGGAATTAATCATTACGCATGGATATTGTTAACGTATCATTAGTTATTCCCCCAGGTCACGTCTTACGCATCTCTTCTTTGTCCAGCTTCAGTAAATGGTGTCTTCCGTTCTCCTCAGTTTCTCTTTCTCTTATCCTTCAGTTTCCTAAAATCAGAGAAGTCTTAGATAACATTTTCTTCTTCCAATCCTTCAGCTCATCCTTTTCAGGATATGAACTGGACCTCTGCCCGTTTTTCTTACTGCGTAACCTGTTGAATATCTGTTGCTCCTGTTCCTTTTTCTGCTTCTACGAATAAGGGAAATTTTCTCAGGTTTCATCTCATAAAGTAATCAGAGTAAAATCAACTGACTTCTATAAAAAGAAGGTGTCCAAAATTTTGGATAACAAGGCAGGGTGTGTCAGCGCCCTGCCTTAAACTGCCGTCATCATTTTTTCTGCCGGGTTTAACTTTCTGCCTGCTGTTTGGCTCCACAATCATGACAGGTAACCGGCTCATCTGCATCCGCTCTATAATTCCAGTGATGATCTGTCTTCGGTAAGGACTTTTCCGTTGTTGCCCCACATCTTGAGCATCCCCAGACAGACGTTCCTTCCTCTTTGCAGGTTGCCGCTTTGCTTACTCCTTCATATCTGCTGTAATCATGTCCAAGAGCGGGGATCGTAGTTGTCTCTGTTTTACCGCAGAAGGCACATTTACTTGTGATATGTCCGGCCTTGTCGCACTCGGCATTTACAGTCTCTATCACCTGCATCGAATGCCCCGTCGGAGCTTCCTCCCAGTTGATCATCCCTTCACTGCCTTCGTTATATCCACAGGTCGTACACCATCGATATGTGCGTCCGTAGTTCGTGCAGTCCGCCGGGATGTTTTCCGTCTTCCAGGTATGTTCCGTTTTCGAAAGAAACTCGCTTTTGGTGGCCTCGCATTTTGTACATTTCCAGATGATGTATCCGTTCCTGTCGCAGGTCGGAGCTACTTCTTCTGCCCTGACTGTAAACTCATGCGCTTCTCCATGAACGTCTTCTAAGTTTTCCTGCGGTCTGTCCTGTACCTCAGGTTGTTCAGGTGCCTGCGGAGCTTTCGGTTCCTGTTTCGAAGCTTCCGTGTCTGTCTGCGGAGCTTCCGTTTCTTCACCCTGAGGCGTTTCCGGCTCCTTTGGCTCAGTCATGGTCTCCGTCTGCTGCTCCTCTTTCGGTGCGTCAGTTTCTTCCGGCTGAGGATCTTTCCCTTCCGCTGAAGGAGTGTCCTGCTTCTGTGGTTCTGCCGGTTTTGTCTCCTCCAAAGCCCTCCCAGTATCCTTCGTTTCAGCTTCTGTATCCTGCGTCACCGGCTCAGTTGCTTTCGACTCGGAAGAATTCTGCTCTTCCGGTTCTGCCGGTTTCTCACTCTCTTTTGTTTCCGGCTCCGCCACGGTTTCGCTCTCCACAACTTCCTTCTTTTCCGTGTTCGCCTCGGTCTGTTTGCTCTCTTTCGTTTCCGCAGCCGTCTCAGCCTGAGCGGTTTCTTTCGTTTCCGTCACGGTCTCGGTCTCTGTGGTTTTCTTCGCTTCCGTTTCTGCCGGTGCCGGGGATTTCTCAGAACCGGATGTCTGCGGAGCATTTTCCGCGGGCTTCGTCTCCGCAGGTGTTGTCTTCTCAGTGCTTCCCGCCGTCCCGGCAGTCTTTGCAGCCGTGATCCTGGAGGCTTTCACTCCCAGTTTTTTCGAATAGTAGGAAACGCTTCTGGCCGCCGGGACGCTTACCTTTACTTTTGATGCGTCCTTTAAGGCATTCTTCCCTACGGTTTTCAGCTTCGTGCTCTTACTCAGATCGAGCGTTTTTAAATTCCTGCAGCCGGAGAAAGCGTTCTTGCCGATGGTCTTTAAAGTTTTCCCCGTTGTCACTTTCTTCAGCTTCTTACAGTCTTTAAACGCGTTGCCAG
Organism: uncultured Lachnospiraceae bacterium; assembly: GCA_964643295.1. Classification (GTDB taxonomy): domain Bacteria; phylum Bacillota; class Clostridia; order Lachnospirales; family Lachnospiraceae; genus Merdiplasma. The sequence goes on from CAZXSN010000007.1 coordinate 83,027, forward strand.
CGATCGTGTTGACGGTCAGCTTCAGCCCGCTATAAGCAACTGTTTCCGGCACTTTCACGGACGTCGCTTTCCTGCTGGCAGAGATCACCTTCACGGTGCCTGTTTTGCCTTTCACGGAAGTGACCACATAGGTCAGCTTGCCGTCCGTAAACGTAACACCCTTTTTCAGGGAAGCGCTCTTTGCAGACGCGCTCAGACTCCCAACGCAAAGCACCACTACAAGGGCGAGCATCATGGCGATACTTTTCATCCAATTCCTGGTTTTCATACGATTACTCCCTAACCTTTCCTTATGTTTCTGTCGATCCTGTCAGGCTAAAGAGAACCCCGCATGTTTGAAAAAAATAAGCCCCTGGAAAGAATCCCAGCGGCCTTCAAACAGATTCCCAACTCACGCGTTGGAAATTACGGCAACTGGCTGTCATAGTCCGAAGACCTTAGACCCTGAAGTTTTGCGTCCCTGCTTTTCAACAGGTTTGCCCTTATCTCTAAAATCTATGTACGAAAAGTGTAACCGATCCGTTTGATCTTGTCAATCACTTTTTGAAGAAAATATTGACGGAAATACAGGTGTATCGAGTCCCATTTTTTGTATAAATTGTACAGAGGTGACGGCATCTCCGTGCCAATCTGCTTCATAAACAGGTGATCCTGCTGAAATTCTGACGAAATTCTCCGGGACAACAATGCTCTTACGGGCAAAGATGTGCCAAATAGGATCAGAGCGGGAAAGAAAAGGCTGCAGATACTCTGCGGCAGGAGAGAGAAAAATCCTTTCCTTTTATATAGGGGACGAATTCCGTGGCCTGTGTTATCACCTGTGTTATCAAAGGATGTTTCTCATTCCATTATCGGCCAGCCGCACCTTCTCTGCAGTTTCCTCCCTGACAGTGTGAGGGGAAGCGCATTTCCAGAGACCTGAAACTTCCGTTGGTCAAAGGGCTCATACCTTTCGGCTTGAAACTTAGGGCATCTGACTTTGGGATCCCTAAAGATGCCTGTGAAAACATTCCGGTAACCTGCCTCTTATCCCTCTCTTTTGCTGTATCTGACAGGGCAAATTACCAAAAAGTGCCCTCTTAAGCTTAAAAAACCTGTACGGGCAACCCTGCCGCCTACCTTGAAACTGCTGCAGACAGGCTAACGCGGCACCCGTACAGGCGGAAAATTTCCTTCATTCAACCCGGCTTCAGATCCCATACCGACAAAAAACTCCTTTTCTGCCAGCTTTCTGCAGCCTCATCCCGTTTTTTCTACTCCAGAGTCCTGGCAGCTGCCTCCACCACATGACTTACCAGAACGGACGTCGTCACACTGCCCACGCCACCCGGCACCGGGGTGATGGAATCCACGATCGGTTCTACAGCTGCATAATCGACATCCCCGCAGAGTTTCCCTTCCGCGTTCATGTTGATTCCCACGTCGATCACGATCTGGCCTTCTCTCACATAATTCGCTCCTACCACACCCGCACGGCCTGCTGCCACAAGCAGGATATCCGCCTCCCGGGTGACAGAAGGCATATCCACCGTTCTCGTATGGCAGATGGTCACCGTGGCATTCCGTTTGATCAGCATCATCGCAGCCGGTTTGCCCACGACCAGAGAACGCCCGATCACCACCGCCCTCTTGCCGGTGCAGTCAATCCCATAGTAGTCCAAAATCTCCATGCAGGCCTGCGGGGTACAGGGCGGGAATCCCACTCTTTTCCCGGTGAACACGCCGGACATCGAAGCGTCGGTCATGCAGTCCACATCTTTTGCGGGATCCAGGGCATTCTCAATCACCGACTGATTTAAGTGTTTCGGCAGCGGACGGAATAACAGAACCCCATGAATCCTGTCGTTTTTGTTCACTCCGTTGATCACACCAAGCAGTTCTTCCTGGGAGACGTCCTCCGGAAGCAGAATCTTTTCACAGGCTGCTCCCAGCGTCTCACAGCGCTTGGTAGCACCCTTCTCATAGGAAATATCGCTGGGGTTCTCCCCCACACGAATAATGCATAAAGTCGGCGTGATGCCTTTTGAAGCAAGGTCCGCCGCCTGAGTCCTGATTCGTTCGTTGAGGGAAGCGTTTACCTCTTTTCCAAGCAATTGTCTTGCCATCTTGTGAACTCCTTTTTCTTATTCTTCCGGGAATACTGCCCGCTCTCAGTTTTTCAGCCTTGCCAGCACACTGTCAAAAATCTCATCGGCCAGGGGCAGGTATTTCTCCAGCATCGCATCTGCCTTTTCATTCAGCTGCTGCGCGTACTCTCTGTTGGCCATGGATTTGGTATTGATATAGACGTTCAGACTGGCTCCTTTTAAGGCAGCCTTGCAGAACGCCGCGCCAACACCCGCATCGCTGATGGCAAGCGCGGAGCCCTTGGCGGCAAATTCCTTAATCAGATCAATCGCCTCGCAGCATTTTTCCATGATCTCCATCGGAACGGCACAGGCATCTTTGAGCACGATCTCCATCACACGGGCCTTTTCCGCCTTCTCTTCTTCCGTATTCTTGGGCATACCATATGCCTTGGAGAGCGGCTCAAAGGCCTCCGCATCCTTCTCCACCAGCGCCAGCAGTTCTTCCTGCAGATTGTCACATTTTGCCTTCAGGTCATACATTTCCGCTTCCACAGCGGCATACTTCTTTTTCCCCACGGTCAGACTGCCCACCATATTTCCCAGAGCAGTGCCCACCGCACCGACCAGAGCAGACGCGCCGCCGCCGCCGGGAACCGGAGCCTTTGAAGCAAGCACTTCCACAAACTCATTGCAGGGTACCGTTGAAAATCCCATGGGATATCCCTCCTCCCGTCTCCATACACTTTCGGCACGAAGCATAAACCTAAAACCAATATCTTCTGTCTGTTCCGCCGCCCTTTGCCTTGAAGCCTGTCTTTCATCTAAACTGCAGCGAAACACCTTTTCTGCTTACCTTTTATACAGGGACAGGCCGCAGGCCTGTCCCTGGCAGCTTAAATTTCTGTTCATCCTTATCAGGTGCGTCAACCGGTTTGAAAGGACGGGACTTAGAACAGACCGGAAATCTTTCCGTTTTCGTCCACGTCGATCCGCTCCGCCGCC
>CAZXSN010000008.1:0-62621 GCA_964643295.1 uncultured Lachnospiraceae bacterium
CCCATCTGGAGAAGTGTATCACAAAAGAGCAAAGGGAGATCCTGATGATGTTTGACGCGTATCAGTCTCTGATTGATTCTGTGTCAGACATAAACTCCCGGAAAGCAGGCGCCAATCATCCAAGCATATATCAATGAATCAATGAATAAGCATGAGTAACTAAACTTATTTTTCTCATCATCCAGGCAGCGTCTGCGAGGTGGAAGAAAGGAAAGCTATCGGACGGGAAACTGGCAAACATGAAGGGAAATACGATCCCGCACACACGGAAACCCAGAGTTAGCTTCGAGGATCATCGAAATCACATCGTTCAGAGTGAAGAAGAGCCTTCAGAATCCCAGGTAAAATAGGATGTTTTTGGGACTTCAGCTCTGGGTAATCCGTAGGGCTAAAAAGTGTTCAATTTGGGATATCAGCACATTTCTTGACGAACACCATTGTGGTTTATCAAATGATTCAGGTGTCAAAAGGTGATTACGGATTGTTTCGCTGCTTTTAAGCTTAACAATCCTGCTCAACATTCTTAAATTCTGGGGCCCCGTCTTAAGCTTAGCTTTGTGTCGGTTAAACACACCCCACTTCTTACGTCTGTTGGGGTGCGTCAATAAGCCTTATTACCTTTAGCTGCTTCTCAGCCGAAAGTTCATATCTTTGACGCTGTAATCATTAGATTAAAATAGACTGTGTTATTGTTAATGTTACAAACACAATGAAAGCAGCGAGGAGATGTTGATTCGTTCGCTACTCCTCACTGCTTATCATGCTTGAAGTCTGTCAGCTGATATTTGCCTGTTTTCCAATACCCTAAATCAAACCAGCAAAAGGACAGCTGTTTTTCTTTTTGTTTTCTGTGCGGAATCGCCCGTTGCCCCCATCTATGCCGAAACCGCCGTGCCGGTAAAGGAAGTACAGTCAGGCGGGTGTGTCTTTTACTTTCGGGAAGCCGCTTCCTTTAACTCCCGGTTGTTTCTCATCGCATAGGCCGCGAACGAGATCAGTACCATGATCGTGCTGGCTGCGATTAAGATGTTGGAGACAACTTTTGGAATCTGCGGCCAAAGCAGATGCACAACCACCATGGCATCCAGAAGAACCGTGGCCGCCTTGCCGTGCCAGTCAGCTCCGTCCACCACGCCGGTCCTCTTGATCACCAGCAGACCGCTGAAGATCATGTAGAGACCCTTCACGATGGTCGCGATCAGCGGGATCATCATCAGCGGGAACACAGAGAGCAGGCAGTAGAGCATGGCTATCTGGCTTAACTTGTCAGCGACCGGATCCAGTACCTTGCCAAAATCGCTGACCATGTTGAACTTCCGGGCGATAATGCCGTCCACGATGTCCGTGACACCGGAGAGCAGCAGAATGCCGGTCGCCAGGAAACGATCCTCTTTGACGCGATAACTCCATATAAAAACGGGAATCAGCAGGAGCCGAAAAAAGGACAGCAGGTTCGGGATCGTCAGTATCCGCTTGTTCATGGGCCTTTTTTCAGTTTTTTTACTCACACTACTCACCTTTTCATTTTAAATTTCTGTAACCGTGATACTGTTATAGCCCGAAACGGGCAGATTGTCAAGCAGAATTCGGGAAAAGTGTCCAACAGGCATTTCCCGGTTTCGACAGAATGCCCAAATGACAGGCAAATTTGAAAGGAAATTTCGTGCATTTTTCGCAAAAAACACGGGGTTTTGATCCTTCGCGGGGAAAATTGGAAGCAGGAAATGAAAGGAAGGTCCAAAAGACTGGAAATGTTCCAAACGACCGGTTTTCCCCGGCCGCCGGAGGGAGGGAAAAGGCGCACAGCGGAAAATTTCATGGGGCTGAAATCATTGACAGAGGCGGCAGAATCCGATATACTTTGATCAGTAAGGGATGCGGGAGAGGGGGAGACGTATGAAGTGTCCGTATTGCGGTCAGGACAATACCCGGGTGATAGATTCCAGACCGGTGGAAGAGATCAATGCCATCCGCAGAAGACGTGTGTGCGACGGATGCGCCAGACGGTTTACGACCTATGAGAAGATCGAATCCATTCCCCTGGTGGTGATCAAGAAGGACCGCACACGAGAACAGTACGACCGCAGCAAGATCGAGGCCGGTGTGATGCGGGCCTGCTACAAGCGGCCGATCCCGATTCAGCGGATCAATGAGATGATTGATCAGGTCGAGACGGAGATCTTTAACCGGGAAGAGAAGGAAATAGAGAGCAAGGAGATCGGAGAGATCGTGATGGAGCATCTGAGAAATCTGGAAGCGGTCGCCTATGTCCGTTTCGCTTCGGTCTATCGCGAATTCAAAGACATCAACATGTTCATGGAAGAACTGAAAAAGATCCTGGAATAAAGTTAAGGAAAAGCTGCGGCAAGGCAGGGGCTGTTTGGCGCAGTTTTCTTATGCCTGCACAAAAGTGACCGGAAAGGATCTTACCGCATAAGCATTCGACAGCCTAAACGTTTGGCCTGATCCTTTTGCATGAGAAGTATTTTAAGTTTCGCGGCAGCGCTGTTTACAGGTGATGGGGTTTGATGAATCGGATCGAACAGTTATTAAACGGAAAATTTGAATATGAGACACCTTCTTTGCAGCTGTCACAGGATGTCATTGAACAGACGGTTCCCGAAGGGAAGCTGTTTAAGGGGGATTTTGTCGTTTCCCAGCCGGAAGGGAGGAAAGTGCGGGGGTTTCTCTACTCCTCCAATCCGCGGGTGACGTTTGACCCGCAGGAGTTTTTCGGTTCCGAGAACCGGATTCTCTACCAGGTCGATACGAACGGTTTAAAGCCCGGGGATGAGACGGACGGCAGTTTTACGTTCTGCACGGAGATTGGGGAGAGCTTTCTGCCCTACCGCATCCGCATCGAGGAGAAGAATGAGACTTCCTCCGCGGATGTCCCGGATCTGGAGGAATTATCCGCGCTTGCCCAGAAAGACTTCCAGTCGGTGTATCCGGCCTTTTTATCGCCGGAGTTTCGCGGGATGCTGCGGGAGCGCCATCCCGAGCTTCTTCCGATTTACGACGCGGTGAAGGGTGATTCTCCGACCTATCAGAGCATGGAGGAGTTTTTCATCGGCTGCGGGCTCAAAGAGCCGGTGGAAATTTCCCTGTCGGAGACTGAGAAGCGCTATGCCAACCCCGAGCAGTCGCTTCGGGATACGATCCGGATTCAGCGTTCGGACTGGGGTTTTCTGCGCCTGGACCTTACGTCCGACAGCCGTTTTCTGCGCCTGGAGAAAAAAGTGCTGACCACCGATGAGTTTGCCGGAAAAGTCTATGAGCTTCCCTTTGTCGTGGATACCAACTTTTTGCATGCCGGGAAGAATTACGCGAGAATCAAGATCAGCACCTGTTATCAGGAGCTGACCTTCGAAGTGCTTGTGGTGCGCAAGGTAAGCAGCGAGGAGCGCAGACAGCGGCGGGTGCAGAAGATGATGCGCCGCAAGCTGGAAAACCTCTATGTCGATTTTCGCTTAAAGAAGATTGAGATGCAGCTGTGGATTGACCGCTCCGTCAACGTGATCAGCAGCTACAAGCGGGCAGGGGGCACGGACGTGTACGCCGACCTCTTCCTGATTCAGCTGTTTTACGTGGATGACAAGCGGGTGCGGGGACAGCGGCTTTTGGAGGAGATTGAGAAGCGCCCCAGCAGACTGGATACCCCGGACCGCTATGCTTTTTACCTGTACGTGACGACCTTTTTTCAGAGGGATGCCGAGTACGTGGATCAGGTGGAAGAGCGCGTAGAGCAGATGCTTCTGCAAAACAGGGACAACTGGGTGCTGCAGTGGATTCTTCTTTACCTGAAGGAAAGTCTTCTGCAGGACGATTCGGCCAAGCTTTCTGCCATCGGCGAACAGGTGCGCTTAGGCGCCAGCAGCCCTATTCTGTACCTGGAAGGATTTCTGCTTTTAAAGAAGAATCCGTTCCTTTTACGCCATCTGGGCAGCTTTGAGCAAAAGATTTTGACCTTCGGCGCCAGGCAGAATCAGCTGACGCCGGAGCTTGTGCATCAGGTGGGAGAGCTCGCCGTGCACGATCAGACATACTCGCGCCGTCTTTTTGAGCTGCTCAAGGCCTGCTATGCGGTGGACCGCTCGGAGGAGATCGTGCGGGCGATCTGTACGATCGCCATCGCCGGAGACCGCAGGGATCCGGAGTTTTTCTACTGGTATTCCCTGGGGGTAAGCCTGGATCTTCGCATCACGGGACTGTATGAATACTACATGGAGACGATGGATCAGCAGGGCGTCGAACAGATGCCGCAGATCATCCGCATGTATTTTATTTACAACAATACACTGGATTACCACAAGAAGGCGCGGATCTACCGGAATATCTCCGACAACCGCGACAACATCCCCCAGATCTACCGCAGCTACCGGGGAGCGATCAAAAACTTCCTCGTAGAACAGCTGGGCATGGGGCGGGTGGATGAAAATCTCGCCGTGCTCTATGAGCGCTACCTGGAGAAGGGGCAGCTGACCAGGGCTCTCGCGGAGCGCCTGGCGCGGGTTCTTTTCACGTTTGAGATCACCTGCAAGAATCCCAACATGAAATCCGTGGTGGTCGTGCATCCCCGCATGAAGGGGGAGCAGATCGTACCGATCGCGGACGGGAGTGCGCAGGTGCAGATTTATACTGAGGAAGCGCGGATCCTCTTAATGGATGAGCACGGGAACCGCTATGTCTCCACCTCTTTGTACATGGCCGAACGTATGCTGGATACACCAAGGCTTTTGGAGTACTGTCAGGAGATGGTTCCGGAACATCCGGGACTCGTATTGTACATGTGCAGCACGGTAAAAGAGGGGGAGGGCATCACCCGGGAGACGCTCCCCTATTTTCGCAGAGCCTGCGCGATGGAAACTCTAAAGGATGCTTTCCGGGAGGAGGCCCGCAGACTGGTGCTTGCCTACTATGCGGAAAATCCGATGGAGGACGGTCTTTTTGCCTTCTTAAAGGAGATCCCCTACGACCTGTTTATCCGGGCGGACAAAAACAAGCTGATGTCCCTGCTTACACAGGAAGGGATGTATGAGGAGGCCTTTTCACTTCTGGAAACCTACGGCTCGGAGCAGGTGCCTCTGCAGCATCTGGTGCGTATCTGCAGCCAGACGGTGCTGTCGCGCGAGTACGAGGAGAACGCGGTGCTGCTTTCCTACTGTCACCAGTGCTTTGCCTACGGCAAGTACGACGACAACATTCTCACCTACCTGCTGATGTATTACGACGGGCCGATCGAGGAGATGAAAAGGCTGTGGAGCACCGGGCGCCAGTTTGAACTGGACACCATGACTCTGGAGGAGAAGATCCTAAGTCTCGTTTTGTTTACCCGCAGCGGGACCTCGGGGACGGAGCAGATCTTCGCTTCCTACCAGCGCAAGCTGGGGCGCAGGAAACTCTGCCGGGCGTATGTGATCTTAAAATCCTATGAATACTTCGTTAAGGGGCTGCCGGTCAATGACCTGGTCTTTGACGTGATCGAGAACAATTACCGCAAGGGTGTGGAACTGGAGGATGTGTGCACACTGGCTCTTTTGCAGTACTACTCCGCGAAGAGCACCCTCTCCAAAGAGCAGGAGGAGAGTGTGGCCTCCCTGCTTGCCGATTTTAACAGGCGGGGCATGCGCTTCGCTTTTTATCAGAAGTTTCCGCTGCATTTACGGCTCCCCTACCAGCTGGAGGATAAGGTTTTCCTGGAGGTGGCCGCGGATCCCGCGCACAGTGTGCTGCTGCACTACCGGCGCAGGGATTTAAACGAGGAGTTTCGCGAGGAACGGATGAAGGACTGCTTTGAGGGCATCAACGTCAAAGAATTTATCCTCTTTGAGGGCGAGGAAGTGGAGTGCTATACCGAGGAGCTTTTGGACGGTGAGCCGGTGAAACGATCCGATACCAGAATTCTGCGAAAGACGGAAGGCTTTGGCAGCGGCGGGCGCTATGAGCTGTTAAACCGCATCCTGGAATCGCAGTCGGCGGGAGAGGAAGAGGCCGTGCGCGAGGGGCTGGAAAACTATTTCCAGCTGGACTACCTGACACGGGAACTTTTTACATTGATCTAGAAGGTGGATAGATATGGCTCAGGAAAGGCAGGTATGGACACTGGGGCTGCAGCTGTGCCGCGACTTCGCGCAGGTAAGCTACTTTAACGGCACGATGAAGGAGCCATTGACGGTCGCTCCCGGCGGAGAGGGGCAGGAGGTTTTAATCCCGGTCTCCGAAAAAGAGTGGGAAGCGGTGACGGATCTTGAGGCAAAAAGACAGCCGCTGTCGGACTTTTTTGGCCGCTGCTTCGCCCTTTTGCCGCAGCCATGGGATCCCAAAGATCTTCGCATCATGGTCACGGTGCCAAGGCTTGTTTCCCCCATGGAGGCAACGATTCCGGAAGCGCTTGCCGCGCTTGGACTTGAGCGGCGCTACGTATTTCTGCAGGATTATAAATCCAGCTTTTACTATTACACAGTCAATCAGAAAAAGGAGCTCTGGAACGGCGATGTGGCCCTTTTAGAGTACGTGAAGGAGACGGTGGTCGGCTGCCTGCTGCACATTGACCGGAGCAAGAAACCGGGCCTTGTGACGGTGGAAGAGGTTGCCAGCCAGAAGATGGATGAGAGTGTGCGGGATGGGAGAGGGCAGGAGGAATGGGACCGGGAACGCGACCGGCTCCTGTTTGAACTGTTAAAGAAGGTCTTTGAGCACCGAAACGTGGTCACCTGCTACCTCTTAGGCGACTACTTTGACCGTTCCTGGGCAGAGCGGTCTTTCCAGTATCTGTGTTATCACCGGCATGCCTTTCAGGGACAGAACCTCTACACGAAAGGGGCCTGTTACGGGGCGATGGAGCGCACGGGGCTTGTGCCGACGCAGGATCTGCTCTTTCTGGGAGTGGATATCGTCCATGAGAACCTGGGCATGAACATGCGGGTGCGGGGAAAGGAAGTGTACTATCCGCTGATCTCTGCCGGAGTGAACTGGTATGAGGCGCATCATGTCTGTGAGTTTATCCCGGATCATGAGGATGCAATTCCGATTCTTACCAAGCCGATGAGCGGCGGGCAGGAGGTTGTCCACCTGCTTCGCTTAAAGGATTTCCCGGATCGGCCAAACCGGGCAACGAGACTGAAAATGACGGTCTACTTTGTAAGCGCTGCCCGCTGCATGGTGGAAGTGGAGGATTTAGGGTTTGGCGGGTTTTACCGCCCCTCCGGCAAACGCTGGAAGCGGGAGATCGTTTTCTGACATTTTCCGGGGAAGATCTGAAGTAAGGGAGGAATCAGAAGATGGCCTTCGATCTGTGTCAGGTGAAGCAGGCAGCCAAACCGTACTATATCGAGAGCGTCAGCACCAACATCTACTCCTTAGAGGAGCTGTGCTTTTACCTGTATGAAAATATTTTCCTGATTGACCATACGATCATCAACGAAAAGCTGTGCGCATGGATCGGGGAGGAGCTGGGACTTACGAAACTGGCGAAACAGTTAAATGACCAGCTCGAAAAGCAGCAGGGTATCCTAAGTTTCGTGCTGCCGATCTTTCGCGAGGCGGGGTATCTTTCCCCGCAGGAGAGCAAGGAACTGCAGGATCAGATCAGCAAGCTGGAAGTGCAGCCGGAGGATGAGCGCCAGAAGCTGAAAGGCGACTATCTGACGCGCAGCGGCATGTACGGGAATGCGGTGCATGAGTATTATCAGGTGCTGGAAAGACGCACCCCGGGAAATTTGGGAGCGCAGTTTTACGCGAGTGTCTGGAACAACTTAGGCTGCGCCTACGCGAGACTGTTTCTGTTCCCGGAGGCCGCTGACTGCTTTAAGAAAGCCTGGGATCTTGTGCGCACGAAGGAAGCGATGCGCAAATATGTAAGTGTCCTGCCAATGTATCTGTCCGAGGAGGAATACCAGAAGAAACTGGAGGAGATCAATGCCGATTCCTATCTGGTTTCCCGCATTCAGGAGTACAACGCGAAGGTCTGTGAGGATGCCGCGGAATCGGAGAACATGAAGGCGCTTGCTTCGCGGGATACAAAGGAACTTCTGGAGGAGTTAAAGGAAGGCTACCGGCGCAGCTTAAAGTGCCAGTAAGAAAAAAGCCGCCGGGAGACAGGTCAGGATAGAAAAGCAGAAAGAATTAGAAGAAGACAACAAGATCTTGTGCGCCGCGTCTGGTTTGCAAAAAAAGAGAAGTCTTCGTTTCGCCCGGCGCACTGCCCAAAATGAAGACGCAGGCAGACAAACGCGGATGCATAAAGTCGACAGGGAAATTTGGAGGGGAACACATGGAAAAGAAAGATCTGCTGTATGAGGGAAAAGCAAAAAAGGTGTACGCGACGGACGATCCGGACGTGCTGATTGTGGATTACAAGGATGATGCCACGGCCTTTAACGGGCAGAAGAAGGGCACAATCACCGGCAAGGGCGTGGTGAACAACCGCATGACCAATCGGGTGTTTCGTATTCTGGAGGAGGCCGGGGTTCCCACGCATTACATCGAGGAACTCAGTGACCGGGAGACAGCGGTTAAAAAAGTGGAGATCGTTCCCCTGGAAGTGATTGTGCGAAACGTGGCGGCGGGCAGCTTTTCCAAGCGCTTAGGTGTTCCGGAGGGCACAAGGTTTCCTGTTCCGACGCTGGAGTTCAGCTACAAAAACGATGAGCTGGGAGATCCGCTCATCAACGATTATTATGCGATTTCGCTTGGCCTTGCGACCAGGGAGGAGATCGATACCATCACCCGGTATGCGTTCAAGGTCAACGAGGTGCTCAAAGAGTACTTCCTGCAGGCCAACATCGAGCTGATCGATTTCAAGATTGAGTTTGGACGGTACAAAGGGCAGATCATCCTGGCGGATGAGACTTCTCCGGATACCTGCAGGCTGTGGGATGCCACGACGCATGAAAAGCTGGACAAGGACCGTTTCCGCAGGGATTTAGGGAACGTTGAGGAGGCCTACAACGAGGTGTTTAACCGCTTAGGGCTCTAAGCAAAAGGCGGACACCTTGAAAGAAAGGCGGCTGCCGGAAAGGGAAGAAACTTAAGAAGGCAGCGCAAAGTACGGGAAGATGCCCCGGCAGAAAAAGGGGGAAGCGTTTCTTAAAAAACGCTGATTTTATCGGACAATGGAAAAGCAGACAGAAAGGGAAGGCTCTGCCTTCGATCAGTGCGGGGAAGCCTGCGGTGTCTTTGGAATCTATGATTTTTCCGGGGAGAACGTGGCCTCCACGATTTACTATGGCCTTCTGGCACTGCAGCATCGGGGGCAGGAAAGCTGCGGGATTGCGGTCAGCGACACGGAGGGCCCTAAGGGCAGGGTGCTTGCAAAGAAAGGCATGGGCCTGGTCAACGAGGTCTTTACCGGGGAGACTTTAGCGCCTCTTACCGGCAACATCGGTGTCGGGCATGTGCGCTATTCGACCGCCGGGGAGAGCACGATTGAGAACGCACAGCCGCTGGTGCTCAATTATATCAAGGGGACGCTGGGGCTTGCTCACAACGGCAATCTTTTGAATGCGCCGCAGCTGCGCCGGGAACTGGCAAGGGACGGGGCCATCTTTCAGACGACGATCGATTCGGAGGTCATTGCCTACCACATCGCCCGGGCGCGTGTGAAAACAGGCAGCGTGGAGGAAGCAGTGTCGGCCGCGATGGGGAAGCTCAAAGGCGCCTATTCGCTGATCGTGATGTCTCCGCGCAAGCTGATTGGGGTGCGCGATCCGTTCGGTTTTAAGCCCTTATGCATCGGCAGGCGCGACAGCGCCTATATCCTGGCCTCGGAATCGTGTGCGCTGGATACGATCGGGGCGGAGTTTATCCGGGATGTGGAGCCAGGAGAGATCGTGACGATCTCCCCCAAACACGGAGGCATCCATTCAGACCGCAGTCACTGCTTAAAGCCGGGGGATTCTTTTAAAACTGCGAGATGTATCTTTGAGTATATTTATTTCGGACGTCCTGACAGCCACTTAGACGGGGTGAGCGTCTACCGCTCCCGTCTGCTGGCGGGGAAATACTTAGCAATCGATTCCCCGGTGGAAGCCGACCTCGTGGTGGGTGTGCCCGAATCCGGGAACGTGGCGGCTTTGGGGTATTCGCTGGAGTCGAAGATTCCCTATGGGACAGCGTTTGTCAAAAACAGTTACGTGGGCCGCACGTTTATCAAACCCCGGCAGAGCAGCCGCGAGTCGAGTGTGCAGGTGAAGCTGAACGTGCTGAAGGAGGCCGTGGATCAGAAACGCGTCATCATGATCGACGATTCGATCGTGCGCGGCACCACGAGCGACCGCATTGTGCGCATGCTCCGCGAAGCGGGGGCGAAGGAAGTGCACATGATGGTCAGCTCTCCTCCGTTTCTCTGGCCCTGCTATTTCGGGACAGATATCCCGGAACGCGGGCAGCTGATCGCCTATGGACGCAGCATTGAACAGATCCGGGAGATTATCGGCGCGGACAGCCTGCATTACCTGCGCCTGGAACGCTTAAGCGAACTCGTGGACGGACTGCCGATCTGCAGGGGGTGTTTTACGGGGGACTATCCGATGGAGCCGCCGAAAGAGGATATCCGCGGGGAGTATGAACCCTGACCGAAAGATTAGCCGCTTACCGGAGAAAGGATTGGTTCTATATGGAGAGGGAAACGTATGTCAGCCCGCTCTCGCAGCGCTATGCCAGCAGGGAAATGCAGGAGATTTTTTCTCCGGACAGAAAATTTCGCACCTGGCGCAGACTGTGGATCGCGCTGGCGGAAGCGGAAAAGGAGCTGGGACTTCCCATCAGCGAGGAACAGATCGCGGAGATGAAAGTCCATGCGGATGACATCAACTATGAGGATGCCGAGGCGCGGGAAAGGGAAGTTCGCCACGATGTGATGTCCCACGTGTACGCATTCGGACTGCAGTGCCCGAAAGCGAAACCCATCATCCATCTGGGGGCGACCTCCTGCTACGTGGGCGACAATACGGACATCATCGTGATGGCCGAGGGGCTGAAACTGCTGAAGAAAAAACTCGTCAATGTCCTAGCGCAGCTGGCAGCGTTCGCCGATACCTATAAGGATCTGCCGACGCTTGCCTTTACGCATTTTCAGCCAGCGCAGCCTACGACGGTGGGCAAACGCGCGACCCTGTGGATGAATGAATTTCTCATGGATCTGGAAGACCTTACCTATGTGCTTTCCGGACTGAAACTTTTGGGATCAAAGGGCACGACGGGCACACAGGCGAGTTTCCTGGAGCTTTTTGACGGGGATCAGGAAAAGGTGGACCGCCTCGATCCGCTGATCGCACAAAAGATGGGCTTTTCGGGCTGTGTGGCGGTATCCGGGCAGACCTATTCCCGCAAGGTGGATACCCGCGTTTTAAACGTGCTTGCCGGGATCGCGGCCAGCGCCCACAAGATGTCCAACGACCTGCGCCTGCTGCAGCACTTGAAAGAGGTGGAGGAGCCGTTTGAGAAGTCACAGATCGGTTCTTCGGCGATGGCCTACAAGCGCAATCCCATGCGCTGTGAGCGGATTGCCTCCCTCTCCCGCTACGTGATCGTGGATGCCCTAAATCCGGCCATCACCTCGGCGGGGCAGTGGCTGGAGCGCACACTGGACGATTCTGCGAACCGGCGCTTAAGTGTCGCCGAAGGGTTTCTCGCGGTGGACGGAATTCTCGACCTGTGCCTGAACGTGACGGACGGCCTTACGGTTTACCCGAAGGTGATTGAGAAGCATCTGCGGGAGGAACTTCCCTTCATGGCGACGGAAAATATCCTCATGGATGCCGTGAAGGCGGGCGGAGACCGCCAGGAGCTGCACGAAAAGATCCGGGTTCTGTCTATGGAGGCTGCCCGGAATGTCAAAGAGGAAGGGCGGGAGAACAACCTGCTGGAATTAATCGCGGCGGATCCTTCCTTCCCGCAGACATTGGAAGAACTGACCGCGTCGATGGATCCTTCCCGCTATACCGGCTGTGCCGGGGCGCAGGTGGAAACCTATTTAAGAGACGTGATCCGTCCCGTGCTTAAGGAGCATCAGGATCTTCTTGGCCTTACGGCTGAGATTAACGTATAGGAGGAAGAAAAGATGGTACAGGCGGTTGTTGGAGCGAACTGGGGAGATGAGGGAAAAGGCAAGATCACGGATATGCTGGCTGAGAAGGCGGATATTGTGGTGCGCTTTCAGGGCGGGGCAAACGCGGGCCATACGATCGTCAACCATTACGGCAAATTTGCCCTGCATGCGCTGCCCTCCGGTGTCTTTTACCAGCACACCACCAGTGTGATCGGCAACGGGGTGGCATTAAATATTCCTTCCCTGTGCTCAGAAATTCAAAGCCTGGTGGACCGCGGGGTGCCAAGCCCCAGGATTTTAGTGTCCGACCGCGCACAGATGGTGATGTCCTACCATGTCCTCTTTGACCAGTATGAGGAGGAGCGGCTGGGAGGCAGGGCCTTTGGTTCCACCAAGTCAGGCATCGCTCCCTTCTATTCGGATAAATACGCCAAGATCGGCTTCCAGGTCAGTGAACTGTTTGACGAGGAAGCGTTAAAAGAAAAGGTGGAGCGTGTCTGCGCCACCAAAAACGTGATGTTAGAGCATCTCTACCACAAGCCTCTGCTTACGCCGGAAGGGCTGCTGGAGGAGTTAGCCTCCTACCGGGAAATGATCGCCCCGTACGTCTGTGATGTCGCCGCCTACCTGGATCAGGCGCTGAAGGAGGGCAAATCGATCCTCCTGGAAGGACAGCTTGGCACTTTAAAGGATCCCGACCACGGCATCTATCCGATGGTGACCTCATCCTCGACTCTGGCGGCTTACGGCGCGATCGGCGCTGGGCTGCCCCCTTATGAGATTAAGCGGATCGTCGCCGTCTGCAAGGCCTATTCGAGCGCCGTCGGGGCAGGTGTATTTGTCAGCGAAATCTTCGGTGCGGAGGCAGAGGAGTTACGGCGCCGGGGCGGTGACGGAGGAGAATACGGAGCTCTGACCGGACGGCCGCGCCGCATGGGCTGGTTTGACTGTGTGGCCTCCCGCTATGGGTGCCGCCTGCAGGGAGCCACTGATGTGGCCTTTACTGTGCTGGATGTGCTGGGATACTTAAAAGAGATCCCGGTGTGTGTGGCTTATGAGGTGGACGGGGAGAAAATCACGGACTTCCCGGTGACAGCAAAGCTTCGGAGAGCGAAGCCGGTGCTGGAGCGGCTGCCCGGCTGGAACTGCCCGATCCGCGGTATCCGCCGCTATGAGGATCTGCCGGAAAACTGCCGCCGTTACGTGGAGTTTGTGGAGGAACACATCGGTTTCCCGATCACGATGGTGTCAAACGGTCCTGGACGGGAGGATATCATCTACCGAGATTCCCCGCTGAAAAAGTAAGTTTGTCTTAAGAAACCGTGTGCTTTCTGATCCCGCTTTGCAAAGCGGCGGGCAGTTGAATTGGCCCCTGTTTCGGGACTGACTGTGGAGGGGAAGGATCCTGGATGCTTGGTAAGCTTGCGATGGTTGCTGTCTGGCTGGTGATTTTGCCGACGCTTGTGGGCTGTCTGTTTACGGACCGGACTAAGGAGTCACGGGGAAACGCGGCAGCCGCCTATCTGTACGGCCTCTTTGCCGAGCTGGCGCTTTTTGAGGTGCTGGCAGTTCCCATGACATTTTTAGACTGTTCTCTCACCCTGCTGACCCGTATCTGGGCTGGCGGGGTGCTTGTGCTTGCCCTCCTGTCCGTTATGAAAAACCGCAGCTACGCCGCGCAGCGAAAGTGGCTGTGCGAAACCGTCCGCGGTCTGACACCCCTGATGGTGGTCGTGCTGGTGCTTCTCGTTCTGCAGATGCTCTATATCACCGGACGGCAGCATCTGGATGAGGATGATTCCTTTTATCTGGCTACTTCCACTACCGCGGTGGAGACGGACAGTCTATTTCGCTACAATCCTTACACCGGATTTGCCTACCGCACGTTTCCTTCCAGGTATGTGCTTTCTGCCTGGCCGCTGTTTGTGGCTGTCATCTCCAGGCTTTCCGGGTTTCACCCGGCCATCCTTGCCCATATGGCGCTGCCGGCGTTTGTGCTTTTCTGGGCCTATTTAGTCTACGCCCTCTTTGGGGCCAGGCTGTTTCCGGGGGATAAAAATAAGCAGAGCCTCTTTTTGCTTTTTGTGACGGCACTGATTTGTTTTTCCGGCTACTCCAGGTACTCAGCCGTCACATTTCTCATGATCCGCAGCTGGCAGGGAAAGGCGGTGCTGGCCGGTTTTGGTCTCCCGGCACTTGCCTACGGAGCCTGGATGAGTGTGAAGGAAGACGGCGGCGCGGTGACCTGGCTGCTGCTCTTTGCCATGGTAACCGGTGCCTGCCTGTTTACTTCCATGGGCGTGGTGCTTTCTCTGACAATGCTGGGATGCTGCGCACTGGCAGGAGCGGTTCTTAAGAAAAACTGGACGTATCTTTGGAAGATGGCCGTCTCGTGTCTGCCCGCGCTTGTCTGCGGTGTGGTCTATCTGGTGATCAGGTGAAAATTTTGAACACAGCGGGGAAGGAAGTGAGATAAGATGCAGGAAACCTGGGAAGTTATCAGGAGTGCCTACCACAACTATTTTTATGTGAGCGGGTTTGGCGTACTTCTCTTCGCATCCCTGCTGTTTCTTCTTCTGTGGGAGAAAAACCGGGAAACCAGACAGGCACTTTTCTGGCCGGTTCTGCTGATGCTGGGCGTCGTGTTCTGCCCGCTGACGGCGGACATCCTGATGAAGATGATGGGCGGATATGTCTACTGGAGAAGTTTCTGGATTCTTCCGGTGATCCTTCTGGGAGCCTACACGGCGGTGCAGATTGTGAGCATGGCAGGCGGCAGGGGCAGAAAGGTTCTGATGGCACTTTTCTGTGCCGCTCTGATTGCCGTAAACGGTACCTTTGTGTTCTCGGACCGCTACTTTTCCGACCGGGAGAATAACTACAAGCTGCCAACTGAAGTGATCTGGGTGGCAGACGCGATCAATGAACACGCTGAGGAGAACAAAATCAAGAGGAAATGGATTGCCGCTCCCCTGGTGATGGCGACCTACATCCGCGTTTATGACGCCTCCATCAAGCAGATGTACGGCAGAAACATGTCCGTGCAGAGTTATCAGTCTGACCTCTACCTGGAACTTACTTCCAACGAACCGAACATCGTGAGGCTGGCAAAAAAAGCCAAAGAGGCAAAGTGCCGTTACGTTGTGTTGAGCAAGACAGTGGATGATGAGCAGCTCATGACGAAAAAGAAGTTTGAGAAGATCTATGAGGATTCCGTGTACGCGGTTTATTTCAACGCCAGCCTGCTGAAAGGAAGAAAAGGGTAAAGGACTTTTTAGGAGACTCTTAGAAAAACATATGTTCCCGCACGTGCGGAAAGCGTTTAGCAGGGCGCGGGAGGATGCGTTTCCGCGGACAGGAAGATCCCCACCCTGAAAGCATGCCTTTCCGGCTCCGGGAAAGTGACCGGAGAACACCAGAAAAGAAGCAGGAAAGGGATCTAAAAAGAGTCAGGAAAGGGGAACCTTGCAGGAGATACGCGCGGAGACATCGCTTTCTACGTCTTCTCTGCTTTTTCCCAGCGCCAGCGAAAGTTCGCTGAAAAGACGGGTTTCCGCGGTTTTCATATATCTTTCATCGGTGGAAGTGATCTTCTTTCCCTGTGCCAGTCGGGTCTGATTGCGCTTATAGAGCGTCTTGAGGGCCTGAACCCAGCAGCGGCAGTCCAGGGACTGGACGGCTTCCCGGTAACAGCGTTCCCTCTGCTTTTCTTCGGTGATTTCCAGTTCCCCGATGTCCGGGATCAGATCGATCAGTTCCCTGGCTTCTTCGGCGTTCATCACCCTGCGGATTCCGGTCTTCGGATTCTCTACAGGTGTGAAGATGGAACCGCCCTGAGTATCCATGGGTGTCAGCCGGTAGTATAACCGTTCCTCCTCCGTACCCGGTGCGGAAAGTTTTGTGATTTCTTCCACGCGGCAGAGCCCGCTGGTTTGATAATGGACATATTCCCCTGGTGCAAACATTATTTTCCCTCCTCTTAGAGTTTATTTTATCACATCTTGCGTCTGTTTGTAAGTGTTGTTTTTCGAAATTTTCAATTTCGTCAAAATTTCTGAGAACTGTTTCTTTCCGCTGATCCATTCTGTCAGGCGTATCTGACGCCCTTCCTATACCGACAGTTTCCGCCGCTTTGTCCCGTATCTGCTCATTGGTCAGGCGAAACCTGCTGATTTCATTTTTCTGTTTACAGTCTCTCAAACCTGATCTATAATGCCCTTAGTCTCTTTCTTTGAAGGATGAGCAGAAGAGGAAGTTTCCGGCACGTTCTCCGGGACAGGAGAAAAACTGCCTGTGGGATTTATGCATTCAGATCGCAAATCTACGATAAACGGTCTGATAAGGATGCTTTTGGATACAAGGATCTTTATGCGTATTCGAAACGGCTTAGAGCGTGTAAATGCGTTCATGGTTCTGTCTTGTGTGTTTGAAGCAGGGAAAGTTCCCGAAAGGAAAGACGGCAGTTTGGCGACAGGGAGGCAAGGAAAGGTATGTGGAAAAATCCAGAAAAACTGAAACGGATTCTCGCCTGGGCAGGCGTCGTGATTCTGGTGCTTCTTTATCTGGTGACGTTTATTCTGGGGGTGACCGGAACGGCGGAGACCAGGGATCTTCTGATGGCTGCCGTGATGTGCACGGTGATTGTCCCCGTCCTGATGTATGGGATGCTGCTGGTCGCCAAAGTCTTGAGCGGTCATAAAGAGCCTCCGGTTGCGCCTGAGGATGAGAAAAAGAAGAAGCAGAAGAATCAGGGCAAAAGCTGAGACAGGGAGAGGACGGCGATTAGATGAAACTGATTGTCAGAGCGTATGAGGAGAGGGATCTGCCGGCGATGATGGAGATCTGGAATCAGGTGGTGGAAGACGGGATTGCCTTCCCGCAGGAAGATCTGCTGACACCTGAAACCGGCCCGGAATTTTTCTCCTCACAGACCTACTGCGCTGTGGCGGAGGATAGGGAAACCGGACAGGTTGTCGGAATGTACATCCTGCATCCAAACAACCTCGGGCGCTGCGGCCATCTGGGAAACGCCAGCTACGCGGTGAAAGCGCCTCTGCGGGGGCAGCATATCGGGGAGGCTTTGGTTTCCGACAGTCTGGCGCAGGCGAAAGCGCATGGCTTTCGAGTCATGCAGTTTAACGCGGTGGTATCTTCCAACCTTCATGCCCGTCATCTGTATGAGCGTCTGGGCTTTGTCCCTCTGGGTGTCATCCCCGGCGGTTTTCGCATGAAAGACGGCCATTACGAGGATATCTGTCCGTACTATCATGTGCTGTAAACAGGGATTGCGGGAAGCTGACTGAGCATAAGTTATCTGGAAAGATACGCCCTCTGCGCTGCCGCCTGGGTTCCACCGTCTGCGGCTGCTTACCCTCATCTTTTCACACCTTTGAGCAGGTCATGGTACTTTGACTTTGGCTGAAAAAATCGTTGCAAAACGGCATCAAAAGTATTATCATAATACCTGTCATGAGGGAGTCATTCCCTTGTGCTTAGAGAGAGACAGGATCTGCCGACCAAAGCATGGATCCTGTCTTTTTTATGTTCACGCCAAACAGTGAACCACAAAAGAATTGACAAAGGAAGCATTCTGATCGGAAACATGGGAGAGTTCCTGCGTAAATTCAGGGCATTCTTAAGGCTGTTTGGTTGTTTGGTCTCTTCGCTGTTTATTGAAAAAAAGGGAATTTGGGATCAAGGGGGGATGTTTCTTTGACGGGACGCAGCCTATTTTTTTGCACCCATAATAGAACATATGTTTCAGAAAACATACAAAGAGGCGCTGCGGATAGAGCGCTGCCCCGGCATGCGTTTGTAACATCAGACAGGTGCCGTATCCAGGATCCGCCTGAATGCCTGAATACTGTTTTGAAATGGAACGGTGGAGAATAACAGGAAATCTGCCGAAATTCATTCCCTCGCCCGCCATGCTGACTGGAAGCTTTATGGATTTAAAGAGAACTGGAGAGTAAATTTGCAATCGATTCGAAATCATTGACATTGATTCAAAATCCTGCTATGCTTATATCAGATAATGTATGAAATCTATGGTCTGACAGAGTTTGACAGAAATCCTGAAAATGGATAGGAAATTTGTCTCAGGTACGGATGGAGTAAATTTATAAGTTCACACAAAAAGTAAGAGGCGGAGGAAAAGATGTTTAGGAATGTCTTTCCTTATACAACATAGACAAGACATTAGATTTTCAAGCTGCCATTGATGACTTCATATACATACACCCTGCCTGGGAGAGAAAACATAGTGTGACTGATATCGGTTATACTCTTCCCCCGGTCCTTTTACGAAGAAGGGAGCAAAGAGAGAAGTGACTGCATTTCGTCCGATCAGTTTGTTAGTGGATAGAGAAAAGGATCAGCAGCCTGCCGATACGAAAGGAGATGAAGAGTGCTGGGAGTGTGTTTTGCAGGAGCAGTATCTCGTCCGGCATTTGAAACATCTTTCCAGTCAAGTGTCTCAGTTGGCTGCCTGCTTTGAGACATATAAGAGGGACAACCATATACTCCCTATGGTCATAACTACGACGGCTGCGGATGCTGCAAAATCAAACAGAAAAGCAGTCGTGGATCTGTTAAACAGTGATGGTCATCCCAACGTGATCGGTACCCAGCCTGATAGAAGGATGAAGGCAAAGGATACGGTCAATGCCTCTTTGCCGGATCACTCCGGAAAAGAGATTCGCTCGTTTATGGAACTTCTGTCTGTTGTAACGACCGACGAACTGATAGAAAATATGTCCCATACACTGCAGGATCTCAGACGATCGAAGGTGTTGGTCTTATCTATCGCAGGCATGAGACTTTTTAAGGCACAGGTATGCGAGTATAATCCTGAAAATGAAGTGTATTGTGTAAATCTGATCAACTATCAGGATTCACACAGAAACCAGCTGGCACGGGAACTGTTTCGAACGCAGTGTGCCGGGCATGGAATTTCGATCAAAAAAGAGACAAGATACTTCGCAGACAGAAAGCTCTACAGGATCAGGATTTCCGGAATAGGAGACCTTTCGGCAGTTGGTACGTTCGAGGGAGTTTTATCCGTCCGGGAGGAAAGACCGCTTTGTTTTGACCGGAAACCCCACGATGAGGCGTCTGCTGCTTTGTGTGAGGAAGGATTTTCATTCGAGGCTGGTTACTCTTCTTAAATCCCGCAGCTTCGACTGCAGCCTGCCTGCGGGTGTCTTCGTGTTTTTGTCAGGAACTTTCCTGTCCGGTCCGTTCCTGAAAGAAGCGGACAAACTTCTGCGCTGCCTGCGATAACGGCGCCTCTTTGAGGAAGCATAAGGAGATCCGCGTGGATACGGTCGGAGTGATTTTTACGGCGGTAAACTTTGGGGTGCCCTTTTGCATGGCCTGGTCGGGCACATGCCGGTTCATGAGCAGGGCGATTCGCTTTCCGTCTGCCGCCATGTCGAGAATGCTGTCCAGCCGGTGGCTGGTAAATACGATATCAGGAGTGAAATCGGCGGCCAGACAGGCGGAGCGGCACAGATCGTAGAGCATCGTCTGCTCTTTAAGGAGACAGAACTTTTCTTCCCGCAAATCCCGCAGGGTAAGCTCCGCGCGGTTTGACAGCGGGTGGTTTGCGGGCAGCACAGCCACCAGATAGTCGCTGGTATAGGGGATGCGGATAAGTTCATCCGTCATGGCTGCCTCCTGATCCGCCGTGCTTTTGCTTTCGCGAAGGATGGCGAGTTCACAGTCCTTCTGCAAAAGAAGCGTTTTTAGGATCCGGGAGTCGTCTTCTATGATACGTATCCCGCATTCCGGGAATTCCTCCTGAAAGCGCAGAAACAGGCCCGTGAGCTGATACTGCGACATGGAGGGGATGCAGCCGATCGTGACAAGGCCCCGGTGCTGGTTCTTTTTCTGCAGCAGCAGGGAGGAGTATTCAAATTGGAGGTCGGCGATTTTCCGCGCGTAGGGCAGCAGAGCGCGTCCATATTCAGTAAGTTCCACCTTTCTTGTGGTGCGTTCAAACAGCGGGACATCCAGTTCCTTCTCCATCGCCTGGATATGTTTTGAGAGCGTGGACTGGGTAAGATACAGGCGGCTGGACGCCTCCCAGTAGTTTTTCGTCTCGGCCAGAACGGCAAATTCCCGGTAAAAGCTGGCATTCATGCGTATCTCTCCTCTTTAAGTTCATCTGTCTCCTGAAAGGCGGGCACGAATCATTAAGTCCATCCTGGAATTAATCATAAGGGAATTGGAATTGGATGTCAACCGCCCCGGTGCTATCATGAAGAAAAAGACAGGTGTCGAAAGGGCAGCCGGTTCTTTTTTCTGGTGTCACCCTTAAGATAAGGACAGGACATCTTTCAAAAAAGGCATGGCACCCTTTTTAAGGAGGCGTAAAAGCATGGAAACAGAGTGCGGAAGGCTGGATTTTAGCGGGCGGCCGTTTTATCTTACAAAGGAGCAGACAGACTGGGTCTATGATACTTTGCAGCACATGACGCTGCAGGAGAAAGCGGGACAGCTTTTCTGCCTGCTTGGAAACGCGTATGAGCTGGAAGAGCGAAAGGAGCTCGTGGGAGAGAAAGGAATCGGGGCAATCCTGTTTCGGCCGGATAAGACGGAAGTGGTGCGGGAGCAGTATCAGTCCCTGGACGATATCGCAAAGATTCCTCTTTTGAAGGCGGCAAACCTGGAGGAAGGCGGAGCCGGGGTAATCAGTGACGGAACCTATTTTGGCTCACAGATGCAGGTGGCAGCGGCGGCAGACCTTTCCTGCACCGCGCAGTTTGCCAGAGTCTGCGCCGCTGAAGGAAAACGCGTGGGTGTCAACTGGACGTTTTCCCCTGTGGTGGATATCGATTATAACTACCGCAATCCCATCACCAACGTGCGCACCTTCGGAAGCGATCCCGAGCGTGTGCTGGCAAACTCCTCCGTGTTTGTGAAGGAAATTCAATCCTGTGGGGTAGCGGCCTCCTGCAAGCATTTCCCCGGAGACGGGGTGGATTACCGGGATCAGCACCTCCATCCGACGTACAATGATTTAAGCGCCGGGGAATGGTTTGCAACCTACGGCAGGATCTATCAGCAGCTCATTGAGGAAGGCCTGCTCAGTGTGATGGTGGGACATATCGTGCAGCCCAATGTCATCGATGCGGTTAATCCGGATGCCCCTAAGCTTCCGGCTTCCTTAAGCCGGGAGATGCTGACCGGTGTGCTTCGTGACCGCTTCCATTTCCAGGGCGTGATCATCACCGATGCCACCATCATGGGCGGTTATACGATGGCGATGCCTCGCTGGCAGGCGATTCCGACCACGATTCAGGCGGGATGTGACATGATCTGCTTCTCCACGGATATCTATGAGGATCTTTCTTACGTGCAGAGAGGGCTGCAGGAAGGGATCCTTACCCCCAAACGCCTGGATGAGGCAGTGCTGCGAATCCTTGCCCTAAAAGCGAAGGTCGCAGTGCCGGAGTGTTCTTTCAGGAAGGCACCGGACAGGGTTTGGGCAGCAGGAGAGTCTGACGAAAAGAAAAGAATCGGGAAAGAGAAGGAACCGGCAACAGACCGGGAAACCGGGAAAAAAGCAGCGAATTTCGCCAGGTTCATGGAAAGCGATTCGATCGCTACACCGGAAGAATGCCGGGAATGGAGTATCCGCTGTGCCGATCAGGCGATCACCCTGGTCAAGGATATCCAGGGACTGGTGCCGGTGGATCGAAACCGGTACCCGAAGATCCGGCTTGCCGTGGTCGGGGAGGATGCGATGATCGACGGCAGCCTGCGAAGTACGGCGGCGGAAGTTCTTTCGGAGAACGGATTTTTGGTTGAGCAGTATGATCCCTTCGCCGATGACCTGCATGGCAGCGCGGATCTTCCCGCTGACCGGCTGACGCTGATTCTGGCCAATTATCCGGCGGCGAGCAACCAGACGACAGTCAGGATCTTCTGGTGTCCCAAACACGCGCTGGAGATCCCCCGGTTTGTCCACGAGGAGGCGACGGCGTTTCTCTCCTTCGCCAATCCGTATCATCTGCAGGATATTCCGAGAGTGCGTACCTTTATCAATGCCTATTCGGCGAGCAGAACAACGGTGCGTCTGGCTCTGGAAAAGCTGATCGGCAAAAGTCCCTTTAAGGGGGTCAGTCCTGTGGATGCGTTCTGCGGCCTGAAAGATACCAGGCTGTAAGCAGAGCAATAAGAGAAAGAAAAAAGAACAGAAAATTTGTTCCAAAGCATGAAGAAACCTGCCTTTCTGGTTTCCTTAAGGGAACTGAAAACAGACAGGGATACGAATACAAAAGGAAAGAAATCTTCGAGGAGGCGAACTTTAAGATGGATTATCGCAGAGAAATTCTGGATCTGCGCACAGCCCTGGAGGTGCTAAAAGAGCTGCCGGGGCAGCTTTTAGAGACAGCGGTGGAAGTGGATCCTTCGGCGGAACTGTCCGGAGTTTACCGGTATGTGGGGGCGGGAGGCACAGTGATGCGGCCTACGAAGGTGGATGGTCCCGCCATGCTTTTTTCCAATGTCAAAGGACATCCGGACGCAAAAGTGCTGATCGGGCTGTTGGCCAGCCGGGAGCGTGTAGGGACGCTTTTTGGCTGTAAAAAGGAAGACCTGGGGAAGCTGCTTTGTACCTGTGCCCAAAACCCGATCGATCCTATTGTCAGCAAAGAGTACGCTCCCTGTCAGGAGATTGTGCATCTTTCTTCCGATCCGGACTTTGATCTTTTCCGGCTGATACCGGCTCCCACGAATACGCCGGCGGATGCCGGTCCTTACATTACGATGGGGATGTGTTATGCGACACATCCGGATACAGGGCTGTCGGATGTAACCATTCACCGGCTGTGCATTCAGTCGAAGGATGAACTGTCCATTTTTCTGCAGCCGGGAAGCCGCCACATCGGCGCGATGGCTGACCGCGCCGCGCAGCTTCAGCAGCCTTTGCCGATCTCCATCTCTATCGGGGTAGATCCGGCAATCGAAGTTGGTTCCTGTTTTGAGCCGCCGACTACGCCCTTAGGCTACAATGAACTGGCGATTGCCGGGGCGCTGCGGGAAAGGCCCGTTATGCTGCATCAGTGTGTATCCATTCAAGAGAACTGCATCGCCAACGCGGAGTACGTGATCGAGGGAGAAATCGTACCTGGCGTTACCGTGCAGGAAGATCAGAATACCCACACCGGCTATGCGATGCCGGAGTTTCCGGGTTACAACGGCCGCGCCTCGAGTGAGTGTCGGCTGATTAAGGTGAAGGCGGTCACAACCCGCCGCCATCCGATTATGCAGACCGTGATCGGTCCCTCGGAGGAACATGTCAACCTGGTGGGGATTCCTACCGAGGCCAGTATCTATCAGATGGTTGAAAAGGCTCTGCCGGGGCTGGTGAAAAACGTCTACGCGCATGCGTCCGGCGGCGGAAAATACATGGCGATTCTGCAGTGCCATAAGAAGGTGCCGACCGATGAGGGAAAGCAGCGCCAGGCAGCTTTGCTTTCGTTTTCCGCCTTCCCGGAACTGAAGCACGTGATTCTGGTGGATGAGGATGTGGATCCGTTTGATTCGCGGGATGTTTTGTGGGCCCTGAATACCCGCTTTCAGGGAGACCGGGATGTGATCACGATTCCGGGAGTGCGCTGCCATCCGCTGGATCCAAGTGCCCGTCCGGAGTACGATCCTTCCATCCTGGATACCGGGATCAGCTGCAAAACGATTTTCGACTGCACGGTTCCCTTTGCTCTCAAGAAACAGTTTGTACGCGCTCAGTTTCTTGAGGTGGATCCCGGCAGATGGCTGTAGGAGGCTTTTTCAAAGCGGGGGAGCAATCCGTACTCACCTTTTAAGGTCTGAATCAGGCAATGCCGCGAAGGAGCATAGAGAGGGAAAGTAAGCAGCCTTCGCTTGAGGAGGAGACATGGCAAAAAAACGTATCGTCGTTGGAATGAGCGGCGCATCCGGCGCACCCCTGGCTGTGGAAGTGCTGCGGCAGCTGAAAGGCCTGGAGGAACTGGAGATTCATCTGGTGATGACGCACGGCGCAGAGTGTACGCTGAAACAGGAGACAGATCTTACGAAGGAGCAGGTGAAGGCCCTCTGCGATGTTTATCATGAGAATGAGAACATCGGCGCCTGTTTAGCTTCCGGCAGCTTTTTGACGGAGGGGATGATCGTGGTTCCCTGTTCCATGAAAACGGTGGCCGGGATTGCCTGCGGTTACTCTGACAGCCTGCTTTTGCGCTGCGCGGATGTGACACTGAAGGAAGGGCGGAAACTGGTGCTGGCAGCCAGAGAGAGTCCCTTAAGCAGCATTCATCTGAAAAACCTCTGTGAATTAAGCCGGATGGGAGCCGTGATCATGCCCCCGATGCTAAGCTTTTATCATAGACCGGCTACGCTGGAGGAGTGTACCAGACAGATCGCGGGCCGGATCTTACGCCAGTTTGGTTTCTCAGGAGAAGTCCTGGAATGGGGCGGTATGGAGTAGCCCCCCGATGAAACGAAGCGGGGAAAAAGCAGATCGCTTTGGGTTGTTTTTTTAAGCCTGCCCGGGTTATGATAGTATGGACTTTTGGCAGGATTAAGGATCGGGGAGGAACCGGTATGAGAGTTTACGAAAGGGAAGTTCCGGTACTGGGCAGGATGATTCGCATGCAGGCGCAGGATACGGGAAAGGGACTGCAGGTGCTCATCACCGGAGGAGATCAGGCGCATATCGGGGCGGTTGCCGTATGCGGGGAGTCTTCTTTTGACAGTTCCTTTCCGGAGAAAAACGGAGTACGAACCGTGACCTTTCCAGGACATAAGGAAACGCAGGTGGTGGAAAACTGGGCGCGGCGGCTTGGAGAACTGTCTGATTTTCCAGTTGTGGTTTCCGCCGGAATTCATTATGATGGAATTAACCGGGCACAGATCGGGGAGATCTTATCGGCGCTCGATAAGGAGCTTTCGCGGGCAGCCGCCTGGTTTTCAGGCGAAAACAAAGACGCAGAAAAATCATAAGGAGGAGAAGATATGGAAGGAGTTCCTGTGACCAACCGGACGATGGAACTGTCGGACTGCAGGAGTAAGTGGACCTATAATGGGACTTACCATTGCTGGTGCCTGGAGGATGTGCTGTATACACCCAGGGCTGCGACACCGAAATTTCAGCGGCTGAGCATTTTTGTGCCGGAACCGTATCTGGCTTTTGGCGGAAAGATTATGCCCGAGGGAGAGAAAGAGAAGTTTACGGCGAAGACAGCGCCGGTCATTTTTGACAACAATTCCGCGGGCTATATGCAGATGCCGCATACCTGGCTGGGCGGTCCGCGCTGCAATGCCGCAGAGTATCTGAAGCATGGGTATATCTATGTGACCTGCGGCAACCGGGGCAGCGAGTCGAAAGACGCGAACGGGAACTGGTGCGGGAAGGCGCCCATCAACCTGATCGATCTGAAGATGGCGATCCGTTTTCTGAGGCACAATGCCGGTTCGCTTCCCGGCGATTTTAACCGGATTGTCTCGGTGGGCTGGAGCGCGGGCGGAGCTATGTCCGCTTTGCTTGCCCTGACCGGAAACAATGTACGGTATGATGCGCTTCTTAAGGAAAACGGGGCCTTCATGGATGAGCGCGATGACGTGTATGCGGCACAGATTTACTGTCCGATCATTGATCTGGAGCATGCGGATCTCGCCTATGAGTGGATGTTTGGCGCGGATCGGGAAAACGAGTCTTCCCCTGCTGGCCCGGCTGGCGTAATGGGACCGTTTGAGGAAGCCCTCTCAAGGAAACTTACGGAACGCTATATTTTGTATTTTAACGCTTTGCAGCTTAAGGATCCCACAACTACAGAGGTGCTTTTCCTGGGCGAAGACGGCAGAAGCGGCAGCGGCTATGCGTATCTTCTGGGAAAACTTGGGGAGGCGGCGAGCATTTATCTTAAAAAGCTTGAAAGCGGCGAACTGAAGGAATCGTATACGGTCAAAGAGTATCTGGAGGGAGAATACGAGTATCTGGCACAGGCTCCCATGGGAGAAAAAGAGCATGAGAAAACTTCCAGTCTTTTGCAGGGACACAAGGATGTCGGGGAGTCCTATCCCTCTCCCGGGAAAGAGTCTACGCAGGAAGAACGGATAAGCGAACCGCCTTCGATGGGCGAACTGCTTTCCCGTCCTCCCAAAGGAGTTCCCTATGTCGGGCATGAACCGCCGATGGTGAAAAAGAAGGGACAGCCGAAAGGCGACTGGCTTTTCGTTGACGGACAAAACGCTCAGATTAAGGATCTGGACAGCTACGTGCTGCATCACCGCAGGCGGATGAAACCCTGCACGTCCTTTGACAAGTTAGAGATGGACAGCGGGGAGAACCGGCTGTTTGGCACGCAGTCGCAGCCGTACCAGCACTTTGACGGGGAAGTGGCCGACGCGATTGCCTCCTTAAAGGAGGAATTCCCGCAGGAGTATGAGCGGTATTACGACGGCTTTGCCCGCGCAAAGGAGGATGAGAAGCTGAAGGAGCGCATGTTCCTTCTCAATCCCCTAAACTTTATCGGCAGTGAAGAGAAGAGCGATCAGGCTGCCTGGTTTAGGATCCGCGTGGGAGCCAGCGATGCGGACACGTCTTTATCCGTGGGCATGACATTGGCCTGCAAACTCGCGGAAGCGGGAAAAGCGGTCGATTACTCCCTTGTCTGGGAGAAACCGCATTGCCAGGCGGATTATCCGGGGGAACTGTGCGCCTGGATCGATCAGATCTGCTTAAATGGCGCAGGGGAGAAATCGGAAGAAAACGGCACACCTGCGCTTTTTGCCAAAGCAGATCCTTTGCAGCGGGAGTATGGCAAAGAAATGGGTGCGGGAGAGGAGAAACGCCCTGATCCTGGGATGGATACACCGGCAGAGACCGGATGGATTAAACGAAAGGTGCTGGATCTGCCCTATGCATCCGATTCCCCGGCACAAAGGCTGGACATTTACCTGCCCAATGAAGGGGAGGGACCGTTCGCCGCACTTGTCTATTTCCATGGCGGCGGATTTGCGATGGGGGATAAGAGGGATCGTCATCTGGAAAGATACCTTACGGGACTTTCGCATGGGTTAGCGGTAGCGGCGGTTGAGTATCGCTTAAGCGGAGAGGCAAAATTTCCGGCGGCGGTTCTGGATGCCCGAAGCGCCGTAAGGTTTTTGAAAAAAGAGGGAAAGAAGTACGGAATTGATCCGAATCGTCTGGCCGCGATCGGCGGTTCCGCCGGAGGAAATCTGGCGGCTATGCTGGCGATGAACATCCCCAATGGACAGTTTTGCGGGGAAAGCTGTAAGGAGGGAGAAGTGGAGCCTTTCGTGCAGGCTGCCGTGGACCAGTATGGCCCTATCAACTTCGCCTCGATGGATCAGCAGTCCCTCAAAGGTTCTCCGATCATTCACGATGATGCGGATTCTCCGGAGTCGCAGTACTTAGGGGCTGCCGTCTCCGAGGCTCCTTCAGAGCTGCTTCAGGCGGCGAATCCGATCTCCTACTTAAGCGATGCGATGTGCCCGATTCTGGTTCAGCACGGGACGGATGATCTTTTAGTGCCCTACGGTCAGTCTGAAGAATTCGTCTCTGCCATTCGGGAGAAGGTGGGCGGTTCCGCCGCGGAATTTACCTCCCTTGCGGGGGCGGGACACGATGATCCTCTCTTTGCCTCCGAAAAGAACCTGGCAGCGGTCTTCGATTTCCTGAAAAGAAAGCTTGAGTAAGCGCTTCGGAAGGTATGGGTAGAGAAAAATTGAAGTGGGAAACACGCATACGGCCTGGCTGTCCGTTTTTGGATCGCCAGGCTTTCCTGAAATACGGTTTTGACGGGGCGTTCCTCTCGCGCCGTGAAAGCCGTTAGGGACCGTAAAGAACAGGAGATGTGGGGATGGCGGGGAAGTATCGGGTGATCATTGCGGACGATGAGCCAAAGATTCTGCAGCTGATCAAAATCCTGGGGCATTGGGAGGAGTATGGGATTGAGATTGTGGACGAGTGCCACGACGGGACTCAGGCACTGGAGAGCATTCGCGATAACCGTCCGGATTTTGTACTCTCAGATATCAAGATGCCGGATCTGGACGGTCTGGAGCTGATCGAGGAGACACGCAGAGCGGGGGTTGACAGTCTGTTCATCCTCATCAGCGGGTATCGCCATTTTGAATATGCCAGAAGCGCGATCGCGCTGAACGTGGTGGACTATCTGCTCAAACCAATCGAGGAAGAGCGCCTGAATAAGACACTGGAAAAGGTCTGCCGTCAGATTGACCAGATGCGGGAGGAGAAGGAGGACCGGGAGGAATTAAAGCAGATGCGCACAAAGCGTCAGCAGATGCAGATGGAGGCGTTCTGGGAGGATCTGCTTTATAAGGATCAGGATGTCTTCCGCTATCAGACAGAGGAGGACTGCAACGGCGCTTACCAGACCGAATTCGAACCTGGGTGTTACCGGGTGGTATGTCTGGTGACCACGCTGAACGCGATTCTGGAGAATGCGGAATCATTCTTCAGTGATGAGATGACACGCGGCATGTACCGCTGTTTTGAGGGAAAAGCCCGTTATTACTTCCATTATGATCTCTACGGCTGCGTGATTGTTTTAAACTACCCGCCCAAAGGACATGGGAAGGTCCGGGAGGCGATCGACGCTCTCTATTACGGGATCCGCAGCTTAAATGAGGTGTATGGGTCGTTTCGTGTCAATATCGGTGTGAGCACGGAGAAAACCGGATGTCGGGATCTTCACGCAGCGTTTCAGGAGGCACTGGCAGCGGAATGGGGACGCTTAGTCATCATGCAGAACGGTGTTTTGGATTACACACAGGTGGGAAGCCTCCCCAGGGTGGAGACGGAGCGTATTGTCAGCGCTTCCGAGTTAAAGAAGATCGGCGACTGCGTGAAATATCTGGGCAGAGAGGAACTGGGAGAACTTTTCTCGCTGCTCTACCGCCGTTCGGCCTCCTTAGGAAACTGTTATCCCGGCAGTATGGCAGACGCCTTCTATTTGATCCTGAAAAAGGTGGTAGACAACGTACCGGAAGAGAACCGGCAGCAGGTGGAGAAGAACGCATACTTCGCCTACCTCGAGGCCCACAATTTTCAGCAGGTCATGAAAAACCTTTACCTGAAACTCGAGGAGTATCTGCAGGAGGAGGAAAAGAAGCTCAAGCAGAAGGTCGGGAAACCGCTTGGGGAGGCGGTGCGCTACATCCGTGCCAACTTTGCCAAGGCGATCTCCGCGGAGGAAGTGGCCGCGGTCAGCCGGGTGTCCCCTGCTTACTTAGGCAAGCTTTTCAAGGAAGAGCTGGGCATCGGTTTCAGTGAATTCCTGACACAGGTCAGACTTGAGGAGGCGGAACGGCTGCTGGCGGGTTCAAATCTTTCGGTAAAGGAGATCGCCGGTGCCGTGGGATATCCGGATGAGAAATATTTTTCCAAGCTGTTTAAGAAAACGACCGGCATCAAGCCTACGGAATACCGGAGAATCTACGGGTGAATGAAAGAAGCGGGAAATAAAGAAACGCTTTCCTTATCGATGAATGGGGGAAACCGGAGGGAGAACTGCTTTGAAAAAGACAATGATTTTGGCCTGGGTGCAGCTGGCTATCCTTTTGCTCTTCGGGGTCTTGTGCGCGGTCTTATCCGAGCGGATCTTTCCTGCTCTTTTTTTTCTGGCAGCTGCCGTTTTGCAGGGAGTGTTTCTTTTTTTCCTGCACAAAGACCGGAAAATGCTGCTGTTTCTGGTGGAGGAGAAACGCAGAAAGAACGGGAAAGCAGCGGTGCTCTGGGATGAGGAGGAGGAGAAACGGCTGCAGCTGGCGAAAAAGAGAGTGGAGCTGTATGCTCTGCAGAGTCAGATCAACCCGCATTTCCTCTACAATACGCTGGACAGCATCCGCGCCCGGGCCTTAATCGACGGGCAGACACAGATTGCGGAAATGACGGAGATTCTCGCGAAGTTTTTCCGCTACTGCATCGGCCAGACGGAGAGTCTGGTCAAGATCCGGGAAGAGATTGACCACATCCGGGATTACTATTATATCCAGAAGTTTCGCTTTGAAGACCGCTTCGAGATGGAGATTTTCGCGGAGAACGAAGAGATTTATGAGTACTTTATTCCGAAGATGACTCTGCAGCCCCTGGTGGAGAACGCCATGGCTCATGGGCTGGAAAAAGTGAACCGCAAGGGGAAACTTCAGATCAGGCTTATGATGACGGAACGAAAGATTGTCATCCTGGTTTCGGACAACGGTGCCGGAATGAATATGGAGCAGCTGGACCGCCTCAATGAACGTATGGAACAGATGTACTATCAGGGAAGCCGCAAGGACGGGCACAACAGCATCGCCGTAACGAATGTAAACGCAAGAATCAAGCTGACTTTCGGTCAGGACTACGGGATCCACTACCGTTCCATGCAGCAGGAAGGGACGGATGCGGTCGTGACGATTCCGAAAGTCGATGATTTTGTGCGCAACCGCTATGAAGTGGAATGGGAGAGCCAGCCGTGAGAGAACTGATACGGATTGAGCGGGGAGAATTAAACGGGGGACTGCGAAACTACCATCTGACCATCTTTGAAGGCGATATTCTCTATATCCAGAGCCTTTCGCAAAACAGCCTGCGCTGTGTGCGCGATGTGCTTTCCGGGACGCGTTCCCTGGAGAGCGGGAGGCTTCTGATTGGGGAGGAAAAAGTTTCTGTTTATGACAGCGCCGCGGCGGCCAGACTGGGTGTTTACGCGGTCTCTTTTGGCTGGGAATTTGTTGAAACGATGAGCATCGCCGAAAATTTAAAACCTCTTCGTCCTTTCTGGCATCTGTATTCGGTTTCCAGGAATGTGAAAGAAATACGCGCCTATTTCGAGAAGGAGCAGGTGCACCTGGATCCTGAGGAGCCGGTGTGGAAGCTTTCAGAGGGGGAGCGGAAAAAACTGGGGCTGTTAAAGGCCAGTCTGCGAAATGCCAGGCTGGTGATCCTGGATCTTACCAGTGAGCGGCTGGAAGGGCGGACAGCGGAGGAAATCTGCCAGATGGTCAAAAGCAGGAACGCTGCCGATCAGACTGCTTTTTTAATTCTTTCGATCGGATATACTCCGATTGCCGAGGCGGCGACCAGAGTGCAGGTTCTGCACAGAGGACGCGATCTGAAGGAATGGTGGGAGGTAAGTCCGAAAGTGCGGGAGCGTCTGCGAAGCGGTGTGCTTTTCTCTCCTGACAGGCGAAAGTCCGGCGATGCAAAAGAACGTCTGTTTACTGGACTTTACGATTATGAATGGGAGTGTGCGGACGATATCTGGGAGTATCTGCGAAGGGTGAAAAGGAATGAGCCGCAGGTCTGGAAAGAGCACCTTAACCTGGAGATCCCGGAAAGCGGGGATGGAAGAAAGGGAGGCTCAGTGGTGATTCCGGCGCACAGTGAGGAAAAACTGCTCCCCAACCTTACCGTAGAAGAAAACCTGACCATCGCCATGGGCAGCCGGATCGCGCACGGAAAGTACGGCTGCATCTACCCGAGACTGCAGCGAAACCTCGTGGAAAACTTCTGCCGGGAGAACGGGTTTGAGAAAACGAAAGAGCGCATTTCGGATTTAAGTCGTGTGCAGAGAAAGATCCTTTCCGTGTCCCGCTTTGCCCTCGCAAAGCCGCAGGCCATCCTGTTAGACAGTCCTTACGGGGACTTAAACGCCCGGGAGGAAGAGCAGTTTCGGGAGTATCTTTTAGGGCTTGCCCGCAGAGGAATCAAGATCTTTTATTTTTCCCGCTCACGCGAATCCATGGAACTGGATTGCCGCATCATCATCTGCACGAAGAATGGGGAAAGTGCAAAAATTGACACCTATTCTCATTTTTTTCCACCTTCCGGCAATGGGACCGGCTGTTATAATGAACCCATCAATAAAGACCAGGAGGAGGAACCAAGATGAAAAAGTTACTGGCAATCTTACTTTCAGCCAGTCTGCTCTGCAGTCTGGCGATGGGTTCC
This sequence comes from uncultured Lachnospiraceae bacterium, assembly GCA_964643295.1. Taxonomy (GTDB): domain Bacteria; phylum Bacillota; class Clostridia; order Lachnospirales; family Lachnospiraceae; genus Merdiplasma. The sequence goes on from CAZXSN010000008.1 coordinate 32,016, forward strand.
GTTTCGTTCGCAGAGGAAGCGGAAGGCGCGGATCTGACCGGCAAGAAAGTCGGCTTCAGTCCGGTTATGATGTCTTCGGAATTCTTCGCGGGCATGTCGGATGATATGGAGGCATATTTTACGGAGCAGGGGATGGAATATTCCTCCGCAGACGCCAACGGGGACGTACAGACACAGATCCAGAACCTGGAGAATTTTGTCTCGATGGGCATGGATTACATCATCATGTTTGCGGTGGATGCTTCTGCGATCTGTGATGCAGCGATCGCGGCCAGAAACGCCGGGGCGTTCGTGATCAATATCGGTACGGTTCTGGAGCAGAGGGATGCCTATGATGTCTGCATCAACGTGGACCAGTTTGATTCCGGCGCAGTGGTGGCGCAGATGGCTTCAGACTGGATCGACAAGACCTATCCGGACGCGGAAGACGGGAGTATTGAGGTAGCGATCCTGGAGGAGAGAGATTCGGAAGATGCAATCCGCAGAAGCGATGGGCTGCACGAGATTGAGAAGCTGAATTCCAAGGCCAAGGTGGTGTATGTCGCAGAGCAGACGATCAGTGACGGCGCGACGAAATCCCAGGAACTGACAGATGCCCTGTTTTTGCAGAATCCGGATGTGAAATGCATTCTGACTTATGGAACGGATATGGCACAGGGCGCTGACGAGATAGCTCTGCAGAAAGTGGAAAACAAAGAAGAGTTTGCGATCTTCACCGTGGATACCCCGGAATTCATCCGCGGCAAAGTGAAGGAATCGGTGGACAATACGTCGACGATTCGAGGAACCGTGATGCTGGGCGAGGGCACTCCTTACACCTGCTACAAGCTGATGGACGGTTCCTGGATAGACCGGGTGGAAGACGGCGTATATAAGGAACGCTGTATTGCCATCACTCCGGATACCTTAAGCGAATACTTCCCGGAGTAAAAGATCTGCCCCCTGTACGAAACGGCTGTTTTTTGCTGCCTGTGATAGAATGGAAATCCTGGAGGAAGCGCCTGCGCTGTACAGGAGGAATACACACGAAAGTTTCCCGGGCCGTCCGGATCTTTTGCTGAGGATCCCGGACGGCTCCTTTCTTACAGGATGTCGGCGGAAAGGAAATCCTATGAGCAAGATACTGGAAGTCAAACATGTGACAAAACGATACCCAGGCGTAGTTGCCCTGGATGACGTCTCTTTTGATGTGGAGCAGGGGGAGATCCTGGCGCTGATCGGGGAGAACGGAGCCGGAAAATCGACGCTGATCAAGACGATTGCCGGTGCCATCACGCCGGAGCAGGGCACCATTGTGATCGATGGAAAAGAGTTTTCAAAACTGACGCCCGGCCTTGCAAAGGAGGTCGGCATTGGTGTGGTCTATCAGGAGTTCGACCTGGTTCCGTCGTTAAGCATCGCGGAGAACATTTTCCTTGGCGATAAGGTGGGTTCGAAAAAAGGAATGCCGGACTTTAAGGAGATGAGATCCCGCGCTGCGCAGATCCTTGACGATCTGGGAGTGAAGATGGATGTCAATACGCAGGTGCACATGCTCTCCACGGCGCAGATGCAGATCGTGGAGATCGCCAAGGCACTCGTGAAGAACTGTAAAGTGCTGATTATGGATGAACCGTCCGCCTCCATTCCGATGGCGGAGGTCGGAAACATGTTCCGGATCGTGCGCACACTGAAAGAACGCGGGGTCTCGATTATCTATATCAGTCACCGGCTGGAGGAACTGTTTGAACTGTGCGACCGGGTGACGGTGCTTCGGGACGGAAGGTATGTTGTGACGCGTAAGGTTGCGGATACCACCAAGCATGATCTGATTAAGGACATGATTGGCCGCGAACTGAACGAGAAATTCCCGGAGCGAAACACCGTGATCGGAGAACCTGTCCTGGATGTCAAAGATCTGACCGGCAACGGAGATTTCAACATCAACCTCACCCTGCATCGGGGAGAGATTTTAGGCCTTGCGGGACTGGTTGGCGCCGGACGAACAGAACTGGCGAAGATGATCTGCGGCGATGTGAAGCCGCAAAGCGGGGAGATCCTTGTCAAGGGAAAGAAGATGAAAGCAGCTTCTGTAGCGGATGCGGTGGAACTTGGAATTGGTTTAATCCCGGAGGACCGTAAGCAGGAAGGGGCTTTCCTGGAGTACAGCGTCGAGTGGAATATCCCCGTGATGAGCCTGCGCAGAAACAGCAGGCACGGGCTGATGAATTTCAGGGCGCTTGCCTCCCTGGTCGAGAAATACACGAGAACGCTGGATATCAAGACACCTACGGTGAAGCAGCTGGTACGCAACCTCTCCGGCGGCAATCAGCAGAAGGTTGTGGTGGCCAAGGTGCTGGCGGCGGAGAATGACATCTTAATCTTTGATGAGCCGACGCGGGGGATCGATGTCGGTGCCAAACAGGAGATCTATAAGCTGATGAACCGGCTGGTGGAAGAAGGCAATGCCATCCTGATGATCTCTTCGGAGATGGAGGAGATGCTGGGCATGAGTGACCGGATCCTGGTGCTGCACGAAGGCCGGGTGAGCGGGGAGCTGTCCAAAGAGGAGTTCAGTCAGGAAAAAGTGCTTACGCTGGCATCAGGAATTGTGGAGGAATAGAAGATGGCGAAAGTAGTTGATTTTTGCAGAAGAAATCTCGCGTGGGTTCTCCTGCTGCTGATCTGTGTGGTGTTCACCTTTACGAGTGAGAACTTTCTGACACTGACGAACCTGCTGAATATCCTGAACCAGAATGCGTATGTGATCATCTCCGCCTACGGGATCGCTCTGATCATGATGTCCGGCGGACTGGATATGGCAGTCGGCTATCAGATGAGTATCTGCGGGGTGCTCTGTGCGATGATGATCATGAACGCCGGTGTGCCGATTCCCATTGCCGTGATCGTCACAATCCTGATCAGTGTGGCGTTTGGTATGCTGGGAACACTGCTGGAACAGCTCCTTCAGCTGCCCCACATCTTTGTTTCCATTGGCCTCAGCACGGTTTATCAGGGCATTGCCTATGTCATCACGAATTCCAAAACGATCTCCAGTTTACCGGCTTCCTTTAAGGTGATCGGGCAGGGGACGATCTTTCATCCGAGTCTCACGTATGCGACCATTTTCATGGTCGCGGCCGGAGTGGTCATGAGCTTTGTGATGGACCGCACGTATTTCGGCCGCTACGTGTTCGCTCTCGGAGGCAATGAGGCAGCCGCCCGACTGGCGGGGATCAATGTAAAGAAGATGAAGTATGCCATCGGTGCGATTTCCGGACTGTTTACCGGCATCGGGGCAGTGGTGTTAACCTCCCGTGTCGGGGCAGCGGCAGCCAATACGGCGGCGGGAACCGAAATCACGGTGATGACCGGTATCCTGGTCGGCGGTGTTTCGGTGCGCGGCGGTGAGGGCAAGATCGCCAACTGTGTGGCCGGTGTTCTGATCATGGGTCTTCTGGCGAACGGCATGCAGCTTGGAGGCCTGAATACCTATTATCAGTATGTGGCGAAGGGTGCGATCATGCTGCTCGTGATGTGGTTTGATGCTTTCCAGATCAAGCGCAGAGCAATCGCCTCCAACAGGCGCAAGGAGGAGAAGGCAGCGGCTTAAGAACGACTGAAACGGCAGAAAGCGGGACATCCTGTTCTTCGTCTGAGACATCTTTTCCTGGCAGGGGTTTTCAAAAGACGGCCTGCACCAGGAACATGTAGCATACGGTGCCTCCGGCGATGGACAGCAGCATGTTCCGCTTTTTTACGTGCAAAAAGACCACCACCAGAATGGCGATCAGCTCCGGGATCCCGTGGCTGCCGGTAAGGACATGCACGTTTTTGAGCGAGTAGACAATGAGCATCCCAAAAAGCGCTCCCGGAAGCATTCTCCCCAGATCGCGGATATAGCCTGGAGTCGGTTTGTCCGCCGGGAAAAGCAGAAACGGCAGGAAGCGCGTGAGCATCGTCCCTAAGACTACCATGGCGATGGTGATGATCTGCTGTGTCAAAGTCATGCCTGGTCTCCTTTCTTTTTAAGGCGCAGCAAGGTAAGCGCGGTAAGGATTGCAATCATGGCAGGGATGATAAACCGGTCAGGGCCAAACATAAGCAGGCAAAGAAGGGAAAGTCCCACTCCCAACAGGGCGCTGGTATGGTCCTTCTCCTTTTGCCACTGATCGAGGAAAATCACGACGAACATGGCCGTCATCACGAAATCCAGCCCTTCTGTTTCAAAGGGGATCAGAGAACCGAAGAGTCCGCCGATAGCGGCCCCCAGGCACCAGTAACACTGGTTTAAGAGCGAGACGAAGAAATAGAACCATCCCGCATCGACACCCTCCGGAATCTTTGCCGCGCAGTTGATCGAGAAGGTTTCATCGCACAGCGCAAAGACCAGATACCATTTTTTCTTTCCCACATCCCGGTATTTATCCAGCATCGAAATTCCGTAAAACAAGTGTCTCGCGTTGATCATGAGAGTCATCGCGAGAGCCTGCAGCGGATGAAAAGCCCCAAGCAGAAGGTCCACCGCGACAAACTGCATGGAACCCGCAAAGATGGTCACACTCATAATCAGCGGGTACCAGAAGGAAAAACCGGAAACTCCCATGTAAATCCCGTATGTCATGCCCAGAAAGCCGAAACCGGCCAGAATGGGCAGTGTATAGGGAAACGCCGCCTGCAGCGCTCTCTGGCAGACCTTTCTTTTGGAAGGATCCATTTTTGCATCACCTCTAGGTTTATCATACATCCTCCAATCTCTTCCTTCAAGCGGGAAATGGACAAAAAGAAGCCAAGAGAAAAAGGCATAAGACTTCAGATTCTGATCCGCGTATGGGAAAACCTGTCCCCGCCTTTTTCAATCTGTTTGAAAAAGCGGTTCCCTCAGTCGTTTTTTCCGGCAAAAGTACCAAAAGACGAAAAGGCGTATATTTCGAAACTGACGGAAAGTTTTCTGAGAGTAAGGAGAAAGTTCTGTGCTTTCGCCAAAAAGACAACTCTTAAGAAAATATAGTTGACTTTGAGGGGCTGCAAGACTAAACTTTTACGCGTTGCAGGCAAGGGCGCTTAGAGGAAACTTTAGGCGCCCTGTTTTGATTCTTGGATTCTTTGGTTTCAAAGAGAGTGAGGAGGAACACTATGACACAGGAAGTAATGACAGCAATCAGCGAGGCAGTGGGGAATGAAGTGTTCGCGGTCTGGTTTCTGATCGGGGCGGCGCTGGTGTTTTTCATGCAGGCGGGATTCGCCATGGTGGAGACGGGCTTTACAAGGGCGAAGAATGCGGGGAACATCATCATGAAAAACCTGATGGATTTCTGTATCGGAACCTGTGTGTTTATCGTGATCGGCTTTGGTTTGCTTTTAGGGGAGGATGCCTTAAACGGATTTTTAGGAAAGCCTACGATGGGAATTTTTACCGACTACGCCAACTTTGACTGGTCCAACTTTGTCTTCAACCTGGTATTCTGCGCGACGGCGGCCACAATCGTTTCCGGCGCAATGGCGGAGCGGACGAAGTTTTTATCCTACTGTATCTATTCAGCTGTGATCTCAGCCGTGGTGTATCCGATCGAAGCGCACTGGATCTGGGGCGGCGGCTGGCTTGTTCAGCGGGGGTTTCACGATTTTGCCGGTTCCTGTGCGATTCACATGGTCGGCGGATTAACTGCCTTAATCGGAGCAGCCATGGAAGGGGCAAGGATCGGGAAGTTTACGCGGGATGAGAGAGGGAAAGTGACGAAAGTGCATGCCTTCCCCGGCCACAACATCGTCGTCGGCGCTTTGGGGTGCTTTATCCTCTGGTTCGGCTGGTACGGTTTCAACGGCGCGGCCTGCAAAACCGGCGAGCAGCTGGCCTCGGTGTTCATGGCGACCACGATTGCCCCGGCGGTGGCAACTGTGACCTGCATGATCTTCACCTGGATCAAATACGGGAAACCGGATGTCTCCATGTGCCTGAACGCGTCCCTGGCCGGTCTGGTCGCCATCACGGCTCCCTGCGACATGGTGGATACTTTCGGGTCGGTTGTGATCGGTGCCGTGGCAGGTCTTCTGGTGGTGTTCGGCGTCTGGTTCTGTGACAACGTGATCCATGTGGATGATCCGGTCGGCGCGATTGCCGTCCACTTCATGAACGGGATGTGGGGCACCATCGCTGTGGGACTGTTTGCCACGGATGCGGCTCCGGACTGTACGGTCAACGGATTGTTCTACGGCGGCGGTTTCTCTCAGCTTGGCATTCAGTTAATCGGCATGCTTTCGGTCTTAGCCTGGACAGGGGTGACTATGACGATCGTGTTTAAGTTAATCGATCTGACGGTCGGCCTGCGGGTTTCCAAAGAGGAGGAGATCGAGGGACTGGACGTGAAAGAGCATGGACTTTCCTCCGCTTACGCAGGTTTCAGTATCATCGATGTCACTTCCGGATCGATGGATATCAATGAGAATACGGATCTCGGCGAGAGCGATTATGAGAAGGCCTCCAGTGTGCAGAAAGACGCGGCTGTCCGAGTCGCCGGTGCACTGGATCTGGATACCGGTATCCACAAGGTGTCCATCATCGCCAGACTGTCCCGCTATGACCGCTTAAAGACCGCTCTCAACGATCTGGGTGTGACCGGCATGACGGTCACCCAGGTGATGGGCTGCGGCGTTCAGAAAGGAGCAGGAGAAAAGTACCGCGGCGTAGAAATGGACGCGACGCTGCTGCCGAAGGTGAAGGTGGAAGTGATTGTCAGCAAGATCCCGGTCAGCGAGGTGATCGAGGCCGCCAAGAAGGCGCTTTACACCGGGCATATCGGCGACGGGAAGATTTTTGTCTACAACGTGCAGAAAGTCGTGAAGGTCCGTACCGGGGAGGAAGACTACGCGGCGCTGCAGGATGTGGAGTAGGAGATCATCCGGGAAGGAAGATGGGGCGGCAGATATGCTTCTCTTTGTTCTTCGGTCTCTCAGCGGATTTTAAATGGAAAGCATGGTGAGAGACCTGGAAAAACAGCTGTCCGGCATTTAAGATGAAAGAGGACATTTACCCTGCTGCTTTGCGTTTCCTGAAACTTTGAGATTCATCAGATATTTTCGAATGAGTTTGGACTTTGGGAAGGCTGCCGCTTTTGCGGCGGCCTTCTTGACGCTTCCGGCAAAAGAGGATAGAATAGGGGCAGAAATAAACCCCGGAACGCGGAAGCTGTAAGCGGAAAGAGAAAGGAAAGAAGCGCGAAGCCTCCGGTTACATCGGGAAAAGAAGAAAAAAGAAAAGGAGACAAAAAGTTGGGAAGAAGATAGAGAAAAGTGTTTGGAGGGAGGTGTTTTCATGGCATTGACAGAGACGGAAAAAGAGCATCTGGCCGACCTTGCGGAGAGAAAACATTTTGTGGAGATGAAGGAAGCGCTCTGTGACAGGAACGAGGTGGACATCGCGGAGGTATTAACCGAGCTTACACCCGAGCAGGCGCTGGTTACCTTCCGGCTGCTGCCGAAAGATCTGGCATCAGAGGTGTTTGCCTGTCTGGAGATCGAGGAGCAGCGGCATATCATCAACGGACTGGAGGACCGGGAACTGGGGACGATCCTGGAGGATCTCTCCATCGACGATGCGGTGGACATGGTCGAGGAACTGCCGGCTTCCGTGGTCAAGAGGATCTTAAAGATCGCCAAACCGGAGACACGCAGTCTGATCAACCAGTATCTGCAGTATCCGGATGACAGCGCCGGCAGCATTATGACTGCGGAGTATGTCGCTCTGCGTCCGTCCATGACCGTGGAGGAGGCCTTCTCCTATATCCGCAAAAACGGCGTGGACAAGGAGACGATCTACACCTGTTACGTGATCAATCCCGAGCGGAAGCTTTTGGGCGTGGTCACTTTGAAGGATCTTCTGATGCACCCCCTGGAAAACCGGGTGGAGGAGATCATGGATGATGATGTCCTTTCCGCCCTGACAACGGATGACCAGGAGGAGGTTGTGAGCATCTTCAACCGCTACGACCTTCTGGCGCTGCCGGTGGTCGACAAGGAGAACCGTCTGGTCGGCATCGTTACGGTCGATGATGTCGTGGATGTCATGGAACAGGAAGCCACCGAGGATTTCCAGAAGATGGCCGGCATGACCTCCAGTGAAAAGTCTTATTTAAAAACCAGCGTGTTCACGCTGGCGAAAAACCGCATCGTCTGGCTGATGGTGCTGATGATCAGCAGTACGGTGACCGGACTTATTCTGACACACTACGAGGCGGCTTTTTCCGCCATTCCGCTGCTGGTAAGTTTTATCCCTACTCTGATGGGAACCGGCGGCAATTCCGGCAGTCAGGCGAGCACTTTGATCATCCGCAGCATGGCGACGGGGGAGATTCAGCCGCGGGATATCCTGAAAGTGGTCTGGAAGGAGATCCGCGTCGGGTTTCTTTGCGGCGCGGCGCTTGCCGCCGTCAACTTTATCCGGCTGATGATCATGTATCCGGACAGTTTCCTGGTGAGCCTGACCGTGGTTTTAAGCATGCTGCTGATCGTGATCCTGGCAAAGACTCTGGGAGCGCTGCTGCCGATTGGGGCAAAGGTGATCGGCCTGGATCCGGCTTTGATGGCCTCCCCGATGCTGACAACGATTCTGGATGCCTGTTCGATGCTGATTTACTTTTCGATCGCCTCGGTGCTGCTGCCTATCTGAACGAAACCTGAAACACAGTCGAATGACAGCGCACAAGAACCAGGTTAAGAGGAAGAAGGAACCCCGCGGAACCTGAAAAAAAGTTAAGCCAAAAGATAAGGATCCTTTTGGGATAAACAAAAAGTTTTTTAGACCGGCTGAAGATGCCCGGAAGATGTTTGGCTATTAGCGGCTGAAGACATTGGGTTTTTAAAATGGTGTCTGCCTGACGGGAAACCTAACTTTAGGAGGAAATACAATGGATTACCGTGAAGTGATTGAAAAGGCCCGCCCGCGGCTGGGGAAATACTGCAAGGGATGCTATGTGTGCAACGGCAGAGCCTGCGGCAATACCATCCCGGGACCCGGGGCCAAGGGAACGGGCGATGTGGCGGTGCGCAATTACGAGAAATGGCAGGAAATCCGCGTCAACCTGGACTGCCTGGTAAGGGGAGGGCCGATTGATACTTCTTTGAAGCTTTTCGGCAGGACCTACCGTTATCCGTTTTTTGCCGGTCCGGTCGGGGCGGTGCAGCTTCACTACGGCACGGATTATACGGATATGACCTACAATGAGGTGATGGTTTCTGCCTGTGCGCAAAACGGGATCATGGCCTTTACCGGGGACGGGGTGAATCCCGATCAGACGATCGCGGCAGCGAACGCGATCAAAAAAAGCGGCGGGATTGGTGTGCCGGTGATCAAGCCCTGGAACATGGACGTGATTGAGGAGAAGATGGCGCTGGTCAAAGAGGCCGGTGCTGCGGCGGTGGCGATGGATGTGGATGCCGCGGGGCTGCCGTTTTTAAAGAATCAGAATCCACCCGCCGGTGCGAAGAGCGTGGAGGAGATGAAGGAGATTATCGCCCGGGCAGGACTGCCGTTTCTTATTAAGGGTGTGATGACGGTTGCGGGAGCCAGGAAAGCGATGGAGGCGGGTGCTGCCGGTATCGTGGTCAGCAACCACGGCGGCCGGGTGCTGGACGGCTGTCCGGCCACGGCGGAGGTTCTGCCTGCGATTGCCAGGGTGGTTCGCGCGGAGAGCAAGATGAAGATTTTTGTAGACGGCGGACTTCGAAGCGGTCTGGATGTCTTTCGGGCACTGGCACTGGGCGCGGATGGAGTTTTGATCTGCCGGCCTTTTGTCACCGCGATCTATGGGGGCGGTGCCGAGGGGATCGCCGCCTACATCGAAAAGATCGGCGGGGAGTTAAGGGATGTCATGGAGATGTGCGGCGCCCGCAGTCTATCAGAGATTAACTCTTCGATGCTCGCGCAGCCGGGAGCGTAACGGATCTTTGAAAAGTGACTAAGCGGTGCTTCATTTTCCCGCACCGGCCGTTAGAAAAGAGGGGAGAGAACATGCAGCAGATCGATGTATCCATCCTGCTGTGGATTCAGGAGAATTTACGAAATGACGTACTGACTGCTTTCTGGCGCCTGATCACGTTCCTGGGGGACGGCGGATGGTTTTGGATCGCTTTGGGGCTTGTGCTGGTGATTTTGCCAAAGTACCGCCCGGTGGGAGGAACCATGCTGCTTGCTCTGCTGATTGGAGCGCTGATTACCAATGTAGCCCTAAAAAATCTGGTGGCGCGGATTCGTCCTTATGATTATACGAGTGCGATTGTGCCGCTGATTGCTTTGCCCACGGATTATTCCTTCCCGTCCGGGCACAGCTGCGCCTCGTTTGCGGGAGCCTTTGTCTGTCTGCGCATGATGCCCACAGGGTTTGGAATCGCGGCGATGGTGCTCGCTGCCCTGATCTCTTTTTCCAGGCTGTATGTGGGTGTGCATTATCCGACGGATGTGCTGGCCGGAATCGTGATCGGGATCTTTGCCGCGCAGATGGCCTACCTGATCGTCACCAGGCTGATCTTAAAAAGGAAAAAGGAAGAGCCGGTGAATTCTTAAAATTTCTTAAAAATATGTAAAATCGCTCCTGTCTGTCTTGTAACTGCCTGCTGCTGGTGCTAAAATATTTGCCGTTATCAAACATCGTCAGACAGGAGGAAACTTTTGCGGAGAGACCGCACAGGGATGGACGTTCAATGAAACGCATGCTGTTTGTATATAACCCCAAGGCCGGGCAGGAGGCGATCCGCGGTTCCTTATCCGGCATTCTGGAGATCTTCGAAAGCTATGATTATGAGATTGTGGTGCATCCCACGAAACGGGCGCTGGATGCCCAGGAGACTGTGGAACGCTGCGGCAGGGACTTTGATCTGATTGTCTGCGGCGGCGGGGACGGAACGCTTGATGAGGTGGCCGCCGGGATGCAAAGGGGAGGAGTAAAGGTTCCCTTAGGCTATATTCCTGCGGGAAGCACGAACGATTTTGCTGCCAGTCTCGGGATTCCCAGACAGAAGCTGCCCGCGGCCAGGTCGATCATGAAGGGAACGGTGTATCCCTGTGACTTGGGGCGCCTGGAAGACGGCTACTTTGTCTACGTGGCAGCTTTCGGCACCCTGTCGGAAGTCTCTTACCGGACCAGCCAGGAATGGAAAAATATGCTGGGGCATTTAGCGTATATCCTGGAGGGTGTCAAGAGCCTGGCCAATGTCAAGAGCTGGCAGATGCGCTGGGAGAGTGAGGAATACTCCGGCAGCGGCGATTTTCTCTACGGCATGGTGACCAACTCCAACTCGGTAGCCGGCATTAAGGGAATCACCGGACGAAACGTGGATCTAAGCGACGGGATTCTGGAGGTGACTCTGATTAAGAAGCCCGACAACTTCACCAAATGGCCGGCGATCGTCAACGCGGTGGTGACCGGGGAGAGCAATGAATGCGTGGTTTCCTTTAAGACCGCGAAGGTATCCTTTTTCGCGGAGGAAGAGGTTCCCTGGACCAGAGACGGAGAGTACGGCGGCAGCCATAAGGAAGGAGTCATTGAGGATATCCCGGCGGCTCTGCCGATTATCATTCCGGCGGCGGAAGAGACAAAAGGCTGAGACTGCGTGTGTGAACAAAACGAATCCGGGAAGCGTCTTTTTCCTGCCAGTCATTAGACAAAAAGGTACGGTTCTCAGAGAGAAAAGTTTAAGGGTTCCCTTCATGAAACGTGAAAGGAACCCTTTTTTGGACTTCCCGGTCTGCCGGCAGCTGCGTTAAGAGCAGGGTCATCTTGCCGCATACGGTCTGCCCGGGAAGATGAAGATACGAGGCGGGAAAGATGCCTGCCTTCATCCGCAAAGGAGAGATGTCTGAACGTCTCCTTATTGGGAAGGAGAGGAATCTTAAGAACCAGGCAGGAGCAGGGACTGCTTCGCTCACTCCTCCCCGTTATCGTCGTCTTCTTCGTCCTCCTCATCCTCGCCGTCATCCCCCCAGCCCCAGTCTTCCGGATACTGCTCCACATGGCCCTTGGCTTTGATGACACGCGGGTGAACAGGCCCCGCCACTTCCTCGATTTTGTTCACAATGATCGGGAACATCCAGTCATCGCCGTAGTCAAAGTGCAGGGTGAATTTCTGCCCTTCGACCAGACCGATTTTGTCGAGCCTCACTCCTGTGGATTGCTGAAAAGCATTGTCCGGTTCGCACCAGTAGCAATATCGGCCGTACTTCTGATTGTCCATACTGAATTCATACAGATGATCCGTATCATCAAAGTCAAAGGCGTCCAGGATTCTCATACACACCTGATCCAGGGACTGATTCCCGGCGAATTCCATTATACGGTATACCTTCTGTTCCATGTAGGCGGGGAAAACACGTACAGTATATTTCAACATCTTAAATCCTCTTTTCTTCTATGCGGTGAACCTGATCGTTTCTTGAAAGGAACCTTTTCTTATCGCGGCCTGTCTTTACGCTTCGTAAACGGTCTGCTTTCTGCCCGCAATTATTTTTCGTTTAAGGCATACTCTCTTTGTCTGGAAACGATGTGCTGACAGGCTGCTTCCTACGCTTTGCAGGATACCATAGCCGACAGGAAAAAGCAAAGGGTATTTTTTGACTGCCGCGGACAGGATTCTCCACTCTTCGTCCATGCGCCGGCTTTGGTTTAACTTGCTTTCCTTTGGAAATCTTTTTCGCAGCCTGGCAATCAGGGGAGGATTGGGGAACACATCAAAAAGGGAGCGCTACCGAAGAGAGGCAAGAAAAAAGGCGGGCAGAGATGTTCTTTGCCCGCCTTCAAAGCCTGTTTTGTTTTTCTTTACTCAGCCGCTGCTTCTGTCGCAGCCTCCGTGACGGCTTCCGTGACAGCTTCGGTTTCGGCCTCGGCCGGAGCTTCCGTTTCCGCTGCCTCGGTTTCGGCCTCCGCCTCATCCGCGGCCTCTTCTACGAACGGAATGACGGCTCCGTCATAGGTGTCGTTGATGTACTGCACGATCGCGTCGGATTTGAGTACGTTTACCAGCGCCTGGATTCCTTCGCTCTCCTCATTGCCTTCTTTCACGGCGATGACGTTTACATAGGTCTTGGCGGCTTCCGAATCGGATTTCTCGTAAGCCAGCGCATCCTTGGCAACGGAGTAACCGGCCTGCAGCGCATAGTTGCCGTTTAATACGATGTAGGAAGTCTCTTCCGCTACGCGGGCAACCTGCTCCGCGGCCAGCTCCACGATCTCCACATCGAAGTTCTTCGATTCAATATCATTGACGGTTGCTTCCAGGCCGACGCCCTCTTTCAGTGTGAGAATGCCGTTGTCCTGCAGCAGAAGAAGCGCCCGGGCCTCGTTCGTGGTGTCATTCGGAACCGCGATCGTGTCTCCGTCAGCGATTTCATCCAGGCTGGCTTTGGTTCCCGGATAGATGCCGAACGGCTCATAGTGGATGCCGCCCGCATTGACCAGATGGGTGCCGTGCTCCTCGTTGTAGGTCTCCAGATACGGGATATGCTGGAAGTAGTTGGCGTCGAATTCGCCGCTCTCCACGACCTCGTTCGGCATGATGTAATCGTCGAACACGGTTACTTCCAGCGTGTAGCCCTGCTCCTCCAGCAGCGGTTTGGCCTGCTCCAGGATCTCCGCATGCGGGGTGGCGGAAGCGGCCACGGTGATCGTGGTATCCTCTGCGAAAGCGCTGCCGGATACGCCGAGTGCGAAAGCGGCTGTCAGTGCAAAGACGATTGATTTCTTCATAAAGATGCTCCTCCTTGTAAATGTTTTTTCTATCAAAAACCCGGCAGATTTGCCAGGCATGATATTCTGCCTAAAAGTAAGCTGGATCAAAACAGCTCCCGGTTACCTGCGTTTATCCAGACGGTTGGCGATTGCGCTGCCGATGGTCTGAAACAGCTGTACCAGGATGATCAGCAAAAATACGGTGACCAGCATGATGTCCATCTGCCAGCGGTGATAGCCGTAGCGCACGGCGATATCCCCCAGTCCGCCTCCGCCTACAGTTCCGGCCATGGCGGTATAGCCTAAGATGGTACCCACGGCGATCGTGGCATTGTTGACTAAGGACGTCCTTGCCTCCACCAGCATCACCTTCCAGACGATCTGAAAGGTACTGGCTCCCATGGAACGGGCGGCTTCAATGACACCGGCGTCCACTTCCTTTAAGGACGATTCGACCATGCGGCCGATAAACGGGATCGCTGCCAGGGTCAGCGGGACGATGGTGGCAGTAGGGCCGTAACTCTTGCCCACGATCATCCTCGTGAAGGGGATGATCAGAATCAGCAGGATCAGGAACGGGATGCTGCGCACGATATTCGCAATGACATCCAGCACCTTATAGAGCAGCGGGTGGGGACTTAACCCGTCCTTGTCGGAAACCGTCAGCAGAACCCCCATCGGCAGCCCGAACAGATATCCCAGGAAAGCTGAACCGAGCGTCATGTAGAGTGTTTCACCGATTCCCCTTATTAACATATCGATGATTTCTTTAGTCCACATCGTCCGTCACCTCCCCTACAGCCAGTCCATGTTCGGTAAGATACTCCTTCATGGCGTCGATCTGGCTGCTTCCCTTGGTAAATTCCAGGATCATTTCCCCCTTGGCTACGCCTCCCACGTTGCGGGTGTCCGCCCGCAGGATGTTGACCGGCTCGTGAAAAGTCAGGATCATGTTGGCGATGACCGGTTCAAAGGCGGAATTTTCCGAAAACACAATGCGGATCTTTTCTCCGCTTAAAATCTCGGGGCGTGTGACCGCTGTGCGGCTTAAGCGCTCGCCGAAATCCTTGCGGATGATCTCCCTGGCCGCTGTCGATTTCGGGTGGGTGAAGATGTCTGATACGAGTCCCTGTTCCACGACCTCTCCCTCGCTGATGATTGCGACATGGGAGCAGATCTCGCGCACCACCGACATCTGATGCGTGATGATGACGATGGTGATGAAAAAACGCCGGTTGATATCTTTCAGAAGGCTTAAGATGGAAGCGGTTGTCTGCGGGTCTAAGGCGCTGGTGGCCTCATCGCAAAGCAGGATCTGCGGATCGGTGGCCAAAGCCCGTGCGATCGCGACGCGCTGTTTCTGGCCGCCGGAAAGCTGTGCCGGATAGGCGTTCTGCTTCTCCGAAAGCCCTACGATTTCCAGCAATTCCTGCGCTCTTGCCCTTGCCGCCGCTTTCTTCTTTCCCTGGATGGAGAGCGGGAAACACACGTTGTCCAGCACGGATTTCTGCATCAAAAGGTTAAAGTGCTGGAAGATCATGCCCATGTTCTGGCGCTGGGTTCTCAGTTCCTTCTCTGTAAAGTCTCCTAAGGATTTACCGTCGATGAGGACTTTTCCCTCGGAGGGTGTCTCCAGGAAATTCATGCAGCGCACGAGGGTGCTTTTGCCCGCCCCGGACATCCCGATTATGCCGTAAATATCACCGGAGTGAATGGTCAGGTTTACATCTTTCAAGGCCTCTACCGTTCCGTCTTTGGTGACAAACGTTTTGGAGAGGTGTTCGATTACAATCTCAGACATGTCTTTCCTTTCTTCCGGAATTTTCGGGTGCTTTCAGTGTACCATGTTTTCGGTGACGAAGGGTAATTGCAAAAACGTACCGTGGGCTATAGAAAAACCCTATAGCGAGCTCTTATGCTGGTGTGCTGCATCTTAGGCGGTTGTTCAGGTTTCGGGATTCGCTTTAGCATCCTCGAGATTTTCCTGCTGGTAACGTTTGATCTCCTCCAGGTATTTTTGCCCCAGGGGGCTGAGCAGAGAACCTTTGCGCGTAAGATAGCCGATCGTCATCACCTCGTCGGATTTTAATTTCACCGCGCGGTATTCGTCGCCGTTTAGCTTTTCGCAGATAATCCCGGAACAGAGCGTATAGCCGTTTAAGCCCACCATCAGATTAAGCAGGGTCGCGCGGTCGTTTGCCTTGATTAAACGCTTGTACTCGTAGGTGCTTAGGACCTCCTCGGCAAAGTAAAACGAGTTGTAGTTGCCCTGCTCAAAGGACAGGCAGGGGTACTCGGAGAGTTCTTCCAGGGCGATCTCTTCGCGGTCGGCAAGCGGATGTCCTTTCCAGAGATAGACATAGATGCTGCACTGCATGAGTTCATGGAATTCCAGGTTGAACTCGTGGAACAGCTTGGTAAGAATCTTGCGGTTGAAATCGTTTACGTAAAGGATGCCGATCTCGCTGCGAAAGTCCTTTACGTCCTCGATGACATCAAAGGTGCGCGTCTCGCGGACCGCAAACTCATACTCATCCATGCCGAACTGCTTGACCATCTCCACGAAGGCATTGACCGCGAAGGTGTAATGCTGCATGGAGACTCCGAACTTCTTTTTCGGCTGCACTCTGGTGACATACTTTGCCTCCATGAGTTCGTACTGTTCGACGACCTGCCTGGCGTAGCCTAAGAATTCCCGGCCCTCCGGAGTCGTGGAAATCCCCCGGTTGCTGCGGCGGAACAGCTCCAGACCGATTTCACTTTCCAGCTCATGGATCGCCGCGGAGAGGCTGGGCTGGGAGATGAATAAAGACCGTGCCGCCTCGTTCATGGAACCGGCGTTGGCCACAGTGATCGCGTAGCGCAGCTGGGTGAGGGTCATGGAATGCTCCTTTCCACTGTCAAAAAAGAGGGCATGGGTAATGTTTCAAAGCCGGAAAATAAACCAAAAGGTTTGAACCTTTCGGCGGTCCGTTTTCCGTCAGAAAAGAGCCCCCGCGAAAAAGGAATCTTTCGGAAGACTTCCTTTTTCACCGGCGTTTCATCAGCGTTTACCGTTTCCAGGTGCGGTAGGAGAATAACACCAGCACCGGGAATAATTCCAGTCGTCCGGCCAGCATATCAAAGGTCAAAACCAGCTTGGAAAAGCCGGAGAAGGCGGAAAAGTTGGCCGTCGGACCGACTTTGGACAGCCCCGGGCCGATATTGTTTAAGGTCGCTGCCACCGCCGTGAAGTTGGTGGTGAGGTCAAAGTTGTCGAGCGAGATTAAAACCACGGAGATTACAAAGATCGCCAGGTAGGCCATGATAAAGACGTTGACCGAGCGAAGCACCGCATGCTCTAATCCCTTGCCCTCCACCTTGATCTTGCGCACGTTGTTGGGGTGCGAGATTACGTCCACTTCCTTGACGACGGTCTTTAACATGATGATGATGCGGGACACCTTGATGCCGCCGCCGGTGCTCCCGGCGCAGGCGCCGATGAACATCAGCATCACGAGGATCGACTTGGAAAAGGACGGCCAGAGGTCGAAATCCGTGGTGGAAAACCCGGTGGTCGTGATGATGGAGCCGACCTGGAAGGCCGCATCCTTCACTGCCGTGCCGAAATGGTCATACAGGCCCCGGATGTTGAAGCTGACTAAAAGGATGGACACGGCGATGATCCCCAGGTAGGTAAATACCTCCGTGCAGTAGCGCAGATCCTTCCAGCGCTTCTTGTAAATCAGGTAGTAGAGGTTAAAGTTGACGCCGAACAGGATCATAAAGATCGTCACGACCACCTGCAGGTAGGTGGAGTAGCCGCCGATACTGTCATTTTTGATGCCGAATCCGCCGGTGCCGGCCGTGCCGAAGGTCGTGGTCAGGGCATCGAAAAGCGGCATCCCGCCAAGAAGCAGAAAGAGAACCTCCACTACGGTGATAAAAAGATAGAGCCCGTAGAGTGTGAGCGCAGTCTGGCGCACTTTGGGGACCAGTTTTTTGACAGAAGGTCCCGGGCTTTCCGCTTTCATTATATACATGTTGCTGCCGCCGGCGAGAGGCAGGATGGCGATCACGAAAACGAGCACCCCCATGCCGCCGATCCAATGGGTAAAGCTGCGCCAGAAGAGCAGTCCTTTTGGCAGCGCCTCCACATCGGTGAGAATACTGGCTCCGGTGGTTGTAAATCCGGATACCGTCTCAAAAAGAGCATCGATGATGGACGGGATATAGCCGGAAAACAGAAACGGCAGCGCTCCGAAGACACTGAGGATCATCCAGGAGAGAGCGGTGATCACAAAACCCTCCCGCGCGTAAATCTGTGTGCGTTTCGGCTTGCGGTGCACGATGAGAAGGCCTAAAGCCAGACAGATCATGGCGGTTATCAGGAGACT
Organism: uncultured Lachnospiraceae bacterium; assembly: GCA_964643295.1. Lineage (GTDB taxonomy): Bacteria > Bacillota > Clostridia > Lachnospirales > Lachnospiraceae > Merdiplasma. The sequence continues at coordinate 50,086 of CAZXSN010000008.1, forward strand.
AAATCCGGAGGGCTCCCTGTACAGGAGGGAAGTCAGGCAGGCGGGAAGCATAAAGACCGCTTCCACATTCAGAATCCAGCCCAGTACATATAAAATCATCCGGTAATTCATGGTTTGCTTATCTTCCCCTTTTCGCAGTTTTCTGCGAAGCTCTGAAAACTAATCCTGAAAGATTCGCTTCTTCAGGTACGCAAATCTAAGTAAGGCCCGGGCAGAAGGGCATTCAGCGCGGCTCTTCCTTCATTCTAAAAAGAAGCAGTCTGTTTCCTTCTGCTTTGGGAAAAAGTTACCTGGTAAAGATTTCGCTGATATCGTTTAACCCTAAGCGGGTGGTGACCACAATCACGGAATCTCCCGGCTCCAGCACATCGTGTCCGCGCGGCAGGATGATTCGTCCGCTGCGGGAGATGCAGGCCACCAGCACATCCTGGCGAAGAGGCAGCTCCTGCAAAGGCGTGTTCTTGCGGGAAAAGTTCTCACGGATGAGAAACTCCAGCGCTTCCACCTTGTTCTCATTCATCCGGTGTAAAGTTTCCACGTTGCTGCCCATGGAGTTTTTCATCGCCCGCACATACTGCAGGATCGATTCGGCGGTGATTTCCCGCGGGTAGATCAGCGTATCCAGATCCAGGCTGTTGATCACCTCGTCAAAGGAGATGTGGTTGATCTTGGTGACGACTTTGCGCACCCCGTGCATTCTCGCGTAGAGGGAGACCATGATGTTTTCTTCATCCAGTCCGGTCAGTGCCACCAGTCCCTCTACCGAGGAGATCCCTTCCTCCTTTAAAAGCTGCTGGTCGGTACCATCCCCGTGGATGATGACCGCTTTGGGCAGATGTTCGCTGAACAGTTCGCAGCGTTCCTTATTCTTCTCGATGATCTTCACCTTGATTCCCGCACTGAGCAGCATCTGGCTTAAGTAGAAGGCGATGCGGCTTCCGCCGATGATGAGCACACTCTTCACCTGATTGGTGTGGATGCCGATCTTTTTGAAGAACAGGTTTTGGTCCGCGGACGCTGCTACGATGGAGATCACATCCCCGGATTTTAATATGTAATCGCCCCTGGGGATCACGACTTCTCCTGCGCGTTCAGCGGTGCAGACTAACACGTTGCATTTCAGCCGCGCATGCATATCGATCAAGTTAAGACCGTCTAAAACGGAACCCACGGGGATCTTGAAGCGCAGCAGCTCCACACGGCCTTTGGAGAAGGAATCAATCTCGATGGCCGAGGGGAATTTCATCACCTGGGAGATTTCCATGGCCGAGGAAAACTCCTGATTGATCACATAGGCCAGGCCTAATTCCGCCTGGATATAGCGAAGTTCCTTGTTGTATTCCGGGTTGCGGATCCGGGCGATCGTGTGGCACCCGGCCTTGCCGGCCTTGCGGGCGATCAGGCAGCATAAGAGGTTTAACTCATCCATGCCCGTGACCGCGATCATTAAGTCCGCGTGTTCAATGTCCGCTTCCGACTGCACAGAGAAGGTCGCGCCGTTGCCGACACAGCCCATGATGTCGTACTGGTTGCAGAGTCTGTCTACAATCTCTTCCTCTTTATCAATGATGGTGATATCGTTCCCTTCCTGGCTGAGGACGGAGGCCAGTGTTTCACCTACTTTTCCACATCCGATAATTACGATTTTCACAATATCCCTCCATAAAGACTTAGCCTCCTGTGACACCGCGAAAAAGCGGGTGCCAAAGAACCCTCATCGGTTCGGTTCCCCAGGCATTGTCAACATGCATACTATAGCATTTTCAAATCGAGATTTCAATAATCCCTTCCCTGTCCGCACAGGATTTTTTTGCAGGATTTTTTTGCGGAAGCTCCCCTGCAAAATCTGTCCGCCGCTGTCTTGACTTTTGAGCGCGTTCCCCCTATAACTATAGGGGACAAGGAAGGGAGAGGAAAGCTTTCTTTGCTGACCCGGCAAAAGAAGTCTTTTTCGGGGACAGCTTAAGGCTTTTCCTTCAGGCCGAATGGAAGAAAGCTTCTTTTGAGCAGAAGATTTCAGACAACAGAAAATTTATCCGGGAGGTGTGTGAAAAAAGTGAAATCAGGAAAGCCTGGAAAACGGCTGCTTTTGTGTGCCCTGGCAGTTCTTCTTTTTAGCTGCGGGGCGTCTGTATGCGCACAGGCTGCCACGTACAAATGGGAGACAACCCAGGAAGGGAACATGCGCTGCTACCGAAACGGAACGGTGCTGATTAAAAATAAGTGGGTGGGAGACCGCCATTTGAACGTGGCCGGGTACATGGACCGCAACCGCTGGGTGCTCAAAAAGGTGGACGGCAAGTGGACCAGCGTGTTTGTGGGCGACGACGGGCGATGGATCGAGGATTTTGCCGGCGGCTGGCAGCAGACGGAGAACGGATATTTCTATTATTCCGACAAAGGGGCCATGAAAACCGGCTGGATCAAGGAAAACGGGAAGAAATACTACGCGGATCCGGAGACGGGGAAGCGGGTAAAGGGCATCTTCGGCGTGGACAATGCTCTCTATTACTTCTCCTCCAGGGGAGTCATGCAGACAAATAAAACGGTGACCAGCCAGAAGCGGGAGTACACCATCGATGAGGACGGCAAATGCACACTGGTGCCGCAAAAAGGTGCCCCGAGCGCTTCGATGCTGTTCTTCCTGCGCTTTGAATCCGGCGCGGAGGCCTATGCGCAGACGGGAGGGGACTACGGAAATGCCTGCGGCGCCTACCAGTTTGACAACCGCTATTCGCTGCTTCCCTTTGTGAAATACGCCTACAGACAGAATCCGAACCTCTGCCTGGAATTTAAACCCTACGCGGCTTATACGGACGGGACAAAGCTTAAGAGCAACCGGAACTTTTTCGCCGCCTGGAAAAGAGTCTATCAGAGGAATCCGCAGCTGTTCGCCGAACTGCAGGATACGTTCGCCAAGGAAGAGTATTTTGACCCGGTGGAGCGGGCCCTCTCCCAGGTGGGGATCAACCTGGGAACCCGCCCGGATACAGTAAAGGGCGCTGTGTACAGCTACTCCATTCAGCACGGACAGCAAAAAGCGGTCAACGCGGTAAGAGCCTGTGGGAATAAAAACTCCACGGAAGACAGACAGTTTCTGAAAAATCTGTACAGCTACCGCATGAGGCAGTTCCCCAAGTACAAGAGCAGATATCTCTCGGAGTATACGCTCGCCTTACAGACGTTAAGCAGGGAGAAAAAGTAACCGAAAAGTTACCTGCAGGCAGACAGGCTGATCACAGCTATATAAGGAAGAGAAGAAAAGGAGGAATGGGTATGGCAGTCACAGTAAGCAGTTTTGGCAAGGCGATGGACGGACAGGACTTAAGTCTGTATTCCCTGAAAAATGAGAAGGGAATGGAAGTAAAGGTGACGAACCTGGGGGCGACTCTGGTGTCGGTTCTGGTACCGGACAAGAAAGGAATCAGCCGGGATGTCGTGCTGGGACACGATACGGCAAAACAGTACTATGAAAACGGCGGGTATTTCGGAGCCGTTATCGGACGAAGCGGCAACCGCATCGCCAACGCGGCGTTTGCGATTGACGGAAAAACCTATCATCTGGCCGCCAACGACGGTGTCAACAACCTGCACAGCGGACCGGACGGTTTTGAAAAGCGCACCTTTGACGTGACAGAAGTTACCGAAAACAGCATCCGTCTGCACGTTTTGGACGCCAACGGGCAGCAGGGGTACCCCGGTGCGTTTGAGGCCTTTGTCACCTACACGCTGACGGATGAGAATGAGCTGATCCTGCACTATGAGGCCGTGTGCGATCAGGATACGCCGGTCAACCTGACGAATCACACCTACTTTAACCTGGGCGGACATGACAGCGGCACGGTCCTTGATCAGGAACTCTGGTTAAGCGCGAAAGAGTATACACCGGTTTATGATCCCGCGGCGATTCCTACCGGGGAACTTGCCAGTGTAGCCGGAACGCCGATGGACTTTACAGCTCCCAAAGCGATCGGGAAGGAGATTCATGCCCCCTTTGAGCAGCTTAAGTTTTTCGGCGGCTACGACCACAACTTCGTCTTAAAGCACGATAAGGGAGAATTTGCGCTCTTCGCCAGGGTTACCTGCCCGCAGACAGGGATCGTGTTGGAGGCCAGCACGGATCTTCCTGGTGTGCAGTTTTATACCACGAATACCGATACCTTAACACCTGGCACCGGCAAAGGCGGGGCCTCCTACGGCAGGCACAGCGGATTTTGCCTGGAGACCCAGTATTTCCCGAATTCCATCAACCAGGAGGGGTTCGCCCGTCCGCTTCTCAAAGCCGGGGAACGCTTTGAGAGTACGACCTCCTATCGGTTTTCCGTAAAGGCGTAAGAAAAACGGTTCCTGGCGGGGCGGCTTAAGCCCCGCCAGGGGGAGGGGAAAGCGCATACGCTCCCCCTTCCCTTTCAGGTTCGTTGAACAATTTTAATAGCGATTGCCGCAAAAAGCGGGCAAATTTCGTGATTACTTCTAAAAATGAAAATGGGTCTTGCTTTTTTCCCCGAAGGGGTGTAAGCTTATTTTTGTAAAGAACAAGGGCGTTCCACATCAGTTGCTGGAATGCCTCTTTTTATTTTTGCGGGAGTATCCCGCTTAAGGCTACTTCCAGGGGTAATCCGTAAAGCTGTCGTACCTTCAGGCAGGGAGGCAGAGTATTTTTTCCGGCGGCGAAGGAGAAAGGGTTTTTTGCTTCCTTCAGCCCGGCCGGTTTAAAGTGAATGCGCCTTAAGGTTACCGGCGTGGATGGAAACGAAAGAGAGGACGAATAGACATGGGTGAGTTTTTCAATGTGGCGGATGTCTTCGGAGAAAACGTATTCAGCGACAAGGTGATGCAGGAACGTCTGCCGAAAAAGATTTACAAACAGCTGCATAAAACGATCGATGAGGGGAAAGAGTTGGACCCCATGGTGGCGGAAGTCGTGGCGGAGGCCATGAAGCAGTGGGCGATTGAGAGAGGCGCGACCCACTATACGCACTGGTTCCAGCCCTTAACCGGCGTGACTGCGGAGAAGCACGATTCCTTTATCACCGCTCCTCGTGCGGACGGCACGATCCTGATGGAGTTTTCCGGCAAGGAACTGATCAAGGGCGAGCCGGATGCCTCCTCGTTCCCTTCCGGCGGTCTGCGGGCAACCTTTGAGGCCAGAGGGTATACGGCCTGGGACTGCACTTCCCCGGCTTTTGTGCGGGAAGATGCCGCGGGCGCGATCCTTTGTATCCCCACCGCGTTCTGCTCCTATACCGGTGAGGCGCTGGATTTAAAGACCCCGCTGCTTCGTTCCATGGAAGCGATCAACACGCAGGCTTTGCGTCTTCTGCGTCTGTTTGGGAATACGACTTCCCGCAAGGTAACTCCCTCCGTAGGACCCGAGCAGGAGTATTTCCTGGTGGATGCGGAGAAGTTTGAACAGCGCAAGGACTTAATCTATACGGGACGCACCCTGTTCGGCGCGATGCCGCCTAAGGGGCAGGAACTTGACGATCACTATTTCGGAACGATCCGTCAGAGGATCGCCGCCTTCATGAAGGATGTGAACCTGGAGCTGTGGAAACTCGGCGTGACCGCCAAAACGCAGCACAATGAGGTGGCTCCGGCGCAGCATGAGCTGGCAACGATCTACTCGGAGGCCAACGTGGCAGTGGACCACAACCAGATCGTCATGCAGACCTTAAAGAAAGTGGCCTGCCAGCACGGGATGAAGTGTCTGCTTCACGAGAAGCCCTTCGCCGGTGTGAACGGTTCCGGCAAGCACAACAACTGGTCGATCATGACGGATGACGGGATCAACCTGCTGGATCCCGGCAAGACTCCTCATGAGAACGTGCAGTTCCTTCTGGTGCTGGCCTGCATCCTCAAGGCGGTGGATGTGCATGCGGATCTGCTCCGCGAATCTGCCGCGGATCCCGGCAATGACCATCGTCTGGGCGCGAACGAGGCGCCGCCCGCCATTGTCTCCATCTTTTTAGGCGAGCAGCTGCAGGATGTGGTGACACAGCTGATCTCCACCGGCGCGGCTACCTACAGCAAGCCCGGCGGTGTGCTGCAGACCGGTGTGAAGACGCTGCCGGATCTTTTCAAGGATGCGACCGACCGCAACCGGACCTCCCCGTTCGCCTTCACCGGCAACAAGTTTGAGTTCCGTATGGTGGGTTCCAGGGATTCCATTGCCTCGCCGAACATCGTGCTCAACACGATCGTGGCAGAAGCGTTCTGTGATGCCTGTGATGAACTCGAGAAAGCGGAAGACTTCGATCTGGCGGTTCATGACCTGATCAAGAAGTATCTGACCGAGCATCAGCGGATTATCTTCAACGGCAACGGCTACTCGGAAGACTGGGTAGAAGAGGCGCAGCGCAGGGGTCTCCCCAATATCCGCTCCATGGTGGATGCGATCCCGACTCTGATCACGGACAAGGCCATCAACCTGTTCGGAAAGTTCGGCGTGTTCACGAAATCCGAGCTGGAATCCCGTGTGGAGATCAAGTACGAGAATTACGCCAAGGCCATCAATATCGAGGCGCGTACGATGATCGACATGGCGAGCAAGCAGATCATCCCCGCTGTGATCAAGTACACGAAGAGCCTGGCGGATACCGTAATCGCGGTCAAGGAAGTCGGCGTTGACACTCCGGTGCAGAAAGATCTGCTGGTGGAGAGCAATAATCTTCTGATCGAGGCGAAATCCGCTCTTCGGAAACTGATCGAGGTGACGGATCAGGCCTCTGAGATGCCGGACGGCAGAGACCGCGCGGTCTTCTATCACGATGTGGTGATGACGGCTATGGCCGAGCTTCGCGCACCGGTGGACAAGCTGGAGATGATTGTCGATAAGGCGATGTGGCCGATGCCTTCCTACGGCGATCTGCTGTTTGAAGTATAAGGCATGTATGTATTCATCCGTATGTCCCGAAAGCGGAAAAGCGCCAAATCAAAAGGATGGAAGGATCTTAAGTCTTAAATTGGCCGCCGGTGACTTCGGCAAAGAAGTGTCTGTCCATGCTCCCCTTACGGGGAGTGCGGCTGAAATCGGGGAACAGGCGGGGAAAGAAAAGGAATAAAAAGGATTGCGAAGAGAGCGGCTTAAATAAGCCGCTCTCTTTGGCGTGTCTTTGCGTGCTCTTGAAGGTCCATACCTGACTGCCCCCTGCCCTTCCTACAGGCGGGATTTTGACGGCGGGAACGTTTCCTTATCCTTCCCCTTTTGTCTCACTGCGCGTTCTTTGAGGGAATTGGCGGCTGTACAGGATTTGGGGCGGCTGATCCTCTCCTTTTACAGGAATTTACCAGAAATCCGGCCTTCAAAAAAATTTGTTTCGTGCAACTTTCACAAAAATGATTGATTTTCTCGGGGAGATATATTAAAATAGTTGTACTTAGCGGGGTGGCTTGGGAAATTTTTGCGAAGGAGGATACTTCCGTGATATCTAATCAGGTTTTACAGTCAACACTCGACGGACTGAAATCGATCAGCCGGGTGGATTTGTGCATCATGGATACTGAAGGGATTCTGTTGGCCTCCACGTTTGAGGGAGCCGAGAGCTTCCGCGATTCGGTGCTTAGTTTTGTGGGATCGCCGGCGGACAGTCAGGTGATATCCGGGTATCAGTTTTTTAAGGTGCTTGATGACACTCAGTTGGAGTATATCCTGATCGTGAACGGCAGCAGCGATGACGCATACATGGTGGGCAAGCTGGCCGCATTTCAGATGCAGAGCCTGGTGGTGGCCTACAAGGAGCGCTTTGACCGCGACAATTTCATCAAGAACCTCCTGCTGGACAACCTGCTTCTGGTGGATATCTACAGCCGCGCGAAAAAGCTGCATATCGATACGGACGTGCGCCGGGTGGTCTTTATCGTGGAGGTCAGCCATGAGAAGGAGAACAGTTCCCTGGAACTGGTGCGGGGGCTGTTTGCCGGCAAGGTCAATGACTTTGTCACCGCCGTGGATGAGCGCAGCATTATCGTGGTCAGAGAGCTGCAGGAAAGCGAGGGCTATCCGGAGATGCACAGCCAGGCCGAAGTGATTCTGAAGGCGCTGCCGGATGAAAAGCGGCAGGATGCGGTGATTGCCTACGGGACGATCGTCTGGGAGATCAAGGACGTATCCCGTTCCTACAAGGAAGCCCGCATGGCGCTCAACGTGGGAAAGATTTTCTTTTCCGAGCGCCAGGTGATCGCCTACAGTTCCTTAGGCATCGGACGGCTGATCTATCAGCTGCCGATTCCCTTATGCAAGATGTTTATCAGGGAGATCTTTGAGGGAAAATCCCCGGATGATTTTGATGAAGAGACTTTGACTACGATCAACAAGTTCTTTGAAAACAGTCTGAATGTCTCCGAGACGTCCAGACAGCTTTATATCCACCGGAATACGCTGGTTTACCGGCTGGACAAGCTGCAGAAGTCCACCGGATTGGATCTGAGAGTTTTTGAGGACGCGATCACCTTTAAGATCGCTCTGATGGTGGTAAAATACATGAAATATATGGAAAACCAGGATTACTGAGTGAAAAAGGGCCGGCACGATACAGGTACTGGCCTTTGTTTTCGGTTCGGGTAAGATAGGTGATGCGGCAGGCAGATGGGTAAACCAAAAGGAAGCAGCTGACGAAAAAAGTTTCTGGTCTGACGGGGAGGCGAAAGATGGACGAGCAGCGGGCGACAGAATCGGGCGGGGAAGTGCTGGAAGAAGAAGCGCTGGAGGAGACAGCCAGAGAACGGGAAGGGAAACCTTCAGAAGAACCGAAAGAAGTCCGGAAGAGTTTCGATTTTGCAAAGGGAGTTTTGTTTGGCATCTTTCTGTCTGTGATCTGTGTGATGGGAATCTATCTGGTGACCAACGGCACCGTCGGCGCTCATGTGGGGGAGGAAAAGGATCTCGGCGCGAAGGTTTTAACGAGCAGAAAGACACTGGAAAAACTGGAGGAGATCGAGGAGCAGGTCGAAGACACCTTTCTGTATGAGGTGGACGGGGAACTCTTATCTTCCATGCTTTTTCAGGGGGCTGCCGTAGGCTTAAACGATCCTTACGCGAGCTACTACACGCAGCAGGAGGTACAGGAACTTTTACAGGAGAGCGAGGGCGAATATTTCGGCATCGGGATTACTCTTCTTTATGATGAGGAGAGTGATCGGGTGCGCGTGGCCGGTATCTATGAAGGGACTCCCGCCTGGGAAGCCGGTATGCAGGTGGATGATGAGATCATTCAGGTCGATGAAACCAGAGTGGATGGCTTAAGTCTTTCTGAGGTGGTGGATCGGATCAAAAAGAAAGAGGGCAGCGTGACGGTGACCGTGTTAAGAAACGGCAGGCGTCTCTCCTTTGCCATGGAGCCGAAACATGTGGAGATCCCGACCGTGGAGTACCGTCTTCTGGAGGAGGGAATTGGGCTTCTGAAGATCCTTGAGTTTGACTCCATTACGGTAGAACAGTTTCAGCAGGCTCTGCAGGACTTAAGTGCCCAGGGGGCGAAGAAACTGATCTTTGACGTGCGCGACAACCCGGGCGGAGTGCTGGATTCTGTCTGCGAGGTGCTGGATTTTCTGCTGCCCGAAGGGTTAATTGTCTCCACACAGAATAAGGAAGGAAAACGCGAAGAATATTCCTCGGATGCTGAGCAGCTTTTTACCGGTCCCCTGGCGGTGCTGGTCAATGAAAACAGCGCCAGCGCGGCTGAGATCTTTGCCGGGGACATCCAGGATTATGACCTGGGGCCGCTCATCGGCACGAAGACCTACGGCAAGGGAGTTGTACAGCGAACCTATCTGTTGGATGACGGATCCGCGCTGAAGCTTACGACTGATAAATATCTGACGGCGGGGGAGCAGGATATCGACAGCAGGGGTATTTTTCCGGATATCGAAGTGGAACAGCCTAAGGAATCGAAGACTTTAGAGGAGGCACAGGACGACACAGGCGCTGATTCGAAAGTGCAAAGCGAAACCCAGGCGCAGACAGGTCAGGAAGATCTGGATCCCGGGGAAGATACCGATCTGCCGCTTATGCGGGCAATTGAGTACCTGCGCGATCAGGAGGGATAAAGATCTGCTTTGGGCGAAACAGACACAGGCGGTCTTTGGAGGATAGTGGAAAACGAAACAGGAGGGGTGCTTTGTTTGTGAGCCCTTCGCGGTATAAGATGGAGAATGGAATGGAAGAAAAGAACGTATTTCGCGGAATGCTGAACGAGGTGACCAGTCTGGCCCGCAAGAAGGGCGGATCGCTTTCCAGGGAGGAGATCGATGAGATTTTCGCCGACTTTCCCTTAACCCCCGAGCAGAAAGGTCTGGTCTATGAGTACCTTCATAACCAGCAGATCACGGTGGAAGGGTATGAATCCGCGGCTAAAACGGTGCAGACAGAAAAAAAGCCATCTGACGGTGAGATACAGGATCCGGAAGAGGAAGAGGAGGCTTTGGATGAGTCCGGTATCCCTTTGTGGCTGGATGCGTATCTGGAGGAGATCGAACAAAGCGAGGAACTTTCGCCCGCTGAGGAATTCGCGCTTTTCACAGCCGCTGTCAGAGGGGAAAGACAGGCCCGTGACCGGCTGGCCGCAAGATATCTGCAGATGGTCTTTACCATGGCTGCCGAGTATGAGGGGAAGGACTGTCCTTTTGAGGATCTGATTCAGGAGGGAAATGTCGGTCTTTTGTTAGCTCTGGATGGATTAAGGGAGCAGGGAACGCTGGCTGCCTATCAGGCGCAGCTTATGAATGAGGTGAGCCGCCATATGCAGGAGGCGATCAGGGAACATGACGATGACCGGAAGAAAAAGGACGGGCTGGTGCAGCGTGTCAGCCGCTTAAGCCAGGCGATTGATGAGCTGGAGGAGGATTTAGGCCATAAGGTATCGGTCGGGGAACTTTCCGCTTTCTTAGATATGCCCGCGGAGGAGATTCTTGACACCTTAAAGATGGCAGGGGATAAACTGAAAGTGGAACGCTAACGCATTTGCTTTCCGCTTTGCCTGCCGATAAGGTTACGTCAGCTGACCGAAAAACTTTTTTGTTCGCTCTTTTTCCTTTCCCGCGAATCCTCTTTTAGATGGCAGACTTTTCAGCGGATCTTTAGTACATTGATTGGGAAACACGAAGCCCGGGGAGAATACGGCGGATTTTGACAGCTGTTCTCTCATCTTCCGGCAGACTGTCTGCTTCCTTCTCCTTTCGAGGAAGCCTATGGATTACTTATATCGATGGATATAAATGGGGAGGCTGGGTTTTCCTCTGCGCAGAGAGAGGACTTCGAAAGGATCGCTTTTCACCTGGGTTTTCAGGGAGGCCCAGGCAACAGATTGACAGATCTAAATATGTACGTATCTGCATTTCTTAATTTCTTATTATGCGGTGATTTTAAGAAGTTTCTCCGAAACCGAAGAGAGGGCCCTTTTTCCAGGTGCAAAGCGTATGCCTACGCGAAAAAAGCGGACGAAATACGGGGAGAGAAATCGGTGAACGCAGAGTCGGTTCAAAAGAAACAGGTTTACGAAAAACCCGGGAAAACAGAAAGCGCGTAAAAGGAGGCTTTGCCTGACTTGGTGGAAAGATACGGCCTTAAAGGACTGTTAAGCACAAAGAGGCGTCCCTGGAGAAGAAAAGAGGAAGGGTGCGGTTTGAAAATTAAGGTCCGGTGATTTTTCGCCGGCGGGGGAAGGCGGATCTTTCTTTTCCCTATCTGTATCATCCCCTTTTGAAATTTTGCCTTTGATTCGAAGAAAAAGACCCTGACACGAATCCTTAAAAAGCAGCCGGTCTGGTCGAAAAACCTGCAGGAGACGTTAAATAAGGCAGAAATTTCCCGTTTTTGGCGTCCGCTTTTGGTGAAAATGGGGAAAATCAGGGAAAACGGGCGGAAATGCGAAAAAAACTCTTTTCTTTTTCGGCGTGATGTGTTATGCTGAAAGCAGACAAAATCTTATTCAGGCATCGGGAGTGACGAGCCTGCTTCATACATGCTGCCGCTTTCTGCGCGGCGAATGGAATTACAAGAATACATAACAGTTCGATTCTGAAATGATTCCCATGTGTAATGAAAAATGAAACAGTTGAGGTGTATATGAGAGAAAAATATGAATCTTTATCCGTGGCAGTGCTGAAGGATCTTGCCAAGGCACGCGGAATCAGAGCAGTATCCGGGATGAAGAAGAGCGAAGTGGTGGAGGCCATGCTGGCCCAGGATGCCATCGACGCGCAGGAGAAAGCATTACGGGAGAAGGAACGGGAAGAGCGGGAAGCGAGGGAATACGCGGAGGCCATGAAAAATGGCGCCAGAAAAGAAGAGACTCCTGCGGAAAACCGGGAGCAGACACCTGTGATTCAGACTCCCTTGCAGCAGGCTCCTCCGATACGCGATTCGCAGCCTTCCTATGAAGGAAGGGAAAGAACTTCGGGAAGAAGGGAAAACCCGGGACGTGACGGACAGTCTTCCCAGTCAACGCAGACACCCCAGTTTTTGCAGTCCTCACAGCCAGTCCAGCCTTCCTATGAAGGAAGGGAAAGAACTTCGGGAAGAAGGGAAAACCCGGGAC
>CAZXSN010000008.1:62721-85987 GCA_964643295.1 uncultured Lachnospiraceae bacterium
CCCAGTCAACGCAGACACCCCAGTTTTTGCAGTCCTCACAGCCAGTCCAGCCTTCTTACGAGGGAAGGGGAGAAAATCCGGAAAATGCGCGGGAGGATACCCGAAGGAGCAGGGATACCAGGAGCGACAAGCCGCCCGTGGAACTGGCACAGTTGGATTCCGGCATCGAAGTCAGCGGTGTCCTGGAAGTTTTGCAGGACGGATACGGGTTTATCCGCAGTGACAACTATCTGCCCGGGGAAAATGACGTCTATGTCTCCCCGTCTCAGATCCGCCGTTTTGGTTTGAAAACGGGGGATATCATTTCCGGCAATACAAGGATCAAGGCCCAGAATGAGAAATTCAGCGCCCTGCTGTATTTAAAAACCATCAACGGCTTATCTCCGGCGGAAGCATCCAGACGCTACAACTTTGAAGACATGACACCGATCTTCCCCAACAGGAGACTCCGCATGGAGCGCGGCTCGCGGGATATCGCCATGCGGATCGTGGACCTGATCTCACCAATCGGCAAGGGGCAGAGAGGGATGATTGTCTCGCCTCCGAAAGCGGGCAAGACGACGCTGCTTAAGGAGATCGCCAAATCGATTCTGCAGAACGACCCTGACATGAAGCTGATCATCCTTTTAATCGATGAGCGCCCGGAGGAAGTGACGGATATCCGTGAGGCGATCGTGGGCGATGACGTGGAGGTCATCTATTCCACCTTCGATGAACTGCCGGAGCATCACAAACGCGTTTCCGAGATGTGCATCGAGCGGGCGAAGCGGCTGGTGGAGCACAATCGGGATGTGACGATCCTGCTGGATTCGATTACGAGACTGGCTAGGGCCTACAATCTGACGGTTCCGCCAAGCGGACGTACCCTCTCCGGCGGCCTTGACCCGGCGGCTTTGCATATGCCGAAACGCTTTTTCGGCGCTGCCCGCAACATGCGCGAGGGCGGCAGTCTTACCGTGCTGGCGACGGCGTTAGTGGATACCGGCAGCAAGATGGACGACGTGGTCTACGAGGAATTCAAAGGCACCGGCAACATGGAGCTGGTACTGGACCGCAAGCTCTCCGAGCGGCGGGTTTTCCCGGCTATCGATATCCAGAAATCCGGCACAAGGCGGGAGGATCTGCTGCTCGATCAGGATGAGCTGGAAGCCGTCTACATCATGCGCAAGGCCTTAAACGGCATGAAGAGTGAGGAAGCGGTGGAAAACATCCTCAACATGTTCGTGCACACGAGGGACAACCGCGAACTCGTGGCCAGAATCCGCAGACAGCGCTTTATCTAAAGGTGTTCTTAAGGCTTAAGCCTTTTGCCGCGCGGCCGAATTTTTCCCAGGCGCTTAGAAAAAGCGCATCGTTTTTGAAACATAAAAAAAGACCAAAGAACAGCCTCAAAGAGAGCGAAAGGCAAGTGTGAAATTTTCGTGAAATCGGCGTCCACGAGTCGGAAAAAGCCTGGCGCGAGGCTTGCAATCGGGGAAGTTCTGTGCTATAATCCATTCGCTGTCCGAAAAAAGGCGAAACGTGTCGGCAAATGAGGAGGCAGCTTACCTTCCCTTCGCGGCGTTTCGGGCTTTTCAAACAGACTTTGTAAGGCAGACAAAGATCCGAAAAATGGACTTTCGGTTACGGGCAGCCAACTGCAGGGACTTGCAGGGGTAGTCCGGGAATCTTACCGGGAAAAGGAAAACGGCATGAACCGGAAATCGGCGGCACGGCCGCAAGCAGTTCACAAATAATTATAAAGAGGTGAAAAAACATGAAGGAAGGAATCCATCCCAAATACTATCAGACGACCGTTACCTGCAACTGCGGCAATACGTTTGTGACAGGTTCTACCAAGAAAGAGATCCACGTAGAGGTCTGCTCCAAATGCCATTCATTCTACACCGGCCAGCAGAAAGCGACAGTGGCCCGCGGACGCATTGATAAGTTCAACAGGAAGTACGGTTTGCAAGGTAAATAGTGAGGTAAAGATAAGGTTGGGGTTGCGAAATCTCAACCTGTTTTTAAATCAGGGAAAAGTAAGGATTTCCTCCATCTGGCAGGAAAGAGCGCTGGAGTGTTTCCGGTGCCAGAGTCAGTGGAGTTCATGAAAGAACAGGTACGAAAATGAAGTATTCCAATATAGGCGGACAGGCGGTCATGGAAGGCGTGATGATGCGAAACGGCAGCAAGTATGCGGTGGCTGTCCGCACGGTGGACAAAGAGATTGTGGTCAAGACTGACGAGTACCACAGCATCATGAAAAATGAGAAGATCTTGAAGCTTCCCATCATCCGCGGGGTGTTTAACTTTATCGATTCACTTTTCCTGGGGATGAAGACTCTGATGTACTCCGCGGATTTTTTCGCCGAGGAGACACCGGAGGAGATGGAGGAGCGCCTGGCGAAAGAGGAGAAGAAGGCACGCAAGAAAGCTGAGAAGTTAAGAGCCCAGGGCAAAGAGAAGGAGGCCGATGAGGCGATCTTAAAGGCACAGAATCAGGCGAAGGCGGACCGGGAACGTTTAGAAAAACGAAGCGGCGCGGATACGCCTGTGGAGGAGAAGAAGGAGAGCAGCGGCTTCATGATGGGCTTTACAGTGGCCTTCTCCCTGGTGATCTCGATTGCCCTGTTTATGATGCTTCCCTACTTTCTCTCCCGCGCTCTGCGGCTGGTGACGGATTCGGAGATGTTAATCTCCATCTGCGAGGCGGTTTTAAGGCTGGCCATCTTTTTAACCTACATTGTCCTGATTTCCCGCATGAAGGAGATTCAGCGCACCTTTATGTACCATGGGGCGGAACACAAATGCATCAACTGTATTGAACACGGCCTGGAGCTGAACGTGGAGAACGTGCGCAAAAGCTCCAAGGAGCACAAGCGCTGCGGAACGAGTTTCCTGCTGATCGTGATGCTGGTCAGCATCGTCTTCTTCCTCTTTATCCGTGTGGAATCGCCGTTCTGGAGAGTGTTCATCCGCCTGATGCTTCTGCCGGTAATCGCGGGGGTTTCTTTCGAGTTTATCCGTCTGGCGGGCCGGTATGACAATCTGCTGGTCAACCTCCTTAGCAAACCGGGACTGTGTCTGCAGGCTTTGACGACCAAAGAGCCGGACGATTCGATGATCGAGGTGGGGATTGCCTCCGTGGAGGCGGTGTTCGACTGGAGAGCCTACTTAAATGACAACTTTGGCGCTCACTATGACTTAAACAAAACCCCGGAAAATGGCACACCCAGTCCCTGAAGCGAAAAGATCCGGTATCCGGCGATCGAAAAGGGGAGAAAGTCCATGACCTTTGCGCAGCTTTTGCGTGTCGCCTCAGACGACTTAAAGAGACAGGGAATTGAGGAGGCTGCCAACGATGCCTGGCTTCTTTTGCAGGAGGCAGCGGTTCTTACCCGCACCCGGTATCTTTTATGTTCCGGGGAGGAAGTACCGGCAGAGACTGTTGATCGGTATCGTAAGATGGTGAGACTGCGCGGACAGCATATCCCTTTGCAGCATCTGACCGGGGAACAGGAATTCTTCGGCTTTTCCTTTCGGGTAAATGAGCAGGTGCTTATTCCCAGACAGGATACGGAAACGCTGGTGGAAGAGGCGCGAAAACGAATCCGTCCGGGCGATGCGGTGCTGGATTTATGTACCGGATCCGGCTGCATCATCATAAGTCTGGCAAAGCTTATCCCGGGACTTCGCGCAACCGGCAGCGATTTATCTAAAGAGGCGCTTACCGTCGCGAGAGAGAATGCCGCAAACTTAGGGGCAGACGTTTCGTTTGTGGAAAGCGACCTGTTTGAAAAGATACAGGGGCAGTTTGACTGTATCGTCTCCAACCCGCCCTATATCCCAAGCGGGGAGATTGGCTCTTTGATGGAGGAAGTCCGTCTGCATGAGCCGCTCATGGCCCTGGATGGAGGAGCGGACGGGCTGGACTTTTACCGCAGGATTGTGGAGGGAAGTCTTTCCTTTTTAAAGTCCGGCGGCTTCCTGCTTTTCGAGGTCGGATGCGAGCAGGCGGATAGTGTCTGCTGCCTTATGGAGCCTTTCTATCAGGAGATCGAGATCATACGGGATCTTGCCGGACGAAACCGCGTGGTGGCGGGACGCCGGTGCGCTCCCCCTTAAGGGCCCTTGGCGGGCAGGGGGAGTTTCTTTATGTCAGAAAAAAGATCATCTTAAGAAACCTTAAGAACGGGAGGATACCATGTTTGACAAACTGGAGGATCTGTTGAACCGGATGGAGGAAATTTTAAAGATGCTGAATGAACCCTCCGTGACAAGCGATCCGGCACAGTTCCAGAAACTTTTAAAGGAGCAGAGTGATCTGGCGCCGATTGTGGATGTCTACCGCGAGTACAAGCGCTGCCAGGAGACGATCGCCGACAGTCTCTCCATGCTGGAGGAGGAAAACGACGAGGAGATGCGCGAGATGCTCAAAGACGAGCTTTCCACTGCCAGGAAGCGTTCTTCGGAGCTGGAGACGCAGCTGAAAATTTTGCTTTTGCCCAAAGATCCCAATGACGAGAAAAACGTGATTGTGGAGATCCGCGCCGGAGCGGGCGGGGATGAGGCTGCCCTGTTCGCGGCGGATATCTACCGCATGTATGTGCACTACGCGGAGAGTCAGCGCTGGAAAGTGGAGACCATGGACGCGGAGGAGATCGGCATCGGCGGCCTGAAGTTTGTAAGCTTTATGATCACCGGCAGGGGTGCCTATTCCAGGCTGAAATACGAATCCGGCGTTCACCGTGTGCAGCGGGTGCCGGAAACCGAATCGGGCGGACGCATCCACACCTCCACAGTGACCGTGGCGATCATGCCGGAGGCGGAGGAAGTGGATGTGAACCTGGACTTAAACGACTGCCGGTTCGATGTCTTCCGCGCTTCAGGAAACGGAGGACAGTGCGTGAACACCACCGATTCGGCGGTGCGCTTAACCCATATCCCCACGGGGATTGTGATCTCCTGCCAGGATGAGAAGTCGCAGCTGAAAAACAAGGACAAGGCTTTAAAGGTGCTGCGGGCGAAGCTTTACGACCTGGAACTGCAGAAGGCGCATGACGCCCAGGCGCAGGAGCGCCGCAGCCAGGTGGGAACCGGCGACCGCTCGGAAAAGATCCGAACCTACAACTTCCCCCAGGGAAGGGTGACTGACCACCGGATCAATCTGACACTTTATAAGCTGGAGAAGATCCTGGACGGGGATCTGACGGAGATTGTGGACAGCTGCATCGCGGCTGACCAGGCGGCGAAACTCGCAAAGATGGGCGAGAGTGCCTGAAGAAGAACCGAACAGAGAAACAGGCAAAGAAATAAACACAGAAATAAACACAGAAATAAACACAGAAACGACGGGGTGCAACCTATGGGAAAATATTTCGGTACAGACGGCTTTCGCGGGGAAGCCAACGTGGATCTGACGGTTGAGCATGCCTACCAGGTAGGACGGTATCTCGGCTGGTACTTTGGTCAGGATCACAAGGCCAGGATCGTCATCGGCAAGGATACGAGGCGTTCCAGCTACATGTTTGAATACGCCCTGGCGGCTGGCCTTACGGCCTCCGGGGCGGATGCCTATCTGCTGCATGTGACGACCACGCCCAGTGTGGCTTACGTGGTGCGTTTGGACGAGTTTGACTGCGGCATTATGATCAGCGCCAGCCACAATCCCTACTATGACAACGGGATCAAGATCATCAACGCCATCGGCACCAAGATCGAATCTTCGATTGAGGAGCAGATCGAGGACTACATCGACGGGAAGATCCCGGAACTGCCGCTGGCTACGCGCGATCACATCGGGCGCACGACCGACTACGTGGCAGGCAGAAACCGCTACATCGGCTACCTGATCTCTCTGGCGACGCGTTCGTTTAAGAATTATAAGATCGGTCTGGACTGTTCCAACGGCAGTTCCTCCTCGATTGCCAAGAGCGTGTTTGATGCTTTGGGAGCCAAAACCTATGTGATCAACAATGAGCCGGACGGCACCAACATCAACCGGGAATGCGGTTCCACCCACATCGAAGTGCTGCAGCACTTCGTGCGGGAAAAGGGACTCGACATGGGCTTTGCCTATGACGGGGACGCGGACCGCTGCATCGCGGTCGATGAGTACGGACGCGTGGTGGACGGCGACCGTATCCTCTACATCTGCGGCAAGTACATGATGGAGGAGGGAAAATTAAAGAACAACACGATCGTCACCACGATCATGTCCAATATCGGTCTTTACAAGGCCCTGGACGCGATCGGCATCGGCTATGAGAAGACGGCGGTCGGTGACAAGTACGTCTATGAGAACATGCTGGCGAACGGAAACTGCCTGGGCGGCGAACAGTCCGGCCATATCATCTTCAGCAAACACGCCACGACCGGGGACGGGATTCTCACTTCCTTAATGCTGATGGAGGCGGTGATCAACAAGAAGAGCACCCTGGGCACCTTGGCTTCGGAAGTGAAGATCTATCCGCAGCTTTTAAAAAATGTGCGGGTGGCGGATAAGAAGGCGGCCATGGAGAATGAGGCGGTGGTCGCGGCCATCGAGAAGGCTTCCCAGGAGCTTGGCAGCAACGGGCGCATTCTGGTTCGCGAAAGCGGCACGGAACCGGTGATTCGTGTGATGGTGGAAGCCGAGAGCGATGAACTGTGCGCGAAATACGTATACGACGTGATCGCGGTCATGCGGCTGCAGAACCTGATTGTAGAATCGTAAACGAGGATTGTTCTCCGGAAGGTGTTTGATGGAACACAAATGGAAAAAACTGATCGGCTATTATCGGCCGTATAAGGGGCTGCTGGCAGCGGATCTGTTCTTTGCGGTCTCGGGATCCGGGATCACGCTGCTGATTCCTCTGATCGTGCGCTATATCACGAATGAGGTGCTGATCTTACCGGGAAGCGAACCTCTAAGAAGAATTGTGCAGCTGGGAATCGTGCTGGTGGTGTTGACCCTTCTTGAGTGGGCCTGCAACTTTTTTATCACTTATTACGGGCATATGATGGGGACGAGGATGGAGCACGACATGCGCAACGACCTCTTTTCCCATTATCAGGAACTGTCGTTCCATTTTTATGACAATCAGAAGGTAGGACAGCTCCTGTCCAGGGTCACAACGGACCTTTTTGATATCAGCGAACTTTTGCACCACGGGCCGGAAGATCTGGTGATTTCCTTCATCAAGCTGGTCGGCTCCTTCGTCATCCTGGTGCGAATCAACTTGCCGCTTACCCTGATTACCTTCTCCTTTGTGCCGTTTATGCTCATCTACGCGCTGTTCTTTAACGGGAAACTGCGCAGGGCTTACTGGGTGAACAAAGCCCGCATCGCCGATATCAACACGCAGATCGAGGACAGCTTAAGCGGCATCCGCACCGTGAAATCCTTTGGAAACGAGGAGATGGAACTGAAAAAGTTCCGCAAAGGAAACGAGGAGTTTGTCGAGAGCAGACGCCGCAGTTACTGGTACATGGCCTGGTTAAACTCTGTGATGACGGCCCTGACGACGCTGGTGACGGTGGTGGCCTTAATCGCCGGGGCTTTCTTTATCTTCTCCGGGAAAGCTTCCGTCGCCGATCTTGTGACGTATCTTTTATATATCAACAACTTCACGGAGCCGGTCAGAAAGCTCATGAACTTCATGGAGCAGTTTCAAAGCGGCTACAGCGGCTACTTGCGTTTCCTGGAGATGCTGGATGTGAAGCCGGATATCGCCGATGCCCCTGACGCGGTGACGCTTCCCAGCGTCAAAGGCGATGTGCGCTTTGAGGATGTCTCGTTTTGCTATGACGAGGAGCTGGGGCAGGTGCTGGATCATATCAACCTGCACGTGCTTCCCGGCGAGTATTTAGCCATTGTGGGCAATTCCGGGGGCGGCAAGACGACGCTGGCCAGCCTTATCCCCAGGTTTTACGATGTGGTGGGCGGGCGGATCTTAATCGACGGCATCGATATCCGCACCGTGACACAGAGCAGCCTGAGAGCGCAGATCGGCATTGTGCAGCAGGATGTCTACCTTTTCATGGAAAACGTGATGGAAAATATCCGCTACGGCAGGCCGGACGCGACCGATGAGGAAGTGATCGAGGCGGCGAAAAGGGCCAACGCCCATGAGTTTATCATGAAGCTGCCGCACGGGTATGAGACCGATATCGGCCAGCGGGGCGTGAAGCTCTCCGGCGGACAGAAGCAGCGGATTTCCATCGCCCGGGTCTTCCTAAAAAATCCGGCGATTCTGATCTTTGACGAGGCCACTTCCGCGCTGGATAATGAGAGTGAAAAGATTGTACAGCAGTCGATGGAATCTCTGGCGAAGGGGCGCACGACCTTTGTGATTGCCCACCGCCTCTCCACGATTCAAAATGCGCAGAAGATCCTGGTGCTTACTGAGCGCGGAATCGAGGAGGAGGGCACCCATGAGGAACTGCTGGCAAAAAACGGGGTTTACGCCCATTTGTACCGGCAGTGAGGGCCTCATGAAGAGCAGCAGCTGGAAACTTAAAAGGAAAGAAATATTCAGGCAGGAGGAGATATGGCACTTACATTTAAGAACCTGACTCTGGCAGACCGGGAGGTGATTGACTCCTGTCTGCGTTCGGCTGCCTTCAAAAGCTGTGAGGATACGTTCGTGAACCTGTTTTTGTGGAACTGGATGTATCCGACGCAGATCGCCCTGTTTGGGGATCTGCTGATACTAAAATCCGCGCGGGAGGAGTTCTCATTCCGCTTTCCCAAGGGGCCGTCCGGACAGGAAAAGGACGCGCTCGAGGCGATGATGCGCTTCAGCAGGGAGCACGGTCAGCCGTTTCGCATGGATCTCGTGCAGCCGGAGCAGTTTGCGCTTCTGGAGGAGTGGTTTCCGGGACGTTTCCAGATCGAGTACAGCCGCGACGCGGCGGATTATGTCTATGAACGCGAAAACCTGGCCAACCTTTCCGGAAAGAAGTATCACGGCAAGAAGAATCATGTGAACAAATTTTTGCGCCTGTATCCGGACTTTCGCTATGAACCGCTGGATGAGGAGAATCTGGCGGACTGTCTTGCCATGGCGGCTGAGTGGAGAAAGGAAAACGCCTTTGACGGGAATAATGAAAAGGAAATGGAGTTTCTCGTCGCCGAAAACTGTCTGCGCTACCGAAAGGAGCTTGGCCTTCGCGGAGCCTGTCTGCGGGCCCAGGGCCGGGTGGTGGCTTTTACGATGGGGGAGCCGTTAAGCGAGGATACGTTTGTGGTGCACATCGAGAAAGCGCTGACCGAGGTGGAAGGCGCCTACGCGGTCATGAACCAGCTCTTTGTGAAAAACGAGATGGAAGGATTTCGCTACGTCAACCGCGAGGATGACGCCGGGGAGGAAGGGCTGCGGCAGGCGAAGCTTTCCTACCATCCGGCCTTTTTCATCGAGAAGGGCATGGTGCGGGAGAGGAAAGCGTAAAACTGGCGTTTAGAATAAGAGCCCTTCGGTTGATTCGAGGAAAGGGAAAGGCACGTTTAGCGAGCCATACGAATTTTGCGCGAAAGCGATACGTAAGGAAGGAGGAGTTTTCAGGATGATTGCGGAAAAGATGAAGGGAATGGTGGCAAACAGCTCGGCGACGCGGGCCATGTTTGAGGAAGGAAAACGGCTGGCAAAGCAGTACGGGGCGGAGAATGTCTTTGATTTCAGCCTCGGCAATCCCAACGTGCCGGCACCGGAAGCGGTAAAGGAGGCCGTCCTTTCCATTCTGGATAAGGAAGATCCGGTGGCGGTCCACGGCTATATGAACAATTCCGGCTATGAGGAAGTGCGTCTGGCGGTGGCCGAATCGTTAAATGCCCGCTTTGGCACTTCTTTTACGGAGAAAAACATCGTTATGACCGTAGGGGCGGCGGGCGGCTTAAACGTGATCTTAAAATCCCTGTTAAACCCCGGGGATGAGGTGATCGCCTTCGCTCCGTTTTTCGGGGAATACCGGTTTTACGTGGAAAACTATGAAGGGGTGCTTAAAGTGGTTGCGGCGGATACCGAGACGTTTCAGCCAAACCTGGAGGCGTTTGAGCAGCTTTTAAGCAGCCGCACAAAGGGCGTGATCATCAATTCTCCCAACAACCCGTCGGGCGTGATCTACTCGGAGGAGACTATCCGCAAACTGGCCTCAATCCTTTGCGCAGCGGAGAAAAAGTTTGGGACCTCGATCTATTTAATCTCCGATGAACCCTACCGGGAACTTGCCTATGACGGGGCAGAGGTTCCCTACCTGACCAGGTTTTATCACAACGCGGTCATCGGCTACTCCTTCAGCAAATCTCTCTCCCTTCCGGGGGAGCGAATCGGCTACCTCGTGCTGCCGGAGGAATTAGACGGTGCGGAGGAGATTCAGGCCGCCGCCAACGTGGCTACGCGTGTGCTGGGGTTTGTCAACGCTCCGTCCCTGATGCAGAAAGCGGTGGCCTGCTGCTTAAACGAACAGGTGAATCTGGCGTTCTATGACACAAACCGCAAGGACCTTTGCGAAGGCTTAAAAAAGTGCGGGTTCTCCTTTGTTTACCCGCAGGGGGCGTTCTATCTGTTTTTAAAATCGCCGGAGGAGGATGAGGTGGCTTTCTGCGCACGGGCCAAGAAGTATCAGATTCTGCTGGTGCCGGGACGTTCCTTTGCCTGCCCCGGGTTTGTGCGCATCGCTTACTGTGTCTCCCATGAGACGATTGTGCGGGCGATGCCTGGCTTTCAGAAGCTGGCCGCGGAATACGGTCTTGCGGCAGACAGATAGAAACGAAAGAAAAACAGGAAACAAAAAAAGGAAGCAAAAGGGAAACAGACGCTTCAGGCGTTAAAGAGGGTTTTAAGCTTAACAGAAACAGGAGAGACTGATGGAACGAGCATGGGAGAAAAATGTGCGCCGGGTGACCCCTTACGTGCCCGGGGAACAGCCGAAAGAGCAGGATGTGATCAAACTGAATACGAATGAGAATCCGTATCCGCCTTCCCCTGAAGTGACGAAAGCTCTTCAAAGAATGGATGCCAAGGCGCTTCGCAGATATCCGGATCCTGCCGCATCCGCTCTTACCTCGGCTTTGGCGAAGCGCTATCAGGTAAAAGACTCTCAGGTGTTTGCGGGGGTTGGCTCGGACGATGTGCTCGCCATGTGTTTCTTAACTTTTTTTCATGGCGGGAAGCCGATCTTGTTTCCGGATATCACCTACTCTTTTTATGATGTGTGGGCGGAGCTTTTTGAGATTCCCTACCGGATGATTCCGCTGCGGGAGGACTTTACGATCGCGCCGAAAGATTTTCTGCGGGAAAACGGCGGGATCGTCTTTCCCAATCCCAATGCTCCGACCGGGATACCGCTCTCCCTGAACGAAGTGGAGACGATCATTCGCGGCAATCCTGATGTGGTGGTGATCGTGGACGAGGCCTACATCGATTTCGGGGCAGAATCGGCTTTGCCCCTGCTTGAAAGCTATGAAAACCTCCTCATTGTGCAGACCTTTTCCAAGTCCCGGTCTTTAGCGGGGATTCGTATCGGGTACGCTTTGGGAAATGAATGTCTGATTAAACATTTAAATGACGTCAAATATTCCTTCAATTCCTATACGTTAAACCAGGCCGCCATCGCTGCCGGGACCGCGGCTGTTTTGGATGAAGAGTACTATCAAAAGATCCTGGGAAGGATTGTATCCACGAGGGAGCGCGTCAAGGAGGAGCTTCATAAGCTTCACTTTTCCTTTCCCGATTCGAAGGCCAACTTTCTTTTTGTGACTCATGAAAGTTGCCCGGCGGAAGAGCTATTTGAGGCCCTCAAACAGGAAAAGATCTATGTGCGCTATTTCCACAAGCCCCGCATCGAGAATTATCTGCGCATCACGATCGGCACCGATGAGCAGATGGATGTGCTTGTGTCCTTTCTGAAGCGGTACCTGGAGAAGAGAAACCTTTTGTAGGAGGATGTTATGACAAATACACTGGCACAGTGGTTTGCGGACAACTTAGGCAGCATCATCAGCCCGGAACTGGTCATCTTTATCGTGTCCATGATTCCGATTCTGGAACTGAGAGGAGGTCTCATTGTGGCCTCCCTGCTGCACGTGGAAATGTGGCGGGCGATTCCCATCTGCATCGTGGCGAACGCGATCCCCGTTCCCTTTATTCTGCTTTTGATTACCAAGATTTTTGCGGTGCTTAAAAAGACGCGGTTTGCCGCTCCGGTTCTTTGGCTGGAGAAACACGCCATGGGCAAGAGCGAACGGATTCAGCGCTATGAATTCTGGGGGCTGGTGGTCTTTGTGGGGATTCCGCTGCCGGGCACCGGAGCCTGGACGGGATCCCTGATTGCGGCCCTGTTAGGGATCAAGATGAGGAAGGCGATTCCGGCCATCGCCCTGGGACTCGTGATGGCGACCTTCATTATCTGTGTGATTTTCTATGGGCTTTTGGGGCAGGTGTGGTAGATGGCGGCTTATCAGACGTTCGCGCAGGTGTATGATATCCTGATGGACAACGTGCCCTACGAAGAGTGGGCCAGAAGTCTTGCCGGACTGCTTAAGGAATACGGGATTGCAGACGGCCTTGTGCTGGATTTGGGGTGCGGCACCGGCACCATGACCGAACTGCTCTCTTCCTACGGGTATGACATGATCGGGGTGGACAATTCCCCGGAGATGCTGGATCGGGCGCTTGAGAAAAGGGACCGTTCCGGGCATGAGATTCTCTACCTTATGCAGGAGATGACTTCCTTTGAACTTTACGGCACCGTGCGGGCGGTGGTCAGCGTCTGCGATTCCCTGAATTATCTTTTGGAAGAGCAGGATCTTCTTGCGGCCTTTCGGCTGGTGAACAATTACCTGGATCCGGGCGGTCTGTTCGTGTTTGACATGAATACGGTCTATAAGTACCGGGAAGTGCTGGGCGATGGTGTGATCGCCGAAAACCGGGAGGACTGCAGCTTCATCTGGGAAAACTCCTTTTTTGAGGAGGAGAAAGTCAACGAATACGATCTGACGCTTTTTTTGCGCGAGGAGAACGATTTATACCGCAGGGTGGAGGAGACACATTATCAGAAGGCGTATGATCCCAGAACGGTTGTGCGTCTTTTGGAAGAAGCGGGGCTTTCCCCGGTGAAGGTCTGCGAGGCGTATACCGGGCGGGAACCTGATGAAAAGTGCGAGCGGCTTTTGTTTGTGGCCAGGGAGTGCACGAAGAAAAACAGTCAGACAGGGTAAGAAAACGGAAGCTTTTAAGGACAGGAAGATGCAAACCGGGCATACTTTTTTACGGGGTGGGTATGCTTCATTTTACTTTGGCAAAAGGAGAGTGCTATGGGCAGATACAGCAGAGAGGATATCATGCGCATTGTGAAGGAGGAGGACGTGGAGTTTGTCCGGCTGCAGTTCGCGGATATATTTGGAAATCTGAAAAATGTGGCTGTCACGACCAGCCAGCTGGAGCGGGCGCTGAACAACAAGGTGATGTTTGACGGCTCCTCGATCGAAGGGTTTGTCCCGATTGAAGAGTCGGATATGTACCTGCATCCGGATCCGGATACTCTGGTGATCTTTCCCTGGAGACCGCAGCAGGGAAAAGTGGCCCGGCTGATCTGTGATATCTACTATCCGGACGGCACCCCGTTCGAGGGGGACTGCCGCCAGGTCTTAAAGCGCACACTCGCTTCGATCGAGACGATGGGCTACAGGTTTTTAGTGGGACCGGAGTGTGAATTCTTCCTTTTTCATCTGGATGACAACGGGCTTCCGACTACGCTTACCCATGAGCAGGCCGGATACTTTGATGTCTCGCCGCTTGATCTGGGGGAGGATGCCCGCAGGGACATCGTCTTAACCCTGGAGGAGATGGGCTATGAGGTGGAGGCCTCCCATCATGAGGCGGCACCGGCTCAGCATGAGATTGATCTGCACTATGACGAAGCATTAAAGACCGCGGATACGGTCATGACGTTTAAGCTGGCGGCCCGCACGATCGCCAAGCGTCACGGCCTGCATGCCACCTTTATGCCCAAGCCCCTCTCCAACGTGCACGGTTCGGGGATGCATATCAACATGTCTCTGTGCCGCAACGGGATCAATACTTTTTACGATGAGACAGATAAAAATGGTCTCAGCAGGGAGGCCTACTACTTTATCGGCGGATTGATGAAACATATGAGGGGCATGTGCGCGATCACGAATCCTCTGGTCAATTCCTACAAGAGGCTGATCTCCGGCTATGAAGCTCCGGCATGCGTGGCCTGGTCGTTAAAAAACCGCAGTGTCTCGATCCGCATTCCGGCGGGAAGCGGATTTCACTCCCGGGTGGAGTTAAGAAGCCCTGATTCGGCGGCAAATCCGTATCTCACACTGGCAGTCTGTCTGGCGGCGGGCATGGACGGCATTCAGAATCAGATTCTGCCGCCCGCGGGTGTGGAGGAGAATGTCTCCTTCCTGGACGATCATGAACGGAAAGCCCACGGCATTCAGTCGCTGCCCGTCAACCTCTGGGAGGCTCTGCAGGAGTTTCGCGCTGATTCGCTGATCTGCTCGGTTCTCGGGGAACATCTCGTGAAGAGGTACTGTGAGGCGAAGGAGAGCGAGTGGAAGACCTACTGTCTGCAGGTTTCCGAGTGGGAGAGAGAGCAGTATTTAGCCCGGATCTGAAGAGTTTGAGAAGCTTTGGGCCGCGGACTGGTTTTCTTCGGCAAAAAATCCGAAAGGATTCGCTTTAGAGAATGAAGCCGGTTCCCGTAAAGTTTCGGGAAAACAGGCAGGGAAAAAGGAAGGTTAAGCAAACCGAACGCGGGAGGATCGGGATGACAAATGTAGTGGTCGTGTTTCCCAAACCGGAGAATGCCAGAAACATCCGAAACCTGCTTGTAAGGGGCGGATACGAAGTGGCTGCCGTTTGCACGAGCGGCACGGCGGCGCTGCAGGCGGCCGACCGTCTGGGGGAAGGAATCCTGGTCTGCGGGTACCGCTTTCCGGATATGCTCTACTATCAGCTGCATGAAAGCCTGCCCCCGACCTTTTCCATGCTGCTGGTGGCCTCGCAGCGGGTGATCGAAGAGGGTGTGCCGAAGGGCATCAAAAGTGTCTGTATGCCCTTAAAGGCACAGGAACTTCTGGATGCGGTGGAAGAACTCTCCGCTTCGCATGCGCGGGAAAGACGCAGACGGAAAGCCGCTTTGCGAAAGCGCAGTGAGGAGGAACAGCAGCGGATCGATCAGGCGAAGGCGCTTCTCATGGAGAGAAACCATATGAGTGAGGAGGAGGCCCACCGCTACCTGCAAAAGACCAGCATGGACAACGGTACGAATATCGTGGAGACGGCCGAGATGCTGCTTTCGCTCTTTGGCTCATAAAGGGCAGACCGGAGGATCCATAAGAAGGATAAGGAGGAAGGACTCATGCGGTTTACCAAGATGCACGGCATCGGCAACGATTATGTCTATGTCAACTGTTTTACGGAGACGGTGGAAGATCCCGCGAAGACGGCGGTTACGGTCAGTGACCGGCACTTTGGCATCGGCTCGGACGGGCTGATCTTGATCAAGCCGTCTAAGCGGGCGGATTTTGAGATGGAGATGTACAACGCGGACGGTTCTGTAAGCCCGATGTGCGGCAACGGGATTCGCTGCGTGGCGAAATATGTGTACGACCATGGGATGACCGATCAGACGACCTTAACAATCGGCACCGGCAGCGGAATCAAGACACTTACCCTTTCCCTGCGGGAGGGAAAAGTATCTTCGGTGACTGTGGATATGGGCGCTCCGATTTTAGAGGCGCAGGAAATTCCTGTGATTGCGGAAAAAAGCCCGGTCGTGGATGAGGAGATTCTGGTGGAGGGAACGCCTTACCGCATGACCTGTGTGTCGATGGGCAATCCCCACTGCATCGTGCGCGTGGAGGATGTGGACAGCCTGGATTTATCCTCCATCGGTCCGCTTTTTGAGCACCATGCGCGTTTCCCGAAACGAATCAACACGGAATTCATCCGCGTACTCGATTCGCGGACCGTTCAGATGCGTGTCTGGGAGCGGGGCACCGGGGAGACCTTAGCCTGCGGCACCGGTGCCTGTGCCGTGACTGTGGCCGGTATCCTAAACGGCTGGCTGGAAGACGAAGCGCTGATCCGCTTAAGGGGCGGCGATCTTCGCATTCGCTGGGACAGGGAAAAGGATACCGTGTTTATGACCGGTCCCGCGGTGACTGTGTTTGAAGGGGAAATCGCGCTCTGAGGTTTCCGGACTTTTCATAAAGGAGAACAATGAGATGTTTAAAGTAAATGAGAATTATCTGAAGCTTCCGGGCAGCTATCTGTTTTCTACGATTGCCCGCAAAGTGGCGGAGTATCAGACGGCGCATCCGGACCGGCAGGTGATCAGGCTTGGCATCGGGGATGTGACGCAGCCTTTGGCTCCGGCGATCATAGAGGCGCTGCATAAGGCCGTAGATGAGATGGGACACGCGGAAACGTTTCACGGCTATGCCCCGGATTTAGGCTATGCCTTCCTTCGCGAGACGATCGCCAGGAATGACTATGCAAAACGGGGATGCAAAATTTCCCCTGAGGAGATTTTTATCTCCGACGGAGCCAAGTGCGATTCCGCGAACATCCAGGAGATCTTCAGCGTGGATAACCGCATCGCCGTCTGTGATCCGGTCTATCCGGTCTATGTGGATTCCAATGTCATGGCCGGCCGCACCGGGACCTATGATCCGCAGACGGAGACCTGGAGCGATGTGATCTATATGCCCTGTACGGACGAAAACGGCTTTGCGCCGCAGCTTCCCACGCAGACACCGGATCTGATTTATCTGTGTTTTCCGAACAATCCGACCGGCTGCACGATTACGAAGGATCAGCTGCAGCTGTGGGTGGACTACGCAAACCGGGCAGGCGCGGTGATCCTTTACGATGCCGCCTATGAGGCCTATATTTCTGAGGAGAACGTGCCGCATTCAATTTATGAGTGTGAAGGTGCCCGCACCTGTGCGATTGAGCTTCGCTCATTCTCCAAAAACGCCGGTTTTACCGGTACGAGGCTGGGCTTTACGGTGGTGCCGAAAGATCTGCTCTGCGGCGGCGTATCTTTGCATTCCCTGTGGGCGAGAAGACACGGCACCAAGTACAACGGCGCTCCCTACATCGTGCAGAAAGCCGGGGAGGCGGTGTATTCCGAGGAGGGAAAGGCGCAGCTTAAGGAACAGGTGGCCTACTACATGGAAAACGCCCGCATGATCCTGGACGGCTTAAAAGGGATGGGGTATACGGTCTACGGCGGCGTGAACGCCCCCTACATCTGGTTAAAGACACCGAACGGGCAGACCTCCTGGGAGTTCTTTGACGATCTTTTAAACCGCGCCAACGTGGTGGGAACGCCGGGTTCCGGGTTTGGTCCCAGCGGGGAAGGGTATTTCCGCCTGACCGCCTTTGGAAGCCACGAAAATACGCAGGCAGCCCTGGATCGAATCCGCACTCTGTAAAAGCGGTTCCGGGCCTTGGAAGAAGCAAGGGGATTTTTTGTCTGCTTTGCAAAACAAAGAAAAATTTGCTGGATACTTAAGTTTGCCCAGTAAAAACTGAAAGATCCTAAGCAAAACAGGACAAAAATTTCCGGTTGCAACTTCTCCCGGGGTATGGTATGATAACAGCTGGTGTTTTGCCGGTGTTTTCGTGAGTCGGCGAAAGAAGGAAAAGAGAAAACAAAAAAGCGAAGAAGGAGACTCTGTTTTGCAAAACCCGACAGGGAGTTGGCATCGGCGACTGGAAGTGCCAACCGGGGGAACAAAACAATAGGGAACACTCCGGAGCCGCCCGGTCGAAGGAAGAGTAGGCCGGTACGTGAATGCGCGTTAAGCATGTGAAAGCAGGCAGAGAGAATCTGCAAGGCGGGTGGTACCGCGGAGAATAATCCGTCCCGGAGTGTTTCGGCATTCCGGGATTTTTTTGTGGACAACTGCTGGCTTCATAAAGAAGACTTCATAGACTGAAACGAATTCGGACAGGTAAGATGGCTGAATGCGAAAAAGGAAAATAGCTTTCAGAGGATCCCCTTTGGGGTAAGGCTGCCTAAAAGAAGATCCGCCAACAGGAGGTACTATGGAATTTTTATCAGGAGTAAATGAGGAGAAAACGCTGCAGATGGGGCAGCTTCTGGAAAAGGACCGAATCGGAACTGTTGTCGCGGTCAACGGAGCGGTTCACGCGATCCACGAGGTGGGCGCGGTCGCTTTTGTGATCCTGAGAAAGCGCGACAGTCTTTTGCAGTGCATCTATGAGGAAAAAACCGCTTCCTTCTCCTTAAAGGAGCTCAAAGAGGGAGCGACGGTGGAGGTAAGCGGCATTCTGGAGGAGGATGAAAGAGCCCCTATGGGTGTGGAGATTCGCATGAAGAACGTGCGCATTCTCTCACTTCCCAGCGAGCCGATGCCGCTTCCCATCTTTAAGTGGAAGATGAAGACCTCGCTGGATGCGAAGTTAAATTACAGGGCGGTATCGTTAAGAAACGTAAGGGAGCGGGCGAAGTTTCGCCTGCAGGAAGGAATTGTGCGAAGCTTTCGCGACTTCCTCTACGGGCAGGGATTTACCGAGATTCACACCCCGAAGATCGGCGCGAAGAGCGCGGAGGGCGGCGCCAACCTGTTTCGCCTCGAATATTTCCATCATCCCGCCGTGCTGCAGCAAAGCCCCCAGCTTTACAAGCAGATGATGGTGGGCGTGTTTGACCGCGTGTTTGAGACCGGGCCGGTGTTTCGGGCCGAAAAGCACAACACGAGACGGCATCTGAACGAGTATACGAGTCTGGACTTTGAGATGGGCTACATCGAAAGCTTTGAGGATGTCATGGCCATGGAGACCGGATTTTTGCAGTACATGGTGCGCCTGCTGCAGGAGAACTATCAGAAGGAACTGGATCTATTGCACGTGACGCTGCCGAAAACCGACAGTATTCCGGTGGTGCGTTTTTCCAGGGCCAAAGAGCTGGCCGCGGAGAAATACAACCGGCGGATCCGCAATCCCTATGATCTGGAGCCTGAGGAGGAAGTCCTGATCGGTCGCTACTTTAAGGAGGAGTACGGGGCGGACTTTGTCTTTGTCACCCACTATCCGTCCAAGAAGCGTCCCTTCTATGCGATGGATGATCCGGAGGATCCAAAGTTTACCTTAAGTTTTGACCTGCTCTACGCGGGCATGGAGATCACAACCGGCGGGCAGAGAATCCACGATGTGCAGATGCTGAAGGACAAGATCGCCGCCAGGGGCATGACCGAGGAAGGTTTGGAGCAGTATCTGTCAGCCTTCGCGCACGGGATGCCGCCCCACGGGGGACTGGGAATCGGACTGGAACGGCTGACCATGCAGCTTTGCGGGGAGGACAACATCCGCGAGACGACTCTCTTCCCGCGCGATTTATCGAGGCTGGAGCCGTAATCCTATAAGGCAGAAAAAACTTAAGAGGTGAGGAAACCGGGAAGAAAAACCCCGGAAGACAGAAAGAAAGGAGCAGACGATGGCGCACGTGATTGATGATGAGACAATCGACTATGTGGGCATTCTCGCCAAGCTGGAGCTTTCCGAGGAGGAAAAGGAGCAGGCGAAGAAGGACATGGGGCGCATGCTCGACTACATTGACAAGTTAAACGAACTGGATACGGAGGGTGTGGAGCCAATGTCCCACGTTTTCCCGCTACACAACGTGTTTCGTGAGGACGTGGTCACAAACGGGGATGACCGGGAAAACATGCTGAAGAATGCCCCGGCGAAAAAGGACGGCTCCTACAAGGTGCCCAAAACCGTGGAGTAGCGTGTCAGGCTTACAGCGAAAGCCCAAAGGGCTTACTTGCTTAGCCTTCAGGATACAGGAGAAATTTTCATGGAGATAACGCAGTTTACAGCCGTGGAACTCGGCAGGAAGATCAGACAGCGGGAGATTTCGGTGGAAGAGGCCGTACAGGAAAGCTTACAGAAGGCCAAAAAGCTGGAGGATACGCTGCACTGCTACGTGACACTTGACGAGGAGGGGGCGCTTTCTCAAGCCCGCCTGGTGCAGAAAAAAATCGATGAGGGGGAACTGACAGGGCCCTTAGCCGGGGTGCCGGTTGCCTTAAAGGATAACCTTTGCTTAGAGGGACTGCCGACCACCTGCTGTTCGAAAATTTTAGATAACTTTACTCCCACCTACACGGCGGAGGCGGTGAAGCTCCTGCAAAAGGCCGGTGCGGTAGTTTTAGGGAAAACCAACATGGATGAATTCGCCATGGGCAGCACCACGGAGACATCCTGCTTTGGCGTGACAAGAAATCCCTGGGGTACACACCATGTGCCGGGCGGATCTTCCGGCGGTTCCTGTGCGGCGGTGGCGGCGGAAGAATGTTTTTACGCTTTAGGATCTGATACCGGCGGTTCCATCCGTCAGCCCAGTTCGTTTACCGGGGTGACCGGCTTAAAGCCCACCTACGGCACGGTTTCCCGCTTTGGCCTTGTCGCCTACGGTTCCTCCCTGGATCAGATCGGACCGATAGCCAGGGATGTGACGGACTGCGCGGCTGTTCTTTCGGTGATCGCGGCACACGATCCGAAAGACAGCACCTCGATGGAAAGAAGCGATACGGATTTTCTTTCCTCCTTAAGCGAGGATGTGCGGGGACTGAAAATCGGTCTGCCGGCAGATTACCTGGGAGAAGGGCTGGATGGCGAAGTGGAGGAGGCCATCCGCCGCGCGGCGGATACCTTCGTGTCCTTAGGGGCCACGGTGGAGGAGTTTGATTTAAGCCTGGTCGAGTACGCGATCCCTGCCTACTACGTGATCGCCTGCGCGGAGGCAAGTTCGAACCTTGCCAGGTTTGACGGCATCAAGTACGGCTACCGGACGAAGGAGTATGAAGGGCTGCATTCCCTTTATAAGAAGACCCGCTCCGAGGGCTTCGGCGAGGAAGTCAAGCGCCGGATTCTGTTAGGCTCCTTTGTGTTAAGCTCCGGGTATTACGATGCCTACTATCTGAAGGCTCTGCGCACCAAGGCGCTGATCAAGAAGGCCTTTGACCACGCGTTTGAGCGCTTCGACGTGATCTTAGGTCCGGTTGCGCCGACGACGGCTCCCAAGATCGGGGATTCCCTAAGCGATCCGCTTAAAATGTACCTGGGGGATATTTATACGATCTCCGTCAACCTGGCAGGACTGCCTGCCATGAGTGTGCCCTGCGGTCTGGACAGCAAAGGACTGCCGATCGGCCTTCATCTGATCGGGGACTGCTTCCAGGAAAAGAAGATCCTCAGGGCGGGGTATGCTTATGAGCAGGCGAGGGGTGCTTTCCCCAGGCCGCCGATTTTGTCTTCCGCGAAAAATGAGGGGCAGGCCGCCTTGAAAGAGGAAGCAGCGGCAGGAAAGGGGGCGAGATAGATGGCAGACCAGTATGAAACCGTGATCGGTCTGGAAGTCCACGTGGAACTGGCTACCAGGACCAAGATTTTCTGCGGCTGCTCGACCGCTTTCGGCGGAGCGCCGAATACGCATACCTGTCCGGTGTGCACGGGGATGCCGGGCTCTCTTCCGGTGTTAAACCGCAAAGTCGTGGAATACGCCCTTTCCGTAGGGCTGGCGACCAACTGCAAAATTCATCAGTACTGCAAGTTTGACCGCAAAAATTACTTTTATCCTGACAACCCCCAGAACTACCAGATCTCCCAGCTGTATCTGCCGATCTGCTATGACGGCGGGGTGGAGATCGAGACGGCTTCCGGAAAGAAAGTAATCGGCATCCATGAGATCCACATGGAGGAGGATGCCGGCAAGCTGATCCACGATGAGTGGGAGGACTGTTCCCTGGTGGATTTTAACCGCAGCGGAGTGCCGTTGATCGAGATCGTCTCTGAACCGGATATGCGAAGCGCGGAGGAAGTGCTCGCCTACCTGGACAAGCTGCGGCTGATTATCCAGTATCTGGGAGCTTCCGACTGCAAGCTGCAGGAAGGTTCCATGCGGGCGGATGTCAACCTCTCCGTGCGCAAAGTGGGGGAGATGCGCCTTGGCACCCGGACCGAGATGAAGAACTTAAACTCCTTTAAGGCGATCGCCAGGGCGATTGACGGGGAGCGGGAGCGCCAGATCGAACTTCTTAAGATGGGAAAACCGGTCATTCAGGAGACCAGACGCTGGGATGACAATAAGGAGTACTCCTACGCGATGCGCTCCAAGGAGGATGCCCAGGATTACCGCTATTTCCCGGATCCCGACCTTGTGCCGGTCTATATTGATGATGAATGGATCGCCAGAGTAAAGAGGCGCCAGCCGGAACTTAGAAGTGAAAAGCTTGAGAGGTACCGCAGGGAGTTCGACATCTCCGAGCATGACGCGAGGCTGATTACCGAGTCCAAGAAACTGGCGGATCTTTTCGAGGAGACAGCAGCGATTAGCGGAAAGCCGAAAAAGGCCGCCAACTGGATTCTGGGCGAGACCCTGCGGCTTTTAAAGGAAAAAGAAAGAGAGCCTGAGGATCTGCGCTTTTCGGCTGAAAATCTTGCCAAGCTGATCAACCTTGCCGATGCCGGGACGATCAACAGCAGCGTGGCGAAGGAAGTGTTTGAGGCCCTGTTTGAAGAGGACCTGGATCCGGAAGCCTATGTCGAGGAAAAGGGCTTAAAGACGGTAAATGACGAGGGAGCGCTGCTAGAGACTGTCAAACGCGTCCTTGAGGACAATCCGCAGTCCGTCTCGGATTATCACAAGGGAAAGAAAAAGGCCATGGGCTTCTTAGTCGGCCAGACGATGAAAGCCATGCAGGGAAAAGCGGATCCCGCCAGTGTCAACCGGATCTTACAGGAACTGCTCTCCTGACTTTGCAGGAGATTTGTCATTACACCAAGAATAAAATGTTGAAGCTCGATAGAGATTAGGACTGATTACCGTTAATCTGAGCATTTCTAAAGGAAGTACGCCTGAAAGCAAAGCTTTCACGGCAGCAAATGTTTCGCATGTATCCTGCAGGTTTCCTTACAGCTGGGGCGCCTGCAGGATTTCTTTTTCTCCCGCGTTGGATGTGCGCCGGGATCACAGAAGATCACAGCCTGGAGGACGTAAGAATCCTCGTGCCGGAAAAAGTTTCCCTGGAAAAAAACTTTCCCATCAGGGACAGATATGATATACTCTTGACAGGAAGAGACCGTGCCGGAGAGGGGTACCGGTTAGCCTTTATGGAAAGGTATCTGTCTCCCTTCCCGGTGCGAAAGGAGAATGTGCATGGGTTTTAGGCAGATCGGCGGGAAAGTCCTTGCGCTTGGCCTTCTGGCCGGGGTTTTTCTGCTCTCCGGCTGCA
>CAZXSN010000009.1:0-83913 GCA_964643295.1 uncultured Lachnospiraceae bacterium
TGAAAAAGCCATTTTGTGCTCAGATTTTTCAAGCTATCTGGTGCATTTCATCACAAAAGTAATGATTTCCAGTAACGCTTTATGCCTTTCAGGAGTTCAAAGCTCGTTTCCATGAGCAGCGAATGTACCAGATTCTTTTGTGTTTTCCTGGATTTTCAGCCCGTGGGGCGGTTCCTTGAATAAAATCAGCAATGACTGTGTTATGCTAAAGTTACGCATTAATGCTATGCGCATTGTGTATTCGAACCTGAATTACCCTCAGGAAAGAGTTCACAGTTCCCATAGTTGGGTGTTTTAGCCAGTAATTCACAGACGGGAAGCCCAAAATGAAAAATCTATCTGGGCTTTGGAATGGAATGATTACAGCGTCAACAGCCTGAACCCACGGCATGGGAAGCATGCCAGTGGGTGAAAAGGCTTATTGACGCGCCCCAACATGAGGAAGAAGTGGGGCAGGGGCCCCATGAATTCCGAATGTTGAGCAGGATTGTGGAAGCTGCGAAGCAGCGGAACAATCCGTAATCACCTTTTGTCGCCTGAATCATGGAATGCGATGGATTAAAACGCAAAATTCGGTCCCAAAACCCCGGGAAAATAGTACCGATAGGTCTGAAATATCCCACCTGCAGGGAACCTGACAGAGATTTAGCCGCCTGCTTCTGTCAGATATGCAAAAACAGGCGGTGTTCCCTGACTGCTGTCCAAAAGTACGGGTCCCCGAATCGCTTTCAGAAAGTTCTCCGTCACTTTTTCTTCAGGTTCGCCAGGCGCTCAATGGTCAGCCGGTAGATCTCTTCCGCCCGGAAAAGGTCTTCCAGCAGAATATACTCATCCTTCTGATGTTCGGTCCCTTCCCGCCCGGGCATATGCGGGCCAAAGGCAACAATCCCCGGCATCGCCCTTGCGTAGGTACCGCCGCCGATCACCAAAGGCTCCGACAGATCACCGGTCACTTCCCGGTAAACCTCCAGCATGGCCGAAATCACTTCCCCGTGCCGGTCCATGTAGACGGGCGGAATCTCCCCGACACAGTCCACGCGGATGCCAAAAGGCGCTGCCGCCTCTTTAATCACGCAGGTCACCTGTTCTCCGGTAAAAGTCACAGGATAGCGGATATCCAGGGCAAGCTCTACCACGCCGCCGACGGTGCGGATGAGCCCTGCGTTCATGGTCAAAGAACCGCTCTGCTCATCCGAAAATGCGCAGCCCATCTTTTCTCCTGTCCAGTCATCGCCGATAAAGCGGCTGAAAAATTCACAAAGCGGGCTCTTAATCCCCTCGCTGCTAAGAAGAGCAAACATCCTGCTGATGGCATTCTCTCCTTTCCCCGGGGTGCTGCCATGCGCGGAACGGCCGGAAGTCTTAAACTCCTTTTGCGGATCTTTATCCGTCACAGCTTTGCACCAGGCGGGAACCATGTTGGGGGCATCGCCTCCCTCGATCCTTACAAGCCCGGTTTTATCAAGGGGTACGGACAGCACCAGGTTTAAGATTCCCTTTTCCCCGTAAATCGCCGGAAAGTCCGCATCCGGGGTAAATCCCCAGACCGGAAGCTGTTCGTGTTCCCGATACCAGGCTAAATCATCCCAGCCTCCGGTCTCCTCGCTCTGACCGAAAATCAAACGCACCCTGCGCGACAGGGGAACGTGCGCATCCTGCAGATCCTGCATAGCAAAAAGCGCCGCCATCGTTGGACCTTTGTCATCTGAAGAGCCTCTGCCGTAGAGACGGTCCCCGCAAAGCTCCCCTTTTGGGCTGTGGCTCCAGCCGTCCCCCGCGGGCACGACATCCAGATGCCCCAAGATCCCTACGATCTCTTCCCCCTGACCGATTTCCGCCCAGGCGACCGTATTGCCGCGCCTTTCCGTGCGGATCCCCAGACGTTCACAAAGGGAAAGCACGTAGGAAAGCGCCTGCGCCGGGCCGCTCCCGTA
Source organism: uncultured Lachnospiraceae bacterium (assembly GCA_964643295.1). Taxonomy (GTDB): domain Bacteria; phylum Bacillota; class Clostridia; order Lachnospirales; family Lachnospiraceae; genus Merdiplasma. The sequence continues at coordinate 1,935 of CAZXSN010000009.1, forward strand.
GGGGTGCTCCTCATCCTCATCAGTCCTCGCTACACTTTCAATCGCGATAAGACCCAGCAGGGCGTCCAGAAACTGCTTCTTCTCCATCCTTCCTCTTCCTTTCTATCTTCGCACTCTTTCAGTGAAAAACCGGCAGACGATCTGTCTAAACCTTTCCGCGAAAATCCAGGCAGATGCGCTGGCTTCCTGTCCATCGAAAGTTCCCTCTTTAAAGTTTTCCTAAGTCAAAAGGAACCTTTCTGTCGAAAAACAATACCAGTCACCCTTCCCCTTAAACTTAAGAAATCCGCGCGGAGAGCACCTTAGACGCACCCTCCCGCACGGATTTTCAATTCCAAAAGATAAATTTCTGCCCGGGCCGCTCAGCCCTGCCTGCAAAGAGTAAGCAGCGTCCTTTTCTTTGCCCCAAAGAGTGTCAGCCGCAAAGAAAGCTCTCAGGCGCCCGGGAAACTCAGGCGAACATCGACATGATATTCGCGACCAGAATGCCGCCTCCGGTACCGATCACATAGCCCATCAAAGCCATCAGCACACCAACCGGAACCAGTGCCCCGTTGTAGGCACCCGCCAGGATCGGCGCCGAAGCGGAACCGCCGATATTGGCAAGCGAAGCCACGCCGCAGGTAAACATATCGATCTTGAAGAGTTTCGCGAAGATCACCATGATGATCGCGTGAATCGCCAGGATCATGAAGCCTGCCAGGATCCAGGCCGGCGCATTGGTAAGCTCCAGGAGACTTGCCCGGGATGCAAGCAAGGCCACCACGGAATACAGCATCACGTTGGACAGATCCGTCGTGCCTGCCATCTTTCCAATAGGCGTGAGTGCGCCAACCAGGCCAGCCACAGTGATTAACAGCACAGTCCAGGTCGCCTTATCCAGGAAAGGCGCTACACCGTTGATCGCCGTACCGATATCCTGCCCGAACGCGGAGATCAAAAGGGAAAGACCCAGCAGGAAAATGATGTTCACAAAGGTAATTGGTTTGTCGTTTGCCTTCGCCTCATCCTCCAGACGTCTGGAAACTTCGTCCAGGGTTCTCGTATCCGCTTTCACCCACTTGTTGAATTTCGGCGCCAGGTTGATCGCCCACAGCAGGAACATGACCCAAATCGAATAGTCGATCGAATCCACCACCAGCGCGTAAGCCATATCCGCTTCTCCGATATGAAGCGCAGCCTGTACGGCGATCATGTTGCCGGAACCGCCCATCCAGCTTCCACACAGAGCGCCAAGCGCTTTCCAGGACTCGGAGCCAAGCGCCCCCTTCATCACAATGAACGTGATAATGAAGGCCAACCCGATGGAAACGGACGCGGCGAAGAAACCGATCAGCATTCTAGGACCCAGTTTCAGGATCTTACGGATGTCGCAGCGCAGCAGCATCAGGAAGATCATCGCGTACAAAATGTTGTTTTTCAGTGCGTTGTAGGCAGGCGCCGTGGCCTCCATATCCCACACTTTCAGGGTGCAGCAGATCATCGTGATCAGGTAGAGCAGGACGATCGGCGGCAGAAAATCAAATAGCTTCCACTTTGTGGCTTTCTGCAGCCACACCAGCATAGCGGCGATGAAAATCAGCACCGCAATGTACGTAAATCCATTGGTAATCATTTCATTTCTCGCTCCCTCCGTTATTTTTACCAATTTTCTTTACAAATTTCCCTTTTTCGTTTACAATATTACCATAGATTTTTTCTTATTGCAACACTAATTTTGCGAAGATGCCGCTCCTGCCGGAAGGATCCCTCCTGTGCTGTGTGAAACCTGACCGGAAAAAGAAGGTTTCCATCTGTGCGGACATAAACCAGGGAGCATTGGGTTACGCAGGATCTCTCCGTGTGCGGTCCCGGCATCCTGCTGACACAATGCTTTTCTGCGGAAATTTACAAGGAGGTCAAGATGAAGATTACAGAAATCCGTCTGGGGAAGATCTCGGTTCCCCTGCGTGTGCCGTTTAAAACGGCGCTGCGCTCTGTAAACAGTGTGGAGGATGTGGTCGTAGAAATCCATACGGACACCGGCGCTGTCGGGTACGGGGAAGCTCCGCCGACCGGCGTTATCACCGGCGATACGACCGGTTCCATCATCGGCGCGATTGAGGATCACGTGAAAAAAACGCTGATCGGGCGGGATGTGGATGACTTTGAAGATCTGATGGTGGCTCTGCAGGGGTGCATCGTCAAGAATACGAGCGCCAAGGCCGCTGTCGATATGGCTCTGTGGGATCTCTACGGGCAGCTGTATCAAATCCCGGTGTACAAGCTGATGGGAGGAGCCAGGAAAACGATCGTAACCGATATCACGATCAGCGTCAATGAGCCGGAGGAAATGGTGCGTGACGCGATAAACGCCGTCGAACGCGGCTACGACTGTCTGAAAGTCAAGGTCGGCAAAGAGCCGGAGAAGGATATCGCCCGTCTTTCGGCCATTCGCGAAGTCGTTCCTCCCGAAACCTGCATCCGCATCGACGCCAATCAGGGCTGGACACCCAAACAGGCTGTGCGGATCCTAAACGGCATGCAGGAAAAAGGTTTGGATATCGAATTTGTGGAGCAGCCGGTTCCGGCCCACGACTTTACAGGTCTTAAATATGTGACGGAGCACTCCTATGTGCCGGTACTTGCCGACGAGAGCGTCTTTTCTCCCGCCGACGCCCTGACCATCCTGCAGATGGGAGCCGCAGACCTGGTCAATATCAAGCTGATGAAGTGCGGCGGATTGTATAACGCCTTAAAGATCGCCTCCGCGGCGGAAGTTTACGGCGTGGAATGCATGATCGGCTGCATGCTGGAAGCCAAGATCAGCGTCAACGCGGCGGTGCATTTGGCCTGCGCCAAAAAGGTCATCACGAAAGTCGACCTGGATGGGCCGGTGCTGTGCAGCGAAGATCCGATCATCGGCGGGGCCGTCTTTAATGAGAAAGAGATCACGGTTTCCGATGAGCCGGGCCTTGGCATCAAGGGTATCGAGGAAGGGAAAATCCAGTACCTCTCCTGAGGGATTCCGTCTAAAAATGTGCCCTGAAAAAACAGCCGGACTAAAGGAAACTTCTCTGCTGACGATGCGTAAACTTCCTGCTGCCTGCTTTGCCGCCTGACAGATCTGTTTCGTCTTCGACGGACAGATCAGGCAGGAAACAGTACGTATGGTTTTGGAAGACCAGGCTCTGCGGAGTCTGGTCTTTTCTGCGCATACCGCTTCCTTCCTAAAGCAGGCAGTCTCAGGCCTTGCACATATCTGGTCCCTTGAAAACACACTTGTATTTCCCGGTACGCTGACTTATAATAAAACCGTTTCAGGCAAATGTTCAGTTTAGGAGGAGTGCTTATGTCAAACGTAGAAAAAGTAAATGAGTTTTTAAACAAGGCACAGGTGTTTTATTTCCTTACCACAGACGGAGCTCAGCCTAAGGGCCGCCCGTTTGGCTTTCACATGCTGGAAGACGGAAAGATCTATTTCGGCACCGGTACCTTCAAGAATGTCTTCAAGCAGCTGACCGCAAACCCGCAGGTGGAAGTGCTTGCCGCCACGCAGGATGAGTTCCTGCGCTATGACGGGAAGGCCAAGGTCGTCAAGAACGAGGAAATCCTCGAAAAGATGAGAAAGGCAGCGCCCGAGATTATGGCTATGTATGACAGCAACGGCTGGGAAATGGGACTTTTCTATCTGGAGGACGGCCACGCGGAGATCCGCGGAATGATGGAGCAGAAAGAGGAATTTGACGTCTGATCCCTGCCGGGAAAAGAGAACACTAAACCAATTTCTTGGGGCGGTCCGGCAGATCTTTCTCCTGCCCGGCAAAGGTGTGCCTGCTGGGAGACCTGTGTCTCAGTTTCTGCGTCCGCAGGGAAGATCTGCCTCGCTCTTTAAGGAATTTCCGATGGAATATTCAAATCTGCCCCGTGACATTTCTCATGTGCCGTTTGAAAGTCATGCAATGGATGTTAGAATATGGCAACAACCGCGATGATAACTGCCGTTCGGAAAGCGTATGGGATCCGGAGGCAAAAATGCCAGAATCCAAACGCACCTGCACCGGGGAAGTTGATCCGGCTGCCGGTGAAATCGGTTCAGCCAAAAAAGGGGACGTCCGAAAAAGGAAGCGCCTCAGCCCGAAAACGGTGATTCCGCTGCTTCCAGAATCAAAAGTCTGGAAAATCAGGTGCGGGAACTGACCGAACTCGTTGAGAAGCAGCAGGCTGAAAATACGCGTTTGATCGCCACACTGAAAAGCTATGATTTGAAGATGAAAAAAGTCATCTCTGCGATTGACGGCCTGGGAGATTCAGCTTCTGCCCTGCATAAGGCCTGCGAGGCTGTGCTGAAATAAGATTCCGAATTCTTAAATAGGAAAGGAGGCCGATCTGATCATGAAAACAGCTCTGACGAAACTAAATCTGGATGAGATATCAGAGGCGATTGCCGCGGATCCGTCCCTGCTTTCGAATATATCCATAAAGGATGAGAGGGCCCGCACTTTGTTCGTCCTTCTTGCGAAGCGCTATACAGAACGAGAAGCTCAGGCCGAACAGTTGGAGAAGGAGACGGAAAAATACCTCTCTGACATTCAGAAACTGCAGAATTTAATCGCCGAAAAAGACGAAATCATCGAAGATATGCTCTCCCTTCTGCGCCAGGGGTCCGAAAGCAGCAGCTAACCGCCTTCTGCGGATTTATCCAGCCTTTGCAGACGCTTCCAATTGTTATGAGATGAGTTTTTATCCGGCGGCGGAAAGAGGCCGTCTCTTTCAGTGTCAGAGTAAGGAAGATGCAAAAAGACGGATTTATTTTTTCCTGTTTCCAGAATGGAATCCGGGCAGACTGGAAATTTAAGGAAGTTACCTATGAAAATTTCAAGGTGAAATACTAACGGTCGTACTCGGCGGAAAATGCTTCAGGAAGTAAAACCAAATCAGCGGAGGGAATACTATGATTCAGGCGTCAAAACGTGATTACGGATTGTTCCGCTGCTTCGCGGCTTCCGCTATTCATTTCAGCTTGAATAATAAAAAGCAGCAGGATTTTTAAATCCTCTCTTAAAAGTCTGTTGAGTGTGCATCCTGACACAGGTTAAGGGAGCCAAAGTTTTTGGCTCCCTTATCTTTTCCAAAGCGCTTACATGTAAGCTCTAAGCCAGCGAGTATTCTTTCCAGTAAGTTTGACCAAATTGGCAAATCCTTCTGCCCCGTTTTGTTTTGCCTGCCCAAAAACTTTTTCCGAATGTACTGCGCAAAAGGATTTTTTTCTCCTATAAATCTTACCCGGAAGAGAAAAAACTCTTATCTGTCCGTTCAGTTAGTAAGATAAACTGTCAGAAATAGGAAGCCCGCTTGAAGCTTTTCCATCTTCTCCTTTTGTTCTCCAGTCCTTTAAGCTTTTATCACAATCGGTCTAAATTTGTCCTAGAGGATTTCCCGGCTGCAGTCACCAGAAGAGTCCCTCAAACGGATTCGGCTGATCCGGATCATTATAGATCCTGCACGTTTCCTGCCACTCTTCCAGGTTATCGCGGATATCGTCGATCATATACTCATAAACAGATTTTGAGATCTTTCCGTGATCAAGCATGCACTTATAAAACTTCTTGATGCTGGCAGCCGTGCTCTTGATCGTGGAAGGGGTGGACCAGAGGCATTTGCGAATGAAGAATTCTCCCAGGAAACTGTCCACCTTCCAGGCTCCTTCCTGCATGCTGCAGGGTTCCTCATAGAGAAGATAACTGTTCAGATAAAAATCCATATTGGTCAGGTGAGTGCGGATGGTTTTATCGGACAGTCCCTTTGTCTCAAGATCCTTCACGAACAGATCCAGATACTCATCATTGTCCGCGCGAATGAGATCCTCTGCCTCTTCATAGCTTACTTCCTTTCCGTTGTATTCGATAGTGTCCCAGGAATCGTCATCTTCATCTTCATCTTCATCTTCATCATCGTTTTCTTCATCGATCTCTTCGTCAGAGTCAGTCCCTTCAGAAGAGACCGTCTTTTCTTCAGGCTCTCCCGCCGCGCAGGATTCCTTTTCTTTCCCGGAATCTTCCTCTTGGGCAGTGTTCTCCTGGTTATCTTCTTCTTTCTGCATTTTTAAACCTCCTGTACCATGCGGATGCCCGCATACTTTTTTGCAAAATCTGACTGTCAGACATCTTAAGGACTGCTTAGAATCCGTTCTCCTGTTATTCTCCCTGCCGGTAAGCAAGAATCGCTTTCAGATACTCCCACGTGCGGGCAACGGAACTGATGGACATATGTTCCCGCGGGGTATGTACATCGCAAAGATCCGGACCGATAGAGATGCAGTCTAAGCCCTTCAGTTTATCGGAAAAGATCCCGCACTCCAATCCGGCATGAATCACGGTTACCTCCGGTTTATGCCCGTACTGTTTTTCAAACAGCTCCTCGCAGATCTGACGCAGCTTCGAATCCTTCGCGTACGGCCAGGCAGGATAATCGCCGGAGAACTCCACCGTGCCTCCCAGCCGGTTCGTGAGCATCCTTACCTTTCGCACCGTCTGCTCCTTGGCCGATGCCACGGAGCTGCGCACGGAAATACGCAGAAGAAATTCCTGCGGGGTAAGCTCCATGGTCCCCATATTTAAGGAAGTCTCCACCTGACCCGGCAGATCGGCACTCATAGACTGTACACCGTTGGGCATCAGATTCAGCGCGTCGAGTACCAGCGCGAGGGACTCCCCGTTAAGCGCCAAACCTTCGCAGGGTTCCCCCTTCTCCAGGGAAAGGGAAATCTCAGGATCCGCTGTCCCGTACTCTGTGCGCATCTGCAGAAGGAATTCCTCAACTGTCCTGTCAAAAGCCTCCTCCGACTCCGGCGGCAGCAGGATTTGCGCGGATGCGCTCTTAGGGATCACATTCTCCTTCACCCCGCCGGAGAGCGCACAAAGCCCATAGGCGGTACGCTCTCTTAAAAGCTGCAGGAACCTCCCCATCTCGATACAGGCGTTTGCGCGTCCCTGATGAATCTCCATCCCGGAATGTCCGCCCTTAAGGCCGGTCAGCGTAAGACTGATGTGAAATCCCTGCTCACTTACCGTCTGCACAGGAATCCGGCAAAATACCCGTCTTCCTCCCGCACAGCCAACCGTCAGAATGCCCTCCGCTTCCGAGTCGATATTGACCATGCGTCTGGCCTGACACGGAGAGAGATCCATCGCTGTTGCTCCCAGCAGGCCAATCTCCTCGCAGACAGTCATGACAGCTTCCAGACGCGGATGGGGAAGAGAAGCATCATCCAGCGCCGCCAGCAGAAAGGCGATGGCGATGCCGTCATCCCCGCCAAGCGTGGTGCCCTCCGCCTCGATAAAATCGCCGTTCACACGAAGCCGCAGGCCATCCTTTAAAAGATCCAGGGAACAGCCTTCCTCCTGATCCCCTACCATATCCAGATGCCCCTGCACAATCAGCGGCGGTTCCTGCTCATAGCCAGGTGTCGCCGGGGAAATCACAATCACATTCCCCATCTCATCCTGGTGATACTCCAGGCCTCTCTCCTTCGCAAACTCCACACAGTAATCGCTTAAGGCCTTCTCATGGCGCGACGTATGCGGGATCGCGCAGATCTGCTCAAAAAAATGAAATACCGGTTTCGGTTCTAAATTCTCCAACACGCCTGCTTCTCCCCTTTCTCCCAATCCCCGAGAATACTTTTTTAAGTTTCCTTTCCCTGCCGCATCTTACAGGGTAAGCCCCGACAGGACCTGTTTTCGCCGCCAAAGACTGCTGTTTTCCCTTTTCTCCCAGGCTTACGAATCCCTGAAACGTAACCCGGGCGGAGAAAAGCCGGAACGCCCGCTGCACTTTAGCGGTTTCCCTATACGCCGGATTTCACCGTTTCCCACAAAAGCATCTGATCCTCAAAACTCACGTTCAGCTTACCGGTATCCTTAAGCCAGGACAGATAGGAGCGAACAGTGCTTCCTACCAGGACATACTGTTCAAAATTCATCTTCAGATCGTACCTGTAAAACAGCTGCTGCAAAAGCTGCTCAAAGCAGACCGGCTTTACGCAAAACTTCATGATGGTTTCCGCAATCTCATACACTTTCTCCAGGTTGACCTGCGCGAGTTCTGAGATGTCCGACGTGACTTCGGCGTGGGCCGGGACAAACAGCTTCGCTTCGAGGGTTTTTACCATCTCCAGTGTCTGAATATATCCCTCCACGTCATAGAGAAACGTGATGCCGTACTTTTCAAGAGCCGAGCGGCTTGCCAGGCAGTCGGCAAGATAGACCACGTCATCCGCCGTGCGAAAACCCACCATATCAAAGAAATGTCCCGGCAGAGGGATGCACTCAAATCCCTCCGGCAAAACCTCCTTTGTCAGAGGCTGCGCATTGCTTTCCTGCGCCAGCAGAAATTTGTGCCGCAGATCTTTGCACGGATATCCCCCGTACAGAAAAGAAGGCTCCAGAATCGGGTGCCGCGTGAAATCGCTTTCCATCCCCTGCGCGAAAATCCGGCATCCGGTCTGTTCCTGCAAGTACCGGTTCCCGCCGATATGATCAGCATTGGAATGGGTATTATAGATAGCGGTAAGCCTCCAGCCGTTCTCGTTTAGGATCTTTCGTACCTTGCGTCCGGCATCCTTGTCGCTGCCGCTGTCAATCAGGCAAACGTCTGTCTCATTCAAACGCACAAGTCCGATTTTCGCAGGGCTTTCAATATAGTAGCTGCTTCCCGCCGCCTCAACCAGTTCATACATCTTTTTCTCCCTCCGGGAAATAAAAGCGTAAAGTCCTCCTGTCTTTTCAGCTTTCTCAGGCCGATTTGTGCTTCATGCGAATGTAGGTTTCGATCAGCTTTACCGCATTGTCGATGCCTAGGTCACTGCTGTCCACGCACAGATCGTAGCTGGCAGCCTGCCCCCAGCGGTTCTCCGTCTGAAAGTTGTAAAAGTTCGCCCGCTTTTTATCGGCTTTCACCACAAGATCCCGCGCCTTGTCCATCGAGATATGTTCAAATTCCGCGACTCTTTTGGTTCGCCAGTTTAAATCAGCATGGATAAAGACACTGGTCAGATTTTCCTTATCCCGCAGGATATAATCCGCGGCACGGCCCACAAGTACGCAGTTTCCCGTCTCGCCAAGCCGACGGATCGAATCAAACTGGGCCTGAAAAACCTGCTGGTTCAGCGTTGTCCCCACATAGTTCATGGAAGGATACACATCCATGACAAGCGAATAGAGCAGACTGCTGGTCGGCTGTTCATCAAAATTCTCAAGCACTTTTTCACAGATTCCGCTTTCCTCCGCCACCAGCTTCAGAAGCTCTTTATCATACAGCTTCAACCCCAGTTCCTGTGACAGCCTGCGGCCGATTTCATGACCCCCGCTGCCAAACTGCCTTCCGACTGTAATGATGATATTCTCAGACATGGTAAGCCTCCTCCCGAAATCAGGTCTGTTTCTGTTATCTTATCATAATTGCGCATATATTTCCACTTAAAATTATGCAGTCTGCACAATTTTTTTCAGATTTTGGCCTGCATTCCTGCACTTTTAAAAATTCCTTTTGCGCACGGATCTCTTTGTGCGCCATCTCCCAGTCTCTGAAAAAAAGAGGCCAAGGAATCCGGGCATACGGCCAGCCATCACGGCCTGCAGCGCCTTTAAAAATTCCTTCGCCTCTTAACTTAAATGCTCATAGGCTTGTACACCGCCGTCCTGAAACTTTGGCAACCCATAGTACACATGCAAAGCCTGATCCAGAAGCGGCAAAACAGCCGCGGCCCCGGTTCCCTCTCCCAGATGCATGTCCGCATAGAGTAAGGGATGAAGCCCTAACGCCTCAAACACCAGCGAAGCGGCAGGCTCCGAGGAACAGTGTGTGGCAATCATATATTCTTTCGAAAGCGGGGACATCCTCTGCGCAAAATAAGCGGCGATCCCGGAGATTACGCCGTCTATGAACACCGGAAGACGAAAAGCTGCTGCTCCCAGGAAGAGTCCGGTCATCCCGGCGATATCCAGTCCTCCCACTTTCGAGAGCACATCCAGCGGATCTTTTGGATTGGGACGGTTTACTTCGATGGCACGTGAGACCGCACGGATTTTTCTTTTTAAGCCTTCCCCGGACAATCCGGCGCCGCGCCCCACCACTTCCTGAGGCTCCTTTTGAAAAAGCACTGCCGCGCAGGCAGCGCTGGTCGTCGTATTGCCGATACCCATCTCCCCGGTAAGGATCAGGTCATACCCCTTTTCGCAAAGTTCTCCGACCAGAGAGATGCCCACCTCGATCGCACGGATACATTCTTCGCGCGTCATCGCCGCTTCTCTGGCAATGTTTCCGGTGCCGTAACGCACCACACAATTACGGATGGCCGGGTGACGGCCATCAGAATTCATACCGATATTCACGGGCAGCACATCCAGGTGCAGCGTCTCTGCCATCACGCACACGCTGCTTTTGTGTTCCCCCATATTTTCCAGTACCTGCGCCGTCACTTCACTCCCGGTCTGGCTTACTCCCTCTGCCACCACCCCGTTGTCAGCTCCCATGATGACAGCCACACGATTGTCACACGCCGGAGTCGCAGTGCCGAAGATTCCGGCCAGCGAAACAACCATCTCCTCCAGTCTGCCAAACCCGCGCAGGGGTTTGCATAAGGAGTCCCAGTGTTTCCAGGCAGCCTCCATCGCCGCCTGATCCAAAGGAGCCGCTGCTGAAATTGCCTCGTTCAGTCTCATCGCTTCCTGCGCCCTCCCCGGAACATCCTTTCAGAATACTGTCCCGTTAACTCCCTGCATTTTCCCAGACAAAAGTGTCTGCACAGCCCGCAGCCGCAAAAATGGTCTTCTCCGGAAGCAGGATGTCTCCTGCATTTTATCAGCAGAAGCAGATCCTGCCGCCCGGGCAGCAGCATCCGCCGCAGAGAGCATTGAGGCAGCAGAGTTTCATGCAGCAGTCTCCGGTCCCGCTTGTGGGGCTTCCGTATGCGTCTCCCATGTTCCGATACCACTGCCCGCCGTTTTCCAGCTGCTGCTGCAGCTGCCGGTACTGCAGATTGTTCGGATCCATGGAAACCGCTTTCGCCGCATGCTCCTTTGCCGTCACGTTGTTTCCCTGGCCCGCATTGGCCATGGCGCTGTAATAATACCACTGCGCTGAACGGTTGGGAATCTCCGAAAGTACATGCAGCGCCTCCGCGTAATGACCGCTGTTGATGTAATTGGCAGCCGCCCTTAAATGCACATCCTCCTCGGAATAATCTGTGTCGGCCCGGTTCTGACCAAACCCGCCGAAGCCGCCAAAGCCCCCGTAACCGCCGCTTGAACTGCTGCCGCCGGAATAGCCCTGTTCCCTCTCCCGCATGATCTGCTGGTAAGCCTGCTGGACCTCCTTGAACTTCTCCTCGGCCTGTGCCTTATTGGGATTATTGACATTAGCATCCGGGTGGTACTTCCGGCTCAGACTCCGGTAGGCTTTCTTAATCTCCTCGTCTGAAGCGCCCCGTGAGACTCCCAGAACCTGATATGGATCTCTCATAATATTTCCTCAGTCACGTTTTACTCTTTCCCTGTTGCGCTTTTTTCCGTTTGTCCACCGTCGTCCGATATTTGCCCCAGACACCGGAATAAAGAATATTCCTCACGATTCCGGAGCAGTGCAGCACCGGGAGACGCTCAAAGGCCCGCGAACACTGACTCATCATATCAACCATGATCGTTTCAACCTTTTTGTCAAACTCCTCGCCGTCTTGTGAGCGCATCCTCAGAAAGAGGTTGTAGGCCCCTTTCTTCTCGTCTTTTTCCATATCCTCGAAGGCATCCATCAGATAGATGAATTTCCCCAGATAAAACCCGACCTCGCGCAGGTCGTCCTGCCAGGCATCCTCTTTCCAGACAAAGATCTCGCCTAAGAATTTCCCGGTCAGACCGGACACATAATCGGGATTGGTAAGCCCTTCCTTCTCCGCATCCGAAAGTTTCCGGATACAATGCTCCAGAGTCTGTGCCTGTCTGCGGTAAATGGTACGCAGCTTTTTGTACTCGGGATACAAAGCCATCGCCAGCACCCGCTTCGGATGGCTGTGCTCATCGCGCCAGTCATCCACTGCTTTCTGATAGGCCAAAAGCACCGTCATATCGGCAGCGTAGTCTGAAATCTCACTTTGGATCTCGCGGTGCGGGATAAGCGGATGCAGAAAACATCTGCGGCGTTCATCCTCCTCCTTAGGTTCATACAGACCATTCAGAAGCAGGATCAGAAATACCATGTCATAATTGAGCAGGATCTGACCGACCTTGCCGTAGCGCTGCTTAAGACTTTTGCACAGCCCGCAGTAATAGCCGCAGTATTCCTCATATTCCCGGACTTTCAACTCCTTCCGGTTGATGCATATATATCCAAACATGGTTCGTCAGCTCTTCTTCGTAAATTCTGTCTTGCATTTCGGACAGGTGATGCAGATCTTCCCCTTTCCCTTCGGAATGCGAATCTTCTGCTTGCAGTTCGGGCAGGTATAGATGTGATAATCCTTACGCTGCTTTGCCATATTCTTCTCCCTGCGGAAAAAGCCCAAAAAGCGTTCCCGTATCTGAAGAAACTTCGCATTCTCCGCGTATCGTTTCTGCAGATTTCTGGAGAACATCCGGTAATACACATAGATGAGCATAAGCAGCACGATCGGATTCAGAAGACGCCACCGCAGAAACAGATTCACTACCATCAAAACCAGGGCAGCACCAAGGACAAATCTGGAAAATTCATCGACTCCGTACCGTCCGGCCATAAACCTTGCGAATTTTTCCCGCATGTATTTTCCCACCTTTCTTCCTGCAGGCGAACTTCCCCTGCAGGCTATCAGTATGGTAAACCTAAATTTGCCCTGTGTCAATAAAGATCCCTCAGAGTTCACAGACTTTTTACAGTTTAGGACTCTCCCTTTGCCGCATCCGGTTTAGGCATACAGATCGGAAAGAGCAGAGTTACGCGGAAGTAATCCCCGTCTAAGTAAACTTCAAACGTCCCGTCCATCAGCTCCGTAAGGCTCTTGGCAATGGAAAGACCCAGGCCGCTTCCCTCCGTATTGCGGCTCTGGTCTCCGCGCACGAAGCGCTCCAGAAGCTCATCCGCCCCGACCGCAAGCTTCGATGCGGAAATATTCTTGAACGTGACCTGCGCAAGAGTGTCCTCCTTTTTCAGCTCCAGGAAAACACGAGTACCGGTCATCGCATATTTCACGATGTTGCTCAAAAGATTCTCAAAGACCCGCCACAGCTGCCGTCCGTCCGCCATGATCCAGACCGGCTCCTTTTCCAGCTGCAGTACCGTTTCCAGGGAGCGCTCCGCAAGGCGCTCGTCAAATTCCCCATAGGCCTGCAGCAGCATCTGCTGCAGGGTAAGCGGCTCCATGTTAAGCTCGATATTGCCGGAGTTGATCTTGCTGGCCTCGATCAGATCCTCCATCAGCTGCTTAAGCCGCTGCGATTTCTGCTCCAGCACATTCAGATATTCCCTCGCCCTGCCCTCCGGCAGCGGTTCGCGTTTTAACAGATCCACGTAATTGATGATCGAAGTCAGCGGCGTTTTGATGTCGTGCGAAACGTTTGTAATGAGTTCAGCCTTGAGCCGCTCATTTTTCAACATGGAATCGATCGCGTCCTGCAGCCCGTCTCCCATCTCGTTGACGGCCTCCGCCATCTGAAGGCTTTCCCCGGTCAGCACCTTCGTATCGATCCTGTAGTCCAAATGTCCCTTCGAGATCTGATTCAGTCCCTCCCGCACACTCTGCTTGCCGACCACATCCCGCATCAGAAACAGCAGAACCGCCATATCCATTACCAGAGCCATCACAATCCCCGGAGAACCGAAGAACCGCAGGAAAACCACGTTGAGGATGAAAAAGGCCGCATACCCGATCACCAGGCGGGTCGATCCCCGTCTGGCACCATACACCCGCTTACAGCCAAGCACCACCACGTAGCAGACACTGTTGGTCCACAGCGTCCGTGCCCGCATCCGGCGCACAAAACTTAAAAACCCGGACAGAATGATCCAGTATTCACCCATCACAACCAGGATAATCCAGGGGAGGAAAAAGGACGTTCTGCTGCTCCAGACACCGCGCAGGCTCGCAAACATGAGATACCAGGTCAGCGCGGCAATCAGAGTAAGGCCAAAGGCGATCTCCGTCGGCACACGGTCAAAACCGGTTAAGGCAGTCTCGCCTCCCGGCTCCTTTCTTCCTGTCCCTGTCACGCAAAGCGCAAACAGCACAAGAAGAAGCACCAGACTGATCAGTCCAGCCGCGGCGCTCACGAAAAGAACCGGCTCCCTTCTCGTAAAGGCCTGATAGGATTCCTGCAGCGAATCGCTGATCGGATAGCCGGTATGCACCGCCAGCAGCACTTTCTCCCCCGAACCTAAAAAACGGGTGCTGATAAACCAGTGCTCGACGGTCTCATTCATCACGTACTCCGTGTTCGCGACCATGATGTTGAAGCGCCGCTCCCCCTCATACAGTGCCCGCAAAGTGTCGCTGTTTTGCACCAGGCGCTGTGCTGCGGTAAAACTCTTCACCCCCAGATTCGTAAAGCGTTCGTGGGTGTTTGTATTCTCGACAAAATAGGCGACATTGCTGGGAGCTTCATTGTTCTGTTCCCCTTCGGGGCTCTCCTTCGAGAGCTCATATTCCCCGTAGCGCTGCCCGATCTGTGCGCATGAATCGCACAGATTCTGATAGTATTTTAAAATCGTAGTATCCGGACTGGCATCCGTCCGGGCATAGAGAGCCAGACTGCTCCCCGAAACCGGGAGAATCGTCTCTAAAGTCACGGCCTGCGCCGATAAACGCTCCCCGATCTCCTGATCGGAAAGCCCTGATCCGGTCAGCGAATCCAACTGCTGGCGCATCTGGGAAAGTCCCTCACCGCTGAACGCAATCAGATCTCCAAGAGTATAGGAAGTGTTCAGGTTCAGCCCCGATTCGTCCGACAGTCCAGCTGCGTACTGGCAGATATCCACCAGACGCTGATCATTGAATTCCCCGTCTGATTCGAACAGGTTCCGGTTTCGTTCATAGGACACTTTCCTGCGGACCGTATCCTCGACCTGCTGAAGAAAAACTTTCGTCTCCTCAAAGCTGCGCCCCATCTCACTGACGTTGAAGTTTCCCTCCGTCCAGTAAAAGACGCTGAAGAAGCACAGTACCAAAAACCCGGCAAGAAGCCCCTGCAGCAGGACACAAATCCGCTGAAAGCCCTGCCGAAAGCATAGTCTCTTCACCTGCGCTCCCTCCCCTCAAAAACATCTGCCGCTTTCTGGCCGCAGGCATTACCGGATCATGTCTTTCCCTGCGGCTCCATTGCTTAATTTCCTTTCTGAACCGGTTCGATCGCTTCGATCTTGTAGCCGATCCCCCACATGACCTTCAGATAGCGCGGATTTTTCGGATCGATCTCGATCTTTTCCCGGATGTGGCGAATGTGCACGGTCACCGTATTATCCGCGCAGAAAGCTTCCTCCTTCCAGATCTGTTCATAGATCTGATCGATGGAAAAGACCTTGCCCTTATTCTTAATCAGGAGCAAAAGGATGTTGTACTCGATCCGTGTCAGCTTCACCAGTTCCCCGTCCACGGTGACTTCCTTGCGCTCATCATTTACCATCAGGCCGCCAGTACGGTAGATATGCTCCTCCTCGCCCGCCTCCTGGATCGTCCCAAAAGTCGTATAGCGGCGCAGCTGCGATTTCACACGCGCTACCAGTTCCAGCGGATTAAACGGCTTCGTCACGTAATCGTCCGCTCCGATGTTCAGCCCTAAGATCTTGTCGCTGTCCTGGGATTTCGCTGAGAGGATGATAATCGGGATGCTGCTCTTCTCGCGGATTTTGAGGACCGCGTGGATACCGTCCATCCCCGGCATCATCAGATCCAGAATCAGAAGGTGCACCTGCTCCTTCTTAAGGATCTCCAATGCCTCATTCCCGTTGTAGGCTTTCAGCACCCGGTACCCTTCCTGCATCAGATAGATCTCGATCGCCTCGACAATCTCCTTCTCATCATCACACACCAGAATATTGTACATGTACGTCCCCCCTTCCCTGCTCTTCTCAGTTACAAAGACTGCCCCCGCAAACCGTAAACCTCTTGTTTACAGTTTAACAGGAGCAGTTTAAGAAAATCTTCTGAAAAAAAGAAATCTTTCCTTAAGAATCTCTTCCCTTACTTCGCCTCAATCACCTGCAGGATGTTCGTCATGTTCCCCTTTCCGCGCACCAGATTTGTCGCCGGATCCCCAGCCGTGAACACGATCATATCCCCGGACTTCACGAGTTTTTCCCGCTTTACCACGTACATGGCATGAGAAACAATATTTTCCGTCGAATCCTCCTGATATCCGCCAAGCGGCACTACACCCCAGTCGATCTGCATCTTCCGCATGGCCCATTCATTCGGCGTCACCGCATAAATCGGGACAGCCGGACGGAAGTTGCTGACCAGGCGGGCCGTCTGTCCGGACATCGTCGGGGTGACAATGCATTTGGCGTTCACATTCACCGCCGTCGTCACCGCCGCGACACCGACCGCACTGGAGACATTGGCCTCCCCTTTCAGGGATTTAAAGTCCGGCACGGTATAATTCAGCTTGCCTTCGGTGTACTCGGCGATATCCACCATCGTCTTAAGCGCTTCCACCGGATATTTGCCCATGGCGGTCTCCCCGGAAAGCATGATCGCATCCGTGTTCTGATAGATCGCGCTCGCCACATCGGACACTTCCGCTCTGGTCGGACGCGGATTGCGGATCATGGAATCCAGCATCTGTGTCGCCACAATCACCGGTTTGTAGTTTTCGTTGCAGAGGCGGATAATCTCCCTCTGGTAGTAGGGCACCTCCCTGGCAGGGATCTCCACGCCCATATCTCCGCGTGCCACCATCACGCCGTCGGAAGCCTTCACAATCTCAACGATATTGCGCAGGCCCTCGGCGTTCTCCACCTTGGCAATCACATCGATGTGCTGCGCTCCGTTCTCCTTAAGGATCTTCTTGATCTCCTTAATCGCTTTCGCGTTTCGCACAAAGGAAGCGGCGATGAAGTCAATGTCCTGGCTGATGCCAAACAGGATGTCCTCGCGGTCTTTCTCGGTGATCGCAGGCAGATTGACCTCTACGTTCGGCAGGTTGATTCCTTTGCGTTCTCCTAAATCGCCTCCGTTGTCCACGCGGCAGATCACATCGGTGTCTGTAAGTTCCTGTACGGTCATGGCGATCAGGCCGTCATCAATCAGCACCCGGTCTCCCGGTTTCAAATCCCGGGCAAGATCCTCATAGGTCTGAGAACAGATCTCGTTGGTCCCTTCCACCTTGCGGGAAGTCAGCGTGAACTGCTGCCCGTCCTCCAAATGCACTTTCTGTCCGCCTGCAAGTGTGCCCGTGCGGATCTCCGGACCCTTCGTATCCAACAGAATCGCGATCGGCTTTTTTAACTCCCTGCGCATGCGCTTTAAGTTGTCCATGCGCACCTTCTGTTCCTCATGGGTGCCATGAGAGAAATTAAACCGCGCCACATCCATGCCGTTTTCAATCAGCGCCCGTAAAATCTCCGGGTTGTCGGAATTCGGGCCCATCGTGCAGATGATTTTTGTCCTTTTCATCAGACTGTCCTCACTTCCTTTCCAGTCCAAATATTCTTTTCCTCTCCGCGAAAGGAACCTTAAACACCCTCCAGGCACCTAACATACGCCCCACGCGGAGAAAATCGAAGGCTGCGCCTTCCGCTGCTCTTATGATTCTTCTGAAATGATCCTGGTCGCCCATACCGCATCGGAACCGATCCCTGAAATGGCAATTCCCGTCTTTCGGCTCTGGGCATGAATGACCTGCCCGTTTCCGATAAAAAGTGACACATGATAGACATATCCGTTTCTTGCATAGAAGATTAAATCTCCCGGTGCCGCCGAGGAAACCGGGATCTGCATGCCGTATCCCGCCTGGTCTTCCGCTACTCTCGGGAGCGCGAAGCCAAACTTCGCAAAAATGCTCTGCACAAACCCGGAACAGTCGCACCCGTTCGTTAAGCTTGTGCCGCCCCAGACATAAGGATTCCCCAGAAACTGAAACGAATAGTTTACGATCTCACTGCGAAGGATCGCCGCTTTCGAGGCCTCTTTCACCGAAGTCAGCGTATAGTAACAGGCGGCATTCTCCTGCGGACTTAAAGACTCCTCCGCCAGAGAAAAGTTCTCCTCGCCCTTTTTCTTTACAGTCTCTTCGGCTGCGCTCCCGCGCACAAGCTGCCCGGTGCGCACAAACCCGCGCACATCGTCCGATTCCACAAAAATCCAGTACCTGTCGCCATCTGCGAGTATATAACATAACCCTTCGTCACTTAAGGTGCCAACGACACGCGCGGAAGAAGATGCCGACTCGAAGATCTGTACCTCTCCGTCTGCCAGGGCATATTCTTTGGGAGCGAGGACCGGATAAACCGTGGTATGCGTATAATCCGCAGCTGCATTTTCCACTCGCTCCACTTTAACTTCCGCCTCGCTTAATCCTCCTTTGGCCTCCTCCAGGCGGCTTACGATTCCGCCCCGCTCCAGATCATCCGCTGCGGTAAACCCGCGCACATCCCCGGATTCAACATACAGCCAGTCTCCCTCTTCCCGCAGAACATAGCAGATCCCGCAGTAGGACAGAAGTCCCGTCACCCTTGAATCCGCGGACTTTTCCTCATAGATTTTTGCACCTTCCGGCTTGCGCACCACTGCGCCCACCTTCGGAACCTGCGTAAAACGAAATTCCAGGGCGATCGGCGGCGGAGTCACAATGTTCTGTTTCGCCAGCAGATCCTGATTGCTGCTGTCCCGTTTTACCTTCAGCTCACCCTCCTCAAACTCGATCTCAGAATCGGTCTGTGAAGCGGTTTCGCTCTCTGTCTTGTTTTCTGTTTCTGTCTCGGTCTCCGCCGGTGCGGGATTTTCTGTCCCTGTATCTTCGGCCTCCGTTTCCTCAATGAGTGAATCCGTACTGCCTTCCGTCTCTGTCGGCGGAAGTGTCTCCGTCCCGGGCTGCTGTGTTTCCGGCGGTACAGAATCCGACGGTTCACCAGCAGACGAATCCGGCGTTTCCGTCATCGAAGGAGCCTCCGTATCGGGCGGTGTTTCTGTCTCTGACGGCATTTCTGTAACCGGTGGTGCTTCCGTCTCAGGCGGCAGTTGCGTCTCAGGCGGCGTTTCCGTCTCCGGATTAGCCTCCGTGGCCGGCGGTGCTTCCGTAACCGGTGGTGCTTCTGTCTCCGGCGGTGCTTCCGTCTCCGGATTAGCCTCCGTGGCAGGCGGCGTTTCCGCAGCCGGTGGGACTTGCGCGGCAGGCGGGACATCGCTTACAGACGAATCGTCTTCAATCACCCCGTCTGCAGATACAGTATCCGTACTCTGCGGCTTTTCTTCCGAAAAAACATCCGCTGCCCAAACCTTTCCCGCAGAGAGACCTGTAACAAAATCCTGCGCTGTCCTGCGATTTCCCATGTCCGAAAGACCACTCTCCCCTTCCAGTGCGATCAGAGCGGAACATAAGCCCAGGGCAAGAACCTGTCTATATTTCACCAATGAATCCTCCTTATTAACTGCTCCCCCTAACGAACCTTTCTCTGTTCGTATCTTACTAACGGTCCTCCGGCACAATCTCCAGCCAGTAGCCGTCCGGGTCCTCAATGAAATAGATCCCCATCTGCGGATTCTCAAAACAGATGCAGCCCATTTCCTTGTGCTTCTCATGCGCTTTCTCAAAGTCATCCGTATGAAATGCCAGGTGAAACTCGCACTCCCCCAGGTCGTACGGCTGCGGATGGTCCTTTAAGCAGGTAAGCTCAAGCTCAAAGTCCGATTCCTCGTTTCCGATAAAGACAATCACGAACGAGCCGTCACGGGCTACCGTCCTGCGCCTTTCCGTTAATCCCAGCGCATCGCGGTAAAACTGAAGGCTCCGATCCAGGTCGGATACGTTATAATTCTCATGATACATCTGAAACTTCATTTTAAAATCCCCCTTTATGCCGCGCCTTTCTAATAAGCAGGACAACCTCCATCGTAAGCTTTTCAGGATGCACTCCCCTGCCTTCGCCTCCTGCAGGGCACAGACGCACTTTCCCTGCGGTAAGCTTAAAGCCTCCCGGCGGTTTCTTTCCTGATTATAAGCAATTTCTTAACAAATGTCTACCCTCCCAAAAGCAATTTCCTTCCCCTGACCGGAAAAACAGGAAAGTCTCCCCGAAACGGCCGCCAAAAGCTCCTAAAAGGCTCACGGCATCGGATCCGGCAAAATTTGCGGGCCCCTTGGAAAGTACGCAAACGCGCAGGCGGCCAGGCCATGGCGGGTGAAACCGCTTTCTTAGGTTCCTGTTTGCGACCTTCCCCAAACTCCCTCCCGGAAACCCATGCCGGAATTTCACTCTTTTGTTGCGTTTCCCCGGCAAACTGTCTATAATGAAGAAAACCGCTGTCCCGTGCCCCTTTGCGCTGCGGACATGTAAAGAGGGCGCGGAAACCTGCAGCCAGCCGTTACGCGGGCAATAGAAGAGACTTTTCCCCAGACAAAAACGCTTTGTCCGGCAGACAGTCACTTTCTTGAACCCACCAGCGGCCCTGCTTTTTAAGGAAAAGGAACCTGAAATGACGAACAGACAGAAAGACGCGAAAGAACATAAAAAGGAAGCGGCGCCTAAGAAAGAGCGCGACCGCTTCTCCGGAATCCTGGTGCATCCGACCTCCTTCCCCTCGCCCTACGGAATCGGGGATCTGGGAGAAGGAGCCTACGATTTTCTCGATTTTCTGGAAGAGAGCGGGCAGTCGCTTTGGCAGATTCTGCCCCTGGGGCCAACCGGGTTTGGGGATTCCCCCTACCAGAGCTTTTCCGCTTTCGCAGGACAGCCCCTTTTAATCAGCCCGGAAAAGCTGGTGGATCTCGGACTGCTTAGCAAGGACGACTTTGAGGGGATGCCCGAATGGAATCCCAGAAAAGTGGATTACGGAGCGGTGATTCTCTTTAAGACCAAACTTTTTAAGAAGGCCTTCCAGACCTTCCACCACACGCCGGATAAGACCCTGCTTGAGGAATTTGAAGCCTTCTGTCAGGAGGAAGCTTACTGGCTGGATGATTACTGCCTATTCATGGCACTCAAAGACGCCCATGAAGGGCGCTGCTGGCTGGAGTGGGAAAAGGAACTGAAGTTCCCGGATGCATCCGCCAAGGCAAAGTATCAGCGGATGCTCTCCCAGGAGACTGCCTACTACCAGTTCCTGCAGTTTCTGTTTGACAGACAGTGGCGGGAGCTGCTCTCCTATGCCCACGAGCACGGAATTTCCATCATCGGAGACATGCCGATCTTCGTCGCGCCGGACAGCTGCGATGTGTGGGCCAACAAGGAACTGTTCCAGCTCGATTCCAAAGGCTATCCGACCAGTGTCGCCGGAGTGCCCCCGGATTATTTCAGCGCCACCGGACAGCTGTGGGGGAATCCGCTTTACGACTGGGATGCCCACAAGAAAAACGGCTATCAGTGGTGGATTGCCCGCTTCCGCCGTCAGCTGTCTTACGTGGATTACCTGCGCATCGACCATTTCCGCGGCTTTGAGGCGTACTGGTCGGTGCCCGCCGACGAGGAGACCGCGGTCAACGGCTCATGGGAAAAAGGCCCCTGCGAGGATCTCTTCCTGGCCGTCTCCCGGGAACTGGGCGACGATCTGCCGATCTTTGCCGAAGATCTGGGAATCATCACGCCGGAAGTTGAGCAGCTGCGAGACAGCCTGGGATTCCCGGGCATGAAGGTGCTCCAGTTTGGCTTCGGGGATATGAATGACCACAACTATATCCCCCATTTCTACACCACGACCAACTGCATCTGCTATACCGGCACCCATGACAATGATACGACGATGGGCTGGTATGCCCAGCAGCCGGAAATCATCCGGGACCGGATCCGGCGATACGGCAACACCGACGGCAACCTTGTAAGCCTGGATTTCATCCGCTTCTGCATGGGTTCCATTGCCCGCTATGCGATCTTCCCGATCCAGGATCTGCTCACACTGGGCAGCGAAGCCCGCATGAACACCCCGGGGGTAGCTGCGGCCAACTGGACGTTTCGCTATACAGCGGAGGATCTGACCGAAGAACGCCGGGAGTGGCTTTTACGGACGACGCTTCTTTACAACCGGTAAACAGGAGGATGCGATGCTGCGAACGATTCTTGCCGTGCTGGCCTTTGCTCTGTTCCTGATATTTATGATCCCGGTGAACTTCATCGAATGGCTCATCGACAGGAGACACCCGCGTTCCGGGGATCTGCGTGCCCTGCACCAGGCCCAGTGGATCTTAAGGTTGCTGTGCCGAATCAGCGGCGTAAAGCTGACTGTGCTGGGCAGGGAAAACCTCCCCTCTGATCACCCTGTGCTTTATGTGAGCAATCACCGGAGCTTTTTCGATGTGATCATCACCTACACGCTCTGCCCCACCGTCACCGGCTACATCGCCAAGAAGGAGCTGAAGAGGATTCCTCTTCTCTCCCGCTGGGCCGTCCGGCTGCACTGCCTGTTCATCGACCGCGATGACATCAAGCAGGGGCTCAAAACAATCCTCACCGCGATCGACTATGTGAAATCGGGGATCTCCATCGCGGTCTTCCCGGAAGGTACGCGCGGACGATGCGAGGATGAGACGCAGCTGCAGCCGTTTCGCGAGGGTTCCTTTAAAATCGCGACCAAAAGCGGCTGCCCGGTCATCCCGGTAGCGGTCAGCCACTCCTCTCAGATTCTGGAGGATCACTTCCCCTTTATCCGACCGGCCCAGGTGACCGTCGAATATGGGACGCCGATTCAAACGGCTTCCCTCTCCAGAGAAGAGCAGAAGCTCTTAGGCAAACGCGTGGAGGAAGCGATCCATGCAATGCTGGTAAAAAACCACTGAAAAAAGGCCGCTTTAAGGAGCAGTGGTCTCCTTAGGCGGCACTTAAAAATTCCTGCATCATTCGGGACGTATCCGTCCCCGCTGCAAAAAAACAACTTTGGGGCCTTACTTCGCTTCTGTCTAAGGACCCCAAAGTTATTTTTGTCATGTTCCAAACTGTCAGAAGTCCGCTTCCTCCATCTCTCCGGACTCCACTGCCTTCTCGTACTCCGCTAAAATAATTTCCTGCATCCGTTCCCTGGTCTGGGAATTAATCGGATGCGCAATGTCACGGTACTCGCCGCTGGCAGTCTTGCGACTTGGCATTGCAATAAACAGGCCCTTCTCTCCGTCAATCACCTTGATGTCATGAACCACAAATTCGTCGTCGATCGTTACCGAGACCACTGCCTTCATTTTACCTTCCTTGGTAACTTTCCTCACTCTAACATCTGTAATCGTCATCAGAATACACCCTTTTTTCAGTTGATAAAGCCTCTTAAATCACATAACGTTCGCTGGATTCCACGATAACCTTGATGCCGTTATCGCCAGTGTAGTATGTGTTCGCCCGGATCGTATCGTGGCTTTCTACGATACAGTTTTCCAGATGGACGTTGTCGCCCAGGTATACGTCATTCAAAATGATGGAGTTCTTGATCACGCAGTTTTCCCCGACGAACACCTTCTTGAAGATCACTGAATTTTCCACATATCCGTTAATGATCGAGCCTGCCGAAATCAGGCAGTTCTTCACCTCGCTGCCGGGATTATACTTCGCGGGCGGAAGGTCATCCACCTTGGAATGTACGTCCGGATACTGTCGGAAGAAGTAGTCTCTCACCTCCGGTTTCAGAAAATCCATGTTGGTCCTGTAATAGGATTCCACAGATGCAATATTACTCCAGTAGGTATCCATCTTATAGCCGTACATCCGCTTTACATCCTTGTATCGAATCAGGACGTCTTTGACAAAATCGAACCGCTCCTCCTCCACCGACCGCTCGATCAGCTCGATCAGCTGCCGCCTGCGGATCACATAAATGCCGCAGGAGATCGTGTGGGAACTCGCCGCCATGGGCTTCTCGTCGAACTGCTCGATCCGACCGTCCTCATTCATCTTGAGAATGCCGAACCGGGTCAAATCCTCGGTCCCTGAAACATCCTTGCAGACCACAGTCACATCTGCCTTCTTGGCGATATGATATTCCAGGATCCTGTTGAAGTCCAGTTTATAAACTCCATCGCCGGAAGCGATTACAACATAAGGTTCATGGCAGTTTTTCAAAAAATCAAGATTCTGGTGAATCGCATCTGCAGTGCCGCGGTACCAGAACCCGTTGTCTGCCGTCACCATCGGTGGAAACACGAACAGCCCGCCCTGCTTTCTGCCGAAGTCCCACCATTTTGACGAGCTTAAATGCTCGTTCAGCGATCTGGAGTTATATTGAGTCAGCACAGCCACTTTCTGAATCTGAGAATTGGACATGCTGCTGAGCGCAAAATCAATACTGCGAAAGCTTCCGGCGATGGGCATGGCCGCGATCGCCCGCTTGCTTGACAGTTCCTTCATCCGGTAGCTGTTCCCTCCGGCGAGGATCATTCCTACCGCCCTCATGACACAACACCTGCCTTATCCAAAGTCTCGCCGCTTGGAAGCTCCCCGTTCGCATAATCCTCCCAAACAGTCTTTCCGGTCACCGCCGTATTCTTGCCAATGCGCACACCCGCCGGAATCAAAGTATCCTCCCCGACCACGGTCAGACCGAAGGAATAGACCTGGGGTTTTTGCCGGTTGGGGATATCTTCTCCCTGTCCTAACAGAGCATGTGCGCCGATCACGGAATTCTCCGCCACGATCGCCCGGTCAAGCACAGCGCCTTCTTCGATCGATACTCCCTGCATGATGATCGAATCCCGCACAACGGCGCCTTTTTGAATTGTCACGCCGGAACCCACAACCGAATTGGACACCTCGCCGTACACCTCGGTGCCGTCCCCGATCAGGCTGCGGAATACCTTGGCCTCTGAAGAAATATACTGCGGCGGAATAATATCGTTCTTTGTGTAAATCTTCCAGAATTCCTCGTAAAGATTGAACTCCGGGATGATGTCGATCAGCTCCATGTTGGCCTCCCAGTAAGAGCCAAGCGTCCCGACATCCTTCCAGTATCCGTTAAACTCATAAGCCACCAGCGTCTCTCCCCTGTCAAAACAGTAGGGAATGACGTGTTTTCCGAAGTCGCAGCCTTCCTGCTCCGAAAGCGCCACCAAAGCCTCCTTAAGGGCCTTCCAGGTAAATATGTAGATTCCCATCGATGCGAGGTTGCTCTTCGGATGCTCGGGTTTCTCCTGAAATTCCGTAATCTTCCCGCTCTCATCCGTTACCACAATGCCAAAGCGGCTGGCCTCCTCGGCCGGTACCGGCATCACTGCGATACTCACATCCGCGTGATGAGATTTGTGGTATTCGAGCATCACCTCATAGTCCATCTTATAAATGTGGTCGCCGGACAAAATGAGCACATACTCCGGATTATAATTTTCCATGAACGCCAGGTTCTGATAAATGGCGTTCGCCGTGCCGGTATACCATTCCGTCTTACCCACCTTCTCGTAAGGCGGCAGCACCGTGACGCCGCCGACATTCCGGTCCAGATCCCATGGAATGCCGATTCCGATATGAGTATTCAGCCGCAGGGGCTGATATTGCGTAAGCACGCCGACGGTGTCTATGCCGGAGTTGATACAGTTACTCAGCGGAAAATCGATAATCCGGTATTTTCCGCCGAACGCTACTGCAGGCTTGGCTACTTTCGATGTCAATACACCCAGTCGGCTTCCCTGTCCGCCAGCGAGCAGCATCGCGATCATTTCTTTTCTGATCATCACTCGATCACCTCTTGTCTCCTGTTTATAAGCCATTATAGCACACGTTTCGAGTTTTGTGAACATTTTTTACAATATTTATCAAAATTTCAGCGTTTTTTGTTGCACAACTGTGATTTTGGCACCCCGCCCATCCCGGTCCGCTGACTGTTTTTGTAGATTATTGTTTTTGCCCCGGGATCTGTTTTGTCTATTTTATCCAATTTCCCCCTCTGCCCTTTTCTTTTCTCTACAGCTAGAGTATACTAAAGGGACGAAGTTTATACGGATGCCGCCCGCGGCATCCTGTCAGAAGGAGATTTACAAGATGTATCAGATCAGCTTTGACCACCCCGTCTTTGTGCACTTCATCGGGATCGGCGGCATCAGTATGAGCGGACTCGCCGCCGTCCTCCTCAAAGAAGGGTTTACCGTATCCGGCTCCGACGCCAAAAAATCCGCTCTGACCACCTGGCTGGAAGAACAGGGAGCGCAGATCACCTACGGACAGAAAGCGGACAACATCCGTCCCGAACAGGACGTGATCGTCTACACGGCGGCGATCCACCCGGACAACCCGGAATATGCCCAGGCCGTGCGGATGCGCAAGCCGATGCTTACAAGGGCGCAGCTTTTAGGCCAGATCATGGGCAACTATGAGATGCCCATCGCCGTGGCCGGCACCCACGGGAAGACCACCACCACTTCGATGCTCTCCAGCATCCTGCTTTCCGCCGGGATGGATCCTACCATCTCCGTGGGCGGCATCCTCAAGGCAATCGGCGGAAACTTCCGCCTGGGTTCCTCAAAATACTTTATCACCGAGGCCTGTGAATATACCAACAGCTATTTAAGTCTGCACCCGAAGATCAGCCTGATCTTAAACGTCGATGCCGACCACCTGGATTTCTTTAAGGACATCGAACAGATCCGCGCTTCCTTCCGGGATTTCGCAGCGCTTCTGCCCGCGGACGGCACTCTCATCATCAACGGAAGCATTCCGCGCTTACACGAGATCACGGACGGCTTAGGCTGTCAGGTCCTCACCTACGGGACAAAGGAGAGCGACTATTATCCGGAGGAAATCGAGTACAGCCGGTTTGGCTGCGGCAGCTTCACGCTGATGAAAAGGAGGGAAGGCGCCCTGGGGCGCTTCACGCTCAACGTACCCGGGGAACATAACATCCAGAATGCCACCGCTTCTTTAGCGGCTGCAGACATTCTGCATGTTCCGCTTGAAGATGCCCGTAAAGCGCTTGCCGCCTTCAGCGGAGCCGACCGGCGCTTTGAACGCAAGGGCATTTTCAACGGCGTGATCGTGATCGACGATTACGCTCACCATCCCACAGAGATCACCGCCACGCTGAAAGCTGCGCGTACCTTCCCGCACAAAACGCTCTGGTGCGTGTTTCAGCCCCACACCTATACGCGGACCAATGCGCTGATGGACGATTTCGCCCGCGCACTGTGCCTGGCCGATAAGGTGCTCCTGGCTGATATCTACGCGGCACGGGAACTGAACACGCTGGGAGTAAGCTCCCAGACACTGGCGGAAAAGATCAACGCCTTGGGAGGGGACGCTCTCTACCTGCCGACCTTCAGGGATATCGAGGAATACGCCGCCGCGCACTGCGCACCGGGGGATCTGTTGATAACTATGGGGGCCGGAGATATTGTAAATGTGGGAGAAAGGCTTCTGGAACGCTAGTTATCCACTCTTTCCACAGCCCTGTGTGCCGTTCCCGCCGGTCCGGTCTGTGGATTCTTTGTGGAAAAGTTGTTCACAGTCCGGGAGATTCTCCTGTTCAATTTTCGCGCCGTCTGTGTTATACTTCTTCCTGTCAGGACTTAACGGTCCCTGTCCGGACGCCTGCAGGCGTCCGTAAAGGCATGTTTCCGCTTGGTTTTTAAGGCAAAACGCAGATACCTTTGCAGACAGGAACCACCGCCTGGCATCCTCAGGGCAAGAGAAGGATTGCAGGGAGGCGCACAATGAAACTACATCTGCCGTCACGCAGCAACGTGACACTGATTGAAAATACGTTCATCGACCAATATATGCCCAACGCGAACGGGGATTATGTCAAACTCTACCTGTACCTGCTGCGCTGTGCGGGCGCTGGCACGGATCTTTCCATCTCCTCGATCGCCGATGTGTTCGAACTTACAGAGAAAGATGTGCGCCGGGCGCTGTCTTACTGGGAAAAGCGGAACCTGCTCAGTCTCTCCTATGGGGAGGACGGCTCGATCAGCGAGATCCGCTTCCTTGACGGATCAGTGCGGGAGGGCAAAGTCAGCTCCAAAACGCTCCCGTTTAAAGCCAGAGGAAACTCCTGCGTCTCCGCAGAAAAAGAACCCCTCCCGCCGCAGGATGAGGATGAAGAACAGCTGCGGCAGGTGTTTTTTGTCGCCGAGCAGTATTACGCCAGACCTCTGTCTACCAAAGAACAGGAGGATCTGCAGTACTACTATTATGATCTGCATTTCAGCCCCGATCTGATTGAATTTCTGCTGGAATACTGCATTTCCGTAAAGAGTGAAAACAAGATCTCCGCAAACATCGCCAGCTACGTGGACAAAGTGGCGATGGACTGGGCCCGCTCCGGGATCTCCACGGTCGACGAGGCCAGGGAGCACGTCAAGCTTTTCCGGGAAGAATACCGGGAAATCTTACGCTGCTTCGGAATCTACGACCGCGACCCGGCTCCGGTGGAGATTAAGCAAATGGACAAATGGCTGGAGGAATATGGTTTCTCCCTCGCCGTCATACGGGAAGCCTGCAACCGTACCATCTTAAAGATCCATAAGCCCAGCCTGGATTACGCGGAGAAGATTTTACGCTCCTGGTATGAGGCCGGTGCCCGCGATCTTGAGGACATCAAGGTGCTGGATGAAGACTATACGGAACAGAAGAAGGAGCAGAAAGCGGAAATCGAGAAGGAGCGGCAGCAGAGTGCGGCCCGCAGGGCTTCCCGCACCGTTGTCCCCAACCGCTTCAACAGCTTCCCCCAGAGGGATTACGACTGGAACGAACTGGAACAGCAGCTTTTGTACACCGAGCAGAAGAAAGAAGGATAGGTTTTGGGGCTGAACAACTCACAGTACGATGCCATTATGCGCCGGTACAGCGACCGGCAGTCCGCCGTCCAGCGTACTCTTGACAGACACCGGCAGGATGCCTATGAGAAGATCCCGGAGCTGGCAAAAATAGACCGGGACGTTTCCGCCATGAGTGTTGGCGCCGCGAAAAACCTTCTCGATGACAGGCCTGTCGACATGGACAGACTGAAAATACGGCTGCAAAAATACGCCGACCGGCGGCTTGAGCTGTTAACGCAAAACGGCTACCCCGCCAATTACCTGGAACCGGAGTACGTCTGTCCGGACTGTCAGGATACCGGCTACATCGACGGAAAAAAATGCCGCTGCTTCCGCAGGGAAGTGGTTGATTTATTCTATACGCAGTCCGGCCTGCGGGAAATCCTGGAGGTTGAGAATTTCGAACACTTCTCCTACGACCATTACCCAAAGAATCTGGTTAATTCCGCGACGGGCCTTAGCGCCCGCGAGATGATGGAAAACACGGTGGCCGCCTGCAAACGGTTTGTCGAGCAGTTTGACACAGACTACTCGAACCTGTTCTTCTACGGAAAAACCGGTCTGGGGAAAACCTTCCTCTCGCACTGCGTCGCCAAGGAACTGATTGAGCGGGAGCATTCGGTCATCTACTATTCGGCTTCCAGTCTGTTTGAGAAGCTCGCGCGAAATACCTTCGACCACGGGGAGCAGGATGTAACCCTCGTTGACTATCTCTTCGACTGCGACCTGCTCGTCATCGATGATCTGGGCGCGGAACTGACGAACGCGTTCATCTCCTCCTCGCTGTTTCAGATCTTAAACGACCGGATTCAGAACAAAAGAAGCATGATCATCTCCACGAACCTTACTCTCTCCGATTTCGCGGAGCGCTACACGGAGCGGATTTTCTCCCGCATCGTAAACAGTTTTCAGCTCTTTCAGCTGTACGGGAACGATATCCGCCTGGTGGGACGGCTTCGCCGTTCCAAATCTTAAAGTTTGACCGGATGAAAGTTCCGGCGATAAAAATTAGGGCAGCCATCATTTTTCGCTGCAGCTAACCTTTAAGCTCAAACAAGGAGGAATGCTGAAATGTCCGGCATGCAGTCTGCACAAGACAGCAACCTGAATACAATCCCCGTGGGAAACTTAGGGATCATCGCCCTGGACAGCTGCAAAGCCCTGGGGGACAAGATCAACAGCTACATCGTGAAGTGGCGCAGGGAGCGCGAACATGAACAGCTCGGGCACCCGCAGCTTCGGGAATATGCGAGAGAAAACTACCTGATCAATACCTCCACACCGCGTTTCGGCAGCGGCGAAGGCAAGGGCGTGATCTTTGATTCGGTCCGCGGGGACGATCTGTATATCCTGGTGGATGTCTGCAACTACAGCATCACCTACAAGATGCGCGGAATTGTAAACCACATGTCCCCGGACGATCACTTCCTCGATCTCAAGCGCGTGATCTCCTCCATCGGCGGGAAAGCCCGCCGCATCACGGTCATTATGCCCTACCTGTATGAGAGCCGCCAGCATAAGCGCTCCGGTCGGGAATCCTTAGACTGTGCAATGATGCTGCAGGAACTCGTCCATATGGGCGTGGACAACATCATCACCTTTGACGCGCATGACGCCAGAGTACAGAACGCGATTCCCCTGCACGGGTTTGAAACCATTCAGCCCGTCTACCAGTTCATCAAGGGACTGTTTCGCGCCGCCCCCGATTTTCCGATCACCGCTGACAAACTGCTGATTGTAAGCCCGGATGAGGCCGGAGCGGAAAGATCGGTCTACATGGCCAACGCCCTGGGCGTGGACATGGGCATGTTTTACAAGCGGCGGGATTACACCCGCACCGTCAACGGTTTCAACCCGGTGGTCGCCCATGAATTCCTGGGCTCCAATCTGGACGGGAAAGACGTGGTGATCCTCGATGACATGATCTCTTCAGGAGATACGATGCTGGAGGTCGCCTCGGAATTAAAAAAGCGCGGGGCCAGACGGATCTTCCTTTGCGCCACGTTCGGTCTGTTCACAAACGGGCTTGCTAAGTTTGACGATGCTTATCAGAAGGGACTGTTCTACGCGCTGCTGACCACCAACTTAGTCTACCAGCCGCCGGAACTGCTGGAAAAAAGCTACTACACCAGCTGCGATATGAGCAAGTTCCTCTCGCTCATCATCGACACCTTAAACCACGACGGCTCCATGAGCAGCCTCTTAAGTCCCATGGACCGCATCAATCATTTCCTTGCAAAACACCGCCGGAAGTCCTGAAAGGACCTCCGGCCTTTTTAAGCGACGGACCGTCCCTAAAAGATGCCCTCCTACCTTTCTGCCCGGATCTGATCCAGCAGCGCCTTTTCCCGTCTCTGACAGGTAAATAAAATCACCTGCCGACCGCTTTCGTCAAGCCAGCGAAGCGCCGCTTTCAGCCTTTCATCATCGTACATGGCGAACGCTTCATCCAGGATGAGGGGCAGCGGCTCCCCGTATGAGAGCAGTTCTCCGGCTGCGATGCGAAGAGCAAAGTAAATCTGGTTCATGGTCCCAAAACTCACCTGAGAGAGTGTCAGCAGATGCGCGGGCGTGTTGATTCGCACTTCCATCTGTTCATCGAGCGTTACCTGCGTGTAGCGTCCGCCGGTCAGCTTAAAGATGATCTGTGAGGCGCGGCTGCTAAACTGCGTCCCGGCTTCCCGGTAGATATGGTCAGAAAGCTCCCGGATCCGCTTTGCGGCAAGATCGATTGCCTGCACCTGTGTCTCATAGGAATAAAGCGCTTCCCGTTTCGCATACAGTTCCCGCAGCTCTTCCCGGATCGTATCCAGGCGTATGCGTTTCGCCTCCCTCTCCCGGTTTGCCTCCTCCTGTTGCCATCTTTGCCGACTCTCCTCCAGTGTCCTTTGCAGTCCGTCCTCCCCGGGAAAGGTTTCGTCCTCCCGCCTGGGATCGGCCGTTAGTTCCTCTTCTTCTCTCGCGGCGAAGTTTTTAGTATCCTCCTCCCAAAACAGCTCTTCCTTTTTCCGCCGCCAGCTCCTCTTAAAAGCCATCAGCACTCCGTTTGCCTTCCCGCTTTGCACAAACGTAACCATCGATAAGCCAAACAGGCAGAAAAACAGGCCGCCTAAAGAAAGCAGCAGGATCCGCCCCCAGAAGTTTCCGGCAAAGATCCCGCAGAATATGCTTAACAGCCCGCACAGAAACAAAAGCAGGCTGATCCACACAAGAGTAAGCGTCAAATAGAGACCCCTGAACGGGCATTCTCAGATAACAAAAGAAGGTCCCAGATCCGATTCCAGGTCGATTTCTGGGGCCTCTTTTTTGAAAAAACGGGGACTGCTTTTTGGCACGACTCCCAGGCCTGAATTTTACCGTTTTTAAAAACGGTAAACCCAGACCTTGTCATTCTATGAGCAGGTGCTCACCCCCCAGACATCCTTCTGTACTGCACTTCCGGCTCCGGCATCATCTCATGCCGGCTTTCCGCAGCCGCCTCCCCGGTTTCGGGGTTCCCGTCTGGAATTCTCCACCTCATTCCTATTCGGGACGTATCCAGTCTGGATCCGGATACTGCGGTCTGCAGATCAGCGCGGGCAGGGATGCTTTCCTCGCGCTGTGCACAGTATTCAGTTTTCTGTCCGGTGAGTGGGAACACCTCCTTTTTTATGTGCTGGCATCAGGCAGTCTTCACCTTGATTCATGCGGTTCGCTTCTCGTTCCAGTCCGGACTGTTCTCTATGTCGAACTGGCGGGATTTGTCCTCATCGGGTGGTTTCCTGCCTGCATTTCTGGCCCCTTGAGAGCCGGTTTTCTTCGAATTCGGGACAGACTCAGCCCTCTTTGAGCATTCCAGGCTGACCTCCTGCCCACAAAATCGCACGGGAACTTTCAAGGATCCTGATCCAGGCGGACGTATTCGCTTCCGGGACGCTGCTGTGGTGCCGGGAGAATCCGCCTCCAGGGCGGGTCCAGGCCTGGGTGCAGACGTTTCGTCGGTAGGCGGACGCGCAGTATCCCCGATTCCTTCTGCGAAGACATTTTCGGATTCAGAACCCGCTTCTGAAGTGAGTGTGGAGTCAGAAGCGGAAGATCCTTCGGAGGATACAGAATCAGAGTCTGGTGCCTGACTGCTGTCGGCAGATGGAACTAACGCGCCCCCGTTTTCAGCAATAACGGGGGAACCGGATTCCAGAACCGTCCCAGCAGATGGCGCAAATCCAGCATTAAATACGCTGCCGATACAGGGAGATTCCAAGAAGGGGTTCTCCCTTGGAAATAGATCAGCGGAAGGAGAGCCTGCCCCTGTTACAGGCGGGAAACCGGAAACACCAGTTGTACCGGCCAGCACAGATCCCAGGGATGGCATCACCGTTCCGGAAGCAGCTGAAAATCCGGGATTGACTCCTGTGGAATTGTCGCTGTCTGATGAACGCGCAGTACTCCCGGTTTCCATCTCAGGAACATCGATGGATCCAGAGTTTTTCGGAATGAGGGCGGATCCCTCTCCGACAGATGAGCGCAGGGATCCCCTGGTTTCCTCTGCCCCGCTGTCGGCCGCTTGAGAAACAGAATCTATAGGAAGGGAAGCATCCGGATCAGATGCTTCACTGACAGGCGGAATTACGGAATCCGCGGTCTCAGATGCCGACGAATCACAGGATGGGATCTCTTCCTCTATAACGGTCCCAGCAGCAGATTCAGCAGGGGCGGAAGACTCGGAAAAACCTGCGGCACATGCAGTATCGTCTGACTCAGATGCCTGGGACGGAGATACCACTCCGGAAGCATCAGAAAATCCTGGATTAAGTCCTATGTCACCGTCACTGCCTGATGAACGCGCAGTACTCCCGGATTCCATCTCAGGAACATCGATGGATCCAGAGTTTTTCGGAATGAGGGCAGATCCCTCTCCGACAGATGAGCGCAGGGAACCCCTGGTTTCCTCTGCCCCGCCGCTTCCCGCTTGAGAAGCAGAATCTATAGGAAGGGAAGCATCCGGATCAGATGCTTCGCTGACAGGCGGAATTATGGAATCCGCGGTCTTAGGTACTGACGAATCACAGGATTGGGCACCTTTCTCCGCAGTGGGTACGGCTGTGGATTCTGCCTGTGAAACAGCTGCTGAACCGGAGGATGAGGAATCCGCATTCTGCCCGGTCGATGAAGAGGATTCCCCGCGGGCAGCGCCTTTCCCAGAAGCCGCGTTTATGGAGGCCTGTGCCTGATCAATCTTTTTCTGCTCTTTGTCCAGAGCGTTTATATACTGGGAGAGAATCTGATCTTTCATCTTTTCGAGATCCTGCCCCGTAAGCTTGTTAATAGTTGAAGCATAGCCGTCCAGAAAGTCTGATGCCTGATCAATGAGCTGCTGTCTGCGTAACTGAGGATCATTAAAGCTCCTGGCCTGTGCCCAGGCTTCCTTATATTTAAGGAAAGCATCACTCCAGGGCAGCATGTCATCCAGGTAGGACATGTCCTCATCTTCAATGCCCGGCGTATGATGTTTCGGCATATTTTCGAGGAGATACTGTAAATAAATCATTCCGTTGACACCATTGGCTTCCGCGGTACTGATCAGAGTGCAGTAAATGCACAGGTTCTCCGCGCCGGTTTCATTAATGCAGAAATGGCTGCTGTTTCTGACACCAATGACAGCCTTTACAGTACGTTCGCAAAAGTTATTGTCAATGGGCACATTTGGTTTATCCAGAAACTGGCACAGCTGTTTCTTGTTATGCAGAAAGTAGCCGACCGCTTCCCGCATTGTACTCGACATATGGGGATCCTCCAGATTGAGGCTCTCAAGGTACGTATATAACTCCTCCATCTTAGGCTTGATTTCCGTCTGCCTGATTTTCAGACGCTCCTCAGGAGAAACATCCCTGCCTTTGCCTTCTGACTTATAAATCTCGTGAAGCATGCCAAGTACTTTCATTTCGGGAGTATCCTCCAGTCCCGATTCGTCGCTGTCACCCTTACGGATTACATAAGCGCAGAAGATTTTTCTGCGCGCATGCGCCAGACAGAAACAGACTGTGATTTCGCCGTCCGTCGCATTCTCAAGATCCAGGTATGCAGAATAGGCATCAGAGAGCGCGTCTCCTTTAAACCCCTGCTCGATCAGCAGCCGGCGCAGTTCTTCTTTTGACCGGTGCATCATGAGGCGAAACATCAGGATTTCAGGTTTATCCGTCTCCAGCTCACTGCTTGTGGATATAAGAATATATTTCTGCTTGGGATTCTCTTCTCCATTCACATGAAGGATAAGTATCGGCGTCCCATCATTCTGAATCGTGTCCCTCGACATAAGGAGCTGCTCCAGTTTATTTACCACAGGAAGCAGCCAGTTCGCGGCACTGCGGCTGAGCATTTCTTCCAGGCTGCCCCTCTTGATATCGCAGTCGAATGATTGAAACAGCTTCTGCTGTGCGCTGAGCGGCACACCCAGTTTATATTTGATGTAAGCAACTGCCGCGGCAAACGAATCTCCATAAAGGACTCCTTTGCGGGATTCCTGCAGAGGAGTTTCCCAGATGCGGTATGTTTTGTCTGGTCTTACAAACTTGAGCTTCAGCCTGGCGTAACGTCTGACGTATGGCTGCATGGGGTTCATCTCTATACGGTTCGCGAAATCACACCCCAGAAACTGTACGATGGTTCCCTTCGGTTCCTTCGCAAGCTCTTTTTCCAGTGCCTCAGTATCTACAGCGACAGTATTCCCGATTTCAAAAGGCATCTGAGAAGTTTTCACAGCGCTTTTTCCAGAGAGTTTTTCCCCGCGTCTCTTTGTTGTTTCCGGTTTTTCGGCAAACGGATCCTTTGTTTTTCCGGGGTTCTTTCCTGCAAGCTCCTTGTTTTTTCCTACCCCAAACTGCTCTGTCTTGGAGTCGTACAGCAGCCTTTGCAGAAGTTTCTCTTTCTCTTTGCCCTCATCCAGCATGCCAATAGCATCGGTGGCCACTTCTACATAGTGTTTATTGGATGCTTCCAGTTCCTCGACCCGCTGTTTTAACTTTGTGTTCTCCTCAGTTAGCTTCTCGTTCTTTCTGCTTAACTTTCGCTCCGAACCTCTTGACTCTTCCAGTTCACTCTTAAGCAGGACAACCGTTTCCTGCACTTTCTGATGTTCTTTTTTGCTGTTGTCTATCGTCATGCGGAGTGCTCTGTTTTCTGCCGCGTACTCCTCTTTTTGGGTAAGGATTACCTTCACTTCCGGATAGCAGGAGGCAAAATCGCCAAGAGATGCGATCCGTTTCGCTTCCGCTTCTAATAGCGTTGATGTCATGGCGTCTGCCTCCTTTCTCCTTTACTAAACTCCTGCTCGTTAACAATTCAAAGAACTGTGCGCCGGAGCACGATATCACACGGCTGCCTCATTCGGCAAGGCAATGGCTGCTTGATCTATGCACTCTTTTTAGGACTTTCCTGCCTTCTGATACTGTATCGGTACCTGTCGATCCTGCCGTTTTCTATAATAGCACGATATGAACATATTTACAACACATCTGAATGTCAAAATTTCACCGTAATACAGAGAAGTTTTGGTGAAAAACAGGGCATTTTTTGTGCATAACGACGAAAGCGGGGTTTCCCCCGCTTTTTGATCAGCTATTGAAATTTCACCTTTACTGTTTCCCAGTCTCCCGTATCTGTTCCTTCATCTTTCTCCGGTACCTCCGGGATGCCAATGGCGGGCACGATCGTATACCCTTCCATAAGCCGTTGGAATTGATCTGCGCTCACCTCCATCACTGTGCCCTCTATCTTGGGCCATTTGAAACTGCCGATCAGGGACTCCTGCTGAAACACAAGGAACCCGATCGGTTCATAAATGAGGCCTTTGATCTTTTTGTGATTGGATCCGCAAAAGAGCCACAGGACTCCCTTCTGCACAGGATCCATGCCGCAGTAGTTAACAATGTAGCTTGCCAGACCATATGCCCCTCTCCTCAAGTCCGTTTTCCCTAAGATAAGCATGATCCTTTTAACCTTTGAAAAGCCCGGGATATCAACGTCCATCGAAGCACACCTCCCTCGTATGCTTCATTTATAGTACATCACAGCCCATCCGTCAATACAGTCTGTCATGCCGACCGGGTTTCATCCCTTCAAAAAGAAAGGCTCAGATACCGACCTGAGATCAGTCCTGAACCTCTCACTTATGATCCGTGAACAGCCGTTCAACGGTCTCTATTTGACGCTTACACACAAGAAACAAATCCTTACCCTGCCCGCTCCTTTGACCGTCCTTCGTATCCCGTCTGCTTAAGTTACGGTCCCTTTGTCTTTCCAGCTCTTCCTTATTTTGGGGCTGAGCAAACCAGCTGATATCGATCTGTCCGGGAGCAGCTCTTTCTTCCTCCGGCTTTGCGGATGTCCGGCTCTCCTTTTTACGGTCTGGATTTGCGAAAGCATCTTTAGACAAGGCGGAGGGCGCGTTTTCCGAAACTCCGGCATCTTTCTCCCCGGTGCCCTCCTGAAAAGCTTTATCTTCCCCCATCCCGCTCTCAAAAGAGGGGAAACCATCCCCGGGACTTTCCTGATCCGCTTTTTTTAGCTCCTTGCGTACGAAGTCCTCCTCCATCCTCTTGCGGTTGATCTCCTCATCGATTTGATCCTGTTCGCGTTTTCTGGTATTCTCCACTTCCCTGCGCCTGGCTTTCAGGCTGTCCAGCGCTTTCGTGACATCCAGCGAAGAGTCGCCGCTCTCCTGAAAATTGACCATAAAGCGTTTCAGTTCCTGCGCCAGACCGGAATCCGTCTCACAGCCCGTCTGCGGGATAAACACCGTATTGCAGAAAGCCGTCTCATTCAGTCCGCCTAACAGTTCGGAAAGCTCTTTCGCTCCCGCAGGAAGTTCCCGCCCCGCGCTCTCGCAGATCAAACGGACCTCCCTGTCGTTTTTGTCAAAGTTCCGTTCGACGCGGTAAAGTTCTCCCCGGTATTTCAAGCGCATGGTTCCTGCGAAATAAGCCGGATTATCCCATGGCCTGCGAAGAAGATACTCCTCGTTTTTTCCGCCGCGGCCGCGCCGCTCAAAGCCAAAAAACATAGCCCGGATGAAGGCATGCAAAGTTGTCTTCCCGCTCTCATTGCCGCCGTAAATTATGTTGATGCCGGGATACAGTCTTACCTTATGGTCCTGAAATTTTCCGAAGTGCTTCAGATGAAGCTCCAGAATCTCCATTTGCTCCCCTTTTCCGGGGAACCTCCGGCCTTGCTGCTTCTGCCGGTTCTCCCCTCCCTCTGAGACGAAAGCCTTGATGCTTTTCCAAAAAGCGGTATCTTTTTCCGCTCAGGATCCCTCCTTTGCGGACCCGGTCTGGGCAAGCAGCGCCTCCAGGCCGATCTGCAGCGCCATTTCTTCCACCTCATCAGGGGCCTTCCCCTCAAAGCTTTCGATGTACCGGCCAATCAGCTGCCCGGCATATTTTCGTTTCAGCTCCTCCAGATGGAAAGCCGGAACCGTCTGATCCTCCACGTCCAGGACCATGCCAAAATCCATCAGCTTTTCCGTATCAAAATGCACACGCGGATCACGAGAACCCCGCAGGATTACCCGGTAAATGTTCTGCCAGCCCCGCTGCGTGATCATCTGCTCTAAACGGTCCCGCAGGGAAAAGGTCGTATCCTCCTCCGTCACGGGCACCTCAAGCAGCACATACTCCCGCTTGGCACGTCTGACAAAACGCAGGGAAACCTTGCCCCGCACGTATTCGCCCAGGATATACCCGTGCGGTCCGTAATCCAGACAGTCGATCGGCTCCGTGGCCCCAGCGTAGGCGGCACGGTTTTTCAGTACCACCTGCGGCCTGTGAATATGCCCCAGAGCAATGTAGTCAAACCCCGACCCGGAAAGAGCCTCCCGGCCAATCGGGATATGTCTGGCATCTCCCCCGTGAGCCAGAAGAATCTGGCAGTCCTCCCGGTCGACAGGATACAGCCCGTCATAGAGCGGATCGACAATTTCCGGCCGGTAATAACTGAACCCATACACACTGGTATGAATCTCCGGGAAGCGCACACACTCACATTCCTGGGAAAAAAGGCAGGCCACGTTGCGGTTCCAGGGAAAATGCAGATAAGCGGAATCCGGCCTCAGATAATCATGGTTGCCGGCGATCAGAGCCACTCGCGTTCTGGGCAGTGTGGAAAACAGATAATTGACTTCCTTCAGCTCCTCCATGAGAGGCTGGCGGTGAAACAGATCCCCGGCAATCAGCAGAAGATCGGCCTCCTCCCTGGCCGCATCAGCGATCACCGTGCGGAAAGTCTCCCAGATTTCCTTTTTCCTTGTCTCGCCAAAACCGCCGCGTCCATCCGGCGCAGCCCCCAGATGCACGTCTGCCATATGGATAAACCGCATCGAAACTCCTCCCTAAGTCTTCCTGTCCTTTCCATTTCCTTACAAAAATCCTGCCTTCTGATGAGCTTCCCTGATTCTCACGGATCAAAATCAGATGCCTCCATTCCTGTAAGGACACTTTCATTGTAACAGCGCAGTCTTTTTTTGTCAAATTTAAGGAACGGCAAAAGTTCCTGTACTGTGCCTGTTTTGCTTTCTCTGCCGGGAAAAATACCCCGCGTAGGATATGGGGCGGATTCGAAAGAAAAGTCCCCCTTTTCCAAGTCCTGCCCGCAATGCAAAAACCTGATCAGACTCCTTAGAATCTGATCAGGCACCGAAAAATCCCACTCGGGATAATTTTACGAATCAGGATTCGCTTACAGCTTCAAAGACCACCGTCAGGATCCACTTAAAATCTTCCTGCGCAAACACGGCGTGGGGAACATGCGCGGGCATCAAAAGCGCCTCTCCCGCATGAACCAGATGAGCCTCCCCTCCAACGGTAAATTTCCCGACTCCCTCGAGTACCTGCACGAAGGCATCGCCGGATGATTCATGTGTGGCAATCTCCTCTCCCTTCGAAAAGGCAAACAGCGTCACACTGACTGCGCGGTTTTGTGCCAGCGTTTTGCTGACCACCTGTCCTGGCAGAACCTCGATCTGATCCGTCAGCTTTACCACTTTCTGCGGTTCGATGTTCTTTACAAACCTCATGTCAGTCATCCTTTCTCTCAATCGCTCCGACCGGGCAGTTCTCCATCGCTTCCCTCACCGCATCCTCATCGGAATCGATAATTTCCCCCGGGATGGCCTGCGCTGTGTTTCCCTCCGTCATGAAAAACACCGCCGGGCAGGTTTCGGCACACAGTCCGCAGCCAACACAGGATTCACTGACAGACACAATCATGAAAATTCACTCCTTTCCACAACTTTTCCATCGACAGATATCGTGACCGCCTTTGTCGGGATCTGTTTTCCGCTTTCTGAAAGCGCCCTTTTTACTGCCGCTTCCAGTCCGGCGCAGCAGGGCACCTGCATCCGCAAAACCGTGATGTTTTGGATATTGTTCAACCGGAAAATTTCCCGCAGCTTTAGGCTGTAATCCACCCCGTCCAGTTTGGGACAGCCAATCAGAAGCGTCCTTCCCTGTCCCCACTCCTCATGAAAGGCCGCATATGCATAACCGGTACAGTCCGCCGCGATCACCAGATTTGCCCCTTCAAAGCAGCGGGCATTCACTGGGCAAAGTTTTATCTGTATCGGCCAGTTGAAAAGAGAATCGACCGTCCCTTTCCGGGACGCAGGCAGTTTCCCGTCTGTCTGCTCCGGTGCGGGAACTTTTTCCTCCGCAGATGGAGCTTTCCCCCGCCACGCGCTCTCAGGCACTTCCTGCTCAAGAAATGAGATCGCCCCTACCGGGCAGGCTGGCAGACAGTCACCCATCCCATCACAGAAATCCTCCCGAATAAGCTTTGCCTTCCCGCCTGCCAGGCCGATCGCTCCCTCATGACAGGCATCCACACAGACTTTGCAGCCCGTGCACTTTTCTTCGTCAATCTGAATGATTTTTCGGATCATGCAAACACCTCCTACTTGCTTTTCTGCGTTCATTCTACTAAAATGAGCAGCGGATGTATGTGGTTAGAACCACATTTTTTTTGCAAAAAGGAGGAAATTTTGTTGGAGATCCAGGACACCGTGCTGTTTGAAGGGATGTCGGAATCGGAAGTAAGGGAAGCTCTATGCCTCCTTGATTCTCAGGAAAAATCATACACAAAGGGAGAGGCAGTCCTCCATGCGGGTTCCTGCACGAAACAGATCGGCCTGGTTTTACAGGGGAGTGTAACGGTGGAAAGCAACGATCTGTGGGGAAACCGTACCATCTTAGGCCTAGCGGGAAGCGGGGAACTCTTTGCAGAAAGCTATGCGCTGCTTGCCAGGGAACCGCTGATGGTGGATGTGATCGCCAATGAACCCAGTCAGATCCTCTTTCTGACCATCGCCAAAGTGCTAAACGATTCGATAGGACCAAAAATCTGGCAGTCACGCATGATCCGAAATCTGCTGCGGATTTCAGCGCAGAAGAATCTCCTGCTCTCAGAACGTTCCTTCCATATCTCGCAGAAATCCGTCCGCGCCAGGATCATGGCCTACTTAAACTCCGTCTCCTTAAAGAAGGGGAGCCTGGAGTTTACGATCCCCTTCGACCGCCAGCAGCTGGCGGATTATCTGAATCTGGACCGCACAGCCGTCTCCAAGGAACTGGGACACATGCAGCGGGAAGGGATCCTGGAGTTTAAGAAGAATCACTTCCGTCTGATCAAAACCCTCTCCGGTGATCTATAGCAGGATTGTGGAAGCTTAAAAGCAGTGAAACAATCCGTAATCACCTTTTGACGCCTGAATCATAGCATTCCCTCCCAGGCTTGCCCTTCTTTCCCTAAAAAGGGCGGACAGCTATATCGGGGAATGTTTGGGCAGAAAGGCAGAACACGGACAGGTACACCCATGGGAACAGCCAGGCACATAATTCATGGTGTAATCCCCATACTCTCCACATATCTGGCAAAGCATGGACTTTTGTTCAATGTATCCGGAAACTTTCAGGCTTTCATCCTCTCTGCCGCTTCTTTCTGACCGGGATCCCCATCAGGGAAAACTGCCAGCCTGTTCTTTTTCACAATCGGCGGGATGTCTGAATTCGCATTGGCCAGCCGTCTGTTTCCCGGTATCTTTCCCGTCTTTTTCCGGTCCAGGCAGTCTAAGCATCCCTGTCTTTCTTTCGTCTCCCCAATGTTGTCCGTCTTAAGAAAAATCCGTAGCATTTTCCGGCATTCTATGCTATACTGTCA
The DNA here is from genome assembly GCA_964643295.1 of uncultured Lachnospiraceae bacterium. Lineage (GTDB taxonomy): Bacteria > Bacillota > Clostridia > Lachnospirales > Lachnospiraceae > Merdiplasma. The sequence continues at coordinate 43,994 of CAZXSN010000009.1, forward strand.
CAAAAATGTTAAGTGTCCAGGCTTCGCAGAGAAAAGCCTGCGGCAGCCCGGCCGCCAGGGAAGGGATTGTATAAACGTCCCTGACAGCGGGATAGAAAACAAATCTTTTTTGGGGAGGCAAAGAGAAGAAATGAAGCAATTTGTAAAGGAATTCAAAGAATTCATCATGCGCGGCAACGTGATTGACATGGCCGTCGGTGTCGTGATCGGCGGTGCGTTCAGTTCGATCGTCAATTCCCTGGTCAACGACATCATCATGCCGATTGTCACACTGGCAACCGGACGAATCAACTTCTCGGATCTGTTCATCGCTCTTGACGGCGAAGAGTATGCATCTTTAGCGGCAGCCCAGGAGGCCGGGGCATCGGTCTTAGCCTACGGCAACTTTATCCAGATGATCGTGGAATTCCTCATCATCTCTTTCTCCATCTTTATCGCAATTAAGGCGATCAACAAACTGCACAGACAGGCTCCGGCTCCGGTCGAAGAAGTCACGACAAAGATCTGCCCGTTCTGCAAATCGGAGATCGCGATCGATGCCGTCAGATGCCCGCACTGCACCTCTGTGCTGACGGAAGAGACAAGTGAAGCCGCCCCGCAGATCAAGTAACCCTGCGAAAACATCAGCCAGGCTTAAGATACCTGCCGCCGGTTTCGCTCTGGGTATTCTTACCGTCAGCGGAAGGTAGGAAAACGAAAATATAAAGAACCCCGATCGGGCTGTCCGGTCGGGGCTTTTTTGTGATCTGCGTCTGACTGTGGGACACCGTTTCAGGCTGTATCCTCCTTCGAATCGGCCCCATCCGGTACGGCCTTTCTATCTGCTGTGCCTCTTTTCGATTCCCGGCCCTCCAGACAGGCAATTCAAGATTCAGGCCACAGCGCTCCAGAACTCCTGCGGGGAATCAATCAGATACTGCGCTCCCAGCGCCTTTAGCTGTTCCCGGTTTCGAAAGCCCCAGCTTACAAGCATACAGTCCATCCCCGCATTCTTAGCCGTTTCAAAGTCCACCTCCGAATCCCCGACATAGAGTGCCCGCTCTTTCGGACAGCCCATCCTATTTAGTGCCTCCAGCAAAAGATCCGGCTTAGGCTTACGGCGGATTCCTTCCCGCTCGCCGACTGCGATCGGAATCATCCCGGCAAAATACTTCCGGTTCAGGTCTTTAACTGCCTGATCGCCCTTGTTGGAAACAATCGCTGTCTTTACGAGCGCATCCGCCAATCCTTTAAGCAGTTCCCTCACCCCGTCGTAAGGACGTGTCTTTTCTTCGCAGTGCCCAAGATAATAGGCCTGATAGTCCTTAAGCATCGTTTCAAAATCCGGTGTGCGCTCTCCCTTTGCAAGAAGCGACTGCAGCAGGAAACGGGCCCCGTTTCCAACCGCGTTTCGCACCTCGCTTAAGGACTTTTCGGGAAAAGCGTACTTCCTAAGGATATGGTTTGCCGAATCGGCGATGTCCTCCAGCGTATTTAGCAAGGTTCCGTCCATGTCGAACACAACCGCTTCGTATCTCATGCGCGTTCCCCCGCCGATTCGCGATCTGAAAATTTCGCTGTCCATTCCTCTTCCCGAAATCCGACCAGCACAAGATCATCGTCGACCAGCAGGGGACGTTTCACCAGCATTCCGTCGGTCGACAGAAGCGAAAGCATCTCCTCTTCGCTCATCCCAGGCAGTTTCGTTTTCAAATCCAGTGACCGGTAAAGCTGTCCGCTCGTATTGAAGAATCTTTTTAACGGCAGACCGCTTTTTTCGTGCCACTTCGTAAGTTCCTCCAAGGTCGGCTTTTCTTCCTTGATATTCCGCTCCTCGTAAGACAGGTTTCTCTCATCCAGCCAGCGCTTTGCTTTCCGGCAGGTTGTGCATTTCGGATAACAGATAAATTTCATCCCGGTTCACACTCCTTCCCTTCCCTCTTTCCCCGTTTTACCGCTATATTGCATCCTAAGCCTGGGGCACGAAACGTTCCCCTTCCCTGTGCATGCGCGGTTCCTTTTTCAAATACCCTCCAAAACAACAAAAAGCCTTGTTTTACAAGGCTTTTTGAGGAACATGTCCGCTGTTAAACAAGTAACGGAGATGGTGGGAGTCGAACCCACGTGCCCTTGCGGACCTATCGCATTTCGAGTGCGACCTCTTACGACCACTTGAGTACATCTCCTAGCTGGGAAAACAGCTCCTGTCTCCCAACGAACCTATTGTACCACAGGATTTCGTTTTTTGAAAGCAGTATTTTTTCGAAAATTTGTTTTTTTTGCTGCAGGTATTCTGCCGTCTTTTCTTTCTGCAGCAAAGTCCCACGGTAAAGCCTACGTCTGCGCGGGATTTTGCAGGACGTCTCCTCCTTCGGCCCGTCTGTGTGCCCTCTTTCCCAGGCGGTCTGTCAATCCTGCATTTCCTTCAGCTCTCTTCCCTTTTCTTCTGCCGCAGTTCGCGGAAAAAGTCCGAGAGCATTCGGCTGCATTCCTCTTCCAGAACCCCGCGCGTCACCTCCACCTGATGGTTAAACTGCGGAACCTGAAGGAGATTGAAAACTGAACCGGCACATCCCGCTTTCGCATTCATGCTGCCGATGACAGCGCGTTTCATTCTGGCCTGCACAATCGCGCCCGCGCACATCTGACACGGTTCCAGCGTAACATAGATTGTGCAGTCCTCCAGCCGCCAGTCACCCATCTTCCGGCTGGCTTTGCGGATCGCATTCAGCTCCGCGTGGGAAAGGGTATTCTTATCGGTATTCCGGCGGTTGTACCCGCGGGCAATGATCCTGCCCTCATAGACGATCACACAGCCGATCGGCACCTCGTCAAGCAGATATGCCTTCTTCGCCTGCTTCAGGGCCTCCTTCATAAACTTCTCATCCTCAGTCAGCTTTTCCATTCCCGCTCCTTCTTCATTCCTTCTTCTCCTGCCGCTTCATCCTGTCAAACAGATACGCAGGAAAGTGAAGATCTCCGTTTCTTCACAGGATCAGCCCAGAAGAAGACGGCAGACATACAGAATAGCCGCATTGGTCACCGGCACCGTAACTGTATCAAACCCTCCCCGGGTGATCACTTCGGCATAGGCGCCAAAGAGTGCCGTAACAAAGGCCGTCAGCAGACAGACTGGCCAGGAGGCATCCAGCAAAAGAAGCAGGCTTAGAAAACCTACCGCTGCGGAGGAAAGCACCATAGCCGACGAACCGGCCCAGGTTTTTTTCGGATCCGCAAACGGAAGCCTCACATGCCGCTTTCCAAACTTCTGACCGATCAGAGCAGCATTGCCGTCCCCTATGCCCCACATGAGAATCGCCGTCACGGCGATATATGGGGATTTCCAGAGCCCCCAGCTTACTGCCGCCAATGCCGCGTCCGTCAGGTACAAAAGCAGCAGACTCTGACGGATCTCTCCCGGTTTTTTCTGCACAAGGAGGTTAGAAAACCCTTTCCATCGCTGCGCAATACAAAGGATCGGATACACAATCACTGCAAACAGGATCATTGTCAGACTTGCCGCCTGCCAGTTTTCCGCCGCCAATACCGTAAACACCGTGGATAAAAAGGCGACCAGATGAAGGAGCTTTCGAAATACGGGACGAGGGATTTTCAGCGTATAATTCAGCGTAATAAGAAGCAGCGCCGCCGGGATGATAAAAAGAATCAGTTTTCCAAAACAGCGCACCACGGAAGGAAGCCAGGGAATCGCCCTAAGCTGCTCCCGGTAGTTTAACAGGATCAAAGCCCCTCCCATCACCGTCAGCAAAACACCTGTGATCCTGCCAACTGTCCGGCTGTTTACACGGTTCGCAAACCGGGCGGACAAAAGCGAGGCTGCCGTGGCAACCGCCATGCAAAGCAGCAGTACCGGAAAACGTTCCAGCACAATCGCCGGATGAATGAGGATATGGCTGACCGCGGCAATAAGGGCTGTAAAGGTCATGATGAACGTGCTTGTTCCCACGGCGGTTTTCAGTTCCATACCCAGGAACGCGGTAAACACTACCAGCATCATCATCCCGCCCCCGGTACCCACAAAACCGGTGCCAAACCCGATGGTAAGGCCAAAAAACAGGGAGATCGCCACGCCTTTGGCGTCCAGTTTCTTCCCGCTGCCCGATGCATTCTTCTTCTGCGTGTCCGGCTTGATTAAGAAGCGAATGCCGATAAAGAACGTCAGAAACAGGGTAAACCCTCCCAAAACCCTGTTTCCGGTTTTAAAGGCAGCCAGACTTCCCAGTGTACACATACTGACAATGCACACCAGCATGATCCAGCCCCTGCGCAGATCAATATTTTTGTGTTTGATGTAGGTAGCCGTGGTCACCGCGGAACCCAGGATATCGGAGGCCAGGGCAATGGCTGTGGCCTGATAGGCCCCCGTCTCCCCCTGGAAAGAAGGACAGAGAACAATTAAAAGCGGCACCATGACTGTGGCCGCCGAAAGACCGACCAGCCCTGTGCCAATCCCGGCCAGAGCCGAGGCAATCACATAGACAACCGGTTCCGGCATGGAGTCCTCCTCCTTTCTCTCCTGCCCATGATGCAGCAAAGACTCCTGTGTTCCTGCACAGCGATCCTGGGAATACGTCTGTGCAGATCGTTTTATCCGGACAGAACTGCTTCCCGCTCAGGCACCCGTTTTACGATTCCTTAGCAAGCTGCTCCAGGACTGTGCCGATATCACCATTGATACAGATGGATCGCTCTGCGATTTCACCGGGGCAGACGGCATCCCCCGCGTTGATGCAGGCATACGTCGCCTTTGGATTTTGCGCGGTCAGCTGCCAAAACGGATATTTGATGATCCCAGGCGTGTTATAGCCTACTCCCAGCTCCAGAAACAAAATCCGCTTCCCTTTTCTTGTCCGCAGAAATGTTTCGTACCGCTTCGCCGCCGCCTGCCACCCTGCATCCTCCACAAAGGTATCATCCGCCCGAAGGTTCATGGTCATCGGTTTGCCGCAGTAAGGACAGTAAGGGACAAGGGAGGCAGGAATGCGCATTTTCTCCTGCCGCTTCACCATTTCCCGGATCACTTCCCCGTTGTCAAACGTCTCCTGACGGCAGGGCGCAGAACATTGAAAAAGGCCATAATCCCCCTGTGTGTAGAACAGCCGCTCTTTCGCAAAGCCAGCTTTCTGAAAGCAGTGATCCACATTTGTGGTGATAACAAAGTAATCGCTGCCCGAAACAAGCCGAAACAGGTTGTCATAGACCGGTTTTGGCGCGTCCTGATAGCGGTTGATATAAATATACCGGCTCCAGTACGCCCAGTGCTCCTCCAGCGTGGGAAACGGATAAAAGCCGCCGGAATACATGTCCTGAAAGCCATACTTTTCCGCGAAATCGGAAAAATAAGCCTGAAACCGTTTCCCGGTATAGGTAAACCCCGCGGATGTGGACAACCCGGCGCCCGCACCGATTACGACCGAATCGGCCTCGCGTAGGGCAAGGAGAAGATTTCTTTGCAGGGCAGCCTGGGTTTTTTCCTGATTCAGCATTGATTTTCCCCCAGAAGTCTGCGGTAAATCCGCAGATCCTGATCCTTAAACACGTTGAAAATGACGCGGTCGATCCTGGTATCCTCCCGCAGAAACGCTTCGACCGCAGATACGGCAATCCTGGCGGCCTCTTCATTCGGAAAATGAAACTCTCCCGTAGAAATGCAGCAGAAAGCAATGCTTGTGCAGCCGCTCTTTGCAGCAAGGGACAGACAGGAACGGTAGCAGGAGGAAAGCAGCCGCCGGTCCTCTTCCGTTACCCGGTCATAGATGATCGGCCCCACCGTATGCAGGATATACCGGCATGGCAGGTTAAAGGCAGGTGTAATCTTTGCCTTACCGGCAGGCTCCGCGTGTCCCTGCTTTGTCATAAGGTCATTGCAGAAAAGGCGCAGCTGAATTCCGCTCCTGGAATGGATGATGTTGTCGATGCAGGAATGCAGCGGGTAAAAGCAGCCTAACAGGGCACTGTTTGCCGCATTGACGATCGCATCCGCCTGCAGGGTTGTGATATCCCCCTGCCACAAAACGAGATGACCGTTCCTGCAAAGAGCCGGAAGCTTACGTGCGTCCACAATGCCCGCCCGGTCCCGTTCTGCCTGCAGGTATTCGTCCTGGACAGAGAGAAATTCAGGAGAGATCGGACGCGGAGGCCGCACATTCATCAGACTGCGAAGCAGATCCTTCTGACTCTGTTCATCGTCCGGGATTTCCATCTTCCGATAACGGTCCTCTTCGTTTAAGAGTTCCCTGATCAGATATATGCGCTGTTCCTGATGAGTCATCATGAAAACTCCTTTCCGCCTTTTTAAAGGGAAACTTCTGCCCCGTAAGCTGTTCCATCCCCCATTTTCTGTTGGACAGCGCCTCAAGGCAAACCCCGCCGGAAAAACTCCTGGGACAATCAAACGCTCTTTCCTTTCCCCGAAAGAACAGGCGAGCCTTTTTTGCTTTCTCCATCGCACCGGCTGCCTTGCTCCTTAAAAAGCCAGATGTCCGGGGCCGCTTAAAAACCACGGGGGAAAGCACGGCGCCGCCTCGTCAGGAGATCAGGGAAGCCAGGAAGCGCACAGCTATGCTGAGGAAAGTTGAGCAAAAATTTTTCCCGGACGAGAACCCGTTCTCTGATTTGTCATCTGTTCATTTACCGGAGCAGGGAATAGTGGCTTAGGACAGTCAGCCGTCTGCAAAACGAATGCAGACCGAAAACGAAAAGAAGCGGGACGAGCATAAGAAGCATGGACTCTCGCGGATCGGAGAGCCAGCCAGGCCCCTGACAGCCCGCCTGAAAAATAGAAAGGTATTCAATTTTACCGCGCGCCTCCCTTCGACTGCCTGCCACAAACGGAACCTCTACAGTTAACTCAGTCCAGGCTGCCTCGCGGCACACAGGAGCTTCTGCTTAGTGCTGCTCCGTTCCCGACCTGACACGGTTCACAGATTCCCGTTGCGCAAGACCCAGACGTCAACATCACTTATAGAGGGCAGACTTCACAACAAAACAGCCTCGGTTCGGCATCACCCCTGCTGTAGCGGGTTGCAGGTACAGGGCACCGCTATCTCCCCGGTTGCGCGGTACCCTAACTATACTAAGTTCCTGCCCATTTGTCAACCACTTACAGGAAATAAACGACCGAATGGATGTTTGGAAGAAGAGCTGTGAAACGCTGTGAGGGTTTGTCAGTCATGATGTACCTTTCTGATCACAATGCCTGTCCGGAAAATCCCTTGTGCCGCGCGGGAAACAGACACCGAAGATGTGCAGGGATCTTTTTCTCCCCACGAATCGGCAGGTACAACTCTCAGTCACCAATCGAGGAGTCTTTAGACTCCTGCCAGATATCAGACCAGCCGCAGTACAGGTACTGAAAAACTAAGTAAGCCGGGAAGAAAACCATCATCCCATCCGCTGCCCGGATCCTTCGAAAGCAGAAAAAAGGCTTGAAAAAACCGCTTGTCATTCCGGTAAAAAATCACTATGATAAGGAACGTGAGCTCGCCTGAAAAGTTTCAGACCCCCAAACAGTCTGTTTCATCGCTGTACATACAAGATCTCAGAGAACCGAACATTTCTTCTTAAAGGTGCGCTGAGAAAACCACGTTAGGAGGAATTCCCATGCTGATTCACGGGATGCAAAAACTTACCCTGCTCGATTATCCAGGACAGCTGGCCGCTGTGCTGTTCACCGGTTCCTGCGACTTTCGCTGTCCTTTCTGCCAGAACGGCAGTCTGGTGCTCGCCCCGCAGTCAGAACCTGTCATCCCGGAGCAAACCATCTTCTCCTTCCTGAAAAAAAGAGCCGGTGTCCTTACCGGTGTCTGCGTCACAGGAGGAGAGCCGACCATTCATGCGGATCTTCCGCAGTTTCTGAAAAAGATCAAAGATCTGGGCTACCTGGTTAAATTAGATACGAACGGCACCAACCCAGGCCTGGTAAAACAGCTTGCAAAAGAAGGGCTGATCGATTATGTCGCCATGGATATCAAAAGCTCGCGTGCCAGTTATCCAAAGGTGAGCGGTATCCGGGATCTTGATTTGGATCCTCTGCAGGAAACGATTGATTTTCTCATGAGTTCCGGTCTGGACTACGAGTTTCGCACCACCGTCGTCAAAGGACTGCACACAAAAGCGGATTTTCTGGATATCGCCGACTGGCTGAAGGGGTGCCGCCGCTATTTTCTCCAGTCCTATCGGGATTCTGAATATATCCTGCAGCAGGTAGAAGGCGGAAATGACTTGCTTGAACTTTCTGCCTATTCCCCGGAAGAGCTGGAAGAATTTCGCCAGATGATCCTGCCTTCCATCCCCAGCGCCGAACTGCGCGGCGTGGAACTTTAGGAAAGAACGAAACCTCTTGGACAGCCAGAGTCTGGGACGTCCAGGCTCTGGCCTGGCTGCCGGTCGTACCGCGTAGGCAGCTCACCGCGTCTTTTACCCAAAGGCCGCTTTCCTTATGCTCACGGCCGAAGCAATTAGACGCTCTGCTGACTCGACAGCTTATCATGCCCGTCCGCTTAAACTTTTTTTTGAGGGGAGCTTACTCTCTTCCATCTCTGTACGCAGCGCCTCCGTCTCTTCCGTTATTCTTTTCTGCGTCTTCGCCATCAGCTCCATGCCCAGCCATTCGATCTCATCCAGACTTACCGACCTCTCCGGATCTGAAAAGGCTGCCAGGATTTTATTCGTGAATTCCTCATGCAGCGCGATCAACTCCTCCCTCAGCTGTTCAAGACTGCGCCTGATACCTTCCTGTTGCTCATCCATGTCGTAAACCTCTCCTCAGCAGGATGACCTCCCATTATCCCACGCACATCAAAATCTGCTCAAAATCTGAATCCACACACGCTCAGATCTGCCGCCGAATTCGAGAATGCCGCCCCCTTCAAAGAAAGGCCGCGGTTTGCGGGATCTTCCCGGCTCCCCGGACCGGAAACAGCTTTTTTGCAGACATGATCCTTACGCATTTAAAACCGGGACATGAATGCGCGGATCATTCCATCACTTAATTCCACCTGGGAAGCGCCTGCGTACAGAGTGCTGAGCCCGGCTGCTGCGCAGGCATAGCGGCAGGCATCTTCCGGGGAATCCCCGGAAAGGATCCGTGCCAGAAAAACCGCTGACATACAGTCTCCAGCTCCTGTCGTATCCACGGGCTGCACCGGATAAGCCGGAATCCACACTCCTGCGCTTTGTGAAGCGAGGTAAGCCCCCTGCGCTCCGCATTTGATGACTACATGGCCTGCTCCGTGCTCTAAGAAAACAGCTGCCGCTTCTTCCGCGGTCTCCTTTCCGGTCATCTCCAGCACATCATACAGACTGGGGAGAAAATAGTCGATCTGGGGCAGGAACCTCTCAATACCGGCAAATCCCTGCCTTCGCTTATCCGATGACAGATCGGCAGCAACCAGAATGCCTGTCTTTCGCGCCTCTTCCAGATACTCCAAAAGTCCCTGCTCTTCGAGCCTGGGCATGGAAAACAGGCTGGCTAAGGAAATCGCCCGGCACTCTATCGGCAGCGGCCATGGCAGATCGTTCCGGCAGATCGTGCTGTGTGCCCCGGCGATGGAAAAGGTTCTGCGCTCCCCCTTTTCATCGACCAGCACAACCGCTGTGCCTGTAGCGCACTCCGATTTCGTTTTCAGGACATCTGTGCTGACACCCCGCTCCTGAAGCAGTGTGCGAAGCACCCGTCCGTTTGCGTCGCCGCCGGTGCAGGAGCATACAGCCGGTTCCCATCCAAGCGCTGACAGGTGTACACTCTGATTTGCCGCGTCTCCGCCGATCTGCACAGCGATCTGTTCAATTCTTTGTTTCTCTTTCCATGGCTTTTTCTGACCGACCGGGCTTGCCGTGATATCCAGCACTGCGGCCCCGATACAAAGAACTTTCATATGGTAAAACTCCCTGCCCGCTCCCTCTTTACATCCATGCAGCCGCCGGTATTTCCCGCCGGTTCTTTCCTTCCAGAATCTATGCAAGTCTTACAATCCGACTGTTGACATACCTGCCCTCCCGCGCCTACAATAAGATACGCGTCCCGTGAAGGATCTTTGGATGCGGATATCTTTCCTGCAGAGGGTGACCTTACATTTACGCTGCCGCATCCAGACTGGCGGTATCTCGAAACAGCTTTATTTTATCCATGCGGACAGGTTCTGTCAATCTCTGCGCATCTGCTGTTTGCGTATCCTGTGATCTCACGTGGTCGGTTCCAGGCAGCGGGAAAAGATATCCGCTCAAGTCTTCCGCGGATCCGTGAAGGGCTTTTTGATGCGGTCGGACAGACAGGAGGAAAGTATGAGTGAAGCAGTTGTCACATTAAAAAAGGGTGAGGGACGGTCCTTAAAATCCGGAGGGCTGTGGGTCTACGACAATGAGATTGCCTCCATCAACGGAACTTTTCAAAACGGAGAAATCGTTATGGTAGAAGATTTTGACGGGTATTTTTTAGGGTATGGCTTCATCAACACAAATTCCAAAATTACAGTCCGGCTGATGTCCCGGCGCAGGGAACATACGGTGAACGATGCGCTTTTGCGCCGCCGGCTGAAAAATGCCTGGGAGTACCGCAAGATGGTCTGCGATACCTCCTGCTGCCGCCTCGTTTTCGGGGAAGCCGATTTCCTGCCGGGAATCGTGATCGACAAGTTTTCCGATGTGCTGGTAGTGGAAAGCCTGGCGCTGGGAATTGATCTGCTCAAACCCAGGCTGCTTGCACTGCTAAAGGAAATCCTGGCTGAGGACGGAATCGAAATTCGCGGCATCTACGAACGCAGCGATGCAAAAGTCCGCCTGCAGGAGGGAATGGAGCGGGTGAAGGGTTTTATCGGAGAACCGTTTGATACCAAAGTGAAGATCACGGAAAACGGAGTCCACTATTATGTCGATGTGAAGGACGGCCAGAAAACCGGATTCTTTCTCGACCAGAAGTACAACCGGGCAGCCGTTGCCAGGCTCTGCCCTGGGAAAAAAGTGCTGGACTGCTTCACTCATACCGGTTCCTTCGCCTTAAATGCCGCAGCCGCCGGGGCTTCTTCGGTATTGGGCGTAGATTCTTCCGAGCTTGCCATCGCCCAGGCAATCGAGAATGCGCAGCTGAATGGCCTGCAGGACAGTGTATTGTTCGAGTGCGCCGATGTCTTTGAACTGCTTCCGCAGTTAGAACAGGAAGGGCAGCTCTTCGACGTAGTCATTCTCGATCCGCCCGCGTTCACGAAGTCACGAAGCGCAGTGAAAAATGCGGTCAAAGGCTACCGGGAAATCAACCTGCGCGGCATGAAGCTTGTAAGGGATGGGGGCTTTCTTGCCACCTGCTCCTGCTCTCACTTCATGGATCCGGACCTGTTTGCCAAAACAATCCGAGAGGCCGCCCGCAGCGCCCACAAACGTCTGCGTCAGGCGGAATTCCGCACCCAGGCAAGCGATCACCCAATTCTCTGGGGCACAGAAGAATCCTACTATCTGAAGTTTTACCTCTTTCAGGTCTGCGAAGAACTGTAACAAGCAACTTTCTCCGCCTGCAGCTCCTGTTCGGCTGCTCTTATCCCTGCTCCTGCCGGTCTGCGGAATCTGTCATCAGACCGGCGAAAGACCAGCAGACCCATGAGCGCAGCCTTTTTGCGGGAAAAGAGCCCCGTTTACGATGCCCCTGCAGATTTGAACACATCAGACTGTTCCTTACCCTTCCTTTCCGGTAACTGTCCTTTTCCTGTCAGCCTGCTTTGTGAAACATAAATGCCCCCGCTGCCTTCTTCCTTCCTGTTCTTTCAGCAGGTCACGGGCAAGAGAAATTTCACTCATACAGTACAGATCGCATACTCCATCGGGAATCAGTTCTCCAGATTCCGGCATTGAGACAGGAATATCGAATATCAGCCGTGTTTCGAAATGCTCAGTAAAAGCGCTTACTGAATAAATCTCAAAGAAAGATGCATCCAGGTCATATTCCAAAACAATTTCAGGACGGGAAACTTGCATGAACTCTCAGTGTCATTTTTCCTCCAGTCCCTGTTTAAAAACACAAAAAATCCAGAATCCAAATCAACCCCTTTGAGGGAATGCGAACTATCCGACTGCGCAATATCCCTTTCCGATGCGTGATAAAGATTCATATCTTAACACCATTTTCTTTCATCACAGCGAGCAGATCCTGCACAACATATTCCTTTCCCAGGGTATGGAGACAATCATAACGGGAAAGCCTTAAGTATCCGGAATACCTGACTCCTTCGTCCAGGCACCACAGATCACCCCTGTATCCACCTGTAACCTTGCGGCAGCATTCCCGATACAAAACGCCGCAAAAGAGATCCCATGCAGTCTCTCCTTCTGACTTTTCACTGCGATTTCTAGGAACTTTTAACGGCCAGAACCTTTCAGAGACCCAAAGATCCCTTCAGGTTTAAATAGATGGAACCGGTATCTGGCGGAAAAGGATTTCCTCTTTCCTCTGTCCTCTGTCCTCTGTCCTCTGTCCTCTGTCCTCTGTCTGCTGATTTTTCTCACCGTTATTTATCTTCCATCCGATAAAATAAAAAGAGACCTGTTAGCAAAAAATAATATTGCATTTGGTTCTCACGTATACTTCGATCCCCATCAGTGAGCATACAGGTATCCGGCTCTTTGTTTTATTATAACACAGGAGTTCCTCTTCAGCAAGAAGATAATCAGGCAAAAAAGGCGCAGGGCCTTTCTTTTAAGCCCTGCGCACCTTATAGATCTTATTCGTTTTCTTTTTCTGTTTTCGTGCGGAAAGCAGCCCCCTGGCGGGATGCTGCTCCCCGTCTGTTATTCACTCACATAATCGGACTTCCGGCCCAGCGTGATCTCCAGTATCTCCTCCGTATAGGCACCGTCCCGCGCTGTCTGGACTTTCATTTCCACGGTCTCCCCCGCGCTGTAGTATTCCAGACGGCCGCGCAGATCCGTCATGTCGGTAATCTTTGTTCCGTCAAACTCCGTGATGATATCGCCGCGTGAAAGGCCGGCATCCGCAGCCGGGCTGCCCTCTCCGACATCCGTCACATAGAGGCCTTCCGGCAGTCCATAAAAATCGACCATATCATTCGTGACGCCCTCACCGTTGATCCCGATATAGGCGGCATCTTCTTCATCCACCTTGCTTCTTGTGACCTGATTCATCAAATCTTCCAGGATTGGGTTAGCCTTATCGATCGGGATTGCATATCCCATGCCCTCCACGCCGGAAGCAGCCGCTTTCGCGGAATTGATACCGATCAGGTCTCCGTTCATGTTCAACAGAGCGCCGCCGGAGTTGCCCTCATTGATCGCCGCGTCCGTCTGAATTAAATCCTCATAGGTGGTAACCCCGTAATTATCCTGTACCTCAATGCTGCGTCCCTTGGCACTGATGATGCCGGTCGTTACAGACTGTCCGTATCCGAGTGCATTCCCAATGGCGACTACCTGCTCACCCACGCGCATCTCATCGGAATCCCCCGTGCGGGCAATCTTGATCTGATCAAGCGTATCACTGTCAATATCCTCCAGGTTCACAGCCACCACCGCCAGATCATTGTCCGGATCGGTTCCTTTAATCTGCGCCTCGTAGGACTTCTCATCGATGAAAGTCACGGTCAGCTCCGACGCACCCTCCACCACATGATTGTTTGAGCAGATTAAAAGTTCCGTGTCGTTCTCGCCGACGATGATTCCGGAGCCAAGGTTTTCGCTCTCATACTGGAACGTCTGTCCGCGGAAGAACCCCTGTACCTCCTGTACGGAACGGTTGGTAATCGCCACGATGCTCGGCATCGCGGCCTGTGCGATGTCCGCCACACCCGTATAGACGGACGATATCTCAGGTGTCTGCACGGGTTCCACTTCACTCACCAGAGAAATTTTCGTCTGTCCTTCCGTATCGTTCTCTCTGGCAAAACTGGAAGTCTGCAAAACGGTCCCCGCTGCCACTCCAACGACTGCTGCCCCAAGCAGTACTGCTAAACCTTTTTTCTTCATGATCCATTCCTCCTTTATGAACCGAAGCCTTACGGCTTTTCCTTTTCTTATGATGCTTACAGTCTACCCGCTTTTTTTGAACGATCTGTGATAAAGGAATGGCAAATCTGTGACAAATCTTTGTCAATTCTGTGAACGCTCGCCCGCGTCAAAAAGAAGTACACTAAACCAGGTGACGACATTGGCACCGTTTAAAAAGTCCATTCCGCCAAGCTCCGCTAACTCCGTCACCAGAATTCCATAGCTTTCCACACAGGGAAACATCTTTTCCGGATGTCGGCACACAGCGTCAGGATATGTGCACTTCCCGCAGATATCACAGGATTCCGTAGACAGCGTCAGCACCTCTCCAAAGTGTCGGCGAAATACCTGCGTCACCTGCGCCGTGATCTCTTCATGCTCCATACGGGTGGGCAGCGTTTCCTCCAGGTTGGTGCTGTCTGATACTTCCGCGATCGTGGAAAACACAAAGACATCCGGGAAACGCATGCACCGCTGTCGGCATTCTTCCACGGTCCCCACCGCCGGGGGACACGACCAGCTTGTCCCATACCTGGGACACTCCAGGCGGCAGATCTCACGCACCCGCTGCGGAAAAGAAATCTGCCGAGTTTTTAGAAAGGCATACTGCAGGATGGGGTATTCCAGAAGTTCCTGCGTCAAAAGTTCGTCAATCATTATCCTCCCCTTTCTGCCGCAGAGCATTCCCTCTTTGCCTGCCATCTTTTCCCGCTGCATATTCACAGTCTCCCCGCGGGCAATCCTCCCGCGAAAAGGGCACGGCAAACTCTTTCAGCGCCTGATATACTTTTGCCACCGGCAATCCAACCACGTTGTAGTAGTCACCGGCGATGCCATCGATATAGGCGGCAAACGGTCCCTGAATTCCATAACTTCCCGCCTTGTCAAAAGCATCCCCGGTATCCAGGTAGCGTTCGATCTCTGTCTGATCCATCGCATGTACCCGTACTCTGGTCTCCTCAGCAAAACTACTCCGCCTGGTTTCCGCATTGTTCTTTTTTTCAATCAAAGTCACACCGGTATATACCGCATGCTCCTGTCCCTGCAGCCGCTCCAGCATCTTTGCCGCATCCGCACGGTCTTTGGGTTTTCCCATCACCTCTCCCTTCAGGTATACAATGGTATCCGCACCCAGCACGATTCCCTCCTGGATGTGAGCAGCCACATCCTCCGCTTTCTGAGAGGACAGCTCTCTGACAATCTCCTCCGGGCTGGTTTTCGTGATCCGCTCCTTCGCCCCGCTTTTCTGCACACGAAACGGGATCCCAATCTGGGCCAGCAGTTCCCGTCTGCGCGGTGAAGCGGAAGCCAGAATGATCTCTCTCATCTTTTTCTCCTTTTCAACTGGACACAACTCCCATTTGGTGTCATAATGAGCAGGAACACGGCAGGCTTATATACACAAACCGCCGGGAAAACCCTTTCCTTTAAGAGTAAGTTTTCCCGCACCTTTGGACAGCCTTTGTTTCATAAAGACTTCAGGGCGTCAAACACGTAAGCGGCCGCCTTCCCCGACAGCATGAATTTCAGCTTACCGCCGCAAAGGAGGCTTTATGTTCCTTATTATCTCCAATCAGATCCTTAAGATGTTTCTTCTTCTGATGACCGGATTCTTATGCTTTCGCATTGGTCTGGTCAGCCATGAGGGAAACAAGACTCTCTCCAACCTGCTTCTGATGGTCATCAATCCTCTGCTGATTGTCCGTTCCTTCCAGGTGGACTATTCTCCGGAAATCTTACGCGACTGTGTGATTGCCTTTCTCCTGGCGATGATCACGCACATCGTCGGCATTGCCGTCGCCTACCTGTGCATTCCCTCTAAATCCGCCCGTGATGTCAGCATCGAACGGTTCAGCTGCATTTTCTCCAACTGCGCGTTTATGGGCATCCCGTTAATCAGCAGCATTCTGGGAAACATAGGGGTGCTTTATATCACGGCATACTCCGTGGCTTTCAATCTGTTCTGCTGGACGCAGGGGCTGGTACTAATGACCGGCAACACGTCCTTTCAACAGGTAAAAAAAGGCCTTACCTCTCCCGTTATCATCGGGATCGTGATAGGCCTTACGCTCTTTCTGTGCAGAATCAAACTCCCCGCAGTGCTCTTAGACAGCATCAACTATCTCGCTGACATGAACACTCCTGTGGGAATGCTGATCGCAGGTGTCTCCCTCGCGGAGACAGATCTTGTCCAGGCTTTGAAAAACAAACGGCTGTACCTGGTGACCGCTTTAAAACTCCTGCTTGTGCCATTCATTATGGTCGTCCTTTTCGCATTCCTGCCGTTTGATAAGGACGTGCTGCTTACGATTGCAGTCGCTGCCGCCTGTCCCGCCGCCACGACCGGCACCATGTTTGCTCTGCGCTATGATAAAAACTACCAGTACGCCTCGGAAATTTTCGCGTTCTCCACGGTTGTTTCCCTGTTCACTATTCCGCTGATCGTCACCCTCGCGGAACGGCTGTTTTATTAACGCACTCTGCAGACTTTCCCAAGCCTGGATCATTTGTTGGCGCTGCGGTCTGCTTTAAGATTCGGAAAGCGATGAAGAACCTAACCCTGATACCAACCGCCAAACCGTCCGCCTGGCAGACGGCTGCCGCATAATCACAGGATCCTGCCAGAAATACAGCGCAGTTATTAATCACAACGCTGCGGCAGGATCCTGTTCTCTTTACTGACGCAGATAGATACCCTGGGATTCGATGAAATCATCCATATCCTCAATGATTTCCGATGCCCAGGTTTCACTCACTTCAAACTCTTCTTTTGCGGCTTCCCGCTCCTTTGCCGCGCCCTCATTATTTTTCCTGTCCTCTGCCATCTTTCGTCTGCCTCCTGAAACAAACCGAAACCGGAACTGAAACTTTCAAACCCAGGATCTTCTCCCATCCCGCTATTCATTCCCCTTCCAGAAACCTTCCTGTCCAAGCTCCGTCATCTGGTGCGGAGAATATCCGCTGCGGTCTTTGAACTGAAGCTCCGGATTGCGGATACTCACTCTCGTTCCCCGCGGCACGGAAGAGGTTAAAAACACGTTGGATCCGATGATCGCGCCCTCGCCGATGACGGTCTCCCCTCCTAAGATGGACGCTCCGGAATACACGGTCACATCGTCCTCCAGCGTCGGATGCCGTTTCTTATGGCGCAGCGTCTGTACACTCCTCGTAGAGAGTGCCCCCAGAGTCACGCCCTGATAGATCTTCACCCGCTTGCCGATTTCGGTCGTCTCCCCGACCACCACACCGGTTCCATGGTCGATAAAGAAATATTCTCCGATCGTGGCCCCCGGATGGATATCGATGCCTGTCAGGTTGTGCGCATACTCTGTCATGATACGCGGGATCAGCGGCACTCCCCTCACGTAAAGTTCATGGGCAATGCGGTTCACCGTGATCGCAAACACGCCCGGATAGGAGAAAATCACTTCGTCCGTATTGTAAGCCGCCGGATCCCCGTCGTAGGCCGCCTGCACATCTGTAGCCAGAATTTTCCGCAGCGCCGGAATCTGTTTCAGAAACTGCGTCACAATGCGGTCCGCCTCTGACTCCAGAAATTCCATCCCCCCGGGTGCTCCCCCTTCGGTATGCTGCAGTGCTTTCACCACCTGCTTTTTCAGTCGGTAATCGATATCTTCCAGAAGCTCTCCGAGATGATATTCGATCGACTGGCTGTTGAGATGCTTGCTCTCAAAGAAACCGGGGAAAATCACGTAACGGATCTCTTCCAGGATATCGATGATCAAATCCCGGTTGAGCAGGTTGTCGGTATCGATGCTGCAGGTCTGCGGATACTCCTGATAACTTTCCAGGATGTCACTTACCAGACTTTTGATTTCTCCGGCTTCTTTTCCCATCAAACACAATCCTTTCTGTCGCCGCCCCGCCGTCCGCAAGATAAGCTTTTCCCTTCCCGCTCTTCAAACACTCCTGCGGGGAGACTGCGTTATGCTTCTTCGCCCGGCTCAGGAGCTGCTTCCCCCAAATCCTTCTCTTCGGCTTCCGATACCGGTTCTTCCTCTGCCGCGGGCGCTTCTTTCGCTTCTTCCTCGGGTGCAGCCTCCTCTGCTTCTTCTACGGGCTCTTCAGCTTCCTCTGCCTCAGCTTCTGTCGCCGCTTCTTCAGCTTCTGCTGACTCTACTCCCCCAGCTTCTTCCGGCGCTTCCTCTGCAGGTTCTTCTGCTTCCGCGGCTTCCTCTTCCACAACTTTTTCTTCAGAGGCTCCCTCTTCGGGTTCTTCTGTGGGTTCTTCGGCGGCAGCTTCCTCTTCAGCCTCCTCTTCCACAGCTTCCTCCGCCTCAGCCTCTTCTTCCGCGGCTTCTGCCTCAGCCTCTTCTTCCGCAGCTTCTGCCTCGACCTCTTCTTCCACGGGTTCCTCTGCCTCGGCCTCTTCCTCCGCGGCTTCTGCCTCAGCCTCTTCCTCCGTGGCTTCTGCCTCAGCCTCTTCTTCCGCAGCTTCCTCCGCTTCAAACTCTTCCTCGAATTCTTCCTCTGTGAATTCTTCCCCGGCTGCTTCCTTAGTCTTATTGGAAGCTTTGCCAGCCCCATTCATCTTCGAAGCAACGCCTTTAACGAACGAATCTGCCTTGTCCGCAAAATCCTCTACAATCGTTTTGGCTTTTTCCGCCGTATCATCCAGGATCTCCCCAGCCTCGTTTAAGACATCCTTCGCATCCTCTTTCACCTGAGATACAGACTCTTCCGGAAGTTTTGTCCCGCAGGCGGAGCAGTACTTCTCCCCTTTTGCCGCCAGCCTTCCGCAGTTCGGGCAGCAGGGAAGCCCCTTCACTTTTTTCAGCTGCTCTGTCAGAGAGGCAATCGTCTCCAGTTCCGCCTTGACGCCTGCGAATTCCTCCTCCAGTCCTTCGATCGGTGTCTCGGCATTTCTCTTATAAACTTCCGTCCCAATCAGCCTATACAGCCTCTTCAGATTTTTCTTCTCCTCGCTGAGGCGATTGTTCAGCCGGTAGGATTCTCCCATCTTCTGTGCTTCCGCCTTTGTATCCTGACCAAGCTGGATTAATTTCTTTCCCAATTCTTCGAAACCCATCGTCCTTCTCCTTTCAGCTATCTGCAGAACTCGTCAACCTGGTATCTTACCGCACAGTATACCATTTTCGTGTACAATGTGCAAGCCTTTGAAAAATAAGGGAGCGCAGGCGGAAACAGCTTTTGACCGGGAGAATAAAGAGGGAGAAAGAAGAAAAAGTCTTAAGAAAGCCCTTGGATGGCAGCTGATTTCCCTGTCCGGGGGCAGGAAAAACCCCTGACCTTTCCCGGCAGTCAGGAAAAATCAGGGGCTAAAGTTTTACTCGTTGTAGATGAGGGCCATGAACACGAGATCCTCATCGGAATTGTTCTCAATCGCGTGGCTCTGCCCGAAGTCAATCAGGCAGACATCGCCGGGACCCACTTCGGTCCGCGTCAGATCGTCATCGATGAACACCCCGTGTCCCTGCAGGATAAAATACGGCTCCGTATCCCCGACATGCTGGTGACGGCCAATGCTGCAGCCCGGTCCCAGCGTGATCTTCGCATACAGTCTGCCGTGGCCGTTCATTTCATCCTTGGTGATCACGTGTTCCATCTTCACTTTTCCGTTGCCGCCCCGCATATTTTCTCTGTACTCTACCTGTGTCTTTCTGACCATTTCCTACACCCCCTGTTCACTGTTGCTTCTCCGTAACCTAAATCCCGCCAGGATCCCCAAAAAGCACACCAGCCTTTTCCAGTAAGAACAGCCCGCTATAAGAAAGCAGCCATCCGGCGAGATTTCTTAACATTCACTTCTTACACGGACAGTCTACCACATCTTGGCGATTCTTACAAATCTTTTCTCCAGACTGCACGAAACGCTGTACCGGGTAAATGTTCCGGTATCTTCTTAAAGTAACCCTCACCAAGACTTCCTGCGGGAGTTTCTCCGGGACGGAAATCTTCTTTCTCCTCTCAGGCACCGGCTCTCAGGATCTCATACACTTTTTTAAGATCCAGGCTCTCCCGCAATGTGTCCGCCAGAAGATCATACTGCGTTTCCTTAAACGTATGAAGATCAGTAGGCTCTAAGCTTTTAAGATCCAGTCCCTTTCTTCTGCCCAGTGCGGCAGCGACCGCCGGTGCCGCCTGCATTGAATCAAAGATCCCGTGCACGTAAGTGCCAAACACCGTTCCCTTGACAGCACCGTCCGCTTTCTCTTCGCTCTTCTCTCCTGTGCGGCTCTCCAAAAAGGTCAGGTTTGAAGCGCCTTCGTGAAGCTTCGTCTGCCCCATGTGGATCTCATAGCCTGTAAGCTCCGTGCCCGAAAGATCTTCCAACACACCGGGAAGGTTCGCAAACCTGCCGGTTACCTGCGTCCTCGTCTTTTCCCCGGCAAAAACCGTATCGACAGGCAAAAGTCCCATTCCCCGCAAACTTCCGCCGGCCTCCACGCCAAGCGGATCGCTCAGCGTTTCTCCCAGCATCTGATATCCGCCGCAGATGCCAAAGATCACACAGCCGTCCGCGGCAGCTTTTAAGATGGCCGCCTCCAGCCCGCTTTTTCGAAGCCATAAAAGATCATCCATCGTGCTTTTTGTGCCGGGCAGAACGATCATATCGGGGGATTTAAGCTCCTCTGGGCGGCGCACGTAGCGTAAGGAGACCTGATCCAGCCTGGCAAACGGATCCAGATCGGTAAAGTTGGCAATCCGGGGAAACAGAATCGCCGCGATGTCGATTGGTTTGACCTCCTGTGGTCCCCGGAACCGTTCGTTCAAACCGTCCTCCTCGTCCACATCAATCTGCAGCCAGGGGACAACCCCCAGCACAGGGACACCGGACAGCTCTTCCAGCATCGCAATGCCCGGATCGAGGATGGTCTTATCGCCCCGAAACTTGTTGATGACAAGCCCCTTTACCAGGGCACGTTCATCCGCCTCCAGAAGATCCAGCGTTCCGATAAGCTGCGCGAACACACCGCCCGGATCAATATTCCCTACGAGCAAAACCGGGGCATGCGCCAGCTTCGCCATGCCCATATTTACGAAATCATCCCTCTTCAGATTGATCTCCGCGGGGCTTCCCGCGCCCTCAATCACGATGATGTCATTTGATTCGTCCAGTTTCCGGTAGGCTTTTTTTATCTCCGGCAGCAGACTGGCTTTGTGTGCGTAATACTCCTGCGCGGACATGCTGCCAAGCACCTCTCCGTTTACAATCACCTGGCTGCCCGTGTCAGAATTGGGTTTCAAAAGAATCGGGTTCATGCACACTAACGGTTCGATTCCGGCAGCCTCCGCCTGCATGGCCTGCGCACGGCCCATCTCCAGCCCCTCCCTGGTAATGAAGGAATTTAAAGCCATGTTCTGGGATTTAAACGGCGATACGCGGCAGCCGTCCTGCTTAAAAATCCGGCACAGCCCCGCCGTCAGCAGACTTTTTCCCACGTTCGACATCGTGCCCTGTATCATGATTGCCCGTGCCATCCTCATCCCTCCTCTTTTGTGAACCTGTCGGTTTTAATCCATAGTGCGCAGATAGCTGTCCTGTCACACTGATCTTACGGAAAAAAGCGCGGGCTTAAAAGCACCGCGCCTGCTTTACCGTATTACGCGGAAATGCTGTTGCCCGTGTACAGCTGATAATATTTCCCTTTCTGCTCCAGCAGTTCCTCGTGAGTGCCGCGCTCAATGATTCGCCCCTGTTCCAGCACCATGATGCAGCTGCTGTTTTTGACCGTGGAGAGGCGGTGGGCGATGACAAACGTCGTGCGCCCCTTCATCAGCCGATCCATGCCTTCCTGCACGATGCGCTCAGTACGGGTATCGATGGAGCTCGTGGCCTCATCCAGGATCAGCACCGGCGGATCCGCAATCGCCGCCCGGGCGATCGAAAGGAGCTGCCGTTGCCCCTGACTTAAGTTGCCGCCGTTGCCGGTAAGCACCGTCTGATATCCCTGCGGGAGCTGCCGGATAAACAGATCGGCGTTCGCCAGTTTCGCGGCGGCGATCACCTCTTCATCGGTCGCATCCAGCTTGCCGTAGCGGATGTTGTCCATGACCGTGCCGGTGAACAGATTTGTATCCTGCAGCACCATGCCCAGGGAACGGCGCAGGTCCGCTTTTTTGATCTTGTTGATGTTGATGCCGTCATAGCGGATCTTGCCGTCCTGGATATCATAGAAGCGGTTGATCAGGTTGGTGATCGTCGTCTTGCCTGCGCCGGTCGTACCGACAAAAGCGATCTTCTGTCCCGGTGTGGCGTACATTTCGATGTTGTGCAGAACCGTCTTCTCCGGCGTATAACCAAAGTCCACGTCATCAAAGACCACATCGCCTTCCAGCTTCTTATACTCGGTAACTTTTGTATCCTTATGGAAATACTTCCAGGCCCAGATCCCGGTATGCTGCTCGCCGGCTTCCTTCAGTTCGCCATTTTCCATCTGCGCGTTCACCAGAGTGACATACCCCTCATCCGTCTCCGGCTCCTCATCCAACAAATGGAATACTCTCTCCGCGCCGGCTAAGGCCATCACGATACTGTTGAACTGCTGAGAGACCTGATTGATCGGCATGTTGAAGTTGCGGTTGAAGGTAAGGAAGCTCGCCAGGCCGCCCAGGGTAAAGCCGCCGACATGGTTAAGAGCCAGTCCCCCGCCCACGATGGCGCACAGCACGTAACTGATGTTTCCGATCTGCATGTTGATCGGACCTACGATATTCGTAAAGCCGTTCGCGCGTTCCGCGCTGTAAAACAGCGTCTCGTTGAGAGCGTCAAACTCCTCCTGACTCTTCTTCTCATGACAGAACACCTTGACCACTTTCTGCCCGTTCATCATTTCCTCGATATAGCCGTTCACCCTGCCCAGGGAATTTTGCTGCTCGACAAAGTAGCGGCTGCTCTGACCGGCGCATTTCTGCGTCACCAGCAGGGTCACACCAACCATGATCAGACTTAAAACCGTCAGCGGAATGTTAAGAATAATCATGGAAGTCAATGTACTGACCACCGTGATCGCGCTGTTGATGATCTGCGGGATACTCTGGCTGACCATCTGCCGCAGAGTGTCCACATCGTTCGTATAGATCGACATGATATCTCCGTGGGAATGCGTGTCAAAGTAACGGATCGGCAGACTTTCCATATGCGTAAACAGATCCACTCTCAGCCGACGCATCGTTCCCTGGCTGATCTGAATCAGAACCCGCTGCTGGGTAAAAGCAGCGATCACGCCTGTCGCGTAAAAACAGGCCACACGCAGGATCGCATAAGCTAAAGGAGTAAAATCCGGGCTGTCCGAAAGCAGCAGCGGTGTGATATACGAATCGATCAGGGTTTTCATAAACAGTGTCCCCTGAATGTTGGCCATCACACTGACAACAATGCAGACCAGTACGATCACGCACTGCACCGAATAGGATTTCGTCACATATCTTAAAAGGCGTGTAAACAGCTTCCAGGGATGGTCGAGCTTCGGGCGCGGTCCCATCATTCTGCGCCCCGGCCCACGCACGGGCCTTGCTGTCTGTCTTGTCTCCTGCGCCATTATGCCGCACCTCCCACTTCATCAAAGTCGCCTGAGCCGCCAATCTGCGCCTCATAGACGTCACGGTAAATTTCATTTGTCTTCAGCAGTTCTTCGTGAGTGCCAAACCCGTTGACTCTGCCCTCCTCCATCACGATGATCTTGTCCGCGTGTTCCACGCTGGAGATTCGCTGAGAGATAATCAGTTTTGTCGTATCCGGGATCTGTTCGGCAAAAGCCTGCCGAATACGGGCATCCGTGGCCGTATCCACCGCGCTGGTGGAATCGTCCAGGATCAGGATCTTCGGCTTCTTAAGAAGCGCCCGGGCGATGCACAGACGCTGTTTCTGGCCTCCGGATACGTTGGTTCCACCCTGCTCGATATAGGTGTCATACCCATCCGGGAACTGGCGGATAAACTCATCCGCGCAGGCTAAACGGCAGGCCTCCATGCACTCCTCTTTTGTCGCATGCTCATTGCCCCAGCGCAGGTTGTCCAGGATCGTACCGGAAAACAGCTCGTTCTTCTGCAGAACCACAGCCACCTGATTGCGCAGTGTCTCCAAATCATAGGAGCGCACATCCAGACCGCCTACCAGCACACTGCCTTCCTGCACATCGTACAGACGGCTGATCAGATTGACCAGGCTCGATTTGGAACTGCCCGTGCCGCCGATGATGCCGATCGTCTCCCCAGAGGCGATTTTTAAGCTGATGTCATCGAGCACCGGACGCTCCGCGGAAGTATTGTAGGAAAATTTTACATGCCGAAATTCGATGCTGCCGTCCTTTACCTCATAAACCGGATTCTCCGGGTTAACCAGATCGCTCTTCTCGTTCAAAATCTGCGCCACACGCTCGCCGCTGGCCATGCTCATGGTCACATTTACGAAGATCATGGAAAGCATCATCAGGCTGGAGAGGATATTCATGCAGTAGGTAAGCAGACTCATCATCTGTCCCGTAGTCAGGCTGTCTGACACGATCATCTTTGCGCCCAGCCAGCTGATCAGCAGAATACAGGAATACACTGTAAACTGCATGACCGGACTGTTGCAGGCCACAACCTTTTCAGCCCGTACAAACAGCCGGTAAACATTTTCCGCCGCTTTGGTAAACTTCGTGTTCTCATAGTCTTCCCGCACGAACGACTTGACCACCCGGATTCCGGAGATGTTCTCCTGCACACTCGCGTTTAAGTCGTCGTATTTTTCGAACACCTCACGGAAGTACCGGCCGGCTTTGTTGACGATCGTAAAAAGCACAATGCCTAGAAGCACCACCGCCACCAGATACACGCTTGCCAGTCTGGCATTGATAAAGAAAGCCATCGCCATCGCAAAAAGCATGTTTGTCGGAGCCCGAAAGCACATGCGCAGGATCATCTGATAGGACATCTGCAGGTTGGAGACATCCGTTGTCAGACGGGTGACCAGCCCCGCCACGCTGTACTTATCGATATTCGCAAAGGAGAACGTTTGGATATTTTCAAACATCCCCCTGCGCAGGTTGCGGGCAAAACCGGAAGATGCCCTTGCTGCCAGAAGACCTCCCAGCACACCGGCCACAAGCCCCAGAGCCGCCGCAGCAATCATCCAGATGCCCACCCGGTAAATATGTCCCATATCGCCCTTATTCACTCCATCATCGATGATGGAACCCATTAAGAGCGGAATCGCCATCTCCATCATGACCTCAAAAATCATGCAGACCGGCGTAAGCAGGGAAGCTTTTTTATATTCCTTCACCTGCGATAATAGTGTTTTAATCATGCTGTCATTCCTCCAACTCCTCGATTCTGTCATCCATGTTTTCTTTCATCTTCTTTGCTACGCGCACAAAAACGGCCAGATCCTCCTCGCTGATGCCCTGTGTCAGACGCTTTTCCGCCAGGTTATGCATGTCAAGGAAGTTCCTGCGCTGCAGACTGCGGGCTTTCTCCGTCAGCACCAGCTTCTTAAGCCTCGCATCCCGTTCCACGGATACCCGCTCAATATAGCCCTTTTTCTCCATCAGTTTCAGGATATTCGTCACGGTCGAACGCGCAATGCAAAACCGGGACTCCAGGTCCTTCTGAAAAATGTCCCGCCCCTGATTCTCATACAGATACCCGATGATCCACCCGTGCATCACTGTCACCCGGTCCATGCCGTTTTTTAAGGAGATGCAGACCACGTGCCGTTCAATCACATGATCGAGCGTCTTGATCAGGTAGCAGAGATAGCCGGGACTGTTTTCCCCTAAAAAAGGCTCTTCTCCGGGTTCTGTCTTTTGATCAGATTCCTCTCCGCCAAGCGGTTCAGACTCTTTGAGCGGCTCACTCTGAACGCTTTCGCTCTCCATCCTTGTTTCCTCCTTACTCCCCGTCCGGACTGCGCGTCATCGAAACGAATCAGCAGGCGGCAGGAGCCGGATCGAACGTCAAATTAGTTCCATATAAGATTGTTTTATATAGAACTGTTCTATACAAAACATATTTTACTGTAAAAAAAAGACTCTGTCAATTGGCAGAGTGGCGAAAATCAGGCAGCACAGTAAACATATGTTTGCACTTTTTGACGAAAATGCGGGGAAGCGTACGGATAAGTTCCTGGAAAAGCAGCCGTCACGGTATTCGACTGCGTCCTGGCCAGTCAGTCATGCCCGCCCTGCGTTCAGCGTCCAAAAAAGCGCCGCGTAAAAACCGGCTCCCCGCAAAAGCAGGAACCGGCTGCAGGGAAACGCCAGCTCTCCTTTTGGCGTTTCCGTTTTACCTTTATTTTTTCAGCTCCGACAGCTCCGGCAGTTCATCAATGTACTGGGCCGCTTTTATGGCCTGGCGCATGATATGCGCCCCTTCCGGATCCATCACGCCCAGATCCGCCGGTTCATAGTGCCTGTCGTTTAAAAACGCGTTGGAAAGCCGGTACATTTCCACCTCGTACCCTTGCGCCTGCCGCTCAAAAACCTCGCCTTCCTCTTTCATGATCGAAAGATCCTTCTCCCCGGCGATGGTAAGCCCGTTTAGCATCTCCAGCATGATCACGAAATGCTCCTCATCCCAACAGGCAAGGTACATACACTTGCAGAGCCCTTTCGTAAAAAACGGTGCGGTAAAATAGCAGTTGACCAGATCGCGGAAGCGTGTCCGGTGCTCCGCGTTCTCAAACATGTTGTGATGCGTCAGTTCCAACAGACATTTTTCGTTCCAGACCATACAGTGAACCTCCTCTCCATCCCCTGCCTCAAACAGGGAAGGAAACAAAACCGGGATCTTTATGTTACGGCCTCTTCCACGGGTGTGTGCGGCACTTTCTCTCCCCGTGCGGTGCGGGATCAAAACGCCCCCGCCGTCTATCCCGCACCCTGCCTGTATCTTATGATAGATTTCGAAAATAAACAAGTGTTTTTTAAGCAAAGATCCGCCGCCGTTTTCGATACGGCAGATACCCGCGGAAAACGAAAGGTCTTCGCTTAATTTTAAGCCCGCCGCTCCAGTCTGGAAGAGCGGTACTCTGAAGGATACATGCCGCTCCATCTCTTGAAAGCCTTGGAAAAATACCCGGGATCCGCGTAACCGGTCATCTGGGCGATTTCCTTGGTCATCATCTCCGGATACTCCACCAGCAGCTGTTCCGCCTTCTCCAGACGGATCTGCTGGATATAATGGTTCGGAGACAACCCCTTGTACTTCTGGAACAGCTTGCTAAGGTAAGGAGGCACCAGCCCGAACTCCCCCGCCAGAAATTTCGTGTTGACCGGCTCCTGGTAATGGGTCATTATGTACTCGTCAATGCGCTTCATCAGCGCGTCCGTATCCTCCGCTTCCTGCGGCAGAAGCATCTTCCGGCACCAGAGATTGAATTCCCCGAAAATTTCATCCAGGTCCCCAGCCCGCAATACAAGATCGTTGATATCGTTGCGCAAAAGTCCTGCGTCAGAAAACACGCTCTGATTGGACAGGATGCACAGCATAATCTTGTTCAGAACCTTTTCCAGCTGATCCTGGGTAATCCGTGCGCTCTTCATCAGATCCCGAATCTCTGTAAGCAATCGGTCAAACTCCAAAATCTGTCTGTTTTTGATCGAAAGGCAAAGATCCGTCACCGTGCGCTCCGGCAGAGAGAGAAGCTCCCTCTCGTCGTTTTCCCGTATCACCTGATCCTCACCGTACACCCAGCCGTGGTAGATTTTGCAGCGGATCCTGCCGATCTCCTCCCGCAGGCGGGAAAGATCCGAAATCGCCGGTCCAAAGGAAACCGCAAGCGGCAGATCCACTTTCTTCCCCTTTAAAATCATTTCCGCCAGTGCGCTGCAGTCCGGTTCGTCCTTTGTTTCCAGAAGGATTAAAATCTCATTGGGATTTCTCCCGTAAAAGGGATACACATTCCCGCCTGCGGGCTCCAGTACGCGCTGCGCTTCTCTTAAATAGCTGTCCTTCCAGACATCCAGGCTCGCGGCGTCCTCCTCCAGGCTGTGAATACAGTAGGCTTTCGCCACCAGATAGAACGGATAGAGGGGACCAAAGTCCGGTTCCTGCCCGCACTCTGCAAAACTCCCGAACAGTACCTGCTCCAGGAACTGTTTTTTCCGCTCCGTCTCTCTGCTGCTGTGTGCTTCCCGGATCTGTCCCAGCAAAGTGGACAGCTCCTTTTTATCCACCGGTTTGACCAGATAGTTCTTCACCCCGCACTGAAGGGCTTTCTGCGCATAGCGAAAATCCTGATAGCCGCTGATTACCACTTTCGCGGTATGCGGATGATTCTCACTCACATACTCCAGCAGTTCCAGCCCGTCCACCACCGGCATGTTGATATCGGTAAAAACCACATCCACCGGCTCTGTCTTCAGAAAATCCAGGGCTTCCTTACCCGTCTTTGCCATCTTCACCACCTGGAAATCCGGGCAGAGATTCTCGATCATCCTGCTGATCCCCCTGAGCAGAGGAAGTTCGTCCTCCGCCACCAGCACTCTCATCATCTAATTTCCCTCCTATCAGGACAACGGCGCCCTCCTTATCATTAAACAGGCGGAACACAAAGTCATCCTCATAACAGAACATCAGCCTCATGTAAATATTTGCGATTCCAAGGCCTCCCACTCTGCTGTTTTCCAGCTTATCCTGGACCTGCGCAAAGGTCAGCTCCCTTTTCATCTTTTCAAATTCCTGCAGGTACTCTTCGGAAAACCCGATCCCGTTGTCGTGAATCGTTACCATCCACGACTCCTCTTCCCGAAATACCCGAATGACAATCCGCCAGACCGGCTCGGTATGCTTAAACGAATGCTTGAAACTGTTCTCACAGATCGGCTGCAGGATATATTTCGGCATCCGCACCGAGCTAAGCGCTTCGTCCGCTTCGATCTCATACTCAAACAGTTCCTCGTAGCGCACTTTCATCAGTTCCATGTAGTCGACGGCGTTTCGAAGCTCCTCACCGATCTGACTGTAGCCGTCCTCAATTGATGAACTGTAGGCCATCATTCTGCGCAGCCTCGTGCACATATCCGGAATCTTTTCGTTTCCAAACTCTTCCGCCTCCATGGAGATGATCGCCAGGATGTTGAACAGAAAATGCGGATTCATCTGGGACTGCAGCGCCAGCATCTGTGCTTTCAGTTCATTGGTCGCCGCGGAATACTCTCTGGCCATGGATTCCTTCATCTGGGCGATCAGCGCATTAAACGCCGCGCTGAGCTGTAAGAGTTCGTCGTTTCCCGCTGCCTGCCCCACTTCCAGCTGCGGATTGTCCAGTGTCATCTTCTGCACCGAACGGTTTAGCTCTTTAAGCGGGCGCGACAGACGCTGGACCATTACCACTTCCGTCACCACAGCAACGAGGCAGATAAAAAGCACCAGCAGAAAGATCATCACGTTGTAGCGGTTGAAGAATACAATGTCCTTGGTCCCCTCTGAGACAAAAGCGATCAGATAGGGGGCATTCTCGAGCCTGGTCAGATACGCGATGTGGCCCTCCCGAAACTGAAGGTGCACCTCTTCTTCGCTCTCCATCTGCGCGTCCTTCACGAAATCCTTAAGGAACGTCTCCATGTCGTGCTCCTTAAGGAAAGGATCCTCATAGACCATGGTCTGATCTTCCAGAAGGAGAGCCGTATGCATCTCCTCATCGGTCCCTTCCAGGACTTCATCGATCCAGTGCGCGAACTCCTGCACTTCCACGTACCCGCACTGCTGGTCATTCTCTGTATAATCCTTGATCGGGCGAACCACGCTGAAATAGGGCTTGTTGCTGTGATCCGCATCATTGAAAACATCCTGTGCGGGATTCCCGTAATAAACCACGCTCTCCGGATCAGAAAAACACTCCTGGATTTTTGCGAATTCCTCACTCGCAAACCAGCGGTCAATACCGGAGTCCAAAGTGCTCTCCGTCGCCGTGTAGACAAAATCCCTGTAGTCGTTGTACAGACAGATACGCTCAAACCCGTCCCGCTTGAAGTTGTAGGAGGTCAGCAGCCGCACAAGCCTGGCACTGGCGAAGGGATCACGGGCAAAGTAATTGTACTCCCCGTTCTGGCCGGTGCCGTGGAAAATCTCAATCACATCCGGATTGGCAGCGATCTGCAGCGCCGTCTTATCCATCATGTAAAAATGGGTATCGATCTGGCTGGCCACCCCATCTGATAAAGTCTGGAAATCCGCGAGCGCGTTCTCCCGCATTGTGTTGCGGTTTCTCAGATAAAAAATAGTTCCAATCGCCAGCACAGCCAGAAACAGAATGGCATTTTGTGCCAAAATCATCTTGGTCTGGAAATGAAATCTGCGAAACATCAGAAAAACCCTTCCTGTCTCCTGCCTGAAAGGTCACCCTTTGGACGGACACACACCCGGTCCGCATAAAGGACTTACTCTGTGAGCCCTTACGGATCCTGTATGAAAAAGTACTGCCCTTCACTTTTATCATACACCTTTTGAAAGGGTTTGTCACTTCATACCGGCAAAGTGTTCTTACCAACTGTAAGACAGAGGCCGCAAAACCTGTATCGATAAAAGCCGAAACAGGCTTTGTTTTGCGGGGCCGCGCTTTGTCTGGTGAGAATGCTTCAAACAGACTGCGAAGCCTTTCATTTCCGTTTCATCTAAACGCAAACCTTAAGGATCAGCCGAAACCTTCCGCGCCCTGCTCCTGCATGTACCGTTCGTAATCCCCCTGAAACCGCGCAAGGATTCCCGCACCGTCCAGATCGCCTTTCATCGGGGCATCCACGTAGTAGATAAACAGGGAATTCTCCAGCAGCCCGTTTAACTGCATCACATAATAATTCCACTCCGGAACTACTTTTCCCGTGGAGATATACTGTTCGCTGATCTCCTTTAGATAATCCGGAAGTGCTCCGCCGTCCACCCCGGAAAACGCCGGAAAGCCTGGACGGTCCGCGAAATACAGGTTGGCATATTCCGGGGTGGACCAAAGATCCAGCACCCGTTTCGCCGCCTCCAGATTTCTGGAATTCCGGTAAACGACAAAACCAGGGGAGGACATGTTCTGCGAGGCCACATCCACTCCATCCTTCATGGACAGGACAAACATGCCCAGCTTTGCGTCCGGATTGACGTCAAGCACAGCGGCAGCGAAAGAGTCGCCGTTAAAGTGCATGGCTGCCGTCCCGTTCGCAACCGCTTCAATCGCATCCTCATAAGTCGCAGAGGCAAAATCCTCATTGATGTATCCGGCGGAAAACAGGGCCAGATAGGTATCAATCACCTTGGCAAACTCCGGAACATCTGTCCATTTGGCCTCATTTGCAAGAAGTCTATTCGCCAAATCCTGCGCACCGTCCGCGCCCAGGGCCTTGACAAAGTTATCGGTCATCAGAATCTGCGGAACCCAGCTGTCCCTCGGTATAAAAATCGGAGTGACGCCTCTTTCCCGAAGCGTTTCACAGACACTAAGCAGTTCGCTCCAGGTTGCCGGGACCTGTACGCCTGCCTGCTCAAAAACCTCCTTGTTATAGATGAACCCATGCACTACCGGAACGCTTAAAAGCGGAAAGCCATAAATCCTGCCGTCTTCTTTACAGGTCACATTTTCCGGCTTCAAAAGGCGCTCCACCCACGTTTCCTCACTTAAATCCAGGAAATTCCTCTGCGGATCCACAATGTCATAGATCGCAGGGATGTTGTAATCCATCAGATCCGGCGCTTCCCCCGCGTTGAGCTTCATGCGCATCAGAGAGAGCACCTGCTCGTCCGGGACTACCTGAAGATCAACGGAAATATCCTCCTCTTCCTCCAGCTTGTCGATCATTGCCTGCAGCCCGTCTGTATAACGGGACTGCTGAATCATGGCCGTCACTTTCTGCCCGGCGAATGCGCTCCCGCAGCCAAAGATCCACATCCAAAGCGTGAGCAGGCAAACTGCCGCCAATACTTTCCATACCCTCTTCATTTCCATCCGCCCCCTGTCCGCTGCCGTCCTCCGGCCGCCTCCCGATAGCTGGCCGTACGGCAAAAGGGAAAATCATTCGGTAAAAGGATCTGCCATAAGGATGATTTTTCTACAGGATGTCGCCGCCGCATCTGCAGGGTGTCTTTTCCGGAAAGAAAAACCAAACCAGGAAAACCCCGCATCTATGGCTTTGTCTGCTATTATAGATTCACACAGGAATATGTGTAAATGTAGAAAAGTGAACTCTGAAATGGAAAAAAGTGAAAAGATAAAGGCCGTCAGGATTTCTCCTTCCGGCCTGTGATTTTTGCCCTAAGCACTGTTGTTTGGATATGCTTTTCTCTGCCGTGTAGCGCAGCCACACTTTTCCCGTTCCTGCTCTCGTCTTTTTCGTTTTTCAGGCTTCTGCGGCAGACCGGGAGATCCTCACATCTAAAGGTTCACAACATTCACCGGAGTGCCCGCAAGGAACGAACGGATATTTTCCGCCGTGATCTGCATAATCCGCTGGCGCGGTTCCCGCGCCGCCCAGGAGATATGGGGCGTGATCAGACAGTTTCTGGCCCGCAGGAGCGGATTGTCCGCCTCGATCGGTTCTTTTGATACCACGTCAAGCCCTGCCGCATACACCTTGCCGCTGTTTAGGGCATCCGCCAGATCCTGTTCCACGATCAGCGGCCCCCGGCTGTTGTTGATAAGAATAACGCCGTCCTTCATCCCGGCAATCGTTTCCCGATTGATCATCCCCTGCGTCTGCGCAGAAAGCGGGCAGTGCAGAAAGATGACATCGGATCTGGCAAGCAGTGTGGGGAAATCCACATACTCAGCCAGCGCTTTTCCCTCCTCTGTCTCGGATCTGGAATAAGCGATCAGATGCATGCCCAACGCATGCAAAATCCTGGCGGTTGCCTGTCCGATTCGTCCAAGACCGATGATCCCTGCCGTTTTCCCGCTCAGTTCGATTAACGGTTCATCCCAGTAGCAGAAA
Organism: uncultured Lachnospiraceae bacterium; assembly: GCA_964643295.1. GTDB lineage: Bacteria > Bacillota > Clostridia > Lachnospirales > Lachnospiraceae > Merdiplasma. The sequence goes on from CAZXSN010000009.1 coordinate 76,861, forward strand.
TCCTCACTGTCCGTCCATCTGCCGTCTTTCACTGTCTGACTGTGATAACCGTAATGGGCACAGATCTCCAATAAAAGGCCCACCGCGTACTGAGCCACGGCCTGTGTGCCGTAAGAGGGCACATTCACAACCGGGATCCCGCGCTTCCCCGCGTAAACGGTATCGACCACGTTGTAGCCGGTAGCCAGAACAGCAATCAGCCTGATTTCAGGGCAGTGATCGATGGTCGAGCGTGAAATCGGGGTTTTATTGACCACCACAATCTCGGCGTCCCCGATCCTTTCCGCGATCAGCGTCGACTCCTCATAGGAAGTCCTGTCAAAAACCGTAAGTTCACCCAGTTCCTCCAGCGGCGCCCAGCTTAAATCTCCGGGATTCTCCGTGTAGCCATCCAGTACGACGATCTTCATTCTCTTTTTGCGGACCCGATATTCTTTCGAAGATGTCCTGCTCTCCTTCCTTCATTTTCTTCACGCGGGATTCGCTGTCTAACACCCGCGCTTTTTCGTTTCATCCTAAAACTTAAGTTCCTTGTCCGAAAGACCCTTCCTTAAGAGTGAGCTTCAAATCCGCAGACACCGAAGGCGCCCGGACCGCTGTGCGTGGATACCACACAACCCGTTTCCACCCACAGAATCTCCTTGAATCCCATCTCCTTCGCCTGCTCTTCCAGAGAATGACGAAGGTCTAAATCCAGGCCTGCCGAATAGACAAACACGAGGATCTCCCGTGACAGATGATACTGTTTCACATAATCGCTCAGCAGGCGCGGTGCCACTTTTCGCATGCTGCCGCGGTATTTTTTCGTTCCGACAAGCTTCCCGTCCTTCAATTCGATCAAAGGGGTCAAAGACAGGAGCCTTGCTCCCAGGTAGGCCGCATTGCTTACGCGTCCTCCCGCTTTCAGATACTCCAGATCTCCAGGGAAAAACCCCATCCGGCATCTGTCGCAGTACTTCAGGACCTGCTCCTTGATCTCTGAAAGAGCACAGTCCGGGTGCGCTTCCAGGTAACGCGCTGTATACAGCGTCACCAGCGCCTGTCCCGCCGAAACAAACTTTGTGTCGATGCTGGTCACATAATCCCGTCCCTTCGCTGCTGTCAGTGCACTGTCAAAGGAACAGGTGGTGACTGCGGAGTAAGCCAGGTGCAGGATATGCTGCTTTGGATACAGCCGGTGAATCTCATCAAATACTTTCTCAAAATCCGCCGGCGCACAGCCGCTGGTCTTGGGAAGTTTTCCTGTTTTCCTGTGGAATTCGAAAACATCTGTCGTTGGAAACGTGCCGTCGTCTTTTGTCACATCGTCGAACGTTACATGCATGGGAACTGTCCATATGCCGTACTGCTTTTTCATATCGGCGGTGACATCTCCCCCTGTCTCTGTCAGAAGCACATATTTGCCCATAGGTCTTTTTCTCCGTTCTTTATACTGGCAGTCAACGTTTTTAATACGAGGTCATGTCCTCTTGCACTCTATTATATACATACCTGCATGGATTCGTCTACCACTTGTTCAAATATTTTGAAAAATTCGCATGGCACATGGCGTTTTCAGACTAACCTGCTCTTCATGGTTCCTTAAGAGGGACCTCCTGCGCATACTTTGATGCAGGCGTCCAAAGGTGATTACGGATTGTTTCGCTGCTTTTAAGCTTAACAATCCTGCGTGGCATTCTTAAATTCTGGGGCCCCGTCTTAAGCTCCGCTTATGGTCGGTTAAACACACCCCACTTCTTACCTCTGTTGGGGCGCGTCAATAAGCCTTTTCGCCCATTGGCATGCTTTGCATGTCGAGGGATCAGGCTTTTGACGCTGTAATCATACTATCTCTGCCAGCCCGTCCTGCAGCCTGTAAGCTCAAAAGCATGAGTCCTCCTGCCCTGTGTCACAAAAATGGGAAGCGGCATGTTGATCTAGAAAGACGCCCTTCTTTCCGGGATGGGCAGACGCCTAGAAAGCTCCCTGATCACAAGGCAGCAGTGCCTGAAAGGTATGTGAAACATGAACGAAAAACCTGAAGAAGACGGGAAAATATCCGAAAATGGAAAGCACGTGGATTTGTTCTGCGCTGATGAGAAGCTTCCTCCCGCCGCATGATCACAAAAAGCGCGGGCAACGCCCTGTCATGGATACTTAAAGAAAGATTCAAAAAAGCCCCGTAACCTACGGGGCCTTTCAAGGCGCAGACCGGATTTGAACCGGTGCATACTGGTGTTGCAGACCATTGCCTTACCACTTGGCTACTGCGCCGAAACGGTCTTTTTAGACCATCTTCCGCTGCCTTCTCACCGGCAGCGAAGTTATCATATCACAAGTCTCCCCCCTTTGCAATCACTTTTTTTCAAAATCCGCCTCTTCCCGTCTGCATCTGGTCACTGAAAACTCACTCTGGACACTCTTCCGGCAGGGTTGATAACCCCATCCCCGGCGGAAAAACAAAAGACCAGCCTGTTTTTCAGCCCCCAGGCTTTCCCAGGATAGGAAACGGAATGGGTGTGATGTCACGAATCCTATATAGATTTCGTGACAGGTAAGAAGCGCTCCTCGGGTACGCGGATACAGAATTTTCTCCGGAAAAAGGGCAGTTCCCCTGCGCGTCTTTCGCCGGTTTTTCATAGGAAGACTTTTCAGGCGGGAGAAATCCTTTGCCTCCCGCCCGCGTAATCCTTCATCCCCTGCTCAGTCTGACATATACAAAAGCGGCAGATCCGGACGGTCATCTTTTCCTTTCTCACGGGATACGATGCCGAAAGGCAAAGCGTCTGCCCATTTAGAAAAGCGTCCCTTCAGACCGCAACCTGACGGATTTTTTCAATCGCCGCGTCCACGTCTTGCGGATGAAACCCCAGAAAAGGCATACTTTTCAATCCCCGAAGCGTAAGCGTCTGCCCTTCCCGGTCGCCGCTTCCAAGTTCACAGGCTCCCGGAAGTATCTGCCGCAGGATACCGGCTGTCTGTGGATCGGAAACCAGTTCCTTTAAAAACGAGTCCTCATCATAAATACAGCGGACATCTCTCTCCGGCTGATAGCTAAAGTCATAGGTACCCGCCTCCAGCAGCATCTCTTCCCTTCCATAGCCGGGAAGACGCACAACTGCCCTGCAGCCAAAGGGGATCTCGATTGCCGCCTTAACTAAGCCGTCCTCCTTTATCTCCCAGTCGCAGCGGTATCTTCCCCAGGCGGACTGATACGTGCAGCGCACATAGTTAAACTTCCCGTAGATTTCCGGGGCGATGAGGGCCTCGTGAAACCCGTCTTTCCCGCTTCTTATACCGCCGACATAAGCATAAAGGAATTCGGAAACAGACCCGTAGGCGTAGTGGTTTAAAGAGTTCATGCCGGTTCCGCTTACCTTTCCCTGTTCATCCAGAGAATTCCAGCGCTCCCAGATCGTGGTCGCTCCCAGGTTCACGCAGTGCAGCCAGCCCGGAAAGTCTTCATTAAACAGAAAGTGGTAAGACAGCCGGGTAAGCCCTGAGGATGCCAGCACCTGACACAGCACCGGGGCACCGACAAATCCGCAGCGGATCTGATACCCGTCCAGACGCAGCCGGTTGAGAAGACCATCCAGAATTATCTGCTTATCCTGGTAGACTCCAAACCGGAGGGCTAAGAGGTAACCGGTCTGGGTATCGATGCACAGCCTCCCGCTGCCGGAAAAGTATTCCCGCAAAAGCGCCTGGCGGATCTCTTCCGCAAGGTGCTCATAAAGATCTGCCTCTTCCTTTTCAAGAAGCCTGGCCATCTGCGCAGTTTTTTTGACAGACGCATAGTAATACATGGAAGCCACATAGTCGTCGTCCGTGCCGCCTTTCATGCTCTGCTGCGTCACCCCGTCCAATGCCAGCCAGTCGCCAAACTGCATCTGTCCCCTGATCAGATGTTGTTCATCTGCCTGCTCCCTCGTAAGATAATCCACCCAGTCACGCATCATGGCATATTCGAAAGGGAAGTCCGCTGTGTTGCCATACCGCTCCCGCAGGGTATCCGGCAAAAAAGCGGCGATATCCCCCCAGACCGCGCAGCACCCGGAAAGGTTCCCCTGGTTGGGGAAATAGTTGGGGATCCCTCCCTTCAGCTTTTCCTGCTCAGAGCGCAGATCGTGAAGAAACTTGCGGTAGAAGGCTCTGGTGTCCATGTGATAGGAAGCCGTCGGGGCAAACACCTGCGCATCTCCGGTCCAGGCCATGCGTTCATCCCGCTGGGGGCAGTCCGTCGGCACATCCAGAAAGTTGGAGCACTGGCTCCAGAAACTGTTTTCATAAAGTCTATTGATCTTTGGATCAGAGCAGGCAAAGTACCCGGTTCGCTCTAAATCGCTGTAGATGACTTTCCCGGTAAAGGAAGAAGCGTCCAGCTCTCCAGGCCAGCCGCTTACACGCACGTAGCGGAAGCCAAAATACGTAAAATGCGGACGCACCCGTTCGGGGATACCCGCGGAGAGAAAGGTAAATCTCGATCGCGCGGACCGGTAATTCTCATTGTAAAAGTTTCCGTCCTGCAGCACTTCCCCGAAATCCAGATCGATGCGTGTCCCCTTCGGCAAGCAAGAGTAAAATTCTACATATCCGGCAAAATTCTGGCCAAAGTCCAGCACGGTCTCCCCGGCAGGGGTTATAATCACTTCCTTTACGGGAAGCTGCGCCTTCACACACATGGGCGGTCCTAGCCGCTCAATTAAATGTCCCTGAGGGGAAGACAAAATCACCGCCTGTTTCGTAAGTGCCGTCGTCTGCGGCGCTTTACGCTGATCGATCGTTTCCCCGTCGTAAATCCCGCTGTCAGCAATCTCAGACTCCTGATACCGCCAGCTTTCATCACTGCCAAGAACCTCCTCCCTCCCATCCGCGTAGAAAAGGTGAAGTTCCGCGATCAGCTGAAAACGGTCTCCAAACAGATGCTCCTTGCCTTCCAGTCCGTACCTTCCCAGGTACCACCCTTTCCCCAGCAAAACACAGAGTTCATTTTCTGTGCGGATCTGACTGGTTACATCATAGGTCTGGTACTGGCATTCCCTCGAATAGTCGTGCAGCCCGGGGGAGAGATACTCCCTTCCCACCTGTTCCCCGTTTACATACGCCTCGTAAAGACCCAGTCCGCAGATGTAGAGTCTGGCCTGCACTGGCTTTTCTTCAACAGAGAATCTCTTTACGAAAAGCGGGTGAAACGTATCTTCCGGCAGGCAGCCAATCCAGGAGGCCTGCCAGGGTTCCTCCATCTTTCCTGTCTCAAAATACGCCGGTTCGCTGACTGCCTCATCTTTCTGCTCCCCGCGCACCCACACGCGCCAGAAATAGCGGGTTCTTGGCGAGAGAGAAAACTGCACAGTCTCCTCCGCGCAGTTTACTCGTAAACCGCATCTTTCCGCGGCGATATGTAAAAAATCCCTGTCTGTGCTCACTTCTATTCGATAGGCAGCGGACTCCTTCGAATCGGTCTCAGTCACCTCAAACGAGAAAGCGATCTGATCAAACCGGTATCCGAGCGGATTCTCCATGCCGTTCGTTTTGCATCCTGTGATCTTCATTGGCACTGACTTCCTTTCTGCAAAAATAAACAGGAACGCTTCTGCCTGTCTTTCTGCGGTGTCTGTAAACGAAAGGGCGCTGTCCTTATCCGATCCTCAGGAGGAAAACCGCACTCTGCGTCTGAAGAAGGCTGCTGTTTTTCTGCCTTAGATTCCTGCAGACTTCCCGCCTTCACAGAGAAGTCTGTCAGCCGCCCCTTTTTCTGCGGTTATGATAAGTGCTTTTTCCCTGTCTGGGAAGTGTCTGATCGATCCTTTTCTATTGACAAAATTTGCCCTCTTGTATTCGGGCAGTTCCCGCGGCTCTCATTCGATGAAAAGAAAGCACTGCCAGATTCCTCGTGTACTGGCCTGCCCTGTCTTACAAGCTTATTTTCTTTCTCCCCTGTCCGGCAGACTCTCATCCGGTATCAGAAAAACTGCCGGGGAGAACTTTCCTTCCCCGGCTTTTACCCGCGCTGTTTAATAGCACAGGTACTCTTTCCCGCAGAAAGAATCAATCGGGCTTACACCGGCAAACGGTTCGGCTCCCGTCAGTTTTTCCACCGCCGCGTCAATGACTGCGTCGTGGTTCGAATAGGCGTTGATGTAGGTTTTGATCATGGGCACATCCAGCAGATGATAGGGATTTTGCAGCGACAAAAAACACCGTAGGGACCTCCTTTACAAACCAGGGCATGTTGTTGCCAAGGCCAAAGAGCGTATACCAGTTGATCCGGTTCGTCGTCTTGTTAGAGGCGTTTTCAATATTTCCCACATACAGCACCAGATCATATTTCTGTCTGAATTGCTCAAGCGTGTCAGAGCGCCTGCCATCGCGTAGCAGCCAAGCACGTTCGGTTTCTCCCTAATACCGGTACGGGCAGAAGTTGGTAACAATTTCATGCACGACACGGTCTCCCACCCAGACTGTAGTGACTTCCTTTCCCACCGCAGCCACGCGGCTGACAATCTCATGGCCTGCCGCGCATCTTCCAGGGGAAGTGAAAACACCGGTCTTATCCTCTCTCCAGCGGTGAATGTCACTGCCGCAGATGCCGCAGTACTCCACCTCGCAGATCACATCATGGGGCGCATAACGGTTGTTTCCCAGCTGCGGAACCTCAACGCTTTCCAGCTTAAGTTCCCCGTTCGGATAAGCGACAATCCCTCTCATCTGCATGTCCCCGCACTCCCTGCCTTTCCCGGAATGATGCCGGCGCGTACACGAAACCGCCCGGTTTTTCTCTTTCCTTAACCTTTCATTTGGCACTTACAGACCGGCAAAATCCAGATACAGCAGTCTCGTCTTCTCCTCGCTGTCAAAAAACTCGTTCCCGTGGCAGGTTCCGGTAAAGATCAGCTGCCCGTTTTGATAGGCCAGCAGCCGACATAACGGCACATCCTCCCAATCATCCCTATCCAACGGCCGCGTGGAAAAAATGACCGCGTCCTCCTTCCGGCACATATGCAGGCTGTCCCTGTAATCTTGAGAGTTAAAAGTTCTCTCGATTTTGCTGGTTAGTTTGATATTAGTTGTTTA
>CAZXSN010000010.1:0-67547 GCA_964643295.1 uncultured Lachnospiraceae bacterium
GCCGCTGGATCGACCTGATGTATGATCCGTTCCAGTCTCCGCAGAACAACTGGGGCACCTATGATGAAGATGATGAGTTCGATATCTTCGAGCTTGGCGAGAACGCGAACGGCGAGCCGATGCTGCAGCATGCTCCTCTGGGAGATGCTTCCCCGGTAGAAGTACGTGAAGCTGAGAACGTTGCCGGACCTCTGGCAGTTCTGGATGAGTATTATGGTGTGTATGTGACCTGCCCGGATGACGCACAGTATCGTCTTGACTGGATCAAGGATATCTATGTTCCGGATATGCACAACGACAACGTGTATCCGCGCGTATTCATGAGCCAGGAAGACACCGAGCAGATTTCCAACCTGAACGCGGATCTGAACAAGACCATCAATGCTACCAGATCTGACTGGGTGATGAATGGATTTGACGATGCTGACTGGGATCAGTTCCAGTCCGACCTGGAAGCGTACGGCTTAAGCCAGTACCTGGAGATCATGCAGAAGTACTATGATGCCTACGCAGCCTCTGCTGCAGAATAAAGATAAGCGACAGTAAAATTTCTTCCTTGTGGTGAATGAAGAGAGGCTGCCTGGAGAACTCTCCCGGCAGCTTCTTGTGTAAAGACCCGTTTCACATCAGGCGGGCAAAAACACAGGCGGGGGTTTACGGGACAAAGGAAAATCTCCCGCCTGTTTGCTTGAGAAACTTAAACTTTGTCAGGGAGGTGTATGTTATGAGGAAAACGGGACTCAAAGTGATGGGCTGCGCGATTGCCGCATCCCTGGCCCTTTCTTCCGCCTGTTTTGCAAATATCGCAGAGGGAACTTTTAAAGTCGGGTTCGATTCGGAGTATCCGCCTTACAGCTTCATGGATGAGAACGGAGAATATACAGGATTGGATGTCGATCTGGCGAAGGCGGTTGCCGAGCTGGAAGGCTGGGAATTTATTCCGGCTCCGCTTGTCTGGGATACCCGGGATGATGTGTTAAACTCCGGTGAGATCGACTGCATCTGGAGTGCCTACGAAATCAGCGGCCGTGAAGATCTCTACGCCTGGACGGAGCCTTATATGAACAGCGGCATCGTCTTTATGGTAAGAGACGACTCCGGAATCAATGACATGATTGATCTGGCAGGCAGAGTGGTAGGGGTTCAGTCAGGCAGTTCCGCCCTGGACGCTTTGAGCGAAGGCGGAGAGAAGGCAGAACTCGGGGCCTCCTTTAAACGGATCTGGCAGTTCACAAACTCCACGAACCTGTTTATGGCTCTGATCAACAGCGATGTGAATGCCATCGTCAACGACCCCGGTGTGCTGGCTTATTATGTAGGGGATGAACCCGGCTACAGGATTCTTTCTGAACCGCTGAAGGAGGAAGGCTACTGCGGCGTTGCGTTCCGTCCGGAAGATACGGAGTCGAGAGACACCGTACAGGCGGCGCTGGAAACACTGGCGGAGAACGGCACGGTCGCAGCGATCGCTCAGAAGTATTACGCTGAGGACATCATCGCTTTGGAGAATGTCGCACCGGCTCCGGAAGAGGCTTCCACAGAAGGGGAAACCGGCGCAGCTGAGGAAGGGGAAACCGGCGCAGCTGAGGAAGCGGAAACCGGCGCAGCTGAGGAAGCGGAAACCGCAGCAGCAGAGGAAGAGACCGCGGCAGCAGAGGCGGAGACCGCGGCAGCAGAGGCGGAGACCGCAGCAGAGTAACGAAAGAAGGAGCATTCCCGGTTTTCTGAAATATGCCGGGTTTGGCAAAGAGGGACTGTCGGGAATCGAAATGTTTTTTCCGGCAGTTCTTTTTTCAGGCCCTAAAAATCGCTGTCTGATGGCTTTTTAAACGCAAAGTGCGGACAAGGGAAGGATTTTGCCAATGGCTTCCTGACAAAGCGGAGCCTTAAGGGATTTTCGGACGGGAAACTTACGCTTTGCGGACGTAGGGAAGTAAAAAGCAGAAATGGAGGGAGAAGGACAAAAATGAAATGGAAGAATTTCGCCGGTTTCCTGGTACTGTGCCTGATGCTGCTGTCTGGTCTTGTGCCTGGAAACGGGAAGGTTTACGCGGATGAGGACGCGGCTGTCTCCACCGAAGAATCGGAGGTCAGTTTTTCGGAGCTTTCGGCTAACGATCAGGAGAAAGCCTATCAGTATCAGACGTTTTTCCTTCCCGCGCTGGACTGGTTCAGCCAGCCTTATGTGGGGGATCCCATGCCTTATTATGAGGACGGCGTTTATTACATATACTATCTGAAAGAGGGCGGCGATTCATTCTGCCATTCCCTCTATCTGGCGACCACGGAGGACTTTGTGACCTATACCGAGTATGATGACCCGATTCTGTCCGCCACGGAGAGTGAGGATGCGCAGGACGCCTGGATTGGAACCGGCTCGGTCGTGAAAGTCGGGGACCTTTATTACCTCTTTTACACGGGGCATGCGGGTTCCGATATCCCGGAATACAAAGAAAAGATCATGGTGGCGGTGGGCGACAGCCCTTTGTCGTTTGAAAAGAGGGAGGGCTGGGAGATCACACCGCCTGATGAGCTGGGACAGAAGAATGATTTCCGTGATCCGCAGGGTTATTATGATGAGGAGACCGGAATGATCACCCTGACGGTCACAGCCGCGCAGGACGGTGTGGCCCGGATTCTGAAATACACGCTCGGCGCTGAGCTTGAATCTCCTGTGTACGACGGCATTATCTTTACCGATCCGACCGGAGATTTCTGGAACCTGGAATGCAGCGACACGTTTAAGATCGGGGATACCTGGTATCTGACCTATTCAGGTCAGGATGATACGCTGTGGTATGCTTCTTCCGATACGCCCTATGGTCCCTACGGGGATGCCGTGCGCCTGGACGGGAAGCTCTTCTACGCCGCCAAACATGTGGAAGCGGACGGAAACGCCTACATGGTCGGCTGGGCGAGAAGATCCGATTCGCCTTCTTCCCAGCAGGTAAATGCCTGGGCCGGCAACCTGGCCGTGCAGAAACTGGTTCAGAGGGAGGATACCTCTCTTGCGCTGGCTCCGGTAGAGGCAGTCGTGGAGAGTTTTTCCGTGCCCTGCGAGGAGGCCGCCCAGGAAGCGGATCTGTCCGCGGGTGAAGGGGAGCTGGCTCTCTGTGAGGATGCCTTCCTATGCGAAGAGAGATTTTTAGTTACCGGAGAGTTTCAGTTTGCCGGAGAGGGTTCATTTGGCCTGCGCTTTGACTACAACGGAGAGGAAGGAAAGAATAAACGCATCTCCATTTCGCCGTCGGAAGGGAAGCTTCAGCTGCAGTTTAACGACGGAGAGATGCTGATTACGGAAACCGCGGCGGAACTGAATGCCGGGCAGACGTATTCCTTCAGTTACATTCAGGAAGGCTCCGTGGGAATTTTCACCATCGACGATGTGGCGGCGCTCACCGTGCGCATTTACGGGGCCACCGGAAAAGGTGTTTCGCTGTTCGCGGAAAACAATGAGGTTACGTTTACTTCCCTGCAGCAGTTTACCCGTTAACAAAGCCCATTTTTACTCATCCTTTTCTTTAGCAGACCGGTTGGGGTGTTCCCTGACCGGTCTGTGCATTTTAAGGAAAGCTCCTTTGACAGATCCAACTCGGGAATGGCAGGCATTCCGGCAAGAGAAACTGAACACATGTTCCCAAAAAGTTTACTTTCGCATTTGACACCCGGGGTAAATGCATGTATGATAGCAGACGGAAATTCCCGGCAGGGGCAGGATGTTTCCTGAGAGGATCAGGGGGATCTGGCTGTCTGAGGGGATGCTTACAGTTGGCAGGCTGCCTGATAAACGGGATATAAGTTCCGGCGGCAGACGTTTATAACTCCTGTGAAAAACTGTTCGGAAAAACCTGGTCATAAGGAAAACGGGGACAGGCCAGCTTAATCCGGGTCGAATACCCTTAAGGAACTGGAGGAACAGAGAATGTCGGAAGAATACAGAAGTCCGGAATCCTACTCGACAAAAGAAAAATGGGCCATGATGAACGGCAGTCAGAGAGTGCAGTTTATCTGGGATTATTATAAATTCCCCATTCTGATCGGAAGTATCGTGCTCATTCTGCTTGTGTACGGCATTTTCCGGGCAGTCACGCACAAGGATCCTGTGCTTTTTTCCGCTTATGTCAATGTTTTCGCGAATGACAGCTTTACCGAGCAGATCACGGACGGCTTTGTGGAGGAGCTGGGGGAGAATCCCTCCCAAAAGGAGGTAGTCCTTTATACGAACTGGCTGTTGTCGGACGATCCGGAAATGGATGCGTCGTCCGTTCAGTATGAGTATGCTATGCGGGTGAGAGCGCTGGCCACCATCGAGGCCAAAGAGCTCGATGTCGCGCTGATGGATCAGGATGGGTTTGATTTCTTCGCAAAGAATGGATATCTGATGAACATCGATGAGCTGCTGGCAGATAAGGATCCCGCGCTGCGGGAAAGACTAAAGCCTTTCATGGTCAGCAATACGGAGGTTCTCTCCGATAACATGGAAGACGTGGTCGCCGACCCTTCTGTGGAGTATGTTTCCGAAACCACCGAATATCCCATGGCACTGGACCTTTCCTTTTCCAGCGCCGCGCAGGATACAGGGTATCAGGGAACCATCTATGTGGGCATTGTCGGGAATTCGCCCCGCATGGATACCGCCGTCGAGTATCTCCGCTATCTCTTCCCCTGAAAGAACGGTCGTTCCTGCCAGAAAGCTTAAGGCCGGGTCTCTTTCAGACTTTTCAGACAGACAGATCCTTCTGCCTGTTCGCCGTAAAACTGAACGCTGTCTGCAAAGCGGGCAGGGAAGGAAAGCGCTTACCAGTAACTTACCACCGGATAACCGATATCGACGGTGTGATAGATCTGCTCGGCGGCCCAGGTGGGCAGATTGATGCAGCCGTGAGAACCGTCGGTTTTATAGATGTCGCCGCCAAAAGAGGAGCGCCAGTTGGCGTCATGCAGGCCGATTCCCCCGTTGTAGGGCATCCAGTAGGTCACGGGAGATTCATAGCCGGGACCTCTCAGCACGGCGGGGGACTGTTTGTAGTAGATGCTGTAGATGCCGCCCGGTGTCTCCCGGTCGGTTCCCATCGTACCGCTTACGCAGTCGCACTCCAGAAGTTTTTCCCCGTCCTTGTAAAGAAAGACTTTCTGATTGCTCAGATCCACTTCTACGTAGCTGTCGCCGACTTCATCGCTGTCAAAGGAGAGCCCCTTATGGCTCCAGACGGGGGAGATGGCCCACGTGCAGGCATGCACCGCTTCTTCCTTTAACTTCTCGGCTGTTTTCTCCACGTCCAGCTTCCAGCCAAAATTTCCCTGATAGAGAGTAATCGTCTCACCATAGCTGGTGCGAAAATTTCTGGGATTTCCCTGGGTATCGTACTTTTCCGCCAGAGTCTGCGCGAAGTCGGTAAAGACCGCATCGTCTACGGTCATCTGGTGGTCTTCTTCGGTGACATGCAAGGCAAGATCGGCGGCGGTCAGGGTTTCCGTTTTCTTCCCGAATCGCAGAATCAGGCGGAGATTTTCATAGGGACCGTCCGGCGCATAGGGGTTGACAAGATCCGTATCGGCAGTCGACTGCGCACTGATCATGGTCTTTGCAAGATGCCATTTCTGGGTGCCCCTGCCGGAAAAAGGTTCCAGAGATAGAGGGGCGCCGTTGTGCAGAGCGGTGCTTTTTAACGTCAGGCAGTATCCGTAGGCGGAGCGAATATAAAAATACCCGTCACCGGCATCCTGCAGAAACCAGGTCTGGTCTGCCGCAGGGCGGGAAATGGACGGATCCGGTTCTTTCAGACAGACGAAAATGTCTTCGTCTTCCTTTTCTTCTTCCTGCGCATCATCATCTTCCTCCTTATCATCGGAACTTCTGCGTACGATGACGGAGATTTTTCCGTCTGCATTTGTATCCTCATCAGGCAGGGCAGCACTTTCCGGTCCCATCTCTTCGTTTGTGACCGGAATCTGCAGGGGTTCACCGTCTTTCGCCACAGCCGTGAGAATGCCGCCTGAGTGCAGAGCGCTGATTCGCCAGGAGGAATCAGAGAGCTCCTCCAGATAAAATTTCTGCTGGTTGACGTTTAACGGGCGAAACATCTGGAGTGTCTGCTCAGGAAGCGTCTGCTTTGTGCAGGAGCGGACATCCAGCACAAACCCGTCATCCAGGAGGGAGGAAATTTCATAGATTCCCTGCACGGCTTTTTGGGAGTTAATCTTGGTGTCCGCCTTTTCGCCGGTACCCTGTGCGGAGCAGCTGCCGGATCCGGGTAAGGATAAAAGAATAGACAGCAACAGGATGAAAAGAACATGAGTGCGCATTTTTGTTTCCCTTAAGAGTAAAGAAATTGTAGAGGATCTGCGGTAAACTTTGCCTTATTATAAGCAGGGGGATCCGCAAAATCAATAGAGAAAATCTTAAGAATCCGTTGTCTAACAAACCAGGCGAAAATCCGGTCCCGTAAAATGCCCTGCCTGGTGCTTCCTCTTTGTGTTTTCCCGGCACTTCCCGGCATTATTTCCCCGGTTTTCCGGCGCGGCGATTGAAAGCGGGACCTGTCTGTGCTATAGTGAGTGGGGAATCATTCCCAGGAGGTGGCTGTATGCTCATCGAATTTACTTTCTCGAACTTTCGCTCCTACCGGCAGGAAGGGACGATTGATTTCCTGGCAAAGCCAATACGCGAACAGGAATCCACGCTGATTCCGGCCTCTCATGGAGATCTCCTTCCGGTATGCGCTATTTACGGACCAAACGGGGGAGGAAAAAGCAGTGTACTTTTGGCGCTTGCCGCTTTGCGGGATCTTGTGCTGGCGCCGCTTCTGGAGACAGAGTCTGGAAAAAACAGGCTGGAAAAATTAAGCGGGGTTTCCTTTGATGAGCTGCGGGAGGGGATTCCCTCTCAGAGGAAAGGTCCGGTTTCCTATCAGTGGAAGAAGGAAGATAAGGATCTTCCGACGGAATTTCGCATCGTGTTTCTTGTGAAGGAGAAGAAATACCGCTATGAGCTGGCCGTCAAGGAAGGCTCTGTCGTGGAAGAGCACCTTTGTCTGGAGGATCAAACGTCAGGAAATTTCATAAGCGTTTTTGACAAAGCGGCGGGAGAAATCAGGGTTTGCAAAGAATTCTTAAAGGGAAACATAAGTAAGCGGCCTGAGGGGCTGCCGCTGCTTTCGCATCTTTTCCTGTCTCAGGATGATGTGACTGCGGAGGATGCGGTCTCCTTTTTTCTGCAGGTAAGATCCAATCTTGACGGTCTTTCGGATAATCCCGCAGCCGTCATGAAGACGGTAATGAAACAGAAGAGGAAGTTTTTGCAGGTGCTTAGCAGTCTGGGGATAGAGCTGGAAGATATCCGTCCGGGATATGACACCTTTGGAAATCTGTCTGGGATTTATGTCAGGCATCCGGGAGCGGACGGGGAACTTTCCCTTGAGGAGGAATCCACCGGTACGAGGAAGCTTATCTTTCTTGTGCCCGAGATATTAGAAGGGCTGGAGCGCGGCGATCTTTTCTTGATCGATGACCTGGATTCGACTCTTCATCCGGCCCTGCTTTGTGCTTTGCTGCGGCTTTTTACGGACCGGACCTTAAATCCAAAGGGAGCGCAGCTTTTGTTCACCTCCCATGATCTGACCGCGATGAGTCCGGAGGTACTGCGCCGGGATGAGATCTGGTTTTCGGATCTTAACAAAGAACGGGAATCGGTCCTCTACTCGCTGGCGCAGTTTCAGCAGGAGGACAGGAAGACGCCAGGAAAAAAAGAGCGCCGCAGCGAACAGTATCTGCAGGGAAGGTACGGAGCGGATCCGTATGTGAAACCGCTTGTCAACTGGGAGGCGGTTTCTTTCCCTTAGGGCAGCCTCTGCCCGGGACTTCTGACGTTTCTGCGGAAAACCGGGAACGCGTAAGGTGCGGGACGGATGTTCGCAGGCTCCTTCCGCCCTATACATTGATTGTCTGTGAGGGGACGAGAACGGAGCCGTTGTATTTAAGCGGATTCGCGCAGGAGATCAACAGCCGATACTGGACGATTACCGGGAGGGACCACATCGCGGTGTACGGGGCAGGAAAGAATACCGCAGGACTGCTGCGTTTCGTGGACCGGATGGCGCAGAGGGAATGGAGCGGTTTTGATCATTTCTGGCTGGTCTATGACAAGGACGATTTTCCCCGGGACCAGTTTGACAATACGCAGTTTTCCGCCGAGGGCAGAGCGGGGAGCAAAATCCGTGTGGCCTGGTCGAATGAGTGCATCGAGTTATGGTTTCTGCTGCATTTCCAGGATTACGAGGCGGACAATGGAAGGAAGCAGTACGCGAAACTGCTGCGAAACTACTTTGATTATAAGAAGTCAAGGAAAGATCTGTATGAGATTCTGAAACAGAAAGGCTCCCTGGAGGCAGCGATTCGCAGGGCAAAAAGACTGCTGCTTTTGCATCAGGAGCGCGGGATAAAAAGTCCCTCAGCCATGGTTCCCGCCACAAGAATGCATGAACTGGTCGAAGAACTGATCAGGTATCTGCCCGATGACTTCGCGGCAGATCCGCATTCGTAACAGACTGCTTTGCCCTTGCTGGAGAAAAAGGCGGCTTGTGTCCTTAACTGCCGCAGGCTTTTAAGTCAGAGTTTCCCTGCATTTCCTGGATTTCCAGCTGCAGCCGTATGCCTAAACGCGGCTGCAGCTTTTTTCTGCGCTGACCTAAAAAGGGACAGGAGCGGATCCAAGGGAGGTTTGTAAGATTAACGAAACGGATGATATGTGCGCCAGAAGGAGAAAGGATGGTTTTTAAAAGAGTCTGTCTGTATCATTCATGAAGAGATCTTCCCAAAAGGAATCGAAAAACAGGATTAAGAAGAAAAAAGCTGAAAGGGATCACGCGGATGGGATCCATTTTTCATTGCGCTTTCCCTTATAGAGTGCTATCATAAAAATGGGACGAATACCATCCATGAGGAAAAGTGCGATTCCTCATCGTTTCTCACACTGCTTTAAGATAAGGAAGGGGCCTTCACAGTGAGCAGATCGGTGCCGCATATTGTGCAGTATCCAGGATCGAAAAGGAAACTCGCCCCGCAGATACTTTTCTTTATGCCTTCGCATTTTAAACGGCTTGTGGAACCCTTTGCCGGTATGGCAGCGGTCTCTACCGCGGCGGCGGGACAGAGGGCAGATTCTTTTTATCTTAACGGCCTGAATGAGCCGCTTGTAAATCTGCTTCAGGAGGCTGTCAATCACCCAGAGAGGCTTCTGGACGGGTATGCTGCGGTCTGGGATGAGCAGTTTGCCCGTGGGGATGACCAAGTCAAACATTTTTACGCTGTGCGTGACCGGTTTAATGCCGGGGAGAAAACGCCTGCCAGCCTGCTTTATCTGCTTGCACGATGCGTGAAAGGATCCGTAAGATATGGAAAAGACGGGAAATTCAACCAGTCTCCTGACAAAGAAGACACGGAACAAATCCTGTTAATTTATAACGAAACATTTTTGCCGTCTCGAACCTGCGGAAGGGAAAACCACAGTTTACCGCCTTTGATTGCCGGGAGGTTCTTGACAGGGTAAAACCGGGTGATCTTGTTTACCTGGATCCACCCTATCACGGGTATCCAATACAAAGGATCACAGATAGCTGTATGGGACTTCGTTTTTTGAATTTTCGGACTCTCTGAAAATGCTGAATAAAAAAGGAGTCGATTATTTCCTAAGCTATGACGGCGGCTGCGGAGGGAAAGAATACGGACAGAAGCCCCGTGGGAACTTGGATGCAGGAAGGTACTGTTAAACGCCGGATTATCGACGCAGGCTCTTTTATTGGGAGAAAGCAGGGTCACTTACGAATCCCTCTTTATATGTGAAGGCCTTGCGTCTTCCCTTTTCCTTTCATTTTACTTACTGTCTCAGGATTGAGAACGGACAAACAACAGCCCTTTACAGAGGTAAGGATTTTGAGAAGAAGAGTCTGCTGCTGCGGGGCAGGGAACGTCAAACAGGAGGAAGAGATCACTTTTTAAAGAGACAGATCGAGATGCTTCCAAACTTGAAAGCGTTTGATCCAGATCTGACGGCTTGTGCGGGGACGGGGAATATACTTCTTCTGGTTTTTGCCCGGGGACGGGAAGTTAATGAGCCTGGCTTTGGCAGCCTTCGTTCTTTCCCTCATTGACCTGCCTTTTCGCATCACAGGTGTTCCCTGCGGCGAGGAGTGTGTGAACGGCGGGCGCTCGTCCAGGGATGCTTCTTCCCTTCAAAGAAGCTGCATAGCCGTCTTTCAGGTTCTTTCTGCCTGACGCGGGTTTCACATCCCGGGACCTGGAACGCGGGGAACAAATTTTTCAAAATTTGAAATTTCCTGAAGAAAAGGGAACCCCTGATTCGTTTAGTTGGCAGAAGAGGAGGTGGATGAGATCGAGAATGAGAAGAGGATCGAGCAGATGGTGGATCAGTATCAGAACCTGGTTCTGTCCGTCTGCTACAAGCTGACACGCGATTACTTCGCCGCGCAGGATCTGACACAGGAAACGTTTCTATCCGCCTATGAGCACCTCTCTGAGTTTGACGGCAGGAATGAAAAAGGGTGGCTGTGCCGGATTGCCGCCAATAAAAGTGTGGATTATCTGCGCAGGACGCAGAAGATGCTGCCGGTAGAGGATGAGAAACTCGAGCAGTTTCCTTCCGCGGCACCTCTTCCGGAGGAGAGTGCTCTGGAAAGCGACGTAAGGCGGGAACTGCTGGAAAACTGCCGGAAACTGCGCTTCCCCTATGATGAGGTCGCCTACCGCTATTTCTATCTGGGAGAGCCGCCCGGGGAGATCGCCCGGGAACTGGGCAAGAAGATCAAGACCGTGCAGACTCAGGTTTACCGGGCACGAAAGATGCTGCGTGTGATCTACCGCAGGACGGTCAGACTTTAGAAAGAGGAGGATGCGCATGGAAGAGGGCAGGACCAAATATCTGTCAGACGAGGAGCTTTCGTCGCTGATAGCACAGGTGGAAGAACAGGAACTTTTGCGGGCGCCTTCCTATTTAAAAGCGGAGACGATGGAGGCGATTGCCCGCAGCAGTGATTCAAAAAGGAAAAGCTTAGAAAGGATACCGGCAAAAAAGGAAGCTTTTGGTGGGTTTTACGGGGTACGATCCCGTTTGAAACTGCTCGGGTACAGCGTACAGGTGGGGGTGGTTTCGGCAGCGGCGATTGTACTGCTGGTTTTGTTCCCCATGGAAAAATTCACCGCCCGTATGCAGACTTTTGAAACGGAACCGTTCTATGTCTCCCTGGAAAACTGCTTTGACCAGGTGTTTGATGGACTGCAGAAGGGAACCGGCAGTGTACTTGGTTTTTTAAGCGGAGAGGACCTGTTCGCGGATAAGGGACCGGATTTTTCCAGTGGGGTTTGGGGTATTTAGGAAAGCGGGGTTTGAAGATGAAGCGTAAGAGAAATCGAGTTGTTAACTTTTTACTGGCCTTTTTGCCAGGATGCGCAGAGATGTACATGGGCTTTATGAAAATGGGATTAAGCCTGATGATCCTGTTTTACGGACTGATTGCGTGTACCGTCTTTCTGCGGCTGGCGCCTTTGCTGTTTGTCACCCTGATCGTCTGGTTTTACAGCTTCTTCCATGCCAGAAATCTGGCGGCTCTGCCGGAAGAGGATCTTTTGAAGGTGCCGGACCGGTATCTGTTTATCCTGGGAGGAGAAAAGCTGCTGGGAGGAGAGAAGTTTCCGGACGGGGATCAGAGATTCCGGCGAATCTTTGCCGCTTTGCTGATCGTAGTCGGAGCTGTGCTGGTCATACAGGGGTTGGGAAGTGTGTTTTTCTGGCTTCTGCCGAATGACCATCTCCGCAGCATCTTTCAGCGGCTTACCGGGGCTGTTGTTCAGCTTGCCGTGGGAGCAGGAATCTTTGCCCTGGGCGTCTGGCTGATTCGGAGTAGAAAAAAGGAGCTGATGGAGACCGAACAGAAAGAGGAGGGCCGTCAGGCAGCACCGGAGAAGGCAGCAAAGAAAGAGAAACGGCAGGCAGAAAGATCAGAGAAGCAGGAAAAGCAGGAGAAATCGGAAAAGCCTGAAAAGCCGATAAAGCCCGTAAGGTCGGAAACCCTGGAGATCCCTGAAAAGTCTGATGAATCAGACAGCACAGATCTGACTAAACAGCCGCCGGGGCCGGTTTCCCCTGCCGGTACTGATGAGGCGGGCCAAGGAAACAGGGCAGAAAAACAAAGCGAATCAGGCGAAACAGACAGACAGGATGTTCCCGCGGATACTCCGTGAGAATCTTTCATGACTGCATAAGACGATAACAACCCGCATTTTCAGGATCCTTTCCGGTATTGGTTCGGGAAGGATCTTTTTTTGCGCCTGGAGGGCAGGGGGGAAATTCCCGGCCAAACGGCTTGCCCGGGATATCATCGTGTGGTAAAATAGCCCGGTAAACGAAACGGGAAAACGAAAGCTTTCCGGCAGCCGCGGGAAGGAACGTCTCTGGAAATGTCCAGGTTAGATGCAGAAAAAGGAAGCATCAGAACCGGCAAAGAAAAAGGGGGCAGCCGTTTCAGGCACGGAAAGCTTCCTGGACAGATGTCCTTTGGCGATGGTTGATAAAGTGGGGAGTTACATGGGGAAAAAACGATTGGCAGCGGCGCTGCTGATGCTTTGCATGGCCTTCTGGCTGGGCGGCTGTGAGAGCGATGCCGAGGGGGAACTGACACGGCAGGGAATGGAGGCCGTTGAGAACCTGGACTATGAGGGAGCGCTGGCAAAATTTGAGCAGGCGCTTTCTGCCGGGGAGGATGAACTGCTGCTCTACCGGGGAGCGGGGATGGCCTATATGGGACTTGCCCAGTATGAACAGGCGGTGCGCTCTTTTGACAAAGCGTTAAGCTTCGCGGATTCCAAGATGCCGAATACGGTGGAGGATCTTCTGTTATATAAGGCATCCGCGCAGTTTCGTCTGAAAGATTATGAGGCAACAGCGGCCACCTGTGACCAGCTGACCCGGGAGAATGAGGAGGGAAATGTCAGCGCATTCTACCTGCGCGGCGCAAGTTATCTGTGCCTGGGATACCAGGATCGGGCCAGGGAGGATTTTGACCGGGCGGTGGCTTTAACGCCGGGGGATTACACGCTTTACTTAAACATTTATGAAAGTTACGAGGCCCAGAATCTTTCCGGGATCGGAGATGAATATCTGCAGACAGCCTTAAGCATTGAACCGCAGGAAGCGAACGATTATTACTGCATCGGACAGATCTACTATTACCTGGAACAGTATGACCGGGCGCAGAGTGCGCTGATGACGCCTCTGGCGGAGGACTATCTTCCGGCCATGAATCTGATGGGACGAATCTACCTGGCGCAGGAGGACTATGCGCGGGCCGAAAACATGTATGAGTCGATCCGGGAAAAGTTTGGGGAGAGCGGTGAGAGCTTCAATGGGCTGGCTTTGTGTGCGCTTGCCGCAGGAGAGTATGGACAGGCGCTTGAGTATATCGAACAGGGGCTGTCCCTGGATGACGAGAATGCCCGCCAGGAACTTTTGTTTAACGAGATTGTGGCATATGAGAGAATGCTGGATTTCGCCGCGGCACAGGAAAAGGCGCAGGAGTACGCGGCGCTGTATCCAACCGATGAGGCGGGACAGAAGGAACTGCAGTTTTTAAACACGCGGTAGGATGAGACCACAAAAACGCAGAAGGATGTTTTCTCGGAGGGAGTATGGCAGAATTATACGAGACTGTGCAGGAGGCGGAAAGGGTGATCCTTGTGGGAGTCAGCCTGTCCGATGAGACGGAAGCGATAGAATCGCTGCAGGAGCTTCGTGCGCTGGCGGATACCGCGCGGGCTGTGACAGTCGGAGAGCTTCTGCAGAGCCGGGAGGCGATCCATCCGACGACGTATATCGGCAGCGGGAAGCTGGAGGAACTGAAAATGATGGTCGAGGCCTTAGATGCGACGGGCATCATCTGTGATGATGAACTCTCCCCCGTGCAGCTGCGGGAGCTTACCCGGGAGCTCGACTGCAAGGTAATGGACCGCACTCTGCTGATTCTGGATATCTTTGCCGCGCGGGCTGTGACCAGTGAGGGTAAGATCCAGGTGGAACTTGCTCAACTGAAATATCGTCTGGCCAGACTGGCCGGACTGGGAAAGTCGCTGTCCCGGCTGGGCGGCGGCATCGGAACCCGCGGGCCGGGCGAGAAAAAGCTGGAGACGGACCGGCGGGCGGTCAAGAGGCGGATCGCCTCCCTGCAGCGGGAACTGGAGCAGGTTGAAAAACACCGGGATCTGGTGCGGGAGCAGCGCAGGAAGAAAAGGATCCCCGTCGCGGCCATCGTCGGCTACACGAACGCCGGAAAATCTACGCTGCTGAATGCCTTAACACAGGCGGGTGTGCTGGAGGAAGACCGGCTGTTTGCCACGCTCGATCCGACCACGCGCGTATGGAAGCTGGAGGGAGGATCAGAGATTTACCTTACCGATACGGTGGGCTTTATCCGCAAGCTTCCGCATCATCTGGTGGAGGCGTTCGCGGGCACCCTGGAGGAAGCCGCCTTCGCGGATCTGATTCTGCATGTGGTGGATGCCTCCAGCCCGCAGATGGATAAACAGATGCATGTTGTGTACGAGACACTTACCCAGCTGGGCGTGAAGGAGCAGACCATTATCACACTGTTCAACAAGCAGGATCTGCTTGAGACACCTCCCGTTTTAAGGGACTTTCGCGCCGACTATGTGCTCAGCATTTCCGCCCGCACGGGAGAGGGGCTTTCGGAATTGGAGCGTCTCCTGGAGCGGATCCTGACGGAAAGACAGATCTTAATCGAGCGGCTCTATGCGTATGAGGAGGCCGGGAAGATTCAGCTGATCCGCCGGTTCGGACAGCTTCTTACGGAGGAATACCGGGAGAACGGCATCTATGTGAAGGCCTATGTGCCGCAGGAAATTTACGGAAGTGTTTGAAAGGACAGGCACACATGCATGGATGTGTGCCCCCTTTCGTTTTTTGCACATGGCTTTTGTCTGGCCCCTGTTCTGGAAGGCTTATCTTTGCAAAGGCCTTTAAAATCCGTTACACTTTCGGCCATCCCGCATCGATACGGGCGATGAGTTTATCAAGAGGCTTCAGGCCGCTTAGGGAATCGTAGGCAGTCACACAGGAAGCTCCCTCCGCGGCGGCAAGCTGGACACACCGCAGGGGCGGGTATTCCAGGTCAATGGCAGCCTCTAAGAAAGCCGCGATGCTGGTATCCCCGGCGCCGGTGGCGGAGAGCACCCGTTCGGGAACATAACTTTTTTCAAAGTGTTCCAGACTTCCCCAGGATTCATACTGAGGACCGATTGTGCGCATCACTTCCGCGGAGGCAGTCTTTAAAAACATGCCCGCCGCGCCGCATTTGATGAGCACACATTTGGCGCCCCAGCTAATCAGGAGATTCGCCAGCGGACGAATGTCTTCCTCCACAGAAAGGATGGAGGTGATATCGCTGCTTCCGGCTTTTCTCTGCCAGGTATGATATCGTTCAGGATCGATCATATAGCCCAGTTCTTCGATGCTGGGAACAAAGAAATCTACCCAGGGAAGCAGCGATCGCACGATCCTGGCCCAGTCTTCTTTGGCGGCATCCGAGCCTTCCTCGACCGCGGCCATGTCTAAAGAGGTGGTAAGCCCCAGTTCCTTTACTCTGCGGAAAAGCCGGAGAGTCTCTTCGGCACCGTTTTGATACATGGAACGCATCAGGGGCGGATAGCCGAAATGGAAATGGTCGGCCTTTGCGATACGGGCAAAGTCCAGATCCGCACAGCAAAACGTGGCGTTGCAGCCCATATCGTGCAGGAAGATGCGGTCAATGCCGGGAGGCGCTAAAATAATCGTAAACGAGGTCTGCTCACCCGCCGCATGGATCAGGTCCTTTTGCGCTCCCCATTTCGCGTAGATACTGTCGACGATGGAACCGAACGCGTCGTCAGCGATTTTCGCGATCAGCATGACATCCGCGCCCAGGAGTTTCAGCGCGAGGCCGGTATTGGAGACGGAGCCGCCGACGCTCACCGTCACGTTCTCCATGTTCAGAAGCTTTCCCGGCCGCAGAAGCTCGGAGATGCTTTTGTAGCCGGAATCTGGGAATCCGGGCGTGATATCCAAGGACAGATGCCCGGCGGCGATGATTTTTTTCTTTTTCATATCTGGATCCTCCAGGGTTTTCCCTTCGCGGGGCTTAACAGTTTCCTTCATCTTAGCCGGATCCGGCCCAAAAGGCAAGGAAAAAAAGAAGGGATTTTTGCGGAAGTCAGCTTCCGGCTGTCCCTATCGGCAGACGGGTAAGGACGGCGGGATTTTCAAGACTTCTCTGAAAAGACTGCCGGTAAGGCCATATACATACCATATCTGGCCGGAAACTGGCCGGGAAAGAAAGGAGCAGGCGTATGAAACAAATCGAAATCCGTGAAAACAATCTCAGCCTGGTGTTTGGGATCACCGAGAAGCAGGAAGTGAAACTGCTGCACTTTTCCGCCCTGCCCTTTGATCCCGCCAGCGTTGCCTCCCATAAGGAAGCCGAATCGTTTCGGCTCGTGGAAGTACAGGTATCCGGTCTGGACCGCACCGGGGTACGGTTCGGCACGAAGTATACTCTGACCTCTCCCGGCATGAGGCTGAAATACCGGGATTTTAAGGATACCCGCAACGCATACGGCAGAAAGCTGGAGATCATTACCGCCGATGAGCCGACAGGACTGGCGGTGCACAGCAACCTCCAGTTTTACGATGGGCTTTCCATGGTTCGCAGCTGGAGCGAACTTGTGAATGAAGGGCAGGAGAATTTAGGTATAGAATACGTCTCCTCCTTCGAGTTAAACGGCATTGATAAAGAAGGGATGCTTACCAGCGATGAGAAACTCAGGCTTCACTTACCCCATAACGGCTGGCAGAAGGAGTTAATCTGGGCCTCGTATGACACAGGGCAGCTTGGCTTATCGATCTCCCAGCCGGAAGGGGTTCGCCTCTCCTCAAAAGTACTGGGGGTCGGCAATACGGGAAGCTGGTCAACAAAACAGTTTCTTCCTATGGGCTGTCTTTGCAGTACGGAGGTGAATACCGCTCTTGTCTGGCAGATTGAGCACAATGGGTCCTGGTACTGGGAAATAGGGGATCAGGACGGTCATCTGTACTTACAGGCAGGCGGGCCGAATGAGCATCACAATCACTGGTGGAAGCAGTTAAAACCAGGGGAGCGTTTTGAGAGTGTTCCCGTAAGTGTCGGTTCTGTCATCGGCGGGCTGCAGGAGGCATTGCAGGAGGCAACAAAGTACCGTCGGGCAATCCGGCGCAAATGCGCGGACAATGAAAAGCTGCCGGTGATCTTTAACGACTACATGAACTGCCTTTACGGAGATCCGACCACGGAAAAGGAACTGCCGATGATCGATAAGGCCGCCGAGGCGGGGTGTGAGTATTATGTGATCGACTGCGGCTGGTATGCCGACGGGGACTGGTGGGACGGCGTGGGCGAGTGGCTGCCCAGCAAAAAGCGCTTTCCAGACGGGTTTGCCAATCTCCTCGGCTACATCCGCTCCAAAGGCATGGTGCCGGGCGTGTGGCTGGAAATCGAGGTTATGGGCATTCACTCTCCTTTGGCTAAGAGAGTTCCTCAGGACTGGTACTTCCAGAGACATGGACAGAAGGTGTACGACCGCAGCCGCTATCAGCTGGATTTTCGAAACCCGGAAGTGTGCGCTCACGCAGATACCGTGATCGACCGGCTGGTTAAGGAGTACGGGGTTGGCTATATCAAGATGGATTACAACATCGACGCCGGGATCGGTACCGACTGGAACGCCGACAGCTGCGGGGACGGTCTGCTGGAACACAACCGCGCGTATTTACGCTGGCTCGACGGCATCTTTGAGAGATATCCGGATCTGGTGATTGAGAACTGCTCAAGCGGCGGCATGCGGCTGGATTATGCCATGTTAAGCCGCTGCAGCATTCAGTCCACCAGCGACCAGGAGGACTACCGCTATTATGCGACGATCGCGGCCAACGCTCCTTCCGCGGTGACACCGGAGCAGGCAGCTGTCTGGTCCTATCCCCTGGCAGACGCGGACTGTGAGCAGGTGGCCTTCAACATGGTCAGCGCACTGCTATTGCGCATTCACCAAAGCGGACATCTGGTGCACTTAAGCGGGGAGCGCTTTGCCCTCGTAAAAGAGGCCATCGAAACCTACAAAACTATTCGCGGGGATGTAAAAGAGGCGCTGCCGTTCTGGCCCCTTGGCATGTCCGGGTATCAGGATCCCTGGGTCAGCATGGGCCTGACTCTTCCCGAACGCGACTATGTGGCTGTCTGGCGAAGGGAAAGTGAGACGTCCCGCTGCGTCATTCCGCTGCGGCACCGTGTGGGACATTCTTTGAGCGTCTCCTGTGTTTACCCGAAAAAGCTTCCCTGCGAATGGAAGTGGAACGCAAACTCCGGGGAACTTACCGTACTGCTGCCCAGCCGGATGAGCGCCAGACTTTTTTCCCTGCGCGAAGTATGATCCATTGGCCGGACAGGGAATCTAAGGAAGCAAAAAGAACTTTGCTGCCGGATGCCGGTGTGGATAAAACTAATCCCGATGTGGACAGCGTGTGCATAACCTGGCCGCTTATCCACCGTTTTCTTCGGGTTGTCCACACGCAGTGCCCATCACCGGGTTCCTTTTTCGCAGGGTTTGGAAGAAGCCGTGTGCCCGTCATGCGGCGAAGTGTCCCTCTTTTCCGCTGTTGCCAGCGAAGAAGGGGCGGGGAGCGGGGCTTGAAAGAGGAAAGAAAAAGGATCTGCTACAGGGCAGCCGGTGTGGAAAATTCCCTCCCGGGTGTGGACAGGATGTGCAAAACTGAGGCACTTATCCACCCTTCCTTAGGGGTTATCAACACAACATCTAGTAGTTGGACGAAGAAAAATACATAGATGTTGTATTTTGGGGGTTGACGGCCCTGGGGTTCTCTGCTAGAATGGTTTCAGTTCACGGAGCGGTTTCGGCGCGGGATTTTTTTGTGGGAATGTTCGATTTTTGGAAGGAGAACTTTTAAGAAGTCCTCTGTATAGACCCGCCCGAGGCGAAAGAAGGGATGCCTGCGGGCAAAAACGCGGGGAAAGATCCCGGATCCGTGCGGAAGAAAGAATAAGCGGAAGGAGAGGGATATGTTTCAGGTAGTAAAGCGTGACGGAAAAATCACAGAGTTTGACCTAAGCAAGATCAGCGATGCGATTACAAAGGCCTTTGTGGCCACTCAGATGAATTATACGGATGATATCATCAATCTGCTCGCTCTGCGGGTGACGGCAGATTTTCAGCCGAAGATCAAAAGCGACCGCATTGATGTGGAGAGCATTCAGGACAGCGTGGAGCATGTGCTGGTGCAGGCAGGGTACGCCGATGTGGCGAAGGCCTATATCCTGTACCGCAAGCAGCGGGAGAAAATCAGAAATATGAAGTCGACGATCCTGGACTACAAGGAGATCGTCGACAGCTATGTGAAAGTGGAAGACTGGCGCGTCAAGGAGAATTCCACGGTTACCTATTCCGTGGGCGGTCTGATCCTAAGCAACTCCGGCGCGGTGACGGCCAACTACTGGCTGTCGGAGATCTATGACCAGGAGATCGCGGATGCGCACAGAAACGCGGACATTCACCTGCATGATCTGTCCATGCTGACCGGGTACTGCGCGGGATGGTCCCTAAAGCAGCTGATCACGGAAGGCTTAGGCGGCATCCGGGGAAAGATCACTTCCGCTCCGGCGAAGCATCTGTCCGTACTGTGCAACCAGATGGTGAATTTCCTGGGCATCATGCAGAATGAATGGGCGGGCGCACAGGCGTTTTCCTCTTTCGATACCTACCTTGCTCCCTTCGTCAAGGTGGACAACTTAAGCTACGCGGATGTGAAGAAGTGCATCGAGTCCTTTGTGTACGGGGTCAATACCCCCAGCCGCTGGGGCACACAGGCGCCGTTTTCCAACATCACTCTGGACTGGACGGTTCCCAATGACCTTGCGGAGCTGCCGGCGATCGTGGGCGGCAAGGAGATGGACTTCTGCTACAAAGACTGCAAAAAAGAGATGGACATGATCAACCGGGCGTTCATCGAGACCATGATCGAGGGCGATTCCGAGGGGCGCGGGTTCCAGTATCCGATCCCCACCTACTCGATCACCCGGGAGTTTGACTGGTCTGATACGGAAAACAACCGGCTGCTGTTTGAGATGACGGCGAAATACGGGACACCCTATTTCTCCAACTATATCAACAGCGATATGGAACCGGGCGATGTGCGCAGCATGTGCTGCCGTCTTCGTCTGGATCTGAGGGAACTGCGCAGGAAGACCGGCGGCTTCTTTGGCTCCGGGGAGAGCACCGGCAGCGTCGGCGTTGTGACGATCAATCTGCCGCGGATTGCCTATCTGTCGGAGAATGAGGACGAATTCTACCGCCGCCTGGACCACATGATGGATGTGTCTGCGCGGTCCCTGAAGGTAAAGCGCAACATCATCACCAGGCTTCTGGATGAGGGGCTGTACCCCTACACGAAGAGGTACCTGGGGAATTTCGACAACCATTTCTCCACGATTGGTCTTGTCGGCATGAACGAGGCGACCTTAAATGCGAAGTGGCTGGGCAAGGATCTGACAGATCCGGAGGCGCAGGAGTTCGCAAAAGATGTGCTGAACCATATGAGAAACCGTCTGGTGATTTACCAGGAGCAGTACGGCGATCTCTACAACCTGGAGGCGACTCCGGCGGAATCGACCGCCTACCGCTTAGCCAAGCACGACAAGGAGCGCTATCCGGATATCCGCACGGCAGGGAAGCCCGGGGATACCCCGTACTATACCAACAGTTCGCACCTTCCGGTCGATTTTACGTCCGATATTTTTGACGCACTGGATATTCAGGACGAGCTGCAGACGCTGTATACCTCCGGCACGGTGTTCCATGCGTTCCTAGGGGAGAAGCTTCCGGACTGGAAGTCAGCCGCCACGCTGGTTCGCACGATCGCGGAGAATTACAGGCTGCCGTATTATACGATGTCCCCGACCTATTCCGTCTGCCAGGAGCATGGCTATATCTCCGGCGAGCACTTTGTCTGCCCGAAATGCGGAAAACCCGCCGAGGTGTACAGCCGCATCACCGGCTACTACCGCCCGGTGCAGAACTGGAACGACGGCAAGACGCAGGAATATGAGAACCGGAAGATGTATAATCCGGAGAACTCCTGCTTTAAGAAAGTGCAGAGCGCGACGGTGACCGTAAACCGGGACACTTTAACGATCGTGCCGGTGGACGGAAAGAATGCCTCCGAAGAAAAGAAGCAGGAAGAAAAACCGGCTATGGCGCGTACTTCCCTGGAGACGGGGGTGAAGAAGTATCTCTTTACTACCAAGACCTGCCCGAACTGCCGTATCGCGAAACAGATGCTGCAGGGGGAGGAATACACCCTGGTGGACGCGGAAGAAAACCAGGAACTGGTGTCGCGTTACGGTGTGATGCAGGCTCCGACGCTGGTGGTGGTTGACGGGGACGATACCAAAAAGTATGTGAATGCCTCCAATATCAAGCGCTACGTGGATGCCGGGAAACAGTAAGAAAAACGCTGCAGTCAGGTGAGGGATCAGGCGGTCAGGGAAAAGGGCCGCAGCAAAAGAAGACAAAATAAAAAACGCTCCGGTAAACTTATGCCGGGGCGTTTTTTCACGTGTCCAGGTGCTTTTTTCGCAAACCGGAGATAGGCATAAAAAACCAATCAAGAACGGATTGGCAAAAAGCAGAAGCCCCTTCTGACAGGGGCTTCTGTCAGAAGGGGAAATTCATTAGCATTTCACTACATTGGATGCCTGCATACCGCGGGCACCTTCCGTCAAATCGTACGTAACGGCCTGGCCTTCCTCCAGAGTTTTAAATCCTTCCCCCTGGATGGCGGAGAAATGTACGAATACATCGGCTCCATCCTCACCGGTAATGAATCCATATCCTTTTTCTGCGTTAAACCACTTTACTGTACCTTTGTTCACGACGGTACCTCCATTTTGATATTGTAAACCACGCTCGGTAATTTCACGGAGTACGCCTGCGCATTCCGCGCATACTCACTTTCTGACAGACGGGGGATACCGATTTTCCTCCGCCCGCGTCTGCCGTACATTCGTTTCCGGAGTTCCTTACGCGACCAGTCCGAAAGGATCTCCGTTTTAACCTGATTTTCGCAGTTGCCCCTTGATTATATGCCCCTAAAAAAGATCTGTCAAGGAAATTTTCGCTGTCTGCTGAGAGCAGAAATGCCAAAAACCTCCCTTTTTTCAAGGACTTTTGGCACTTCCGGAAAGAGGGAAAGTGCTGTATCTTCCTTATTATACAGAAGAAAGACAGCCGCCCCGCCTTATGGTTTCAGTGCATCGAAAGGATGCCCCCGTAAAATTCCCGCCAGTCACAGCCTCCTAAATTTCCCGCGCAGCCTTTCAAAGCAGCTTTCTTTCCCGTCAGGGACCTTCGCCTTCATCGACTGGCAGCGATGTCTCTTCCGGCTCGGAAGAATCCTCTGTGAACTCTTCTGCAGGTTCCTCAATCTCCTCTACTTCCGCACCCGGATCCTGCGTGTCTGCCTCCTCTTCATCGGGAAGCGGAGCATCGACGATAGTGGCATCTTCCAGCAGCAGCGCTCCGATTTTATCCGTGTATTCCACCCAGACGATGTGCTCTTTGCCGTTATCCTGCTCGAAGGTTTCGGCATCCTCATAGCCGTAGAGAGGATACTGTTCCTCCAGATAGGCGGTATAGTCCTCCTCGGTGAGCTCGATTCCCTCCTGTTCGCAGTAGGCGCTGATAAACAGACGCTGGTTGACGGTCGTCATGATCTCTTTTTCCATGTCGTCCTCGGTCATGCCGAAGGCTTCCAGAAGTTCATCCCGGGACATGCCGTACATCTCCGCAAACGAATCATAGTTTTCCTCCACGCTCTGTCTGCAGGTTTCATACAGCTCATCGGGGTAGCCGCTGAATTCACTCAGTTCCATGGCGGCGTTTAATGCGCTTGTCCCCGCCTCGACCATACTCTGCTGGTCGTACTGCTCCTGCAGGCTTTCCTGCAGGGAAGATTCATACTCTTCGATGGAATCGTAGCCGAAGTTTTCCTGTACAAATTCATCGGTATATTCCGGCATGGTGGTCTCCTCAATCGAGGTGATCGAAACGGTGAAGTTTACGGTTTTGTCAACCCATTCCTCGTACGGAGCGTCCTCGTCAAAGGAGCAGGAGAACGATTTTTCCTCCCCGGGTGTCATCCCGGTCAGCTGCTCATCAAATTCCGGGCCAAACTCCTCAAACCCTAAGTCTAAGACATACTCGTCCTCGTCGAGGAAAGGTTCCTCCTCCCCCTCTATCGTGACATTCAAGCTGACGGTCAGGGTATCTTCCTCTTTCGCGGGGCGTGTTACTTCCTTTGTTTCCGCGAAATCGTAGAGACTGCTCTCCACCTCCATGTCGACTTCTTCTTCGGAAACCTCATAGTAGGGCGATTCCACCTCCAGCTCACTGAAATCTCCGAGCGTGACATAGTCAGAGGCATCCTCTATGAGATAGCTGCTTAAGGTTTCGTCCGCCTGTGAAGAGTCCTCCTCTGCGGCGAGAACGTTTCTGTTCGTCCCGGCTCCGGCGATGAGCACTGCGGTCAGCAGGGCCGATGCAATAACAAGTGGTTTTTTCTCCATACCTTTCGTACCTTTCCTGTTTAAGCGGCGCATGAGGGAAGAATCCTTCCCATCCGCGCATTGCGTCTTTCTCTCATCCAAAAAGGAAGAAGTCCCGTATTTTCCGGCCGGGACGCACAAAGTTTGGATGCGTGGTCTATATCTTAAAGAATAAATGTGACAGAATTGTGAAAACGTGCTATACTTTTCTGGAGGCAAGAAAGTCCGGGGACCTGTGAATCGAAACGGCGCATCATCAGTATTGCGAAAGGAACTGCCATGAGAATCAAACTTCCGGAAAAAGTGAAAACGATCCTTTCTGCCCTGGAGCGGCACGGATACGAGGGCTATGCGGTCGGCGGCTGTGTGCGGGATTCCCTTCTGGGAAAACAGCCCGACGACTGGGACATCACCACCTCTGCCTCTCCCCTGCAGGTGAAAGCGCTGTTTCCCCGCACCGTGGATACCGGGATTGAGCACGGGACCGTTACAGTGCTGATCGGCAAAGAGCGGTTTGAAGTGACAACCTATCGGATCGATGGGATTTACGAGGATGGCCGTCATCCGCGGGAAGTGACTTTTACCTCGGCCCTGGAGGAGGACTTAAGGCGCCGGGATTTTACGATCAACGCCATGGCCTACAACGAGCAGCAGGGGCTGATCGATCTGTTTGGCGGGATGGAGGATTTGCGTCTGGGGGTCATCCGCTGCGTGGGAGACGCGAAGGAACGGTTCGGGGAGGATGCCCTGCGGATGATGCGGGCGGTGCGTTTCTGTGCCCAGCTGGGGTTTCGCCTGGAAGATAAGACAGCCCGGGATATCCATTGCCTGGCCGGAAATCTGTGTAAGATCAGCGCGGAGCGCATTCAGACGGAGCTTACGAAACTTTTGATTTCCCCGCACCCGGCCGGGCTTAGTCTGGCCTGGGAAACAGGAATCACGGCGGTCGTGCTGCCGGAGTTTGACCGCATCATGGAGCAGCCGCAAAACAGCGCTCACCATATTTATTCCGTGGGAGAGCATACGCTGCGGGCGATGGAGAGTATTGCCCCGGAGAAAGTGCTGCGTTTGACCATGCTGCTGCACGATATGGGAAAACCGGCAGTGGCTGTCACAGATGCGAACGGCATCTATCATTTCCATGGTCATGCCGCAGAGAGCGAGAAGATCGCTGCCGGTATTTTAAAACGCCTGAAGTATGACAACGATACCCGCGATAAGGTCTGCCGCCTGGTGAAAAACCATTCCCTCTACCCTGCCGCCACGCCGGAAGGAGTGCGCCGGGGAATTGTTCAGGTGGGGGAAGATCTGTTTGAAAAGTTTCTGGAGGTCAAACGGGCGGATATCCTGGGACAAAATCCGGCGGTGCAGGAGGAGAAACTTGCCTACCTGAAGAAGGTGCGCTCCCTGTATGAGGAAATCCTTCTTCACGGGGACTGCCTGTCGCTGAAAAGTCTGGCGGTTTCCGGGCGCGATCTGATCGCGGATGGGATAAAGCCAGGCCCCGGGATGGGGGAGATTTTACATGCGCTTCTGGAGGAAGTCCTGGCCGATCCGGGGAAAAATAACCGGGAGTGGCTGCTGTCCCGCAGCCGGATCCTTATGGGCGCAGATACGAAAATGCTGGATACGTAAGGGTATCTTAAGCGCAAAAAGGACAGGGAAGCCAGGATCCAAACTTTTCATATAGAAAGGAAGCGGTTCATGGAAGTTTTGCGCAAGACGCGTCTTTTACGATGTACATAAGGTTCTCTTGCAGGAACAGCGGGACAGATTGAATCACTGGAAGAAAAGCAGGAAGGAATTCAGACGAAGAACGAAACTTAAACGAGGAGAAAGAGTATGAAATTTATTTCCACACCGGTAAAAGGGATGAACGATTTTCTGCCTGCGCAGATGCGGCTGCGGCAGCATGTGCTGGGCCTGATCAGGGAGACTTATGCGGCCTACGGGTTTGATGAGATTGAGACTCCGGCGATCGAGCACATTGAGAACCTGACCGGTAAGCAGGGCGGCGAGAATGAAAAGCTGATCTTTAAGATCTTAAAGCGCGGGCGGGAACTGGAGAGGGGACTGGAAACGGGAGAGCTTTCCGAGGAGGGGCTTCGCTATGATCTGACCGTGCCCCTGGCCCGCTATTATGCCAACAACAAGAACAGCCTTCCGTCGCCGTTAAAGGCGCTGCAGATCGGCAGCGTGTGGCGGGCGGATAAGCCGCAGAAAGGGCGGTTTCGCCAGTTTACGCAGTGCGATATTGACATTATCGGCGATGGCTCGATCATGGCGGAGATTGAACTGATTGCCGCGACTGCGCGGGCGCTGACGCGGATTTTTTCAGAGGTGGGGATCCATGAATTCACGGTTCTTTTAAATGACCGCCGGATTTTAAAGGCGATGGCCGCCTGCGCCGGATTCTCAGAAGAGGATTTTGATGAGGTGTTTATCATCCTGGACAAGATGGACAAGATCGGTCTGGAGGGAGTAAAGGAAGCACTGCTGAAAAGTGAGTATCCGCCGCAGGCGGTGGAGGCGTATGTCTCCCTGTTTTCGCACTTCACGCCCGATTTGACCAGTACTGCGTTCTGTAAGGCAGCCTGTGCCGGATTCCTGGATGAGAAGGTGCCGGAGGGGCTGGATTCGATTATGGAGAGCGTCTCCGGTATGATCGACCCAAAGGTGCGCCTGGTCTTTGATCCCACTCTGGTGCGGGGGATGTCCTATTATACGGGCACGATCTTCGAGATTCGCTTGGAAGGCTATCCGTTCTCGGTGGCAGGGGGCGGCCGCTACGACGAGATGATCGGCCGCTTTGGCGGTCAAAACGCTCCTGCCTGCGGATTTTCGATTGGATTTGAGCGAATCATCACGGTTCTTACGGATCTAAAATGGCAGGAAGCTAACGGCGGGAAACAGAAAGTGGCCTTCCTGGTAGAGGAAAAGGCGGACGGCGGGAAACTTCGTGAAGTGTTTGAGAAAGCGACTCTGCTTCGCTCACAGGGGATGATCGTGCGCGTGGAGCCGCTGAAAAAGAACGCGAAATTTCAGGTGGAGACGCTGGAGAAAAACGGCTACACCGAGATTAAAAAAGTTTACGGGGATACACAGCTGTAATTCGTCTGCGTAAGAACCGGGCAGAAAGCTGCCGGGGGAAAGGGAGTATCCTGACGGGTTTTGAACGACTGTTCCTTTTTCCGGAACAGGGTTTGAAGAAATCCGCAGAGAAAAAGGACTGCGGGGCGGTTAAGAAACGCCCATTCGTAAGGTGTTGGCAGGATGCGCATGCGGCTTACGCGGCGCAGGATGAGAAAAAGTTCCTAACCCGTTTCCTTTCGGGAACGGTTGTATTATAATCAAAGAAAAAATATGCGCAGGAGGTAGCGGAATGGAGTATAAGAAAGTATATGAGGAGTGGCTTACAAATCCCTGTTTTGACGAGGCGACGAAGGAAGAGCTGCGCTCGATTGCCGGTGATGAGAACGAGATCCGGGAGCGCTTCTACAGCGAGCTGGAATTTGGCACCGCCGGTCTGCGGGGCATCATCGGAGCGGGCACCAACCGTATGAATGTCTATGTGGTGCGCAAGGCGACTCAGGGCCTGGCCAACTACATTCTCAAGGTCGGGGGACAGGAGAAGGGTGTGGCGATCGCTTACGATTCCCGCAGGATGTCCCCGGAGTTCGCCGATGTCGCGGCTCTTTGCCTGGCGGCCAACGGCATCAAGGCCTATGTGTTTGAGTCGCTTCGCCCGACACCGGAGCTTTCCTTTGCGGTGCGTACCCTGCACTGCATCGCGGGTATCAACATCACGGCCAGCCATAATCCGGCGGAGTACAACGGATACAAAGTGTACTGGGAGGACGGGGCGCAGATCACGCCGCCGCACGATACCGGGATTATGGCGGAAGTCAAGAACGTGACCGACTACAGCGCGGCTAAGACCATGGACAAGGACGCGGCCATCGCGGCAGGACTCTATGAAGTGATCGGCGCCGAGATCGATGATCAGTTTATCGAACAGCTGAAAAGTCAGGTGCTGCATCTGGATGCCATCAAAGAGCAGCAGAAGAATTTAAAGATCGTTTATACTCCCCTGCACGGGACGGGGAACATTCCCGCCAGGAGAGTGTTAAAGGAACTGGGATTTGAGAATGTCTACGTCGTGAAGGAGCAGGAGCTGCCCGACGGCAACTTCCCGACTGTCAGCTATCCGAACCCGGAGGCGGCGGAAGCCTTTGAGCTTGGCTTAAAGCTGGCAAAGGAAATCGATGCCGATCTGGTGCTGGCGACCGATCCGGATGCGGACCGCCTCGGTGTGCGGGTGAAGGACAGGGACGGCGTTTACCATGATCTGACCGGAAATATGTCCGGCTGCCTGCTGGCCGATTATGAGATCGGGCAGCGCAAGGCCTTAAAAGGTCTGCCCGAGGACGGGGTTCTGATCAAGACAATCGTTACCACGAACATGGCGGATGCGATCGCCAAGTATTACGGGGTGGAACTTGTCGAGGTGCTCACCGGATTTAAGTACATCGGCCAGCAGATTTTAGGCTTTGAGCAGAAGGGAAAAGGCACCTATCTGTTTGGGTTTGAGGAGAGTTACGGCTGCCTGATCGGCACCCATGCGCGGGACAAAGACGCGATCGTGGCGACGATGGCTCTGTGCGAGGCGGCTGCCTGGTATAAGTCCCAGGGAATGACGCTGTGGGATGCGATGATCGGGCTGTATGAGCGGTACGGCTATTATAAGGATGCGATCAAGTCCGTCTCCTTAAAGGGTGTGGAGGGGCTGCAGAAGATCCAGGAGATCATGGAGACTTTGCGTGCGCAGACTCCCGAGACCTTAGGCGGATACAAGGTGCTTTCCTTCCGGGACTACAAAACCGGCATCATCCGCGATCTGACAACCGGAGAAGAGCGTCCGTCCGGACTTCCGACTTCCAACGTGCTCTACTATGACCTGACCGATGACGCCTGGCTGTGCGTGCGTCCGTCCGGCACGGAACCCAAGGTGAAGTTCTATTACGGCGTGAAGGGAGTGTCTCTTGAGGATGCCGACAGCAAATCGGAAGCTTTCGGTGAGGAAGTGCTGAAGATGATCCAGGAGATGCTGTGATGACGGATCCGTCAGAGGAAAACGGGCTTTCCGGGGAGCGGTATACATTTGACGGCTTCCGGGGAATTCTGCGCACTTTGCGGGGCGAGGACGGCTGTCCCTGGGACCGGAAGCAGACGTTTGCGAGCCTAAAACCGACGCTGATCGATGAGACTGTGGAAGTGATGGCCGCGATTGATCTTTTTTCCGAGACCGGGGATGCCGAAAATCTTTGCGAGGAGCTGGGCGATGTGCTGCTGCACGTGTTTCTTATGGCCCAGATCGCGGAGGAGCAGGGGCTTTTTACGGTGGAAGATGTGGTGCAGCGAATCAGCCGGAAGATGATTCGCCGCCACCCGCACGTCTTTGGCGGGGAAGTCTCCGACTGGGATGCGATCAAGCGGAAAGAGAAGGCCGGAAAGGATCCTGCCCTTCTGGAAAGGGAAGAAAAACTGCGCCAAAGAGCCGTTTCGCAGGCGCTTGGTCACCTGCAGGAGGCCGCGGAAAGGGACTTTGAGAGAAAAAGCTGTAATCTTCCGGATTTTTCTTGACAAAGTCCCGATTCAAGTATATAAGTAGTGTGAGAGCTTACCAGAATGATAGGTTCAGAAAAATCCGAGAGGAAAAGATAAATTCATAGGAGGAGCATTGCATGAAAAAAGCAGAGTTGGTGAGCGCGATTGCGGCTAAGGCCGGAATTCCGAAGCGCGAGGCTGAGAAGGTTCTGAAGGCATTTACGGAGACCGTGGTGGAGGAGCTGAAAAAGGGAGAAAAGGTTCAGATCCTCGGCTTTGGGACCTTTGAAGTAGCGGACAGACCCGCCAGAGAGGGCAGGAATCCTCTGACCGGTGAGAAGATGGAGATCAAGGCCTCCAAGAGCCCGAAGTTCAAAGTAAGCAAGACCTTGAAGGACACCGTGAATCAATAGGAATAAAGGAAAAGGGGAGCCGGCGGTTCCCCTTTTTTCATGGCGGAATGCGGGGCAGAAAGGAGACCTGGGATGCGTCTGGATAAATTTTTGAAAGTTTCCCGGCTGATCAAGCGCCGGACCGTGGCCAACGAGGCCTGCGACGCAGGGAGAGTCCTCGTAAACGGGAAGGTGGCCAAGGCTTCCCTTTCCGTCAGCGAGGGGGATGTGATCGAGATTCAGTTTGGATCCCGTCCGGTTCGGGTGGAAGTGTTAAACGTTCAGGAGGCGGTGAAGAAAGAGGAAGCAAAGGAGCTGTTTCGCTACCTGTAACGCCTGCCTGCGGCGAGAGCTGTATCTTTTAGGCAAAACCCCAGGATTTCCGCGTCGGCCTAAGGGATGTGATTTTTTTAAGGCAGATCGGGAAGCGTCCGGTGATCACGCGGCTGCAGCGAAAAAGTGCTGGCTGCTGCGGGGCGTCCTGGATGGGACAAAAAGAAATGAGTTTTTCCATCCAGGGGGTTTACGCTTCCCAGTGCGGGTTTTCCGAAAGAGAAAGGCTGGATGAAAGCAGCAGGTGTGAGCTGTCAGACGCGAAGGTCTGCGGGAAATTCCCTGAAAGTTTTTTGCTTGGGGGCTGATTCAAAATTAAAAAAGGGTTGACAGATAACCATCTGCGTGGTAGACTGTCAGCATAAGGATCAAGTAGAGATTTGGCAAACCTGTCGAAAGGCAGGGACGCAAAGCTTAGGGCCTAAGGTCGTATGACTATGGCAGCCAGTTGCCGTATTCCCGCGCAGGGAATATGTTTGAAGGCCGCTGGTAGAAATATCAGGGGCTTATTTTTTTCAAACAAACCGGCGATCTCTTTTACCTGACACCAAATGGATAACAGAAAGGTCAAAGGAGGAATCGTGATGAAAAACAGGAAATCTTTGAAAGCAATCGCATGGATGCTCGTAATGGTACTGGCTTTGAGCGCGGGTTCCATGAGTGCGTTCGCGAAGAGCAAAACCCTGAAGAAGGGGGATACTTTTGAGAACAATGGCCTTACGTATGTGGTCACTTCCGTAAAAGGAAACAGCGGTACGGTAAAGCTTGTCAAAGCAGAGAAGAATGCGAAAACGGTAGAGATACCGTCTTCCGTGAAACAAAACGGTCTAAAGCTGACGGTTACGACGATCGGGAAGAATGCATTCAAGAACTGCTCGAAGCTGACAAAAGTTACAACCGGCAAGAACATCAAGACGATTGGAGAGAACGCGTTCTCCGGCTGTAAGAAACTGAAGAAACTCGATCTGAGCAAGAGCAGCAAGTTAAAAACCGTCGGCAAGAATGTGCTGAAGGGTGCATCCAAGGTAAAGGTGACGGTGCCTGAAACGAAGAGCGCGGCAGCTTACGCAAAGAAACTTGGCGTGAAGAGCTCAAAGATCGTGCAGGCGAAGGAGACGGAAGTAAAACAGACGGAAGCGAAACAAAGCGAGACATCCGCGGCGGAAGAAAAACAGGAACCGAAGGAGACGGAACCGGCCGCTGCGCCGCAGACGGCACCAGAGACAAAACCGCAGCCTGCGCCGCAGACAGAGGCTCCCACGCAGCCGGAAACAGTTCCGGATGAGCAGGCGGAAACAAAGCCAACCCCGGAAACGCAGCCGGCACAGCCGGAAGTTTCAACGGAGGCGCAGAATAGCGCACCGGAGGATGCGGAGACGGAACCGGCAGAAACTAAGCCGACAGAAACGGAAGCGCCGGAAGTATCCGGTGAGAAAGAGACGCAGGCAGCGCAGCCGGAACAGCCCAAGGAGGAGCCGGAGGCGGAAGAATCAAAGCAGCCGCAGGAGGAAACCAAGGCGGAGGAACCTCAGACAGAGGAATCTGAGACGGAGGATGCGGAGACGGAAACTCCCGAGACCAAAGAACCGGAAACAGATGCGCAGAAGCAGGATACGGAAGCTGTAGAAACGGAAGCTGTTCCTCAGGATCAGCCGGAGACGGATACCGAGGCGAAGGAACCGGAGCAGCAGGCGGAAACGCAGAAAGAAGACGCTCCGCATTACCACACCTGGGTGGTAGATGACCGCGAAGCTGCGACATGCACTACCTATGAACATTTGCATTACACGTGCTCGATTTGCGGAGCGGACGGCGGCTGGACTGTGAACGTGGAAGGCGGGATGGCTCCGCATAACATCGTTTCCGATGAAGAGGGAACGCTCAGCTGTACAGAATCTGTCTACACTGTTGAAAAATGCAGCGTCTGCGGCTATGTGGTAGGAAGAACCATTAAGCAGCCTGCGCTTGGGCATTCCTATGTAGATACGGTCGTTGAACCAGCATCCTGCCTGCATCACGGTTTGGTGAAAAAAGTGTGCAGCATTTGCGGTGACGAGGATGAAGTGAGTCTTCCTTTGCTGGATCATAGCTTTATCGTGGTCGATGATGGGGATGGGCAATGGCATTATCTGTGCGTGAGGTGCGGTCTCGAGTGTACGAAAGAAGCCTTCGATCATTAATGAAGCAGATGATTATCGTGCAGATTGTGTCGGCAGGGAGTAAGAAATTCTCAAAGAGAGTTCCTTTCAAATGGTAAGATTTGCCGCCGAAAGCAGAATGTCTTTCGGCAGATGCTGATCCAAAAGCACTCGTTTTTCGAGAGAGGGCGGCGGGTCTGCAGGATAAAGAGAATAAGGATCTCTCAGGGCAGGGCGAAAAAGTCCTGCCCTGTTTCATTTTAGGAACCCTGAGAAGACGGCGTCTTTCTCCTGACGGTCCTTTCAGGTTATCCTGCCTCGCCGAAAATGGGAACTTGTCCTTCTCTCTTCGTTCCTCCTGCAGTCTCTTCAATTCCCTGTCAGCTGTCCTTCTTACGTTCCGGAATCCTGGCTGAACCGTCGGCATTCTCCTTAAGCCGGGAGGAAAGTACTGATTTCTCTGGTCTTTTGACGAAGCATTCCCTTTCTCCTTCTAAATGGCGAAAGGAAGCCTTTTTACGGTGGCTGCAAAGAATCATCCAAAGGTGAGGGAGCGCACGATAAGAGCAGGAATCCGAAAACTGAAAAAAACAGTTGCAAAAATAAGGAAAGCAGTTTAAACTGGGGAGGAAAGCAAAGGGGAGCTTTCCAAAGGGGTATGTATTATGGCGGGGAAAGAAAGAAGACGCGCGAGTGTCAGCAATCGCCGGGGGATGGTCGGGATTGCGCTCGTGGTGCTTGTGCTGCTGTCGGTATTTATTGTGCAGAGTCATAAGCTGTCGGAGAAGAATGCTGCGTTTGAGCAGCAGATCGTGCAGCTGCAGGAGCAGATTGAGCTGGAAAACGAACGGACGAAGGAGCTTGAAGAGCTGCCGGAATATACAAAGTCGAGGGAATATATCGAGAAGGTTGCCAGAGAGAAGTTCGGGCTGGTTTATGAGGATGAGATCATTTTCCGCCCGGAAGAATAACAGACGAATCAGGAAAGTGTGCGCAGACAGTGGCTCTCGCACACTTTTTCTCTTATGCCTGTGCCTTTAGCTTTGCCGGACAGGTAAGGAGAGGGCGTTTACAGAGTGAAAACAAGGAAGCAAAAATTGGCTTACGCGAAACCTGCGTTAAGAAGCGCAAACGCGGGGTGCGAAAGGAACCGTAGGAGTTTCGGCTGCCCGCGGGTTTTGGATCTGCTTTTACGGATGCAAAAATTTGCGGAATCAAAGGAAGAGGTGCCAGCCTGATGCGAAAAGAAGATGAATTCCTTGCGGAAATCTTTCAAAAAATCGAAGAGCGCCAGATGATTAAGGAGGGGGAGCACATCCTTGCCGGCGTATCGGGAGGAGCAGATTCGGTCTGTCTGTTTCACGTGCTGCTTCACTACCAGATGCGGGTTTCTTTTTCCTTACAGGTGATTCATGTGGAGCACGGGCTGAGGGGGAGAGAAAGCGAACAGGACGCCGCCTTTGTGCGCAGTCTTTGTGAAAGGGAAGGCGTCTCCTGCCGGATCGTCCATGTGAATGTAAAAAAAAGAGTGGATGAAACAGGGGAGAGCGTGGAAGAGGCTGCCAGGAAGTTAAGGTATGAGGCCTTCGCGCAGGAGCTTGAAAGGACAGGAGGCAGAAAAGTTGCGCTGGCCCATAACCAGAATGACCAGGCGGAAACCGTACTCTTTCATCTGATACGCGGAAGCGGTCTGCGGGGACTTGGCGGGATGCTGCCGGTGCGAACAGGTTTCCTTCCGGAATCCTGCGAGGGCGGCGCGAACGGGGATAAAAATTCGAAAGGGAAAGAGTACAGCGGCGAATCCTTTTCCGGCGATGCGTTTGAGGTGATCCGGCCGCTTCTTTGGAGCGGACGATCCGAGATCGAAGCGTGGCTTAAAAAGGAGCAGATCCCTTTTCGCTTAGATCAGACGAACCTTTCTTTGGACTATGCGCGAAACCGCATAAGGCTTCAGATCCTTCCCCTGATGGAGACACGGATTTCTGCCGGTGCGGTGCAGCATATCGCGCAGGCCGCCTCTCATCTGCAGGCTGCCGAAGCCTATTTTCAAAGTGAGGCCGCGCGTCTTTGCGAGAAATGGGTAAGACGGCTCCCGGAAGGGGCGGCGCTTTCCCTGCCTGAGTTTTTAAAGAGCGAAGAGATCCTGCAAAGTTATGTTCTGCGCCGGGTAATCTTTGAGGTGCTTGCCGGGCGGGGACTTAGGGATTACACGTCCGGGCATATCGAGGCTTTAAAAGAGCTGGCCAAAGGGCCCTGCGGAAAAGCGCTTACTCTGCCCGGAGGACTGCTGGCAAGGCGGCAGTTTAACGAGATTCTTTTTGTCCCGGATGGGGGAGCAGCTTCCCGAAAAGAAAAGGAGCCGGGTTCTTCGGAATCGGAAGGTTCCTGTTTTTCCGGACCCAAGCACGGCCTTTGCGCGTTCGTCGCCTTTCCTCTGGCGAAGAAGGAAGATCCGCCGGAGTTTACGCAAAGCCTAACGGAAAAATTTCCCCTTGTCAGGCGCAGGGAGGACGGGGAAAAAAGCCTGCCGCTTGCGTGTGATGGAGTCTATGAATTCCTCGGGAAGCTTTTTTTCGCGGAATATCTGGACGATCCGGGGGACGGTGAGAAAATTGAAGAAAAAAAGTATACGAAATGGATTGCGTATGATACAATAAACCAGAATGTCTGCCTGCGAACCAGACAGAGCGGGGATTACCTGGTGATCAATCAGGAGGGCGGCAGGAAAAAACTGAACGATTATCTGATCGATCAGAAAGTGCCGCGCACACAGCGTGACCAGGTGGTGCTTGTGGCGGAAGGATCCCACGTTCTGTGGGTGGTCGGAGGACGAATCAGTGCCTTCGCAAAGGTCACGAAAGAGAAAAGAAAAGTTTTGAAAATCAGCATGATGGAGGAAAGACATGAAGGAACGGGTACAGGTGATGATCTCGCAGGAAGATGTGGAGAAGAAAGTGGAGCAGCTGGCGGCACAGATCAGTGAGGATTATGAGGGACGGACCGTGCATCTGATCTGCATCCTGAAAGGAAGCATTTTCTTTACCTGTGAACTGGCGAAGCGCATAACGGTTCCGGTCACCATTGACTTTATGTCGGTGAGCAGCTACGGCAGCGAGACGAAATCCAGCGGCGTGGTGAAGCTGATCAAGGATCTCGATGAGGGGATCAAGGATAAGGATGTGATCGTGATTGAGGATATCATTGATTCGGGGAGAACGCTAAGCTACCTGCTGAGCAATCTGCGCAGAAGAGAACCTGCCAGTCTGCGTCTGTGCACCCTGCTTGACAAGCCGGAACGGCGTGTCTGCGAGGTAAATGTGGATTATACGGGGTTTCAGATCCCGGATGAGTTCGTGGTGGGCTACGGGCTGGATTACGATCAGCGCTACCGCAACCT
Organism: uncultured Lachnospiraceae bacterium; assembly: GCA_964643295.1. Classification (GTDB taxonomy): domain Bacteria; phylum Bacillota; class Clostridia; order Lachnospirales; family Lachnospiraceae; genus Merdiplasma. The sequence goes on from CAZXSN010000010.1 coordinate 35,573, forward strand.
TCCCTATATTGGAGTGCTCTCCTTCGTGGACGATGAGACGGTTACCGAATAAGGGTGTACGTATCTTCAGAGCGAAAGGGCGGTTTTTGAAGTGGTAGAAGAGACTGAAAAAGACCGCACCGGAGGGCAGACAGCGCGTGTCGGGCTGCAGGGAACGTGAAGGGGTGCGCTTTTGAGCGAGCGGAAGGAGCACAGGGGAATTGAACAAACGAACAAGAGGCGTAGGATTTTATCTGCTGGCAGGACTGCTGTTCTTCCTGCTGGTGTTCAGTCTGCGCAACAGTTTTAACCTCCGGGAGGATATCAATTACAGCGAGTTTCAAAGGCTGCTTGAGGTGGATCAGGTAGCGAAGGTGGAGGTCATCCAGAACCAGGAGGTTCCCACCGGTGTTCTGCAGATCACGCTGCTTGACGGGAGTCAGGTACGCGTGAACGTGTCGGATGTCAAGGAGGCCGAGCGGGATCTTGCGGGAATCGATGTGCCGGTGGAAGTGCACGACGTGGAGCGGGACGGATTGTTTCTGACAACGATTCTGCCGATCCTGCTCATGGGTGCGCTGCTTTTGTTCTTTACGGGCATGATGACCAGGCAGGCAGGAGGCGGCAGCAGCCGGATGATGAATTTCGGGCGCAGCCGTGCCCGCATGATCACTCCGGATGCCAAACGCGTACAGTTTAAGGATGTGGCGGGGCTTAAGGAGGAGAAGGAAGACCTGCAGGAGATTGTGGAGTTTCTGAAAGAACCGGATAAGTTTTTAAAGGTCGGCGCCAGAATCCCCAAAGGCGTGATTCTGGTAGGCCCTCCCGGAACCGGGAAAACGCTGCTTGCCAAGGCTGTGGCCGGGGAGGCTGGAGTGCCGTTTTTCAGCATCTCCGGTTCGGATTTTGTGGAGATGTTTGTCGGTGTGGGGGCTTCGCGGGTGCGCGACCTGTTTGAGGAGGCCAAAAAGAATCAGCCCTGCATCATTTTTATCGATGAGATTGATGCGGTGGCGAGGCGGCGCGGAACCGGCATGGGCGGCGGCCACGATGAGCGCGAGCAGACGCTCAATCAGCTGCTGGTGGAGATGGACGGGTTTGGTGTCAATTCCGGCATCATTGTGATGGCAGCCACCAACCGCGTGGATATCCTTGATCCGGCGATTCTGCGCCCGGGCCGCTTTGACCGCCAGGTGACAGTCGGACGCCCGGATATTGCGGGGAGAAGAGAAATCCTGGAAGTGCACTCCAAAGGGAAGCCGCTGGGGGACGATGTGAACCTGGAGGAGGTCGCCAGAACGACCGCCGGATTTACCGGGGCGGATTTGGAGAACCTGATGAATGAGGCGGCGATTCTGGCTGCGAAGCAGAAACGCGCCTATTTAACGCAGAATGACATCAACCGTGCCTTTATCAAGGTCGGTGTCGGCGCGGAGAAAAAAAGCCTGGTGATCTCTGAGAGGGAGAAACGCATTACCGCCTACCATGAATCGGGGCATGCGATTTTGTTTCACCTGCTGCCTTCCGTGGGACCGGTTCATACGATCTCCATCATTCCCACCGGCCGCGGCGCTGCGGGGTATACCATGCCGCTGCCGGAGCGCGATGAGATGTTCAATACGAGAAATCAGATGTTTGAAAATATTGTCGTGAGCCTGGGCGGACGTGTGGCGGAGGAGCTGGTGATCGGGGATGTCACGACCGGCGCTTCCGCGGACATCAAGCAGGCGACCGATATCGCCCGGGCGATGGTGACAAAATTTGGCATGTCTCAGCGGCTGGGGCTGATCAATTATGAGCAGGGGGACGATGAGATTTTCATCGGCCGCGACCTGGCTCACACGAGGGCTTACGGAGAGCGTGTGGCCACGATCATCGATGAGGAAGTCAAGCGGATCATCGACGAGGCCTACGAGAAAGCGCAGACGCTGATTAAAAGCCACGAGGATGTGCTGCACAGGAGTGCGTCGCTGCTCATTGAGAAGGAGAAATTAAGCAGAGAAGAATTTGAAGCGCTGTTTGAGGGGACAGAAGGGGCTGTGACAGTTTAGGCGGCAGCGAAACGGGGAGCAAAGGCCGCCCTGGGGCCGAATCCTGGTCGGTAGACTGGGGATCCCGGGCGTGAAAGACGGGGAGATTCGTGAAAATCAACAAACAAAATTCGGCAGGTTGCACAAAATTGGCCCTGCAAATTTGTGAAGTTTGTGCACACTTCTTTGCCAATGTGTGGTAAGATAGACAGCGTAAAAACCCCCAATACATGAAATAGCTACACCCCATAAGAGAATACCTTCTCCAGAAAAAGACAGCGTTTCTATGCTGTCTTTTTTACTTTCTGCTTTTTCTCAGTGACGAGGGATCCCGCTTCCTTATTGGATTTATGCTTTCTTCGGGCAGCCTTCTTTTTTCAGGGTATCTTGTGAAAACGAAAAATCTGTTATAGAATGATTACAGAGTCAAAAGCCTGAGCTTTCGTCTGAAACGCATGCAAGCGGGGGAGAGGCTTATTGACGGCGCGTAATCATCTTTTGATGCCTGCATCATAGAATGGGAATGCCTAGGTTACGGCAAAGCCAAACAGGGTTTAGGGGAGAGGTCTTCTCACCCCGCTTTGTCAGGCAGAGAAAAATATGCTGCCGCTTACGGAATGTTTCCTGAAAGACTGGGGCCGCCCCTGCATCGGCGGAGAAAAGGGAGATCTTATGAATCCGGAAAATTATGAACACGCTCTGCGGGCGGCCAAATATATCCTGCAGATGCGGCCGGTTTTTAACGTGAACGCGCTGTTTTGCGACGAGACCGAAAACTTTGTCTCACCGATGGAGCCGAAACCGGGCGATAAGGTGACACTGCGGTTTCGCACGGCCAAGGACAACGTGGACACGGTGTATTTAATCAGCGGTCCGATGAAGAAGCCGCTGGAGTATGAGCGCACCGTGGGAGATTTTGACTATTACCGGACGCAGGTGCAGCTTCGAAACGATGAGTTTCGCTATTTTTTCGAGATCAAAAGCGGCAAGCTGCAGTGCTTTTACAATAAGCTGGGCATGACGAGAGATTTAAGCGGGGGTCATTCTTTCTGTATCCGCCCGGGATTTTCCACGCCGCAGTGGGCGAAGGGTGCGGTGATGTATCAGATCTTTCCGGACCGGTTCTTTAACGGCGATCCTTCTAATGATGTGCGGGAGAATGAATACATCTACATCGGAGAGGGCACTCACCGGGTGACGGACTGGAATCAGCGGCCCAAGGCTCTGGATGTGCGCTGTTTCTACGGCGGGGATCTGGAGGGTGTGCGTCAGAAACTGGATTATCTGCAGGATCTTGGCGTGGAAGTGATCTATTTCAATCCTCTGTTTGTCTCCCCGTCCAACCATAAATATGACATCCAGGATTATGACTATATTGATCCGCACCTGGGGAAGATCGCGGAAGAGCAGGGAGAGACTCTTCCCAACTGGAGCAAGGATAACACACAGGCTTCTTTATATATCAACCGGGTGACCAACAGGAAAAACTTAGAGGCCAGCAACGAGCTTTTTATTGAACTTGTGGAGGAAATACACCGCAGAGGAATGCGTGTGATTTTAGACGGTGTGTTCAATCACTGCGGATCCTTCAACAAGTGGATGGACCGCGAGCGGATCTATGAGCATCAGCCGGGATACGAAAAGGGAGCCTATATATCCGCGGACAGTCCCTATCATACGTTTTTCCATTTCAACAATGAACATGAATGGCCGTACAATCCCTACTATACCGGCTGGTGGGGACACGAGACGCTTCCAAAACTGAATTATGAGGATTCCCCCAAGCTGGTGGAGGATATCTTGAAGATTGCGGCTAAATGGGTGTCCCCGCCTTACAACGCGGATGGGTGGCGATTAGATGTCGCGGCGGATTTAGGTACCAGCGGCGAATACAACCACCAGTTCTGGAAGCAGTTTCGCAGGGTCGTCAAGGAGGCTAATCCGGATGCCCTGATTATCGCTGAACATTACGGGGATCCGTCTCCCTGGCTGCGCGGCGATGAGTGGGATACGGTGATGAACTATGATGCGTTCATGGAACCGCTGACCTGGTTTTTTACCGGGATGGAGAAGCACAGCGACGCCTATCAGGAGGGAATGCTGGGGAATGCCGACAGTTTCTTCTCCTCGATGCGGTCCCATATGGCAAGCTTTATGGAACCGTCCCGTCAGGTGGCGATGAACGAGCTGTCCAACCATGACCACTCCCGGTTTTTAACGCGCACGAACCACAAGGTCGGCCGTATCCAGAACTTTGACTATGATGCTGCCGGTGAAGGAGTAAACCCGGCTGTGATGCGCGAGGCAGTGGTGATGCAGATGACCTGGCCCGGGGCGCCGACGATCTATTATGGGGACGAGGCGGGTGTGTGCGGGTTCACCGATCCGGACAGCCGCCGGACTTATCCCTGGGGGCACGAAGATATGCAGATGCTTCAGTTTCATAAGGAGGCTATCCGCATGCACCGGGAGCATACGGCTTTAAAGACCGGATCGCTGAAATTTCTGCTGGGTGATTACAACTGTCTGGCATACGGCCGCTTTAATGAGCAGGAACAGATTGCGGTCGTTTTTAACAATACGGAAAAGAACCGCAGCCTTACCGTGCGGGTATGGCCGCTTGGCGTGAGAATGGATCAGCCGATGAGGCGCATTCTGTATACAGCTTCTCAGGAGTTCTCCGCAGAGCCCTCCGAATATCAGACAGTGGGCGGGGAACTGTATCTGCAGATGCCGCCGTTTTCCGCGATGGTATTTCTGGCTGTGTAAGAATGGGAGGAAAGAGATGAAAATCGTTGTTCTGGCGGGTGGGATCAGCACGGAACGGGAGGTTTCGATCGTATCCGGCACCGGCGTGTGCCGGGCACTCAGGGAAAAAGGACATCAGGCAATCCTGGTCGATGTGTTTTTCGGTGAGGAGCGTTTTCAGCCGGAAACGGCTTTTACGGATGAGTATGACCTTGCTGCTGCCGCAGCGTATTTGAATTCGTTTAATGACAAGGTAGACGTTACGCGGCACCGGAAAGGATTTTTCGGTCCGCAGGTGCTCGCGCTCTGCAGGGCGGCGGATACGGTATTTCTGGCGCTGCACGGGGAAGACGGGGAGAACGGCAAGGTGCAGGCAGCCTTTGATCTTCTGGGGATTCCCTATACGGGAAGCGGACACTTAGGCAGTGCGCTGGCGATGGACAAGGAGATTGCCAAGCAGCTGTTTATCGAAAATCATGTGCCGACGCCTAAGGGCATTGTGGTAAGAAAAGGAGAAGCATGGCAGAACGCTCTGGAAAATACAGTAGGCCTGCCCTGTGTGATAAAGCCCAGCTGCGGGGGATCGAGTGTGGGCGTTTTTATTGCCCGCACCGAAGAGGAGTATGAACAGAGTGTGCAGGCAGCCTTTGCCTACGAGGATGTCCTGATTGTGGAAGAGTATATCAAAGGGCGGGAGTTTTCCGTCGGCGTGGTGGACGCTGTACCCTATCCGGTGATTGAGATTGCGCCGATTAAGGGCTTTTACGATTATAAAAATAAGTACCAGGCGGGCAGTACGATTGAGACCTGTCCTGCCGACCTTCCTCCTCATCTTACGGCAAAGATGCAGGACTGCGCGCTGAAGGCTTACCAGGCGCTTCGCCTGGAGTGCTACGCCCGCATGGATATTCTGATGGATGAGCAGGAGAATATCTTCTGCCTGGAAGCGAATACACTGCCCGGCATGACACCGACCAGCCTGCTTCCGCAGGAAGCCGCCGCACTGGGGATGGATTTTCCCACTCTGTGTGAGAAGCTGATCGAGGTGTCCCTGCGCCGGAAAGATACAAAAGAGTAAGTTTTTTAAAGACGAAGGATGAGAACGCGGAAGCATAGAAGCCGAGAAGCAAAGAGGCCTGTTTCCGTCCGTTTTTGCTGTTAAGGGATTTTCTCCTTTCAGGGCCGTGTATGGCCATACGTAAGGAAAAGATGCGCACTGCCTGGGATAGGGTAAGGAGACTTTTATAAATGAAAAACATGACATTACGCCGGATTGCCTGTGCATGCGGCGGCATTTTACATGCCAAAAATCACGCGGAGGACCGGGAAGTGGACAACATCGTCACAGACAGCAGAAAGGTATCCGAGGGGAGTCTCTTCGCGGCGATAAAAGGGGAACGCGTGGACGGACACTCGTTTATTCCGGCAGTGTTTTCCAAGGGGGCGCTTTGTGTCATCAGCGAAGCTGAGCTTCCGGAGGATACCCCGGGTTCCTGGATTTACGTCCCCTCCACACGGAGAGCCTTAAAGGATCTGGCAGAATATTATCTGCGGCAGATGGATATTCCGGTGGTGGGGATCACCGGGAGCGTGGGCAAGACCAGCACAAAGGAAATGATCGCCGCCGTGCTTTCCCAGAAGTACTGCACTTTGAAGACCAAGGGAAACTTTAACAATGAACTCGGACTGCCGCTTACGGTTTTTCGGCTCCGCGAGGAACATGAGATCGCCGTGCTGGAGATGGGGATCAGTGATTTCGGGGAGATGCACCGTCTGGCGAAGATTGCCCGCCCGGATACCTGTGTGATTACGAACATCGGCCAGTGTCATCTGGAAAACCTGAAAGACCGGGATGGTATTCTTCGCGCCAAGACAGAGATTTTTGATTTTCTGCAGCCAGACGGACACATCCTGCTAAACGGGGATGATGACAAGCTGGCGGGCATTTCCTGTGTAAACGGAGTAAGCCCTGTGTTTTTCGGCCTGGGAGAAAACGGGGGAGAGCAGCCGCAGTCGGCGGCAGGGAAAAAGCTGGATGTCTGGGCAGACCGGATTGAAAGCAAGGGACTTCACGGGATCTCCTGCCGGATTCATACTCCACAGGGGATGTTTGAGGTGACTATTCCCCTGCCCGGCCTGCATATGGTTTATAATGCGCTGGCCGCTGCCGCCGTGGGAATTACGTTCCATCTTACACTGGAACAGATAAAAGCGGGCATCGAAAGCCTGGAAGCGCTTGGAGGACGGTTTCATCTGATTCAGACAGAAAAGTATCAGATCATTGACGACTGCTACAACGCGAATCCGGTGTCCATGAAAGCTTCCCTGGAAGTTCTGCGGGAGGCGCAGGGGCGCAGGGTGGCACTTTTGGGAGACATGGCGGAGCTTGGGAAGAAAGAACAGGAGCTGCATGAGCAGGTCGGTATTTTTGCCGCAGAGTGCGGAATCGATAAACTCATCGGCGTGGGAGCGCGGTGCGCGTATCTTGTGCAGGCGGCGAGGAGGGAAAGCCCTTCTCTTGAAACAGCCTATTACCCCACGGTCGAAGCGCTGCTGAACGATTTGGACAAAGAACTCGCGAAGGGAGATACCATTCTTGTAAAGGCCTCTCATTCGATGGAGTTTTCCCGTATCGTCACAGCACTGCAGCAGTAAGGGTTTTCTCTTTCGCGCAGACGGATGTTTCGGTCTTTACGGGTCTGGAATGCGCAGAAGAACCATAGGTGTTCAAAGGGAGCGGGGGCAGCGGACAATAGAGGGGAGCGCTCATGTATGTGATTGCGGGCCTGGGAAATCCGGGCAGAAAATATGCGAAGACACGGCACAACGTCGGTTTTGACACGCTGGATATCGTGGCGGACCGTTACCGGATCGACATCGGCACGGAGAAGTTTCGATCTCTTTGCGGAACGGGGGAAATCGACGGACAGAAGGTGATCCTGGTCAAGCCGCAGACGTTTATGAACTTAAGCGGGGAGAGCCTGCGCCTGGTCTGTGATTATTACAAAATCAACGTGGAGGAGGAACTGATCGTCATCTATGATGATATCAGTCTGACGCCGGGGCAGATCCGTGTCCGTAAGAAAGGAAGCGCCGGCGGGCATAACGGCGTGAAGAGCATTATTCAGAACCTGGGGACCGAAGTCTTTAAGCGGGTGAAAGTGGGAATCGGCGCACCCCCGGTGGGGTACACCCTCGTGGATTACGTGCTGGGACATTTTCCCTTTGCTGAGAGAATCGAGATGGAGGATGCGTTTGACCGGGCGGCCCGCGCCGCTGCGGCGTTATTGACCAAACCGGCAGAGCAGGTGATGAATGAGTACAACCGGGTGCCGGAATAACCGGTGCCGGATTTTCAGATTCAGGCGTCAAAAGAGATTACGCGCCGTCAATAAGCCTTTTCACCCACTGGTATGCTTCTCAAGCCGTGGGCTCAGGCTTTTGACGCTGTAATCATTTTATGGATGGAGCGGCCAATCCGCATGGTATGACAGCGGCTAAAGCAGTCTGTGGTTTTCACAGGCGGGATTTTTGGTGCCGACAGGTTTTTGAGGAAGAAAGACGGGTAACGGATGAAAGCGTTTCGCGAACCCTTGCGTGAGCTGGGGGAAGTAGAGGAGATCCGGGAGAAACTCCGGAAAAATACAGGGGTACTGCAGGTGACGGGCTGCATCGATTCCCAGAAAGCCCATCTGATTGACAGTCTGGGGGAGGAGACTTCCCACAGGGTGATCGTGGCTGCCGATGATTTGCGGGCTAGAGAAATATACGAGAATTATAAGGTGTTTGACCACAACGTGCTTTTTTTCCCCGCGAAGGATTTTATCTTTTTTCAGGCGGATGTGCAAAGTTCTCTTTTGATGCAGCAGCGAATAGAGGTCTGGAAAGCGCTGGCAAACGGAGACGAGATGACGGTTGTCTTAACCATGTCGGCCTTTTTGAATCACCAGATGCCGTTTGAGGAGTGGAAAAGGAACATCCGCCGCCTTACGGTCGGCCAGGAGTTTGATTTGGAGGCCTGGAAACATACGCTTCTGGAGTTAGGCTATGAGCGCAATACGCAGGTTGACAGCCCGGGGCAGTTTGCCGTGCGCGGCGGGATTCTGGACGTGTATCCGCTGACCGAGGAGAATCCGGTTCGCATTGAACTGTGGGGGGATGAGATCGATTCGATTCGCAGTTTCGATGTGGAGAGCCAGCGGTCGCTCGAAAACCTCGATTCCGTGACCATTTATCCGGCATCCGAACTGATTCTTTCTCCGCAGCTGCGAAGCAGCGGGCTTGCCGAGATTGAAAAGGAAGCGGAGCAGGCCCGGCAGGTGTTTATAAAGGAAGGAAGGACGGAGGAGGCTAACCGGGTAGCGGAGCTTGCGCAGGACTGCCGCGAGAGGCTGGTGGATTTTGAAGAGTTCAGCGCCATGGATGGCTTCATCGACTATTTCTATCCCAGACACGAGTGTTTCCTGGACGGATTTCCGAAGGATACGATTCTTTTTCTCGACGAACCAGGCAAGCTTTTGGAGGCCGCAGATGCGGCGGAACAGGAATTTCGCGAGAGCATGAAGCACCGTCTGGAGAAAGGGTATGTGCTGGCAGGGCAGACCGGGGTACTGTTTTCCTGCCAGGAGATGGTGGCCAGGCTCAACCGGAGCAACTGCGTGGGACTTTGTACGTTCGATACGGCCCGCGGCTGGAAAGTGAGCGGAAAGTACACGGTGAACGTGCAGTCTGTCAGTTCCTACAACAACAGCTTTGAGCTGCTGGTAAAAGACCTGGAGCGCTGGAAAAAGGAAGGGTACCGGGTAATCCTGCTTTCCGCTTCCCGCACACGCGGAAAGCGTTTGGCGGAAGATTTTCGGGAGTACGATCTGAACGCCGTCTATTCGGAGGATGAGGAGCGTACCTTGCAGCCCGGGGAGATTCTGATTACCTATGGAAATACCCACCGGGGGTATGAGTATCCCCTGATCAAGTTTGTGGTAATCTCCGAGAGTGATATTTTCGGCCGGGAAAAGAAGAAAAAACAGAAGCAAAAGACCTATGAGGGGCAGAAGATCAACAGCTTTACAGATTTGTCTCCCGGCGATTATGTTGTGCACGAGAATCACGGCCTTGGCATCTACCGGGGGATTGAACAGGTGGAAGTCGACCATGTCCTGAAAGATTACATGAAGATCGAATACGCGGACGGAGGCAAACTCTATGTGCTGGCGACACAGATGGATTCGGTGCAGAAGTATTCCGGTTCCGAATACGCGCATCCGAAGCTGAACCGGCTGGGTTCTCCGGAGTGGAACAAGACAAAGACGCAGGTGAAGGGAGCGGTAAAGGAGATTGCCCGGGACCTTGTGAATCTGTATGCGGCCAGGCAGCAGAAAAGCGGGTTTGTGTACGGACCGGATACGGTCTGGCAGAAGGAATTCGAGGAGATGTTTCCGTTTGAGGAGACGCAGGATCAGCTCGTTGCCATCGAGGCCACCAAAAGGGACATGGAGAGTCCGAAGATCATGGACCGTCTGATCTGCGGGGATGTGGGGTACGGCAAGACGGAGATCGCAATCCGCGCAGCGTTTAAGGCAGTGCAGGAGAGCAAACAGGTCGCCTACCTGGTGCCGACGACCATTCTTGCGCAGCAGCATTACAATACCTTTGTGCAGCGAATGAAGGATTTCCCGGTGCGGGTGGATCTTCTCTGCCGTTTCCGCAGCAAAGCGGAGCAGGATAAAACGGTTGAGGATCTGAAGCGGGGCGCTGTGGACATCGTGATCGGGACGCACCGTCTGCTCTCGAAGGATGTGGAGTTTAAGGATCTGGGACTTTTGGTGATTGATGAGGAACAGCGCTTTGGCGTCCGGCACAAGGAAAAGATCAAGCAGCTTAAAAAGGATGTCGATGTGCTCACGCTGACGGCCACCCCGATTCCACGGACCCTGCATATGAGTCTGATCGGAATCCGCGACATGAGTGTGCTGGAGGAAGCACCGCAGGACCGTCTGCCGATTCAGACGTTTGTGATGGAATACAACGAGGAAGTGGTGCGGGAGGCGATCAGCCGCGAGCTGGCCCGGGGCGGTCAGGTGTATTTTGTCTACAACCGGGTAAACACAATCGTGGAGATGACGAGCATGGTGCAGCAGCTTGTGCCGGAAGCGCGGGTGGCATTCGCACACGGGCAGATGAAGGAGCGCGAGCTGGAGAATGTCATGTATGACTTCATCAACGGGGACATCGATATCCTGGTATCCACGACCATCATTGAGACAGGACTGGACATTCCGAATGTCAACACGATGATCGTTTATGACGCAGACTATATGGGCTTATCGCAGCTGTATCAGCTGCGCGGACGCGTGGGGCGTTCCAGCCGCACTTCCTATGCTTTCTTAATGTATAGGCGCGACAAGATTCTGCCGGAAGTGGCGGAAAAGAGGCTCTCTGCCATCCGGGAATTTACCGAGCTGGGCAGCGGATTTAAGATTGCCATGCGGGATCTGGAGATTCGCGGCGCAGGGAATCTCTTAGGAAGTGAACAGTCCGGGCATATCGCGGCGGTGGGGTACGACCTTTACTGCAAGCTTTTAAACGAGTCCGTGAAAGAGCTGAAAGGGGAAGCGACGGTCCGGGAAGACTATGGGACGACCATCAACCTGGATGTGAGTGCCTATATTCCGGAGACCTACATACGCAATGAGGCGCAGAAGCTGGATATCTACAAACGGATCGCCCTGATTTCCAACGAGGAAGAGTATGATGATATGCTGGAGGAGCTGATAGACCGCTTCGGAGAACCACCGCGTCCAGTACAGAATCTGCTGAGCATCGCCTGGCTGAAGGCGCTGGCTCATGAGCGCTACATCATCGATTTGACGGAGAAAGCAGACAGGATCCGCTTTACCTTTTATGAGAAGGCGCGGATTGACGTTTCGCAGATAGACAGTTTCGTGAAGGAATACCACGGGCGGATGAAATTTACCCGGGATCGGAATCCGTATATCATCTATATGAAGCCGAAAGTGGGCACCCGCGAAAGCATGAGTACGCTGACACTTGTGAGGGAACTGCTCCAGAATATGGCAAAACTGGAGATGCCGACCTGAAAAAAAAGATTGCCATACGCCGGGAAACAGGATATAATTAGAAATCGGGTAATACGGCAGGATCGGAAGAGGAAGGCTCTTTGCCTGAGACTGCCTGAAATTTGGAGGTTAGATATATGAAAACGGGATGGAGAAGAGCACTGGTTCTGGGAATAAGCGCCTGCCTGGCGCTGACGTCTCTTTCCGGCTGCTCAAAAAAGGAACTGGATCCGACGGCAACTGTGGCGACTCTGGACGGGGAGGAGATCCCGGCGGGTCTTTTAAACTTTTTGCTCCGGTATCAGCAGACGCAGTTTGAAAGCACCTATGGTCTTTATCTGCAGAGTTACTATGGAGAGGATATCTGGAACAGCGATCTGGACGGGACGGGGACTCCGTACAGCGAGACCTTCAAGTCTGAGATTGCGACTGCTCTGGAGCGGATGCTGTTGGCAGAAAAACATATGGCGGATTATGACGTGGAAGTGACGGACGAGGAGAAGACCGCGATCACGGAGGCGGCGAAAGCTTTCATCGCCGCGAATGATGAGACGGTCTTAAACCGGATGAGCGCGACGCAGGAGAATGTGGAGCGGGTCCTGACTCTTTACACGATTCAGAATAAAATGCGAGAACCGATGGGTGCGGATGTGGACACCGAAGTGAGCGATGAGGAAGCGGCGCAGAGAACGGTTTCCTATGTGCGCTTTGATGTAAAGGAAACAGAGGCCGAGACGGAAGCTGAAACCGGGAGCGAGACCGAGGGTGAAACCGGAAGTGAGACGGAAGGCGAGACCGAAAGTGGAACGGAAGGGGAAACCGTCAGTGAAGCCGAGGCCGAAACGATCAGTGAGACGGAAGCGGAACCTGCAGAGGAGGAAACGGCTTCTTCTGAAGCTTTAGAGGAGGAGACCGCTGCCGCCGACGAAGGCGAAGCATCCGTAACGGAAGTGGATTCGACAAAGACCGGGTCTGCCGACACGGAAGCGGAAACCGCTCAGACGGAAGATGCGGGAACCGAAGGCGATTCGACAGAGGCTGCGGATACCGAAGACGAAAGCGCACAGACAGAAACGGAGACGGAAACAGAGACAGAAACAGAGACAGAGGATGAAGAAACCCGTCTGGCGAAAGAGGAAGCAAAAGGCCGCGCTGAAGCATTCCTTGCCGTGGCAAAAGAGGCGGATGATTTTGCCGCTGCGGCTGCGGAAGTGACAGAGAGTGATTCCGATTCGTTTACGTCTTCCTTTACGTTCGGAGACGACGACAGTTACCCGGACGAGGCGATTAAGGAGGCCACCAAAGATCTGGAGGACAATACGCTGGTGGAAGAGGTCGTCGAGGCGAGTGTTTCCTATTACGTGCTGCATGTGGACGACGCCTTCGACGAGGATGCGGTAGCGCAGAAGAAAGAAGAGATTATCGAGCAGCGCCGAAGCGATGCGGTGGAGGCACTTTACACGGAGTGGATGGATGCTGCCGAGTTTGAACTGAAGGATAAGGTTTACGATACGATGATCTTTGACGTCTCTTTAACGGTGGAGAGCGAGACTGAGACCGAAGCGTCCGTGGATACGGAAGAAGCTTTAACGGAAGCAGGCAGTGAAGCACTAACGGAAGCGGATACCGAAGAAGCAGCGGAAGAAACGACAGATGCCGTGACAGAGGCGGGAACCGACAGCGAAGAGACCGAAGCCGAGACGCAGGAAGCTGCAGATACAGAAGCACCGGAAACGGAAGCGCCCGCTTCAGAGGCTTTAACGGAAGCGGAAACGGCAGGTGAATCGGAGGAGGTATCAGAGACCGAGGCCGAAACGGAAACTGAGACGGAAAGCGAATCAGAGACCGAAACCGCCGAATCATAAACTAAATTTTGGAGTGCTTACCCTGGCGGCAGGAAAAAACACACAGGGAATGCGCTCTGCAGTGTCATGAGCAAGTTCAAGGCAAACGATCAGGATAGGGCCGTCGCATAAAATGCGGCGGCCTTCCCCATTTTGGAGAAAACTGCGGGGTTAGTCTGTATGAATCGCGGATGGGAAACATGCAGGGCAGGAAGTCAGACACAGATCACTTTCCGGTAAGTTGCTGCGCTTAAAAGGGTGTTGAAAAAAACGGAAAAAGATGGTATGGTACAGGGGTGAGAGTTCCCATTTTCCGGGAGTTTCACGAAGGCAAAAAGCCTTGAGACAGCCCGCGGGGCAGCGAACCTTAATAGGTTAAAAAAAGAACCGGCAAGTGGATGCAAAGATGTTAAGAGCGAATGGCAGGAGTGATCCAGATTGAAGAAAACGTATAAGGGGATAAGGGCGAAGCTGTGGTTTCTGCTGCTGTTGGCGGTGCTTTTCCTGCCGGTAAGAGTTTCGGCTGCGGCTGCTTCAGAAGGTGTCGTAGCGATCGCCCAGGCAAACCGCGTTTCAGGAGGCCGGTGGCTGACAAAAAAAGAAGGCATCAGTTACCGGCGAAAGAATGGGGACTTCCTGAAGAATGGCTGGTATTTAATCAACAGCCAGATCTATTGCTTTGACAGCAGTGGTTTTGTCAGAACCGGCAGTTTCAGTTATCAGGGGAACAGGTACTACGCGGACCAGAAGGGCCGCATTTACGTGGATCGGTGGCGGAAAAGCGGGAAGAAGACTTATTACTACGACAAAAACGGAGCCCAGATGAAGCGGGGCTGGCGTACGATTAATGGTAATCTTTATTACTTTGACCGTCAGCGCTCCCTGGTTACCAGCAGCTGGGTCACCAACCAGTATGTCGGCGCTGACGGAATCCTGGTGCGTTCCGCGACGGTGGACGGACGGCAGATCGATGAGTACGGCGTGGTGAAGACACTCTCTTCGCGTGACAAGTACATTTTTGTCGGCGCTTCCCGGACAGTTGATATCAGCCTGGCAGTAAATTCCACGGATGCAGTGTTCATCGCCAAAGGCGGGACAGGATACAACTGGTTAAAAAACGTCAGCGGACCGATGCTGATTTCCTATCTGAACGACAATCCCTATCTGAAGGTGATTGTGGTTCTGGGGAACAATGACCTGGAGAACTGTGACTTATATATTCGTTATTACCGTCAGCTGATCAGGAGGTTTCCGGAGACAGAATTCTATTTTATGGATGTGATGCCGGAAGATGGAAAACGAAAGGACAAAAACGCGCTGCGCAAGCAGTTTAACAGCACTTTGCGCAGGGAGTTTGGTCAGGCCTGCATCGGCGGTTATTCGTATCTGAAGGAGATTGGCTATACCACTGTCGACGGCACCCATTATCCCGAGTGGGTAAGCCGGGAAATCTACCGGTATGCGATCAGAAAGGTAAAAGATCGCCCGGGTGCGCAGGCACCGACCGTGAGTTTTTAGAAACTGGCAGGGGATTTTCAGAGAATGAGAGAAACTGTGAGGAATTTTTTTCAGTCGATTCTGTCGAACAACCTTTATTACGGCCTTTTATTGCTGGCAGTGCTTCTGATCGGATTAAAGGTGATCGACCTTATTTTCAAACCGCTTAAGCAAAAGGGAAAGATTTACGCGAACTTTACGGAAGGGTGTCTGAAAGCATTTCTGATCGTGGTGATCGGGCTGAAGATCTGTTCGCTTTCGGAGCTTCTTTCCAGCTTCACAAGCCAGATTTTGATGTCTTCCTCTCTGATTGTGGTGGTGCTGGGCTTTGTGTTTCAGGAGGGACTGACCAATATCGTCCACGGGTTTATCCTCTCGGTCTTTAAACCGTTTAAGATCGGAGACCGTGTAAAAGTGACCATTGACGGGGAAGCGATCACCGGCTATATCCAGTCTATGGATCTTCGCAGCACAATCATCCGCAACGTGGTGAATTCCTCCTACGTGATTGTGCCGAATTCCAAGATGGATATGTGCGTGATTGACAACAGCTATTTCAATGCCAAGGCATCGAGTTCCAACTTCCTTGACTTTTCGATTACCTATGAATCCAATCTGGAGAAGGCGATCGCGATTGCCTCTCAGGAGATCGATTCGCATCCGTATGTACAAAAATCGCGTGAGATCAACCGGATCACGGAACCGACAGCTGTGCTTGTGCGGGAACTGGGGGAGAGCGGGATTGCTCTGCGGGCTTCGGTGCTTACGCAGACGGTAGAGGAAAATTTCGCCGCTTGCAGCGATATCCGCAGAAGTCTTGTCTACTGTTTCTCCAGGGAGCCGGATGTGGACTTCGCATATCCGCATATGGTGACGATGGGAAAAGAGGAGATTGTGAGCAGGGAGGATTCCTTTACGAAAAAATAAGTTCAAACGGAGCCTGCGTTCGGCTTATTGGCGCAGTGCTTCAGATTCTTTCACGAGAGAAAAATATTTCTGTCAATGAGACACCCTTTATACCGGGTGTCTTTTTTGCGTCTACTGCTGTGTTTGAGTGTCAGCATGAAGAATCAAGATAGATTTGACTAAAGAGCGTGAATACGATATAATGATTCAGGCGTCAAAAGGTGATTACGGATTGTTCCGCTGCTTTTAAGCTTAACAATCCTGCTTAACATTCTTAAATTCCGGGGCCCGTCTTAATCTCTGCTTTTGGCCGGTTAAACATACCCCACTTCTCAGTTTAAGTTTTGGGCGCGTCAAGTAGCCTATTTACTTTTAGCTGCTTCTCAGCCGAAAGTTCCTATCTTTGACGCTGTAAACATTTTATAGAGGTAAACACACAAACTGGTACGACTGGGAAACGAACCCGCATGATGCATGCAGGTCCTTCCAGTCTTAGGGCTGCAAAAGGAGAGGGTTTTGTTTTTGACTGGGATGACTGCGCGTCGCTTTGGCAGACTGTGAAGAGGATGGACAGGGAGGTAAGGGCGGGATTTTTACGCGGGCAGAAAGCATATGAGAAGAGCGGGTCAGGCGTGCCGACGATGTCTTCGGAAGGGCGAGATTCCTGCAATGACACTTCCTGGAGCTTAAATCACCCGTATTTCCTGACAAAGTAGAGAGTCTGGAAAATTTGCGCGTCAAACTTGATGTTCGGTTTTTTCTTGACAAGGCGCGGGATCTATGCTACGATACACGTGCTTTTTAGCTTGGTAGAGTGCTAATACAGTAAAGTGCACAGTCAAAGGAGGAGAATAATGAAAAAGAACATTCTGGCAACAGTCGTGGCGATGTCAGCAGCGGCAGCCATGCTGGCGGGAACCGCTTTCGCGGATGAGAGAACGACGTTTACGGTAGGCTTTGATGCGGAGTATCCGCCCTATGGGTACATGGATGAGAACGGCGAATACACCGGATTTGATCTGGAGCTGGCACAGGCGGTCTGTGATCTGCGCGGCTGGGAACTGGTAAAGACTCCCATCGCATGGGATTCGAAAGACGCGGAACTGGATTCCGGAGATATCGACTGCATCTGGAGCGGATTTACAATCGATGGACGGGAGGATGACTACGTCTGGTCCGTTCCCTACGTTGACAACAGTCAGGTGGTTATCGTGGCGGAAGATTCCGGGATCACGGATCTTACCGGTCTGGAAGGAAAGATCGTTGGTGTACAGGCGGATTCGGCGGCGCTGCATCTTCTGGAAGAGGGCGGCGACCAGGCGGATCTGGGAGCGACCTTCGGTACACTGCAGGAGTTCGCGGATTACAATACCGCTTTCGCGGAGCTGCAGGCCGGCGGCGTTGACGCGGTAGCCATCGATGTAGGAGTTGCTCAGTACCATGTCAATGACAGCGAAGGGTTTGTAATTCTGGATGAGGCATTAAATTCCGAACAGTATGGGATCGGCTTTGCGGCCGGCAATGAGGAACTGCGCGATCAGGTCAACGAATCTCTGATGGAGCTGGTAGCGGACGGCACCTACATGGAACTGGCCGAGAAATATGGACTGGCAGATATGGTTTGCCTGACGGATTCTGAGGAGGAAGCATCCACCGAAGCGGTCAGCGAGGCGGTTACGGAAGCAGCCAGTGAGGAAGCTGCCGAGGCAGTCACCGAGTAATCAGGAAGTAAGGATATTTTAGTATGAAACTTTCGGTCATGCTGATTCAGCTTGGCAACGGGATGCTCAAATCGTTGGGCATTTTCGTGCTGACACTCGTGTTTTCTCTGCCTCTGGGTCTTCTGGTTTCTTTTGGAAGGATGTCAAAGAACAGACTTCTGCAGGGAATCATGAAGGTGTATATCTCCGTCATGCGGGGCACACCGCTTATGCTGCAGCTTTTGGTCGTCTATTTTGGCCCCTACTACGTGTTCGGGATGCGGCTTGGCGGTTCGTACCGCTTCATCGCGATCATCCTGGGTTTTTCGATCAACTATGCGGCCTATTTCGCGGAGATTTACCGGGCGGGGATCCAGTCCATACCGGCGGGGCAGTATGAAGCGGCCACTGTGCTGGGATACAGCCGGTCACAGTGCTTTGTGCGGATCATTTTTCCGCAGGTGGTAAAAAGGATTCTTCCCCCGGTTACCAACGAGGTGATCACACTGGTGAAGGATACATCGCTGAGCTTTTCCCTGGCCTATGCCGAGATGTTTACGATTGCCAAGCAGATCGCGGCTTCCGAGCGTTCTTTCATGCCCTTTGTGGCGGCGGCGGTTTTCTACTATGTCTTTAACTTTGTCGTCGCAACCGGGATGGAATGGATCGAGAAGCGTTTGGATTATTATCAATAAAAACAGGAGTCTCTGCGGGCTTTGCCTGCAGAGACTTTCGGCTGTAAAGCGAAATTGGTGGGGTACGAAGATGAAGTTACTGGAAATGAACCA
The DNA here is from genome assembly GCA_964643295.1 of uncultured Lachnospiraceae bacterium. Classification (GTDB taxonomy): domain Bacteria; phylum Bacillota; class Clostridia; order Lachnospirales; family Lachnospiraceae; genus Merdiplasma. The sequence goes on from CAZXSN010000010.1 coordinate 54,141, forward strand.
TATCCGCAAACAGTTTGACGGGCTGGAGGTTTTGAAGGATATCTCCCTCTCCGTGGACAAGGGAGAAATTCTCTCCATCATCGGGCCTTCCGGCTCCGGAAAATCAACCCTGCTTCGCTGCGCGACGATGCTGGAGAAAATAGACGGAGGCGAGATCCGTTATCTGGAAAGCCGCACCGCTTACGTGGATGAAAAGGGGGAGCAGATCTACCCCCGCGGCGCGGAGATGAAAAAGGTACGCTCGTACTTTGGACTGGTCTTTCAAAGCTTTCACCTTTTCCCCCACTATTCGGTGCTGAAAAATATCACGGATGCCCCGATCGTGATTCAAAAGCGGAATAAGGACGAGGTCTTCGCGGAGGCCCGGGCGCTGCTGAAGAAGATGGGACTGGAAGACAAGGAGAATGCCTATCCCTGTCAGCTGTCCGGCGGGCAGTGCCAGAGAGTGGCAATTGCCCGGGCGCTGGCTTTGAATCCGCAGATTTTATTTTTTGACGAACCGACTTCCGCGCTGGATCCGGAACTGACCGGGGAGGTGCTGCGGGTCATCAAATCGCTGGCTGATCTGCATATTGCCATGGTGATTGTCACGCACGAGATGTCCTTTGCCCGGGATATTTCCGACCGCATCCTCTTCATGGATAAGGGAGTGGTGGAATTGTCCGGCACCCCGGAAGAGGTCTTTGGCGCCAATCACAGCCGGATGCGGGAGTTTTTGGGAAAGTTCGAGCGGTAAGGGATCATTGGCTCTGAACAAAGGCGGAGTGAGACAAGGATCCTGCCTGACAGAGACTGATCGGTCCGGTCTGCTCCCGGACCGGACAAAAAATGGAAGCAGAAAGAAACAAGGCTTCGAGGAGACTTTCCCGGGGCCTTTTTTGCGCCCCGGCGAAAAGAAGTTTGACCCGGTTTTTCTGCCTGTGAAACGCTGCCAGGGGAGGGGCACGGGGAGAAAAAGCGGAATGACACAGACACAAAGAACAGGAAGAAAAATGGGATCATTTTTGGGGACTGGAAATTTTCACAAAGATGTCTTATAATAAGAAAGCTGTGAGACCCCGGGAGGGCACTCACGGATTTTACCGGCAGAGTTAGGAACTTTCCGAAAAGGGGCTAAGAGCCTTACAGGAAAAGGGGAAGTTTCACGAAACATTTGTTTCAGGGACAGGTTTTCAGAAAGAAGGATCATAAATGACAAAGATTGACATTATTTCCGGGTTCCTTGGCGCGGGAAAGACAACCTTGATCAAAAAACTGATCAAGGAGGCATTTGCGGGCGAGCAGATCGTGCTGATCGAAAACGAGTTCGGCGAGATTGGTATCGACGGAGGATTCCTGAAAGATGCGGGAGTCAACATCACGGAGATGAATTCCGGCTGTATCTGCTGTTCCTTAGTTGGTGACTTTGGCAAGGCACTGCAGGAAGTGATGGAGCGCTTCGCTCCGGCGCGGATCATGATTGAGCCGTCCGGTGTGGGCAAGCTGTCGGATGTGCGCAGAGCCGTGCAGGGCGTGGCGGAGCACTGCGCGATCACGGTCAACAGCCTGGTGACGGTTGCGGACGTTACCAAGGTGAAGATGTACATGAAGAATTTCGGAGAATTTTATAATAATCAGATTGAAAGCGCAGGGACGATCGTGCTGAGCCGTACTCAGAAAGTGAGCGAGGAAAAGCTTGGCGCGGCGGTTGATCTGATCCGGGAAAAGAATCCGGAGGCCACGATCATTACCACCCCGTGGGATGAGATCACGGGTGCGCAGATTTTGGGAGCGATGGAAAAATCCGTTTCTCTGGCGGCGGAGCTGATTGCGGAGGAAGAGCACGCTCATGATCATGAACACGATCATGAGCACGAACACGATCATGAGCACGACCACGATCATGAGCACGACCACGATCATGAGCACGACCACGATCACGAGCATGAACACGATCACGAGCATGAACACGATCACGAACATGACCACGATCATGGGCATGACCATCACCATCATCACCATCATGCGGATGAAGTGTTTACAAGCTGGGGGAAGGAGACACCCCGCAGGTACTCGAAAGAGGAAGTGGAGTCCATCTTACAGGCGCTTTCTGACGAGGGAACCTATGGAGAGGTGCTTCGCGCCAAGGGCATGTTAAACGGTACGGATGGAACCTGGATCTATTTTGACATGGTTCCCGGTGAGTATGAACTGCGCGAGGGAGCTCCGGATTATACCGGCCGTCTGTGCGTGATCGGCTCCAAGTTAAACGAGGCTAAACTGGAGGAGCTGTTCGGGCTGTAAGAGGGGTGCGTGAAAGCGAGCCCGATTAGCCTAAAAAAGTCTTAAGAAGTTTCCCTGGGAGGAGACAAAGATCCTTTCCTGTGTCAGTCGGCATCAAAAGCCGACGGACAGGAAGAATAAGAATCTGAAAGAAAGATGAGAAGGTTATGTTTGATGTACCTGTGTATGTGATTACCGGTTTTCTGGAGAGCGGGAAGACGACATTTCTTCAGGGTGTTTTGGAATCGCCTGATTTTGCGGATGGAGAGAAGACTCTGCTTCTTCTGTGTGAACAGGGGGAGGTGGAGTACGACGAGAAGGAGTATGCTCGCCACAATGTCGAGATTCTGCCGATTGAGAACGAGGAGGACTTAAATTTTAGATTCCTCGAATCCTGCCAGAAACAGTACCGGCCGTATCGGGTGTTTGTCGAGTTCAACGGCATGTGGGATGCGAAGAAGTTCATAGAGGGGCCGCTGCCTAAGCACTGGGAAGTTTACCAGGTCATTACGCTGGTGGATGCCACGACTTTTGGGCTTTATCTGACGAACATGCGCAGCTTCCTCAGCAACATCTTCGCGCACACTGAGCTCGTGATTTTCAATCGATGTTCTCTGGACATGGATCTGCAGATGTACCGCCGCAGCGTGAAGGCGGTCAATCAGCAGGCTATGCTCTCCTTTGAAGATGAGGACGGGAATACGGTGGAGCTTGGCAAGGAGCAGCCGCCGTATGACCTGAATGCGGACGTGATTGATATTGACGACGTGGATTACGGGCTCTGGTATCTGGATATGGCGGATACCCCTGAGCGCTACGACGGAAAAACCGTGCGTTTCAAGGGCAAGGTGATGCGGCCGCGCAAATTTCCGGAAAACTGTTTTATTCCCGGCCGGAATGCCATGACCTGCTGCGCGAACGACATCCGTTTTGTCGGCTACGTGTGCCGCTCGAAATACACGGAGAGGCTGAAGCAGAAACAGTGGCTGGAAGTGACTGCGGTGGTCAAGTATGAGTACATGGAGGAGTACGAGGGTGAAGGACCGGTGCTCTATGCGAAACGTTTAAAGTCTGCGGACCCGCCGGAAGAAGACCTGGTTTATTTTACCTGATGGACCGCAGATTCCCATATGGATGTGCAGGATTGTTGAAGCTTAAAAGCAGCGGAACAATCAGCAATCATCCTTTGACGCCTGAATCATATGGATGGATACCGGCAGGAAGATCCCCTGCCGGTTTTTTCACCGCTTAAACGATTCGGTTGGTCAGTGTTCCGATTCCTTCGATTTCGCAGGAGACCACATCCCCCGGTTTTAAAAATTTCGGGGGATCAAAGCCCATCCCCACGCCCGCGGGAGTTCCCATGGAAATGATCGTGCCGACTTTGAGGGTCATGCCCCGGCTGAGTTCCTCAATCACCTGCTCAATGGAGAAAAGCAGCAGACCGGTACTGCTGTTCTGACGAAGTTCCCCGTTGACGCGGGAAGAGATCGCCAGCACGGGCGGGTTTTCGAACTCGTCTGCCGTCACGATCCAGGGTCCCATGGGGCAGAAGCCGTCCAGGCTCTTGCCGAAATACCACTGTTTGTGCCGTGTCTGCAGGTCGCGGGCGCTGATATCGTTGAGGATCGTGTAGCCAAACACGTACTCAAAGGCACGGCTGGCGGGCACGTCCTTCGCATCCTTTCCCAAAATCACCGCCAGCTCGGCCTCATAGTCCAGCCTCTGCGTAAGATCTGTATGGCTGGGAATGGGAGCGTTGCTGCCGACGGCTTCGTTCACCCGTTTGGAGAAGTAGACGGCATAGTCACGGTTTCGTTCAAACGTCTCTTTTTTGTAGCGGGCGGATTCTTCGGCGTGGGCGGCATAGTTGATCCCCAGACAGAGGATATCCTGTCTGGGCACCGGGATCGGTGCGCAAAGGAGCACCTCATCAAGAGGCAGCGAGACGACAGAAGGGGAGACGCTGTCCGGCTCTCCCCCGCCGACAGCGGCTTTCTGCAGTGTTTGCAACTGCGCATCGCTGATATGGTCAATCAGATCATTCATGGAAGAAAACTGCATCCCGAACTGCTTAAGCGGCAGCACGAGACGTCCGTCCTTGGATAAAACCCCCAGCTGCTCAGCCTGAGGGCTTTTTTTTGCTTTCCAGGTAAGAAGTTTCATTTTCACGCATCCTTTCGTATCCTTCTGTAAGCGTCAGCCAAAGAGGGCAGGCGCGGGACAGATGTATCGTATCACGGACCTTTCATTCCCGCAACAAAAAAGATCCGCATGGGGAATCGGATTCGGACGGATTCGATCTGAGCGGATATTTTCGGATATTTTCTCAAAGTGGCACTTGTGCACAGGAAATAAACAGGGTATAATGAAATTACCAAATATTTTCAAGGATGGGAAGTGAAAATTATGAAACGTATTGGGCTGCTGACCAGCGGCGGCGACTGCCAGGCGCTGAATGCCACGATGAGAGGCGTGGTGAAAGGACTCTCCAGCAACTTGGACGAGCTGGAAGTGTACGGGTTTATGAACGGTTACAAGGGGCTGATCTACGGGGATTACCGTCTACTGACTTCCAGAGATTTCTCCGGGATCCTGACCAAGGGAGGAACTATCCTGGGTTCTTCCAGAATGCCGTTCAAGATGATGCGGGTTCCGGACGAGAAGGGTCTGGACAAAGTGGAAGCGATGAAGCAGAACTACTACAAGCTGAGACTGGACTGCCTGGTGATCCTGGGCGGGAACGGCACTCAGAAGACGGCCAATCTGCTGCGGGAAGAGGGGCTGAATATCATCCACCTTCCGAAGACCATCGACAATGACATCTGGGGCACTGACATGACGTTTGGCTTCTACAGCGCTGTGAACATCGCCACGGACGCCATCGACTGCATTCATACTACAGCCGCCTCCCACAACCGTGTGTTCATCGTGGAGATCATGGGACATAAGGTCGGATGGCTTACGCTGTATGCGGGCATTGCCGGCGGCGCGGATATCATCCTGATTCCGGAGATTCCGTATCACATCGACAAGGTGCTGGAGGCCATCGACCGCCGGACGAAAGCAGGCAAGGGCTTCACGGTGATCGCGGTCGCCGAAGGCGCGATTTCTGCGCACGACGCGAAGCTGAGCAAGAAGGATCTGCAGAAGAAGATGGATGAGAATCACTATCCGTCCGTTTCCTATGAGCTCGCGGATCATATCCTCAAGAAGAGCGGAACCGAAGTGCGGATCACGGTGCCGGGGCATACGCAGAGGGGCGGAGATCCCTGCCCGTATGACCGTGTGCTTTCCACCAGACTGGGTGTGGCAGCGGCCAAGCTGATCCTGGAAGATCAGTACGGCTACATGGTAGGAATTGTGAACAACAAGACCAAGAAGGTTCCTCTTGGCGAAGTCGCCGGCAAGCTGAAGACGGTACAGCCGGATGACCAGTTTGTGAAAGAGGCGAAGCTGATGGGAATCAGCTTTGGCGACTGAGCGAAAATCCGATCAGGTAAACAAGGCAGGGGGCTGTCGCAGGGCGGCCCCCTGATTAGTGAAAAGTGGGGAAGTTTACATGAGTTACACAGCTTTGTACCGCAAGTTCCGTCCGGATCGTTTTTCTGAGGTAAAAGGCCAGGATGCGATCATTACCACTTTGAAAAATCAGATTCTGGCGGACCGGATCAGTCACGCGTATCTGTTCTCCGGTTCGCGGGGAACCGGGAAGACGACGGTCGCAAAGATTTTTGCACGTGCGGTAAACTGTGAACATCCGGTTAACGGGGATCCCTGCAACGAGTGTCCAACCTGCCGGGCGATCGCGCAGGGGGCTTCCCTGAACGTGATTGAGATTGACGGTGCATCAAATAACAGCGTGGACAACATCCGCCGAATCAGGGAGGAAGTGGCCTATTCTCCGACGACGGGCAGATTTAAAGTGTATATCATCGATGAGGTTCACATGCTGTCCGCCTCCGCTTTCAATGCGCTGTTAAAGACACTGGAAGAGCCTCCCGGTTACGTGATTTTTATCCTGGCGACGACGGATCCTCACAAGCTGCCGCTCACAATTCTCTCGCGCTGCCAGCGCTTTGATTTCAAACGCCTTCCCCAGGGAGTGATTACCGATCGGCTGCGGGATCTTTTGACCAGAGAAGAGGTGGGATTCGAGGAGAAGGCACTGCGCTATATCGCCCGGAAAGCGGAGGGCGGGATGCGGGATGCTTTGAGCCTTGCCGATCAGTGTATCTCCTTTTATCTGGGGCAGACACTCACGTATGAGCGGGTGCTGGATCTTTTAGGAGCCGTGGACGCGGACGTTTTCAGCCAGCTTTTACGGGAAGTTCTGGACGGGGATGTGAAGGGGCTTTTTCAGCAGCTGGATCAGCTTATTATGCAGGGACGGGATATCACGCAGCTGGTCAACGATTTTCTCTGGTATCTGCGCAACCTGATGCTCTTAAAAGCGACGGATCAGCTGGAAGACAGCCTGGATGTTTCAGCGGAGAACTTAGAACGGCTTAAGGAGGAAGCGCAGAAGGTCAAAGAGGAGACTTTGATGCGCTATATCCGCATCTTTTCGGAGTTGGCCAATCAGCTTCGCTATGCTACCAACCGCCGGGTGCTTTTGGAAGTGGCTTTTTTGAAGCTCGCCAAACCGCAGATGCAGCGCGATGAACTGTCGCTGACAGACCGGGTGCGCCAGCTGGAAGAACAGCTTGAGAGGTTGCTTGCCTCTCCGCCTAATTTTTCCTCAGATACGGCGAGAAAAGGATCGGTTCCTTCAGAAGATGCCATTCCCTGGAAGGAAAGCGCCCTGCCGGATCAAAGATTTTCCGGGGGAGGTCAAAGAAAAGCAGAGCGGAATGAAGAAAAAATCGTGCAGTACCGGCAAGCGGCTCCGAAGGATCTGCAGCAGATAAAAACCATGTGGAACAGCATCATCGAGGGGGCAGGCAAACGGCAGAGCCACGAACTGGCACGGGTGGATCTGAAATTTTGCCAGACGCAGGGGTGTGAAAATCAGCTGTATGTGATATTCCCTGATTTTCTCGGCGAGTCCTACCTGAAAAACGAGGACAGAAAAGCACTGCTGGAGCAGCTGATCGCGGAGAAAACAGGAAAAAAAGTGGAAGTCTGCTTCGCACTGGCTGAGGATGAGCTTCTGCAGACGAAGGATCTTAAAAGGATTGAGGTCGAAGAAATTTTGGAAAGAAATATTCATATGAATGTTGAGATAGAAGAGTAGAAAAAAGAAGGGCATAGGCCGCACTGGGAAATCCTGCTGCGGATGTTCCTTAAATACGGGAGGGAAAGGCATGGCAAAACGTGGAGGATATCCGGGAGGAATCCCCGGAAATATGAACAACCTGATGAAGCAGGCCCAGAAGATGCAAAAGCAGATGGAGGACAGCCAGAAAGAGCTTGAGGAGAAGGAATTCAGCGCATCTGCGGGCGGCGGAGCCGTGGAGGTCACAATTTCCGGAAAGAAGGAAGTGACCAGCGTGAAACTGTCCCCGGAAGTGGTGGATCCGGATGACATCGAGATGCTGGAAGATCTGATCATGGCGGCGACGAATGAGGCACTGCGCAAGGAAGAGGAAGAGGCTGCGGAGCTGATGTCGAAGCTGACGGGCGGTCTTGGCGGCGGTTTCGGTTTTTGAGTGCAGGAAAGACCGGCGCGTGACCGGCAGCCGTTTTTCTTAAGAGGAACCCGCTGCGGATGAAATTTTGCTGAAGGAGAGAGAACAAACCGAATGGATTACTATGGAAGCCAGATCACGAATCTGATCGAGCAGTTGTCCGGCCTGCCTGGAATCGGGGGAAAGACCGCCCAGCGGCTGGCATTTCATATCATCAACATGCCCAAGGAGCAGGTGCAGCGCCTGGCGAGTGCGATCGTGGACGCAAGGGAGCATGTCTGCTACTGCAGGGAGTGCTGCACACTGACGGATCAGGAGATCTGTCCGATCTGCTCCAACCCGTCCAGAGACAAAAAGACGATCATGGTGGTGGAAACGCCGCGGGATCTTGCCGCCTATGAGAGAACCGGCAAGTATAACGGCGTTTACCATGTGCTGCACGGGGCGATTTCTCCCCTTCTGGGCATCGGCCCGGACGATATCCGCTTAAAGGAGCTGATGCAGCGTCTGCAGGGCGATGTGGACGAGGTCATTATTGCGACAAATTCCAGCCTGGAAGGCGAAACGACCGCCATGTACATCAGTCGGCTGGTCAAGCCGACCGGGATCAAAGTCAGCAGGATCGCCAGCGGGGTTCCGGTGGGCGGCGATCTGGAATATATCGATGAGATGACACTCCTAAGGGCCCTGGAGGGGCGCGTGGAGCTGTGAGCGTTTGCCGCTGTCCCGGTTTGCGGACGGCGGTTTTTTAAACCTGTCCGCTGGTTAAGCAGCGGATGAAGGCAGCTTTCTGTGAGGTTTTTGGACTGTCGGCAAACTTTGGGGCAGTCCTCGTAAAAATACGCCGGGGTAAGGAACTGATGGTACACACGCGGAAAGGAAAAACCGGCTGATTCTAAAGAAACACAGCACTCTGGCAGGGTGCGTTCTGCAAAAAGGAGAGGAGGTTCTCTCCTTTTTTGCAGTAGGGATGGAAGGTACCGGCGGGATCCTGTTTACACATTCCAGGAAAAAGCAAAAACCGTTCCTTTTTCTGCCGGGGAATGCGGGGGCTAAAAAACTGTTTTGCTATGCGCAGAGGGTGTGGTATACTATCCGGGAATGAGAAGCTGCACCAAAAAAGGGATTTGGCATGGATAAAGAACAACGGAACGAAAGATGGAACAAATGGAAAACACGCCTTGCGTTCCTGAAGCCCTGGGATGATGAGGAAGATGAGGACGACGAATTCCTGGAAATTCAGGAGATGGAGGCCTATGACGATGACAGCAGGGCGCATGCCTGGGGCGATCCGGCACGGTGGCGGCTCTGCGGCGTGATTGCACTGGTGACGGTCATCATTGCGCTGGTACTGGGTTTTGCCTATTATAACGGGCATCATCTTTTCGAGGAGTATGTGGTTACACGCACATCCGGGAGCCTGGATATTGCCGGGACAGTTTACCGCAAGCTGGGCGGTTCCATCATCAAATACAGCCCGGACGGTGTGTTCTGCGTGAACACGCGCAACGAATCGAAGTGGAGTGCCGCCTACAGCATGCAGTCTCCGGTGGAAGATATCTGCGGGAAGACCATGGTGATCGCGGAGCAGCAGGGAACGCAGGTGTTTGTGCTCAACGAGGACGGGCTGACCGGAAATTTTGAGGTGAGTCTGCCGATTTTGAAAGCGCGTGTTTCGGAGCAGGGGGTTGTGGCTCTGATGCTGGATGACGGCGAGGTTACTTGGATCAATCTTTACGATCCGTCAGGGGCTGAGATTGTCAGTGTGCGCACAACAGTCGCCGATTCAGGCTATCCGCTGGATATGGCTCTGACACCCAACGCGTCCAGGATGCTTGTATCCTTCCTTGGAGAGAAACAGGGGGTGTTAAACAGCCGCATCGCTTTCTATGATTTTTCCTCCGCCGATTCGTCGGAGGGTCATCAGACCGGTACACTGGATTACAGCGGGCGGGTGTTTCCGGAGGTGTTTTACGCGAATGCCTCCACGCCGGTGGCCCTCTCAGACAATGGATTTGTCGTTTTTCGAAACGGTGATACGCCGGAGGAGCGCAAATCGGTCACCTTTGAAAAGGAGATCGTCAGCAGTTTCCACGATGACGATTATCTGGGCTTTGTTTTTGAAAACGAGGCCGAGGATTGCCGGTACTGGATGGAACTCTACCAGTATGGAGGTCGGCGTGTGATGGAAACCGGGTTTGACGATGTGTATGAGGAGGTAAAAATGGACGGCGGACAGATCCTGATGTATGACGCGAAAAACTGTTCCGTCTATACCACGAAGGGAGCCCGGCATTTTTCCACAGATTATGAGAAGCAGGTCGCTTATTTTGCCAGACTGCCCGGTTTTCGCAAATACCTGGTAGTTACCAGCGACAGTATGGATCAGATCCGGATCAGTTAGAGGGGATAAGGGAAATGAACTTGTTGTTGATTGTCGTACTCGCGGTATTTCTGCTGTTTGCGATAAGCGGCTGGAGAAAGGGAATGGTCCGGAAGCTTGCAGGGATTATTTCCCTGCTTTTGTCGGCAGTTTTAGTATCTGCGATCCTTCCCTATATCACGGATTTTTTAAAGACTGGTACGCCTGTTTACGAGTTTCTTGTGACGCAGTGCGAATCGGCGGTCGGACAACTGCTGGAGAGTTCTGTTTCGTCCGGGACAAAAGAGTCCGGTTCCGGTCTTAGCCGGGAGCGAATCAAGTCTCTGATGGAACAGTACGGAATGGACAGTTCTCAGGTGGACGGCATGACTGATGATGAGCTGTTGATTTTTGCCTATCAGTACTTTCCGGAGTATGTGAACGACTCCGGTATTCAGGAGGGATTTTCCGCTGACGATCTGTCGTCTCTGACACGGATTGAGCAGACGAAGCTGATTGAGAATCTGCCGCTGCCGGAGTTTCTGCAGGAACTGATGCTCAACTATAACAACAGTGAGGGCTACGGGAAGCTGCAGGTTTCTGATTTCAAAGGATACCTGGTAAATTTCCTGGCAGAGATTCTGCTCAATATCCTGGCGTTTCTTGCTGCTTTGCTGATTGTGCATCTGGTAGTTTCAACAGGACTGTCGATGCTGAATCTGTTCGCACGGCTGCCGGTTCTGCAGCTTTTAAACCGTGTAGGCGGCGTGGCTGTCGGCCTTCTGCAGGGAATTTTCTTTGTATGGCTGCTTTTCCTGATTATTTCCATGTTCTCTTCAACGGTGCAGGGGCAGGCGCTGATGGAGATGATTCAGCAAAGCGATCTGCTGCGGGGACTGTATGACAGCAACCTGTTTGCCACGTTCATCGCCAGAGCGGTTTCCCATTTTATGTAAGGGTTTGCCCCTGAGCCGAAGTCTGGCAGGCGAAAGGACAGCTGCACTGCTGATCCGGAAATAATCCCTGCGGGTGCCTAAACGTCCTTGTTTTTTGTCTTCAAAGGACTGCGCCCGGATGGAAACCTGAAAACGTGCAGTTGATTCTGCTTTTTTGAAACGGGATGCCTGTCCGCAGCTGCTGCATCTTGGGCATCCTGCTTTTTTGCGCGGACATGCTTTTGCAGGCCGCAGAGGGTAAGTGCGTTGTACTGGTTGAAACTGCAGAGGAATAAGATATCCGCATAGGGTGTCTTATGCCAACAAAGCCTGTCGCATGTCAGAGAAAGGTCTGCGTCGATAAGTCTATGAAAAAGCTGCTTAGAAAGATGATAAAAATGGTGAACATTTTCTTACTGCTGATTGTTTTGATCCTGGTGTATCTTGTGTGCGGAGTTGTGATATCCTACCGGCGGCAGCCAGCCGTCAGCCAGGAATATCAGGCCAGTTTTCATCCGGAGGACTGTTATTCCGATACCGTTTCCTGCGACAGGGCCTGGATTGTGGAGGACAACGTGGACGGTCTCGTGGAACGCCTGAGCATGATTGAGCAGGCGAAGGAGCGCATCATTCTTTCTACCTTTGAATTTCGTGCTGATGAAAGCGGGAAGGACATGCTGGCCGTGCTGCTTGCGGCCGCGAAAAGAGGTGTGAAGATTCAGATCCTCTCGGACGGGATGGCCGCGATCCTGAGAATGTACGGGAATCCGTATTTTCTTGCGCTGGCCGACATGGATACCGTGGAAATCAAAATTTACAACCGGATCAATGTGCTGCTGCCATGGAGGACCATGGGGCGGCTCCACGATAAATATGTAATCACCGATGATGATCTGTATCTTCTGGGCGGGAGGAACACTTACGATTACTTCTTAGGGGACAACGGGTATAAGAATTACGACAGGGATGTACTGGTCTATACTACGGAGCCGGAAAACGAGGAGAGCTCGATTCATCAGCTGGAGCGCTATTTCGATTCCGTATGGGCACTCAAAGACTGCAAGACGTTTCACCCGAGAAATGGGAAAAAGGTGGAAGCGGCGAAAGAAGAGCTGGAGGAACGCTGCTTAAATCTTCGGGCAGAGTACCCGTTCCTTGGACAAAGGCAGGACTACGAGGCAAAAACATTTCCGGTAAATAAGATCACCCTCCTGTACAATCCGACACACGTGTACGCGAAGGAGCCTACGCTTTTTTATGCGCTGATTGAGTTGATGAAATACCACGGGAACGAAGAGATCACGATCCATACTCCCTATATCATCTGCAATCAGTGGATGTATGATTCCCTGAAGGAAGTCTGCGACAGGAATCCCGGCACGATTTTGATGACGAATTCCGCAGCCAACAACGGAAATCCGTTCGGTGCCTCGGATTATCTGAAGAATAAGGGGAAGCTTCTGGATACGGGGCTTACCATCTATGAGTATGAGGGCGGGATTTCCTACCATGGAAAGAGTATCTCCATCGGGAACCGTCTGTCGGTGGTTGGCTCCTTCAACATGGATATGCGCAGCGTGTATCTGGATACGGAACTCATGCTGGTGATCGACAGCGAAAAACTCAATGACCAGCTAAGGGGGATCATGGAGGACTACGAGGAGACTGCCGTCAAAGTCCTGGATACAGAACGGTATGAGATCCCGGCGAATGTAAAGCGTGTGGAGTTTACCGACACCAGAAGAAAGAGGATCGAGCTTTTAAATCACTTCAACTGGCTGCGGTTTTTAATGTAAAGATAAGCGGGACCCTTATGCACCCGCAGGCTTTTAAGGGATCACGGGGAGGAACTTGACTTTAGAGGCTGTCAGGAAGGGGGAGCCGCATCGGGAAAGCCTTTCCGGGCAGATTTTCAAAAGGACTAACCCCCCGCGGAGGGTTCTTGGAGCGGGTTTGCCTGGAGAAGCCTGTGAAGGCACGGCCTGGAGGAAATTCACTCCGGCAGAGGCCTGACAAAAATTTAAAAAACTTCTTGACAGAACTAGAATGGAATGATAGAATAAGATTCCACCGCAGGAAGAAGGGGCGGTGGATTTTTTTCCGCCTGGTGAAGGGAAGACGGATCCGAGCTGAAAAAAATAAAAAAAGTTGTTGACAAGCCTTGGAAAGCGTGATAGGATAACAGAGTTGCGCTAAACGGGGCGTCAACGAAGCACAT
>CAZXSN010000011.1:0-17730 GCA_964643295.1 uncultured Lachnospiraceae bacterium
TTGCTGCGGATTTTTTCAGATGGAGGTCAGAGAATACCCTTACAATAATCTGTTTTCTTCTATTAGAATACGCAGCCTCTATACCTCGATCGCGTTCATGATCTTCCCGATGCTGTCGTGAAAGACCAGATCCGCTTTCCCTTCCAGCTTTGTTTTGCCTTTGTTGATGATAATCAGGCGGTCGCCATGGAACAGGTGCGCCAGCTGCGCGGCAGATCCAACCGCCAGGGAGGTTCCGCCGATGATCAGGCAGTCCGCATAGCGAATGAGGGCCAGCGCCTCCTCATAGGCAGGCTGCGGGAGCAGTTCTCCGTAGAGTGTGACGGCTGGCCGAACCATTTTTCCGCAGATTGGACAGTGCGGGATTGGCTCTGTGTTCTCGAAGATAAAATCCTCCCCATACTCCCTGCGGCACCCGGTGCAGTAACTTCTCAGAGCGCTGCCGTGGATTTCCTTTACGGTACGACTGCCTGCCTTCTGGTGCAGTCCGTCGATGTTCTGAGTGATAACTCCGTCTAACCTGCCTTTGCTTTCCAGCTCGAAAAGCTTCCGGTGAGCGTCATTGGGCAGAGCATGACGGCAGTCCAGTTTTTCACGGAAGTAGGAGAAGAATAGCTTCGGCTGACGGCTTAAGCAGTCAGAGCTTAACAGATATTCCGGGGTGAAGCCGCGGTAGTTTCCGCCTTTTTTACGGTACAGGCCGTCTTTGCTTCGAAAGTCCGGAATCCCGCTTTCCGTTGAGACTCCCGCGCCGCCTAAAAATACAAGATGTTCTGATTTCGCGAGGATGTCGTTAAGTACGGTAAGCTTCTGCTCTTCATCCAGGCCGCGGAAGGCTTCTTTTTCTTTCCGGGAGCGAATTTCCTGCCACATATCGTTTCTTCTTTCTATCCTGTGTTTACAGACAGTCTCCGGGGCTTTCAGATAAAGGTAAGGTTCCCGCGGGTTTCAAAGGTGAATGACAAATGCGCGGCATCCATTGAAACGTGTGAGAAAGGAGACCGCCGGTTAATCACCGGAGGTCTCCGAACTTTTTGTGTACCCAGACAAGCACAGGCAGGCTTAAGCATTTTTACCTGGGATCCCTGTCGCGCTCAGCGCATCCAGAATGAGCAAGCTGCTTATTGAGGAGCGCGATTTCTTCAGCCTGAGCAGATGCCTGTTTCGCGAGAGCGGCGTTGGCCTCTTCCAGTTCATAAATCTGGTCTTACATCTTGCCGATGTGAAACAGGATGTTGTCCTTCGGCATTTCTAAAGCCTCTGGCCGAAGTGTATTCAAGAAGGCATCGCCTCCCCTGTTCCGGTACTGCTTTAAAAGGAATTTATACAGCTGCTGCGTAAGCACGATGAGTGCCGCCGCATCGGCATGGGTAAGGTTCCCGGAGGAACAGTTCGTCTCGATGCTGTTCATTATAGCATCGGTGATACCCTTCTTCAATGCTAAAAATTCATCCTCCGCGGGGATATTCACATTTCCGCTCTCATCGTAGAAGAGAGTCTGCAGGCGAAGCATCTGGAAGGGGATGAGGATAATCAGCTGATCCTGCTTATTCTGCTCCAGTTCCCCTAAGCCGTTCAGGTAGGAAAAAATGGGGACGCGGTAGTCAAAGCTCTCCTGATCCGTGACAATGACATGCAGGAAATCCTCTGTGGGGACATCCTGGTCCTGTGCAAAGTTAATGACGAACGGATTCGGGAAAGGGAGACGGATATCGCAGCCCGTGCCTTGAGAGAATTCTACGGCGCACCGGGCACCGTATTGAAAGGCGTGATAGGCAATGTCCTTGTCTGCGGCGATCTGTGCCTTGAGATGATAATAGTAACGGTGATCCGCCTGAAGGAGGAAGTCTGCATAGCCGTGTTCCAGTGCCTCATTGGTGGGTTTACGGTTCAAAAAGACGATGTCTGTGCCGGGCGGATAGTCAGCTCCCGGGTAGAGACCGTTGATCAGATTCAGAACCGCCCCTTTGGAAAGGGTGAGGATATGTTTGAGCATACGGTCTATCTCATTGATCAGTTCTTTCTGATTATCCTGCTTTGCAGTCTCCGCATCCGCTTTCTGATCTGCCTGTACCGGCATATCTCCTTCTGTCTGTTTGCTTTTCAGGGTTTCCTCACCTTTCTGCAAAGATGCGCCGCTCAGACCCGGCTCCTTAGTCGGTCCCTGGTTTTCCGCGGTTTATGTTTGTCCATTCAGCATCCCCTTTCTCTGTGAATTTAGTTAAGTGGAAAAGTAAATCAAATTTAGATTTATGTCTATCGCAGCACAGCGGCAAAAGACCGCATTCCGGCATGTATGGTCCCAGTGACAGCCTCACAGACAAAAACAGTACCTTCCATTTTTAGGCAGTAAGAAGAACGAACTGACAGTACGAAATTTTGCTGTTCCAGCGGAAATTCTTTCCGGCACTATCAGGGAAAAGTAGGGAACCATATTTCCTTCCCCCTTACAGGGTAACGTAGGCTCTTCTTATGCAGCTTATCTGTTACCTTCATCCGGCTAATTTTTGCGTCTATAATCCACGCCTATCGATTTCCGATATCACGGTGTTTAGTTAAATCAAAAGTCTTCTCCGAGGAAGACTGCATAAGTCTGCCTCGCTTAATCTTATATACTATAACACAAAAAAGATGATCTGTCAAAAAATGTGAGATTTTCTCAACCGAAGTGACTTCGATTCATCTGCCGCAGGGGAAGGCAAGTGATCGCGCTCTTTAGTATAACGTCAACAGATTTGTCTGTCAAGGGAAAATCAGGAAATCCAGCAAGATTTATGCCGAACACATGTTCGATAATAGCGGCCTACTATCACACCCTTATATATAACAGAAAAATTACAAATTGTCAAAAAAATTTATAGATAGTATGTCCGGGGAAAGCATTTGCCTGAGGAGACGGGAAAGGACGCTGAATATAACTTGATCCAGGAAATGAAACTCAGGGTATCATACGCATCAGTGCTCCGTTCGTAGGCTGTCTTACCGTACTCGTCCATGTGCCGATGGAGGGTATGCACCTTAAGATGCACGAGGCAAGGAAAGGTTTTTGCGGGACTGCTGACAGAGAGAATGGAAGAAAGAGTGGGGAGAGAAAAATATGGTTGAAATCATGAACATATCTTTAAAGATTACTGCGTTCTGACTTTCACGAAAGCAGTCTGCCGTCTGAAGAGGCAGCCGTAAAAGGAAACATCGAGGTTTTCGGTAAGGAGACTGTTAAACTTGTCTGGAGGATCCTTCTGATAGGAGGGGAATTTCGCGGCTGTCGCGGGAGACATTCCTTTAGGATAGCGGCAATGAATATACAGAATCAAAGGAAGGAAAGGAAACCCATTTATTGTGCGAAAGGAGATGCCGCCACGAACGTTAGCGAGTTTATCAACGTGTTAAGCTTAAGTCTTAACCGCATTCGCGCTCGGATACACGATTGGCAACAGGCAGCATTAGCCGCGCTTTTCGCAGAGTAATCGGCTAATGCTGCCGCTCGGTCGGCTGTTAGTCCACCTCTGTCCTGGGGGCATCCCTTTTCGACAGTCTCAGTATACCATGTCTCAGGGCGGATTTCAAGAAGAATATTGTCTGCTGTTAAAAGGAAGAAAAGCCGTTGCCGTCCGCAATTCTTTGGAATGGAAATGTCGGGTTCATCCATGGCGGGTGTATGTATCCACAGGAGAGGTGATGAACGTCTTCTGCCACTTCTTCCTGGATTGGCAGATATCAGATGATGACAGATCAGGGGCCCCGTGAATTAAAGTTCCCGGCAAGGCAGTCCTTCCGGATGCTGTTCATGAAATAAAGTGGAAGCTTTCTTCCCACCGCAAAACCAGCCGATATCCCCGGAATGGATGCTGATTCGCCATTCCGGGGTTTTTGCAGGTGGCACCGACGGTTTCTCATGCCGGTTCTACATAGATGACGCTTCTAATCATTCCCATCCAGCAGGTGTAGGGAATGGTTCCGCTTTCCCCAGGAGTAAATTCGATCAGATTGTCTCCTGGCTGCAGCTTTACGCTTAATTGGTACGCCGGTATATACAGCTCATTGTTGCAGCTCGTGATACGGTTTTCTTCCGCATGCAGCGTCCACTTCACCGGAATGCCCTCCTGCACCGTGATCACCGGATATCCTCCGTAGTCCAGTTCCGAATAGACGTACTGTGCGCCGTCTTCCGAGACGACCGCGATGCCGTCTGCGCCGACCGGTTTTGCTGCCGGAGCGCTCACCCCGAGCAGAGATAGGCCGTTTGCCAGCGCGTTTACTCCCATCACCAGCACCAGTGCGCAGGAGATGATCCGCATGGGTTTCGCAAATCTGCGCATCAGGCCGCCGCCAAGCAGACCGAATCCCAGCATCAGAGGGATGGTCCCAAGGCAGAAGAAAAACATGGACGCGGCTCCTTTGAGCCAGTTTCCGGCGGACAGCGCGTAAAGCTGCATGGCCTGCAAAGGACCGCAGGGCATAAGGCCGTTCGCGAGACCGATCAGGAAGGAGGATTTTCCCGACGCTTTTCGAAACAGGTTCGTCTGCAGACGTTTGGGAATACGCGGCAGCAGATTTCTCACCCACGAAAAGCAGCCCACCAGGTTTCCGGCCATTAAGATCATAAAGACGGCGGCAAACAGCTGAATCGCGGCTTTGGTGGTGTTGGAGAAGTTAAAGAGCATACCAACCCATCCGATGACCATGCCCACGGCTGTATAGGAAACGAGTCTGCCAAGGTTGTACAAAAGATTCGCCCGGTTTACGGATACGCCTTTTTTGACGGCTGCCGTGCTCTGCGCCAGGTTGATTCCTCCGCACATGGCGACGCAGTGCAGGGAAGTGGCTACTCCTACGACGAACAGCATCCCTAAGCTCATGCCTTCCCGCGCCATGGGAAAGGTCTGCACCCACTGCGCGGCGGATGTTCGCGTAAGCACAAAGTACAGACAGACTGCGCATACACTCAGAATCAAGAGGCGTAGAAGGCTTCCTCCTGTTCTGCTTTCCGGGGATCTTAAGTCGAGAGAGTATCCCGCCGCCTTTAAGCGGTCATTGACCGCGGATTCCGGCAAGATACGCGAATCCCACCTTGCCGTCAGGGTGCCTTTCTGCCAGTCGGCTTTTGCGTTATCGATGCCCGCCAGACCTTTCACACTGTTTGTCACGGCAGTTTCGCAGCGGGGACAGTGCATCCCCTCCACGTGCCAGGTTTTTACAATGCTCATCCGAACACCTTCCAGGTCTCGAAATCAGCGGCAGCGGAGGAAAGCTCTTCTTCCCCGATCAGGAGAGTGTCATCTTCGACGGTGAATGAACCCACCGGTTTCGGATTACATCCGCCGGATACCGCGCCGACCGCGTCCAGACTGAAGGTGAAGCCGCAGTTCTGGCAGGTAAGAATCCCGTCCTCGTACTCGTAGTAGGCATACGGGGAACCCGCGCACGACTGGCAGGTATTGTAGGCGACGCGCACTCCGTCATCACTTTTCAGTGCAATCAGCTGCATTGGCTGCCCGTCCTGCTCCCAGTCTACAAACAAAGGTTCCTCCGACAGGGAGGAGAGGGAGACGGAGAGAGTACTGCTTTTTTCGGTCTGCTTATCCGCGCTTTTTTCCCCGCCGCATCCGCTTAAGGTGAGCAGTTGGGCGGCAAGAATCATGGTCAGAGAGAGAATGGATCGTTTCTTCATTATTATGTTCTCCGGGCTTCCTTATAAAAGTCCCGTGCCCTCCTTTTCATTCGATATCCTATTAAGCAAATAGGTTTGGTAGTCTTACAGGATTCATTGTAGGGGATCTCTTCCGTTTCGTCAAGCATTTCTTTCCCTTTCTCTTTGCCGAGGCTGGTATCGTCAGACATCACATTCACTTGTATACATACATATCTCCTGCATCAAGATACAAAGTTTGCCTTCTCTTTAACGGATGACAGAAATACAAAAACCTTGCCGGGAGGATGGCGGAGGCAAAGGAGGTGTCTTTTGTGAGAAACAGGGGATGCCGAAACAATGGAAACCTTCCCGCATAAATTTTCAATCGTAAGAAAAACGCAAGGAAATCTTTGGATTGTCTGAAGATTCTTTTCTGGCAGGGCAAATGGATGTGTGCTATACTTTCTGTAAGCGCGGGAACTTAAAAAAAGCGTTAGGTTTACGCGCGGGCAAAGAGAAGTGTTTTGGAAACGCAGGGGGGATACATCATGAGAGAAAAGAAGACAGGTTCGGGATTAAAAGTGCTACTGTTTACGGTGCTCTTTACAGCCTTTCTGGGGCTTACGGCGTCGGCGGCGCAGCGGACTTATGTCAATTTTAAATCACAGGGCAGCGGGGTTTATTCTGCCACGGCGACGTTTGCGAGAGAACAGAGTGCGTACAGCAAGATCAATGTGACCAAGGCAGGGGTATTTAACATCACGGGCATGAAAATCGATGTGGAGACCAACAGCCACTCGCCGCTTCTGGTGTCCCTGTATGACAGCAAGTTTAAAAAGCTGGAAGCGTCCTCTTCCAGGGTAGACGGTGATCATGGTGTTTTCGCCGCCTATGGGGTGAAAAAGGGCACCTACTACATCCGCGTGTCTAATGTCCGGCGGTATGTGCTCACACTGCAGTACAAGCCGCTTACGGAAAAGAGCGGAAAGACGAAGACCGCGGCGGTTACGCTTCCCAGAAAGAAGACCGTGAAAGGGCTGGCGGCGGCCGGCGAAAAAGCTACTACGGCGGACTGGTACCGGTTTCAGGTGACGCAAAAGCAGGTCTTAAAGCTTATCCTGGCGGCGGACGGCAACGGGAACCTGGCGTTTTATCTTTACGGTCCTTCCTACCCAGACGGAAAACGGGTGGCATCCCTTAAGAAAGCGCAGAACGTGTTCTACAGCATCAACGCCCTAACCCAGCAAAAGACTGCGGTCAAGCCAGGGATGTATTATCTGAAGGTGATTCGGGCGAGCAACAGCAGGATGGCCTCCGGATCCTACTCCCTCTATTGGAACCTGGTCTAAAAAAACGAATATCAGGGACAATCAGACCCTGACATGGAAGCTTAGAGGAGGCTTTCTGTGCGCATTTCCCTAATTTTTCCTTGCCTTTTGCTCTCATGGTGCTATAATGGCAAAAGAAATGCATAAATATTCATCGCATGGCAGGAGACGGGTTTACCCATCCCTGCCTGGTGCAGAGAGAAAAAGGAGGAAACACTCATGGTAAAGAACTGGAAGAAATTTGCTGCGGTTTCCCTGGCGGCAGCAATCAGCGCATCTTTATCCTTTGCGGCCTTCGCAGAGGAGACGGAAGCAGAAACTGCGGCGGCGGCAGCGGAAAACAGCAGCGGCATTTCCAGCATCGATGATCTGGAAGGGAAGAAGATCGGTGTGCAGCTGGGAACGACCGGTGATATCTATGCCACAGACTATGAGGGCGACGAGGCCGGGACCACGGTCGAGCGCTATAACAAGGGGAATGATGCCGTGATGGCTTTAAAGCAGGGCAAGATCGACTGCGTGATCATCGACGGCGAACCGGCGAAAGAGTTCGTGAAAGTAAATGATGACCTGACGATCCTCGAGGAGGATTTCGCTCTGGAAGAGTATGCGATCGCTGTCTCCAAGGACAGACCGGAGCTTACCGAGGCGATCAACGGAGCTTTAGCGGAGCTTAAAGAAGAGGGCGTTTTGGACCAGATCACTGCCAACTATATCGGCGATGAGACGATCGGCACCTGCCCGTATGTCTCCCCGGAGGATGTGGACCGCTCCAACGGCACCCTGATCATGGCGACCAATGCCGCCTTCCCGCCTTATGAGATGTATGCGGACGACGGCACCACCGTGGTGGGCATCGACGCGGAGATGGCCCAGGCCGTCTGCGACAAGCTGGGCTATGAGCTCAAGATCGAAGATATGGAATTTGACGCTATCATCAACGCGGTTGTCTCCGGCAAGGCCGACATGGGCGTCGCGGGCATGACGATCACGGAAGACCGCCTGAAGAACGTGGATTTCTCCGATCCCTACACAACGGCTACGCAGGTGATCATTGTCCGCAAGTAACAATCGTTCACTTTAAAAAGAATCAGAAAGAGATGACCGGGAGTTTCCCGGTAAATGAGGGGCAGGGTTGTCGCAAACGCGAAAGGAAGAGTTTTGCGGCGGCCCTGTCTGTGTGTTAAGGGAAAGGGAGGAACGTTTTGAGTTTCGTAGAACAGTTTCGACAGAACTTTATCGAGCAGAACCGCTGGAAATATATCGTCTCCGGTCTGGAAAACACGCTGCTC
Source organism: uncultured Lachnospiraceae bacterium (assembly GCA_964643295.1). Lineage (GTDB taxonomy): Bacteria > Bacillota > Clostridia > Lachnospirales > Lachnospiraceae > Merdiplasma. Next base: position 8,253 of record CAZXSN010000011.1, read on the forward strand.
ATTACCCTGTTCGCGGTGATCATCGGTGTGCTGCTGGGCTTTCTGATCGCCGTGATCCGTGCCGGTCATGACAAGAACGGCAACCTGAAGATCCTAAACACCGTCTGCCGGGTATACCTGACCGTGATACGCGGCACCCCGATGATGCTGCAGCTTCTGATCATGTATTACGTGGTCTTTGCCACTTACGATCCGGGGAAACTGACAACGGCGGTGCTGGCATTCGGCCTTAATTCAGCCGCCTACGTGGCGGAGATCATCCGGTCCGGGATTATGTCCATCCCGCAGGGGCAGTTTGAGGCGGGCAGAAGTTTAGGCTTTAACTTTCGTCAGACGATGCTTTTGATTATCCTGCCGCAGGCCTTTAAAAACGTCCTGCCGGCCCTGGCGAATGAATTTATCGTGCTGTTAAAAGAGACTTCGATCTGCGGCTACATCGGCTTGATCGATCTGACCCGTGCCGGGGATATCATCCGCAGCCAGACCTATGCGGCGCTGTTTCCGTTAATCGGCGTGGCCATGATCTACCTGGTCATGGTCGTTTTCTTAAGCCATATGGTGGGAAAACTGGAGAGGAGGCTTAGGAGCAATGAGCGTACAGGAGCCTGAAGTGTTACTGGATATCCAGGGTCTTCAAAAATCCTTTGGCGACAACCATGTCCTCATCGATATCACCACGAAGATCCACCGGGGAGAAGTGGTGGCCATCATCGGTCCCTCCGGCTGCGGGAAATCGACCTTCCTGCGCTCGTTAAACCTTTTAGAGAAGCCGACCGGCGGGAAAATCCTCTTTGAGGGAACCGATATCACAAGCAAATCGGTGCATATCGACAAGATGCGTCAGAAGATCGGCATGGTGTTTCAGCAGTTTAACCTGTTTCCGCACCTGACGATTAAGAAGAATATCATGCTGGCTCCGGTTCGCTTAAAGCTGATGACCAGGGAGCAGGCGGAAAAGCGGGCCGCGGAGCTTTTGGAGCGCATCGGTCTGCCGGAAAAAGCGGACCAGTACCCGAACATGCTCTCCGGCGGACAGCAGCAGCGGGTGGCGATTGCCCGCTCCCTGGCGATGAATCCGGATGTGATGCTCTTTGATGAGCCGACCTCGGCCCTGGATCCGGAGATGGTGGGCGAGGTGCTGGAACTTATGCGCGAGCTTGCCAGGGACGGCATGACGATGGTGGTGGTCACGCACGAGATGGGATTTGCCAGAGAGGTCGCCAACCGGGTGCTCTTTATCGACGAGGGCGTGATCAAGGAAGAGGGAAGCCCGAAGGAATTCTTTGCCAACCCGAGCAATCAGCGGCTCCGCGATTTTCTCTCCAAGGTTCTGTAGGCGGTTTTTTGAATTTTCGGGAGGATCGAAGGAAAAGGGAAATTTTCTATTTTTTCGTAGACGAAATCCCGGGAACCGTTTATAATGACTCTTAGAAAACGGGGGAGAAAAGGAGTCTGCATGGTATGAGAGATAACGTGATTCAGATCGCCCTGCTGGGTTTGGGCACGGTGGGCGGCGGCGTATTTAAGGTGATGAAGCTGCAGGAACCGGAAATGCCCTACAAGGTGGGGGCGGCAGTGAAGATCAGGAAGATTCTGGTCCGCGACCTGGAGAAAGCCGCCAAGAAGGTGGATGACACGTCCGTTCTCACCAACAACTGGGAGGACATCCGAAACGATGACGAGATCGATATCGTGGTTGAGGTGATGGGCGGGATAGAACCGGCCCGCACCTATATCAAACAGGCCCTTATGGCGGGCAAGAGTGTGGTGACGGCCAACAAGGATCTGCTGGCGGAATACGGCGGAGAGCTTTTGGATACAGCGGAAAAAAGCGGCAGGGATCTGATGTTCGAGGCGGCGGTGGCCGGGGGCATTCCCATCATCCGTCCGCTTAGAAGCTCCCTGGCGGCCAATTATATCAGCGAGGTTATGGGGATCGTCAACGGCACGACCAATTACATTTTGAGCAAGATGACCGATGAGGGCGTGGATTTTTACCAGGCGCTCAATACGGCCACCAGACTTGGCTACGCGGAGGCGGATCCCACGGCGGACGTGGAAGGGTATGACGCGGCCAGGAAGATGGCGATCATGGCCTCCATCGCCTTCCACTCCAGGGTGACGTTTAAGGACGTCTACACGGAGGGGATCACGAAGATTTCCTCCAAAGACATTCAGTACGCGAAAGAGTTGGGCTGGGTGATCAAGCTTTTGGGGGTGGCGAAGCACACGGCGGAGGGTATTGAGGTGCGTGTGCATCCGATGCTGATTCCCAAGGATCATCCGCTGGCGACGGTGTCCGGCACCTACAACGCGGTCTTTGTTCACGGGGACGCGGTGGGAGATGTGATGTTTTACGGCCGGGGAGCCGGAGAGCTGCCCACCGCCAGCGCGGTGCTGGGGGACGTGTTTACGGAGGCCCGCAGTATCGTTCGGGGCGCGAAGGGCACGACGCGCTGCGGCTGCTACAAGCAGCTGCCGGTCAAGCGCATCAGCGAGATCGTCAGCCGCTACTTCCTGCGCCTGGAAGTGGAGGATAAACCGGGGGTGCTGGCGATGGTAGCCAGTGTGCTGGGCAACAATTCCGTGAGCATCGCTGAGGTAGTGCAGAAGGAGCGAAGCGGCGGGAACGCGGAGCTGGTGGTGATCACCGACCATGTGCGGGAAGGGCATTTGAAGGATTCGATCGATCAGTTCAAGGATATCTCCTCGATCAAGTCCGTTTCGGCTATGATCAGGGTGTACGGCTAAGGAAAAAGGACAGCCGTAAGCGTAAAGTATGGCAAAGACCAACCGCGGAAGCCGCGCTTGCAAAGGGCTTAGAAAGAGGACGCTTAACAACTGATCAGACAGATGAACCGGGAATAAAAAAAGAGAACGGTTAAGCACCCTTAAGAGGAAAGGGAGAAAAAGGAGAGAACAGCAATGAGCAGGAAACCGACAGTGTTAATGATTTTGGACGGCTTTGGCTTGAATGACCGCGTCGAGGGCAATGCCATCGCCCAGGCGAAAAAGCCGACGATCGACGCCCTGATGGCCGAATGTCCCTTTGTGAAAGGAAATGCGAGCGGGATGGCGGTCGGTCTGCCGGAAGGACAGATGGGCAATTCCGAGGTGGGACATTTAAATATGGGCGCGGGCCGGATTGTGTATCAGGAGCTGACCAGGATTACCAAAGAGATTCAGGACGGCGTTTTCTTTGAGAATAAAGCGCTGCTGCATGCGATGCAAAACGCAAAGGAGAATGACACCTCCCTGCATCTTTACGGGCTGTTGTCAGACGGCGGCGTACACAGCCACAACACGCATCTGTACGCTCTTCTGGAGATGGCGAAGCGCCAGGGACTGAAGAAGGTCTACGTGCACTGCTTCCTGGACGGCAGAGATACGCCTCCGGAATCGGGCATCGAGTATGTGCGCCAGCTGCAGGAGAAGATGGAGGAGATCGGCATCGGCGAGATCGGCGTGGTGAGCGGCCGCTACTATGCGATGGACCGGGATAACCGCTGGGATCGAATCGAGCGGGCATACCGGGCACTCACGAAGGGCGAGGGCCTGACAGCCTCTTCGGGTGTGGAAGCCGTTGCGCAGTCCTATGAAAAGGGAGAGACGGATGAGTTTGTGCAGCCGACCGTGGTGATGAAGGACGGCAAGCCGGTGACCACGATCCAGGACGGCGATTCGATCATCTTCTTTAACTTCCGTCCGGACCGCGCAAGAGAAATCAGCCGCACGTTCTGCTGTGATGACTTTACCGGTTTTGACCGGGGACCGCGCAAAAAGGTCGTCTATGTCTGTTTCACGGAATACGATGTGACGATTCCGAACAAGGAGATCGCCTTCCAGAAGGTGACGGTCAACAATACCTTCGGGGAATACTTAGCCGCCCATCATATGACGCAGGCCAGGATCGCCGAGACCGAAAAGTACGCGCATGTGACCTTCTTCTTTAACGGCGGGGTGGAAGCGCCCAACGAAGGAGAGACCAGGATCCTGGTCAACTCTCCCAAAGTGGCAACCTACGATCTGAAGCCGGAGATGAGCGCTTACGAAGTCTGCGACAAGTTCGTGGAGGCCATCAAATCGGGTAAATACGATGTGATCATCACAAACTTCGCCAATCCGGATATGGTAGGGCATACCGGGGTGCTGTCCGCCGCGATCAAGGCCATCGAGGCGGTGGATCTTTGTGTGTCCCGCGTCGTGGAGGCCATAAAGGAAGTCGGAGGACAGATGTTTGTCTGCGCGGATCACGGCAACGCCGAGCAGCTGATTGACTACGAGACCGGCGATCCGTTTACCGCGCATACGACCAATCCGGTGCCGTTTATCCTGGTAAACTATGATCCGGCTTACACGCTGCGGGAGGGCGGCTGCCTGGCGGATATCGTTCCCACCTTAATCGAGATGATGGGTATGGAGCAGCCCGCGGAGATGACCGGAAAGTCGCTGCTGGTGAAAAAGGAGTAAGACAAGGGTATCTTTCCTGCCGTGACATTCCGGAAGCAAAGAAAAGAATTCTTTTACAGGCTTTTACTAAGGAAGGCGTGGGCTTACCGGTCCAGGCCTTCTTTTATAGTATGATTTATGCGTCAACAGGTGATTACGGATTGTTCCACTGCTTGTAGTTTTAACAATCCTGCTCAACATTTTTAATTCTGGGGTCTGTCTTTAATCTTAGCTTTGTGTCGGCTAAACACACTCCACTTCTTACCTTAAGTTTGGGGCGCATCAGATAGTCTGTTCACCTTTAGCTGTTTCTCAGCCGAAAGCTCATATCTTTGACGCTGTAAACAGGAAAGATAAGGAACTAAAGCAGAAAAAAGAATTGGAAAAATCTGCAAATATTTTTTCCAAACCCTTGCCAAAAGTTAGTTTTTATGCTAACCTATAGAAAAGAAGAAAAGAGGGGGATCTTTATGAGCAGAGAGGAACTTATTCACTTACTGGTGGAGGCGCGTCGGGAACAGAACATTTCGCAGGCGGAGGTTGCCCGCAGGATTGGTTCTCAGCGTTCGAATGTCTGCCGCCTGGAAACCGGGAAACACAACGTGACCGTGGACATGATCCTGAAGATTGCGGATGCGCTGGGCAAGAACATTGTCTTTTCTCTGGAGGACAAGGCCGGGGAAGAGGAGTAGCGTTGGAGAATGGCACGTACCGTCTCCGTATCTTTGACACAGATCTGCCGATAGTTTGTTTGCAGGAGCGCAAGACCAAGGGGCTGGCTGCCGAAATCGTTTCGGTCAGCGAGCCCTTTCGTCAGCTGCTTTCAGTCCCAAACGCGGACATGCCGGTTCACGGATAGAGTGCCGTTTCTGAGAACATCTTATTTCCATCAGCCTTTGCCCGAAACGCGGGATTTTCCGGGTGACGGGTGTCAGACAGTCTTTTTTCCTTTCTCTTCCTTTCTATGGTGTTTTCTGTACGCGGAATCGAAAGCCGGTGCCCTTTGGAATCATGACACAGAATTTCTACAGGATTTTCACATCTTATTCACAAAAGTAGGGTAAAGTAGGATCATCGATAAGGAAAAGAAAAGCTTCCTGGAGCGAGGAGGCGCCGGAAGCAGCGTTTATGGATAGAAAGGAGTAAGACAGTATGTCACGCAAAAACTGGAATAAGAAAAAGATTTTGGCAGCAGCCGGTGTGGGAGGCGGTGTGCTTCTGGCCGCGCTGGCCATCGTATGGAGCAGTCAGGACAATCACGCGCAGGCAGCCGATAAGGAGGAACAGCAGGTGACACTGGCCATCGCCGGGGAGGATCAGGATCTCGTATCTTCCACGGCGGAGGAGGGAGACGACGGACTGACGCTGTCCGTAGCTGAAGAATCAACAGAAAGTCCCGATACGCAGGCAGCCGCCGAAGAGGTATCTGAGGCGGAACCTGAGGGGCAGGAGGAAACCGCAGAGCTTACGGAAACGGAAGAGCCGACAGAAGCTCCCGCGACGGAAGAGGCAGTGACGGAGGAAGCAGCGACAGAAGAAGCGGCGACGGAAGAGAAAAAGGAAGAACCGGTCTCCTACGAAACCCTGGAGACCACGCATACCGGCTCTGAGGGCATCATCGCCATGGATGTCTCCGCGATCGTGGAAAACTGCATGCCCTCCATCGTATCGATCACCCAGAAGTCTGTACAGGAAATCGAGAGCTATTTTTACGGAAAACAGGAGCTGGAAACCGAGGGTGCCGGTTCCGGTATCATCATCGCCCAGAACGATGAGGAACTGCTGATCGCCACGAACCGTCATGTGGTGGCAAACTCCACGGAGATTCACGTCTGCTTTACCGTGGACGCGGAAGATCCGGATGATTTAATCGTCCCGGCGGTCACGAAGGGAACCGATTCCGGGTATGACCTCGCGGTTGTGGCGGTCAGTTTGAAGGATATCCCGGATGAGGTGTTCCGCCAGCTGAAAATCGCGACTCTGGGCAGTTCGAAAGATCTGAAAGTAGGCGAAACCGCGATCGCCATCGGCAACGCGCTCGGCGTCGGGCAGACGGTAACCAGCGGCATCATCAGCGCTGTGGAACGGGAGATCACGACCGATGTCGGAACCTTTACCGAGCTGCAGACGGATGCGGCCATCAACTTTGGCTGCAGCGGCGGCGCACTGCTTAACAAGCGTGGGGAAGTGATCGGCATCAACGACGCGAAAGCGACAGGAAACGACGCGGAAAGCATGGGCTACGCGATCCCCATCGACGCGGCGAAACCGGTGCTCACCAACCTGATCAACCGCGAGACCAGACAGACGGTGAAAGATCACGGGGTTCTGGGCATCACTGTGGTGTCGGTATCTGATGAAGCGAAGGAACTCTACAGCATGCCGATGGGCGCGGTGGTCTACGAAGTGAGCAAGGATTCTGCGGCTGAAAAGGCAGGCTTAAAGAAGGGCGACATCATCACCAAATTTGATGGCATCACGATCAGCGACAAGGATGAACTGGTGGAGACGCTGGAATACTATGAGGTCGGCGAGACCGTCACCCTGGAAGTGCAGAGAGCTTCCGAAGGGACCTATAACGCGAAGGAGATTGAGGTAACCCTGCAGAAGAACACGGAAGAGAATACGTCTTCACAGAACCCGGAAGGGGAAACGGAAGCGTCCACGGAAGGCGAACCCAACGGCCAGTACTTTGACGATATGCCGGATTTTTACGGCAGATTCTTCGATGACGGCGGAAACGGCGGACTCTTCTAAGGAAAGATTCCCTCACAAGAAAAAAGGCCCTGCCTGAAAGGAGTAAGGCAGGGCATAAGCAAAGTTTGGAAACATACCTTTGTTAAAGCGCACTTTTTAAGTGCGCTTTATTACACTTCTTTAACGCTTCCCTTCGGGGAGGGCTTTCGCGTTTTAGTAGTTCTCCGCGTGAACCTCAAAGTAGCTTTGCGGATGGGCGCAGACCGGGCAGACTTCCGGGGCGCTCGTTCCGACCATGATGTGGCCGCAGTTGCGGCACTCCCAGACCTTCACTTCACTTTTTTCAAACACCTGGGCCGTCTCGAGGTTTTTCAGCAGTGCGCGGTAGCGTTCCTCGTGGTGCTTCTCGATCGCCGCGACCATGCGGAACTTGTGCGCCAGGGCGGTGAATCCTTCCTCCTCCGCCGTTTTGGCAAATCCCTCATACATATCGGTCCACTCATAGTTCTCGCCCTCCGCGGCGGCCTTTAAGTTCTCCTGCGTATTGCCGATCCCGTTTAACTCCTTAAACCACAGCTTGGCGTGCTCCTTCTCGTTGTCCGCGGTCTTTAAAAACAGGGCCGCCATCTGCTCATAGCCTTCCTTCTTTGCCACAGAGGCGAAGTAGGTGTACTTGTTTCTCGCCTCGGATTCGCCCGCGAAGGCTGCCTCTAAATTTTTCTCAGTCTGGGTACCGGCATATTTGTTTTCACTCATCTTCAGTTCCTCCTTGTTTTCTTCTGCTTTTTCGTTTAGGTTTTCCTTTGAAAGGAAAGCTTCCTTTTCGGAGAAAGGTACATGCCCTTTTCCGCTTACAGCCTGCGGCTTCCCCGGCGCTCCCGCGTGGGAAATCCCGGTATACTTGGAGATTTCCCCGTTTGTGGTAACAAGATCCTGCAGGGAAAGATCGTGGATACTGGAATGCCCCGTGATTCTGGCAAAGGTCTTTAACTCCTCCAGGGAGACGGTCAGGAAGTTGGCCACGCGTCTCGCGGCTGCATCCACGTTCAGGCGGCTTCGGAGGGCCTCATCCTGGGTGGCGATTCCAACCGGGCAGCGTCCGCTTCCGCAGATTCGGTACTGCTGACAGCCTGCCGCCATCAAAGCCGCGCTGGCGACCGCCACCGCGTCGGCACCCATGGCCAGCGCTTTGGCGAAGTCCGCGGAAACCCGTAAGCCCCCGGTGATGACCAGATCGATGTCTGCATGCATCTGGTCTAAGTACCTTCTGGCGCGGCTTAAGGCGTAGATCGTGGGAACCGTGGATGCTTCCCGCAGCAGAAGAGGGCTGGAACCGGTAGCGCCGCCTCTGCCGTCAATCGTGACAAAGTCCGCACCGGCATAGATGCACCCGGCAAGGTCCTCTTCGATGTGTCCTGCGGCTAACTTAATGCCAATCGGCCGTCCTTTAGAGCGCTCTCTAAGCGAATCCACCAGCTTTTTTAAATCCTCTTTGGACTGTATCTCCGGAAATTTACTGGGGCTTTGGATATCCTCTCCCGGCTTTCGGCCGCGGATAAAGGCCACTTCCTCCGTCACTTTTTCTCCCGGCAGATGTCCTCCCATGCCGGGCTTGGTCCCCTGGCCGATCTTGATCTCCACCGCGTCCGCGCTTTGTAAGTTTTCGTCCGTCACGCTGTAGCGGTTGGGAACATACTCAAAGATATACTTATACGCGCTTTCGCGTTCCTCGGGCAGGATTCCTCCTTCTCCGCTGCAGGCGGCGGTTCCCGCTAAGGCGGCTCCCTTTGCCAGGGCTACTTTTGCCTCTCTCGAGAGCGCTCCAAAGGACATGTGGGAGATATAGACCGGGCTTTGTAAGACCATGGGCTTTTTCGCATGTCTGCCGATGACCGTCACGGTATCCACCGGATCCTCTTCGTTTAAGGGCAGATGGTTTACCTGGGCGCCTAAAAATAGAAGTTCCTCCCATTTAGGAAGCGGTAGGTTCGTTCCCATCGCGCTGCTTAAAACCTTCCCGGATACGGCCATCTCATGGATTTCGTCCATGTACCGGATAGTTGGATCGTGCCGCAAAGTGGCCGGATCGTAGGAAAGATCCGTACCGGAGGCGCAAACGGTCTTTTGCGGGAAACCCTCTTCCTTAAGTTTCTTTTCCCCGCCGCTTTGCGGTCCGGTTGAAGCGACCTTGTCCTCTTTCAAAACAAACCGGGAGACCGGCTGCCCACAGACCGGACAGCTGGTAAGCTCGTTAAATGGGATCTTTTCTTTTGCCTCGTCGTAAATGTAGCCGCATACACTGCACTGGTAGACTGCCATTCATACCTCCTTT
>CAZXSN010000011.1:17830-39554 GCA_964643295.1 uncultured Lachnospiraceae bacterium
TTTCTTCAGCCTTCTTTTCCTGACAGGCGGCGCAGAGGCCCTCAAAGATCATGCGGTGGCGCTCGATTAGGAACCCGGTTCTTTCTCCCATCTCCTGGTCGTAATCATCCCGGTAGACCAAAGGGGCGTCGCAGACTCTGCCGCAGCATGTGCAGAACATGTGATAGTGTTTATCCAGCCGCCAGTCATAGCGGTCGGCCGCGGGGACTTTCACGTGCGTGATCTCCTGCTCCTCTGCCAGGGTTTTTAAGTTGCGGTAGACGGTGCCGCGGCTGATGCGGCTGTCCTTTTCGCGGACATCCAGATAGATTTCGTCCGCACTCGGGTGGTCGCTTCGTGCCCTCACCGCGTCCAGAACAAGACGCCGCTGGTGAGTCTCTCTTTTTTGCATGGGCATCTCCTCCCTTTAACGATATTGGGACTTAATCCTATTATCTGACAAAAATTCAGATTTGTCAAGCAATTTTTTCCTTTTTGGAATAGATTCCGCTTCAGGTAGAAATGAAAGAGTAGGCTGCTTACGGTATAATAAGAAAAAGGAAAGGTTTCGCGAAAGGGGCGGACCTTTAAGGAGGAGAAAAATGGCGGAGAGCGCACAGGAGAAACTGGAGCGGATGAAAAAGATGGTGCCGGAACCGGAAAAGTGTGCGGGCGGAGATTCCAACCGCATCACGAGGGAGTATCTGGATTCCATGCTGATCTCCTACCGGCATATCGGCGGAAAGAAGCCGTCTTTGACGTTTGATCTTTTTGGAAAAACCTTTGCCACACCCATTATGCTGGGCGGCATGGCAGCCATGGTGCCGGGACTGCATGAAGGCGGCATGGCGGAGATGGCAAGAGGAGTAAAGGAAGCGGGCGGTGTTTTCTGGTCGGGTTATATCCCCGATGAGGACTTTGCAGAGGCGGTAAAAACCGGTGTCTCGGCGATTCGAATCATCAAGCCGCTTAGAGACAATGAGGCCATCCTGGAGGCCATCCGCCACGATGAGGAGTGCGGGGCTTTGGCCTTCGCGATCGATATCGATCACGGGTTTGATGACTATGGAGAGTATCATCCCGCGGTGCCTCACGGATACGGGGAGCTTTCCCCCAAAAGCGCGAAGGAGCTGGCGATGTTTGCCGATTCGACAAGCCTGCCCTTTATCGCCAAGGGTATCTTAAGTGTGCGGGATGCCTTACTGGCTGTCGAGGCCGGGGCGAAGGGACTTTTGCTTTCCCACCACAAGGGAGAGTACCCTTATGCCGTACCGCCTCTTAAGGTACTGCCGGAAATTCGCAAGGCGGTGGGAGGAAAGGTGAAAATCTTTGTGGACTGCGGAATCGTAAGCGGCATGGATGCCTTTAAGGCGTTGGCCCTGGGAGCGGACGGCGTTTGTGCAGCGAGAGTATTTTTAAAGCCGTTTGCCCAGGACGGCGCGAAGGGCGTGGCGGAAAAGTTAAGGCAGATGACAGCTGAGTTAGCCGGTGTGATGGCAAGAACCTGCAGCCCGGATATCCAGTCGATTGATCCGGATGTGATCTGCTTTCGGTAAGGCCTTGAGGCTGTCAGAAAAAAGGGACATTTAAGGGAACTTAAGAAAAAATCGATCCGAAACGATAGGAAACTTTTTAAGGACGCTTTTGAAGGCCAGGTCCTTTAAAGAGGTTCAGAAAGCAGTGAGAGCGGATCGAAAGAAAGAAGGAGTCAGATGAATTACAAGAAACGGATGCGGCTTGCCAATCAGAAGCTGCGCAGAAAAGCGGAAGAGGACCGCGATGAGAACGTTTTTCACAGCAGAGCCTACCACCGCTTTTTTGAAGGCTACCGGGAGACGCGGGTTCTCGATTCGAAGGGCAGAACGAAGATCGTGCGCGAGTACGCGGGGACCTGGTACGTGCAGGATGTAAGCCGTGTTCTTTACGTAGGAGTAAGGCTTTTGTATGTCTTTCTGTTTGTCGGGATCCTCCTTTTGTTTGCGGGCGCGGCCCTCACACAGGGCGGAAGCGGTTCTGCGCTCTATGTAGTACTTCCCGAGATCGTATCGATCTGCTTCTTTTTCCGGCTGTTTTATGTGCTGACGGTCTGCTACCTGTTTGTGCCGGGAAAGATGACAGTCGATGATTATCGAACTTCCTCCCTGGCGCTGGAAAAGTCCTCTGCCTGGTGTGCGGCGGCCCTTTTTGCCGCCGGTGCGGGAACAGGGATTTATCTGCTGCTGCATGGAGATAAAACAGGAACAGCGGTGCTGGCGGGGCTTCTTTTTCTGGCGGCAGCTGCTTTGAGCCTGCTTGTAAGCTTCGTGGAGAGAAAGGTTCCCTACCGGAAGGTGGAAAACTCTCATCCGCCGATGGAGGATGAGATGCTGATTTTGTCCGATGAAAATCTGACTGCCTGAAGGCTGCCTGTCTCCCATAGTAAGGAAGGCCGCGGGCTTGCACAATGACGAAGCTTACACGAAGGAAATCATTTCCTGTTTGGAATAATAACGGAAAAATAGTGAAATGGACATTTCCTTTGGTGATCTTGTATACTGGCAGCATCAGGAAACAGTAATCCGAGGGGATTACAGAAACAAAGGAAACAAAGGAAAGAAACGGGAAACGTGCAAAACAACTAAGAAGGAGGAACAGACTGATGAAACACGGATGGATGAAAAAAGTGGTGGCTGTCACGCTCAGCGCTTCTATGCTTTTAGGGATGAGCGCTTCGGCGGATGTGCTGGAGAACGGAAGGTATGACAAGATCAACGTGGCGTTTGGGGTAGATCCCCAGGATCTGGAACCGGACGCGGTAAACATTGATCCCCGGTTCTACTTTATCTATTCGATTTATGAGACGCTGTTTGACATGGCCGATGATGGGAGCCGGGAATTAAGGCCCTGCATGGCTGCCGGTTACGAGGAAGTGGATGACACCACCTGGAAGGTGACGCTGCGCGAAAACGTATACGACTGGAACGGCAATCCGATCACCTCCAACGATGTGAAATTCAGCCTGGAGTGGCTGGTCGAGGGCGGCAACGCGCTGCGTTTCGATTACTTCGACTCAGTGGAAGTCATCGATGACCTGAACTTCTACATTCACTGGAAGGAGCCGCTTCCGGCAATCGCGGAAGCAGAATTCCCCTTAACCCGTTCGATCATCTTCTCCCAGGCTTCCTATGAGGCGAACGGCAGCTTTGCTACCAACGCGGTAGGCACCGGGGCTTACAAGGTGAAGGAATTCACCTCCGGATCCAAGCTGGTTCTGGAAGCGAACGATGATTACTGGGGACTTGCCTACATCGACGAACTGGAGCCCAGACACCGCGCAAACGTGCAGGAGATCGAATTCCAGGTAATCACCGAGGCTTCCACAGCTGTGGTAGGTTTGGAGACCGGAACGGTTGATGTTTGCTCCTATGTGCCGATTGCCATGATGGACGAGTTTGAAAGCGGTGCGCTTTCGGATCAGTTCACCACAGAAGTGACCGTATCCAATGAGTTCTACTACGTGGCTCCGAACTGCAAGACGCTGGATGAGAACCTGCGCAAGGCCATCTTCTATGCGCTGGACAACAACGCCGTGGCGACCGCGATGGGCGGCACCTACGTCGGTATGGACACCTTCGGGACTTCCTATTACAACGATTATGACGAATCTCTGGTCATGAGTGATACCTATATCACGGATTACGATCTTGACAAGGCGAAAGAGTATCTGGATGCCTCCAGCTACGACGGCAGAACCCTGGTGATCCTTACCAACAACGCGGAAGCTTCCCGGGCGGCTGTGCAGATGATGCAGGCCCTTCTGCTGCAGATCGGCATTCAGACGGAAATCCAGTCCGTGAGTATCGACAACTTCCAGACACAGATCGCCCAGGACAACGTCTGGGATCTGGGTGTGAGCACCATCGGCGGTCCGGATATGGTCGGCGCCTGGCACCTGCTCTTTGACAACGAGGTCAACCAGGGCTACACCACGAGCTGGGTGCAGGATGACACCCTGCAGGAACTCTATGAGGCGGCCTGCGCGGATGCAACCCATGACGCGGAACATATGAGAGCCTGCTTAGACTACGTAGTGGAGCACGGTTACTTCTACTCCTTAGTCGGCACAAGCTCCGCTTTAGTTTACTCCAACAAGATCACGGACCTTTACAAGAGGGAAGGCTATTACACGGTAAATGCTTCCACTTACGAGGGACAGTAAAAGAAAAGTCTTCGTGGCGGGAAGACGAAAAAACTCTTTAAGAGGGAAAGCTTAAAGGTTTTCCCTCTTAAGGGCATAGGCCGCTTCGTGGCGGTTTAACGAAAAGGGCCGCCGCATAACGTAAGGTACCATCCGTCTGACGGATTCTATCGGCATACTTATGCGGGGGCTCTTTTTTTCGTCAAAGTCTGGAAAATCAGGAAGTTTGGAGGAGAAGGAATGTCAAGATATGTCATTAAACGTCTGCTGATGACCATCGTGATCCTCTGGTGTACCGGCTTCGTCATCTTTACGCTGACCTATCTGGTGCCGGGTGATGTCGCATCGATCCTGCTGGGACCGGAGGCGACCGAGGATGTGCTGGTAGTGAAGCGGGCGGCTCTCGGGCTGGATCAGCCGTATCTCGTCCAGCTGGGGCGTTTCATGTACAACACGTTTATCCGCTTTGATTTCGGTGATTCCTGGGTTTTCAACAGTTCCGTCACGGCAGAGCTGTTAAACCGCATTCCGCGCACCTTAATCATCGGCTTAAGCGGCATGATCATCAATGTCACTGTCGGCACGATTTTAGGCATCGTCGCCGCGACCCATGAGGGGAAATGGCAGGATTCGTTTGTCATGGTGATTGCCATGGTCTTCGTATCCGCACCGGATTTCTTTGTGGCGCTTCTGTTAATCCTTCTGTTTTCCTTAAAGCTGGGATGGCTGCCGGCTTACGGGATAGACACCTGGAAAGGCTATATTCTGCCGATTGTCGCCAGCAGCCTCGGGGCGATTGCCATCAATGCAAGACAGTCGCGATCCAGTATGCTGGAGGTTATCCGGGCAGACTTCGTGACCACTGCCCGGGCGAAAGGGCAGAAAGAAAGCGTAATTACGAGAAAACACATGCTGCCGAACGCGATGATGCCGATCATTACCGGTGTCGGCGGCGGTCTGGCCTCGATGGTTGCCGGTTCCCCGGTGATCGAATCGGTATTCTCCATCCCGGGGGTGGGCACTTACCTGCTCTCCGGCGTGAATCAGCACGACTATCCGGTCATCTGGGCCTGTGTGGTGTTCCTCGCTTTGTTTACCTCTCTGGCAATCCTGGTCACAGATCTTTGTTATGCATTCCTGGATCCCAGGATTAAGGCGCAGTACAGCAAGGGAAAGAAGGTGAAGTGATGGCTGCCGGGCAGAACCAGAAATATAAAAGGCCCAACCCTCTGTGGGAGTTTTTTTGCCGTATGACCAAGGCTTTCAGTGCCAAGCTGGGCGTGTTCCTGTTTGTGGTCATCGTCCTTTTCTGTCTGATCGGCCCGTTTTTCTCTCCCTATGATGTGAACGGCATCGACCTGGTCAACATGTTCCAGGGGCCGTCGAAGGCGCATCTGTTGGGATGTGACGAGATGGGGCGCGATATCTTAACCCGTTTAATGTACGGCGGCCGCTATTCCCTGGCGCTGGGGGTCTGCGCCTCGCTGTTCGGCGCCGTGGTCGGTGTGATCATCGGTTCTGTGGCCGGTTTCTTCGGCGGAAAAGTGGAGACGATCATCATGCGTCTGATGGATGTGTGGGCGGCTCTGCCGGGGATGCTTCTTTGTATCCTGGTCTCCAACGTCATGGGATCCGGGTTCTTCGCTACTGTGCTGGCGCTGACCGTGGGCGGCATCCCGGGGACGGTGCGTATGATCCGCGGACAGATTTTGACGGAGCGATCCAAAGAGTACATCGAAGCGGCGAAGTCGATCAACTGCTCGAACATCTCGCTCATGTTCCGGCATCTTCTGCCGAACGTGATTCAGCCGGTAATCGTGACTACGACCATGGGCATCGGCTCCACGATGATCATGGCGGCCTCCCTTTCCTACATCGGCCTGGGGATCCAGCCGCCGAACCCGGAATGGGGTGCGATGCTGGCTGCCGGCAAGACGCAGATCAGAACCTATCCGCATATGCTGCTGGTGCCTGGTGTGGCGATTGCTCTGACCGTGTTTGCGATCAACCTGATGGGGGACGGCATTCGCGATGCCTTAGATCCGAAGCTTAGAGACTGAGAGAGGAGGAAGAGAAATGAGTGCAGGACAAGAAGTATTTCTTTCGGTAAAAAACCTGGAAGTTTCCTATTCTCAGGCTCACAGGGAAGTGCATGCGGTAAACGGTGTCTCGTTTGAGGTCCAGAAGGGCAAAACCTTAGGATTAGTCGGAGAGACCGGCGCCGGAAAGACGACGATCGCCAAAACGATCATGCGGATTCTTCCGGATCCGCCCGCAAAGATCAAAGGCGGGGAGATTTTTCTCGAAGGAGAAGATCTGCTGAAGAAGAAAGAATCAGAGATGCTGGATGTGCGCGGCAAGAAGATCGCCATGATCTTCCAAGATCCGATGACCGCCTTAAACCCCCTGATGACGGTGGGGGACCAGATCTTAGAGGTGCTGCTTTTGCACAATGATTACGGGAAAGCGGAAGGGATGCGGGAAGCTGGCCGGATGCTGGAGACCGTAGGTATCCCGGCGGAGCGCTATTCGGAGTATCCGCATCAGTTTTCCGGCGGCATGAAGCAGCGCGTGGTCATCGCCATGGCCCTGGCCTGCAACCCCGAGCTTCTGCTTGCGGATGAGCCGACCACGGCCCTGGATGTGACGATTCAGGCACAGGTGTTGGAGCTGATCAACGAACTGAAGGTAAAGTTTCAGACTTCCATGATACTGATCACCCACGATCTGGGTGTGATTGCCCAGACTTGCGACGATGTGGCCGTGATTTACGCGGGGAAGATCGTGGAGAGCGGGACCAAGGAGGATGTGTTTGACCATCCGACTCACCCCTATACGATCGGACTGTTCGGTTCTCTGCCGGATATCGACTCGAAAACCAGCCGCTTAAGTCCGATCGCCGGAATGCCGCCTGATCCGACAAACCTGCCGGAAGGGTGTTCGTTTCATCCGCGCTGCCCCTACGCGACAGATAAGTGTCGAAGAGGGCAGATTTCTTCCAAAGAGATCACTCCGGGGCATTTTTGTGCCTGTGTTCGGGAAGGAGGCAATTAAATGGCCCAGGAACTGATTCGCGTCGAACATTTGAAGAAATACTTTAAGGTGCCGGCCGGTGTCAATCACGCGGTGGATGATGTCAGTTTTACGATCAACAAAGGGGAAACCTTAGGGGTGGTCGGTGAATCCGGCTGCGGCAAGAGTACCCTGGGGCGCACCCTGATCCACTTACAGGAGCCAACCGAAGGGCAGATGTACCTGAACGGGAAGGACATCACCCGGGTAAAGGGCAAGGAACTTAAGAAGGTGCGCGAGCAGATGCAGATCGTGTTCCAGGATCCGTATTCCAGCCTGAATCCGCGTCTTAGCATCGAGAGCACGGTCATGGAACCTTTAAAGAGGTCCAAACGCTTCGGCTCCAAGGCGGAGATGAAAGAGGAAGCCAACCGGCTGATGGAACTGGTGGGAATCGATGAGCGGCTGCGCATGGCTTATCCGCATGAATTGGACGGCGGCCGCCGTCAGCGTGTCTGCATCGCCAGAGCGCTGGCCTTGAAACCGGATTTCATCGTCTGCGACGAACCGGTATCGGCACTGGATGTCTCCATTCAGGCGGCGGTGTTAAATCTGCTGATGGATCTGCAGGATCAGATGGGTATGGCCTACATGTTTGTGACCCATGACCTGTCTGTGGTGCGCCATATCTCCAACCACATCTGCGTCATGTACTTAGGGCAGCTGGTGGAGAAGGCTGAGACGGATGAGCTGTTTACGAATACCCTGCATCCGTACACCAAGGCGCTTTTGTCAGCGATTCCCAGCGTCAACATCCATAAGCCGATGAAGCGCATTCAGCTGACGGGGGAAATCACCAGCCCGATCAACCCCAAGCCGGGCTGCCGGTTTGCCGCCCGCTGTCCTTACGCGACGGAAAAGTGCTCTGAGCCGCAGAAGCTGGAGGAGGTATCTTCCGGGCACTTCGTCTCCTGCTGCCGGGTAAAAGAGATCAACTGAGTAAGAAATCAATGATTCAGGCATCAAAAGGTGATTACGGATTGTTCCGCTGCTTTTAAGCTTTCACAATCCTGCTCAACATTCTTAAATTCTGGGGCCCCTGCCCCACTTCTTCCTCATGTTGGGGTGCGTCAATAAGCCTTTTCACCCACAGGCATGCTTCTTATGCCGTGGGCTCAGGCTTTTGACGCTGTAATCAATCAATTAAGCAGAAGGAACTGACCTAAAGGGCAGCAAAAAGGGAAATGAAGAATTAAAACGCGGGGCGGACAGCCGGTTGAAAGTTTTAGACCGGCGGCGCCCCGAAAAAGATCTGTCTGGATGCATGGAAACAGGCTTCCGGAACCTGTAAGAGAAAGCTTTTTTCGGTGAAAGGCTGCCGTCTGAAAAAAGAGGAAGTCTAAAAGTCAGGCAGAAAAGATAAGCGCAGTAAGACAGGAAGGAGAGACTTTACGCATATGGTGAGAAGAACGAGAGAGGGTGTCTTTTACAACGATGCCGTAGACGGGGTAAGTGAGACGCTGGTAGAACTTGGCATGATGAAAAACGCGATGTACTATTCGCCTACGGTACCCGGTGAGAGAAGCCAGATCGGTGTGGTGATGATGCACTGCGACCAGAATTATATGACGTTTCCCATGGCTGCCCAGTTAGCCGCCAGGGGTTACCGTGTACTGGCCTGTGAATCCGTGGAGAACGGACCGATCGATCCAAAGTTTTCCCTGCTGGAGACAGGAGTGCTCTTTTTAAGGGGCATCCCGGGGGTGAAGCGCGTGGTGATCATGGGACACAGCGGCGGAGCAACGTTGGCAACCGCCTATCAGAGTATCGCCGAGAACGGTCCGCAGATTTTTCAGGGACCGGAGAAGCTCTACGCCTGTCAGGTGAAGGAAGCATTGGAACCGGCGGATGCGCTGATGTTAATAGATGCCAACTACGGAAACGCTCCAATGACGCTTGTAAGCCTCGATCCGGCGGTCGTGGAGGAAGGAAACGGCTGCAAGCTGGATCCGGAGTATGACATTTTCAATCCGGCAAACGGTTATGATCCGCAGGGAGCCACCTACAGCGAGGAATTTAAAAAGAAGTACTTTGCCGCGCAGGAGCGCAGAAATGCGCACCTGATTAAGCTGGCACTGGAAAGACTCCGCTTAATCGAACAGGGAAAAGGCTTCTACGCGGACGATGAGCCGTTTCTCATTACCGCCGGCAATCAGCCGAAGCCAAACAACCGGCTGCTGCCGCAGGATCTTTCTCTTTTGCACCACACGAAGCGGGCGCACACGCTTGTGCACGGGGACGGCAGCATCACCGAGGAAGTCGTTGCCTGCCAGAGAGTCGCAGAGTGCGACCGGTGCCTTTCCGATACTTACGGCATGGGTGTGAATAAAAATACCGTGCGCGGATTTTTAAGCTCCCAGGCGATGACCACCAGCGGCTTTGCGGTGACGGAAGACGGGATGGAAGGCCTGGACTGGGATTCAAGCTACGCATCGGGCATCGGCAACATCAAGGGCGTTTCCGTGCCGCTGCTTGTGATGGGCATGTCCGGCAGCTACGAGTACATTGCCTCGGAGATGATCTACGATGCGGCAAAGATGCAGGATAAAACCTTGGCCTTTGTTCACGGAGCCACGCACAACTTCTTCCCGAATACGGATGCGGAGCGCTTCCCCGGAGAGTTTGGCGATACGGCAGGGGCACTGTTTGACTACATGGGCAGCTGGCTGGAACGAAAGTTCCTTTGAACCGTTTCCTGTTTTGTTTCCCGAAAAGGCGGATGGACCGACCGGTGGTACACAAAAAGATACTTTCCGGTCGGTCCGCGTCTGTTAAGGAGAGTTTTCCTTTTCTTTCCTTTTTAACGGTCGCGGTTGTTCGCGTCTCATTAAAAATCTTTGAAATATTCCCCGAGAAAGTCGATGAACTTTTTTTCCGCTCCGGTAAGGTGCGCACCCTTTCGCCAGGCGATGGATAAGGTAAGGTTCACCGGCGGATCGAGGTCTACGAGGCGGATTAAGTCTTCCTCAAACTTGCTGGCGATGCTTTTCTTGTGCAGGATCGCGATGCCGCTTTCATCCTCCACAAGTTCCGCCGCCTCGGTGCCCACCAGAGCGTTCATGACCACGCGCGGGGAGAGCCCGTTTTGCTCAAAAAGACGCACCCCCAGGTCATATTTGGTATTGACGGTGATGATGTCCTCTTTTTCCAGCTCTTTTAAGGTGACGCTTTTGCGGGAGGCTAAGGGGTGACTTGCCGGGATGACGGCGGCCAGACTCTCCGTGCCGACATCTTTCCACTCAAACTCCTCCAGCAGCTTTTCATCCTCTTTCGTTTCCAGGCCGCGAAGCAGCAAAGCCAGGGAACACTCCCCGGAGGCGAGCAGTTTTTTCGCGTCCCCGGGATGCGTATGGATCACATATCCTTTGTTTAAGTAGCAAAAATCCCGGATGATATCCTGGACGCGGTAGTCGGCGGAGAGTTCGATTAAGTTACTCTCCGTCTCCTTCAGTTTCTGGATGTCGGAAAGGCAGCGGTTGGACAGCGTAACGATCTGCTCGGCATACTCGGCGAACACCTTCCCGTAGGGGGTGATGGCGATTCGGCGCCCGGTTTTTTCAAAGAGCGGTACGCCCAGCTCACTCTCCAGGGCCTTGATGTGTTTAAAAAGTGTGGACTGGGATAAAAACAGCTTGTCCGCGGCCTCCGTGTAGTTGCTCTCCTGTGCCATCACAAGGTACTCTCTGATGTACTCGATATCCATCGCATGTTCTCCTAATACTCCCCGCCGGGAACCTTTGTTTCGATTCGGAAGGATTCGCCCCGTCAAAGGCGGAAAAATCCCGGAAAGAGTTCTCCATTGTGCATTTTTTCGTACAGGTGCCTCTTCTATGGCCTTTGCAGGAAAAGAGTCGTGAGGCCTTTTCCGGCAATCTGCCAAATTTCCTGCCATTAGTATAAAATCTTTTGGCGGATTTGTCAAAAGTGATTTCCATAATTTTTAGGAATTGATTTTATCGCCCGGATTCGTCATAATAGAAGGCAGAAGGAGCCGCAGGCTTTTCGCGCCGAAAAAAGAAAGGAGATTTTCATATGAAAGAGAGCCGGTACCGGAGGATGCCCTGGAGGGATATCCTCATCATCGTGGCTGTGTTTGTGGTCATCAGCTTCCTGTTTGCCCGCGGGATTCTGCCCTCGGTGACGTTTCTTCCGGGGGAAACTTCCCTTACACTCAAGGGCCCGGAGAAAACGCAGACGGAAATTTCCTACGATGAGATTGTCTCGGCGGAGCTTGTAAGTGAGCCGGATTACGGCGCGGCTGCCGGCGGAGGCACCTCCGGGAGATTCCACTACGGGACCTGGACAAACGAGGCCTGGGGAGAGTATGAGGCCTTTGTCTCCGAGGATATCCCCTGCTGCATTCTGATTCGCACGAAAGACGGTGCGGTCGCCTTTAACACGGAAAGTCAGGATACGATGGAGCGGCTGTATCCGCAGCTTCTGGAATACGGGGGCATTTCTTCACCGGCAGTTGATTAATTCGCTTAAGAATGCTATACTGAGGCAGATTTCAAAAACCGGCATACCGGTTGGAAATGAGAAAAAGAAAAGGAGCATTTCACGCGGGCGGGCTACCGCCCCGGCACAAGGAGGGAAAAAGGTGAAAAAGTTAGAGGACTATGTCAGGAGCATTCCGGATTTCCCGGAGCCGGGGATCATCTTCCGGGATGTGACCAGTGTACTGCAGGACGCGGACGGCCTGAAGCTGGCGATCGACGGAATCATGGAAAAGGTTGGCGACCCGGACAACATTGATGTGATTGTGGGTACGGAATCCCGGGGGTTTATCTTCGGTATGCCGGTGGCCTACAACCTGCACAAACCGTTCGTGCTTGTGCGCAAGAAAGGCAAGCTCCCCTGCGAGACGATTTCCCGGGAGTATGCCCTGGAGTACGGCACGGCGACGATTGAGATGCATCGCGATTCGATCAAACCCGGCCAGAGGGTGGCGGTCATTGATGATCTGATCGCTACGGGCGGTACCATCGAGGCGGCGATCAAGATGATCGAGGAGCTTGGCGGTGTCGTGGTCAAGGTGGTGTTTCTGATGGAGCTTGCGGGATTAAAGGGACGCGAGAGACTGAAAGGATACGATGTCGAATCTGTGATCTGCTATGAAGGAAAGTAGCGTATGCAGGCAGCGGAAGAAAAGCAGCAGGGGGAAATCGAGGAGATCAAAAGGGCGGACGCCAGCGTAAAGGCGATGGACGATTTTACGAGTCCGGAAACGCTTTACCAGGAGCTGATTTCCAGTGTGACCAGATATCACCCCTCGGACGATATCTCGATGATCGAGAAGGCCTACCGCGTAGCCAGCGAGGCGCATAAGGATCAGCGGAGAAAATCCGGGGAGCCGTATATCATCCATCCGCTTTGTGTGGCCATCATTCTGGCCGATCTGGAGCTGGACAAGGAGACGATTGTGGCCGGACTGCTCCACGATGTCGTGGAGGATACGGTGATGACTTCCGAGCAGCTGAAGGAAGAGTTCGGCGAGGAAGTGGAACTTCTGGTGGACGGCGTGACCAAGCTGGGACAGCTGAATTACGCCACGGACAAGGTGGAGGTGCAGGCGGAAAACCTGCGCAAAATGTTCCTGGCGATGGCCAAGGATATCCGTGTGATCCTGATCAAACTTGCCGACCGTCTCCACAACATGCGTACGCTCAAATATATGACTCCGGAAAAACAGAAGGAAAAAGCCAGGGAGACGATGGACATCTACGCGCCGATCGCTCACCGCCTGGGGATTTCCAAGATCAAGGTGGAACTGGACGATCTGTGTCTGAAATACCTTGAGCCGGAGGTTTACTATGACCTGGTCGAAAAGATCGCCTTAAAAAAGGATGAGCGCGACCGGTATGTGGCCTGCATCGTGGACGATGTGAAGAAGCATATCGAGGAGGCGGGCATTAAGGCGCAGGTCGACGGCCGGGCCAAACACTTTTTCAGTATCTACAAAAAGATGGTCAACCAGCAGAAGAGCCTGGAGCAGATCTATGACCTGTTTGCCGTGCGCATCATCGTGGACACGGTGAAGGACTGCTACGCGGCGCTGGGAGTCATCCATGAGATGTATAAACCGATCCCGGGGCGTTTTAAGGACTACATCGCCATGCCCAAGCAGAACATGTATCAGTCTCTGCATACGACCTTAATCGGCCCGGACGGGACACCTTTCGAGATTCAGATCCGCACGTTTGAGATGCACCGCGTCGCGGAGTACGGCATCGCCGCCCACTGGAAGTACAAGGAGGCCGCTGACGGCAAGAAGACGGGACCGGAGCGCGAGGAGGAGAAGTTAACGTGGCTTCGCCAGATCCTCGAATGGCAGCGGGATCTTTCAGACAACCGGGAGTTTATGAGCCTCTTAAAGAGCGATCTCGATCTGTTCAATGAGAGTGTCTACTGCTTCACGCCGGCGGGCGATGTGAAGAACCTTCCCAACGGATCCACCCCGATCGATTTTGCCTACAGCATCCACAGTGCCGTGGGGAACAAGATGATCGGCGCCCGGGTAAACGGAAAACTGGTGACCATCGACTACGTGATCCAAAACGGCGACCGCATCGAGATCATCACCTCGCAGAATTCCAAGGGCCCCAGCCGGGACTGGCTGAAGATCGTCAAGAGCACCCAGGCGAAGAACAAGATCAACCAGTGGTTCAGACAGGAGCGCAAGGAAGTCAACATCGTCAAGGGCAGGGAGATGATGCAGTCCTACGCCAAGGCCAGAGGGGTGGTGCTCTCCGATCTTTTAAAGCCGGAGTATATCTCCGCAGTGACCGCCAAGTACGGGTTTCGGGACTGGGATTCGGTGCTGGCTGCCGTGGGGCACGGGGGTTTAAAAGAGGGGCAGATCCTCAATAAGCTCCTGGAAGGGTACGAGAGGGATCACAAGAAAACGGTCACCGATGAGCAGATCATCGAGGAGATTCAGAATAACCGCGAGAAGGCGCCGGTGGCCAAATCCAACAGCGGGATTAAGGTCAAGGGCTTAAGCGATGTCACGGTGCGCTTTTCCAAGTGCTGCAGCCCGGTGCCCGGGGATGAGATCATCGGTTTCATCACCAGGGGGCGCGGGGTTTCCATTCACCGCACAGACTGCGTGAACATCGTGCACCTGCCGGAGAGTGAGCGCGAGAGGCTGATCGAGGCCGAGTGGCAGCAGCCGGATGAACGGGAGCAGGGCGGTCTCTACATGACAGAGATCAAGATCTATGCCAACAACCGCACCGGACTGCTCGTGGATATCACAAAGATCTTTACCGAGCGCCACATCGATGTGCACTCGGTCAATTCCCGCACCAGCAAGTCGGGCTTGGCTACCCTTTGCATGGAATTTGAAGTTCCGGGGAAGGATACGTTAAATTACCTGATCGACAAGATCCGCCAGGTGGAAAGCGTGATCGATATCGAGCGCAGCACCGGCTGAAATCCGGGACAGGGAAAAGCAGAAAAGGATCAGATTAAGATCAGAAGAAGATTAAAATAAGATCAAAACAAGATTAAAAAAGTCAAAAGAAGAATTTATCTTAGGTCTGTCCTTTTTGTCCCTTCGCGGGGACAGGGCAGACTTCTTACAGGAAGACGGACAGAAAGTTAAGGAGGCGGAAGGGTTGAAAAATCTGAAAATCGAGACGATGGTTTTAGGGCCTTGCGCCACGAACTGTTACCTGGTAACCTCTGTCAAAACGGCAAAGCTTTTGATCGTCGATCCATCGGCGCACGCGGACCGCATCCAGGAAAAGATTCAAAGGATGAACGGCGTACCTGAGGCGATTTTGTTAACGCACGGGCACTTTGACCACATCGGCGCGGTCGAGAGCCTGCGAAAAACCTTCTCCATTCCGGTTTACGCCTGTAAGGATGAGGAGGAGGTATTATCCTCCATAGACTGGAACCTTTCGGAGATGTTCGGCTCTCCGATGACACTGAAGGCCGATCATCTTGTATCCGACGGGGAGCATGTATCCTTGCTCGGGGAAGACTTTGCGGTGCTGCATACCCCGGGGCATACAAAGGGGAGCTGCTGTTATTACTGCAAAGAGGAGGACCTGCTTTTATCCGGGGATACGCTGTTTTGCGAGTCCGTGGGAAGATCCGATTTTCCCACCGGCAGCATGTCCGCGCTTGCCCGCTCGGTAAGGGAAAAGCTTTTTGTGCTGCCGGAAGAAACTTTTGTCTATCCGGGGCATGACAGCCCCACTTCGATCGGACATGAGAAGCGGTATAATCCGTTTGTCTAGGTTTTCGGGCAGAGCAGGGTGACTTAAGAAGTCATTTAAAAGGCCATAAAAAAAGCCATTAAAAAAGCCAGGAGCAGGCAGCGTAAAGGAAAGAGGGAAGCTTGTAAGGTATGGTCGCGGTACAGTTAAACAGGCATGATTATGAGTATGACATCCACTCTCTGGTGAAGGCTTTTTATCCGAAAGAGGATGTCACTGTCTGTTTTGGGGAAGTTCCAGCGGATGCCGGGGAAATCGTTGCGGTAGACCTTACAGGTCCAGAGCTTTCCTTTAAAGAAGGGGAGGACCGGTTTCAGAAACTTTCTCACTATGACGGGATTAGCGTACAGGTGGGACCTCTTTCGGATTATGAGAAACTTTCCCCTAAGGCTGACCGCACGGAGACTAAAAATACGCTGAAAAGTCTCCTTTACCGGCTGCTTTGCACTTATACCGGCAAAGAGCTTCCCTGGGGAAACCTAACCGGGATCCGTCCGACAAAGATCGCCATGGGCCTTTTAAAGGAAGGCTTTTCTGAGGATGGTGCCTCCCGGTATATGCAGGAAATTTTCTATACAAGCGCTTCCAAGGCTAATCTGGCGGTAAGAATAGCAAAGCGGGAGAGGAAGATTTTAAAGGATCTTCCTGGGCAGGACGGGTACAGTCTCTATGTGGGGATCCCCTTTTGTCCCAGCATCTGTCTGTACTGTTCGTTCAGCTCCAGTCCGCTATCCCTTTGGGAAAACCGCGTCGATGAATATTTAGATGCGCTTTGCCGGGAGATTGAGGAAACCTGTGATACTTTTGCTGATAAGAAGCTGACCGCTGTCTATATCGGCGGAGGAACGCCCACGACGCTTTCTCCCGCGCAGCTGACCCGCCTGCTTACCAAGCTGGAATCGGCGTTTGATTTTCGCCATGTGAAGGAGTTTACCGTGGAGGCCGGAAGGCCCGATACGATCACGGCGGAGAAGCTAAAAGTACTGCGGGAGCATCCAGTGACCAGAATCTCGATCAATCCTCAGACGATGAATCAAAAGACCCTGGATGTGATCGGACGAAAGCATACCGTGGAGGATACCATTGAGGCGTTTGAACTGGCCCGTTCTTTTGGCTTTTCCAACATCAACATGGACTTAATTGTCGGTCTGCCCGGGGAAGGTCTTGCGGAAGTGGAACATACGATGGAGGAGATTGGAAAACTTTCCCCCGAGAGTGTGACCGTCCACTCCCTGGCCTTAAAGCGGGCCACCAGGCTGCATCTTTTTCAGGCTCAGTATCAGGATATTTCCTTTCAAAACAGCAGTCAGATCATGGAGCTTACCGAGGAAAGCTGTAAGAGGATGGGCCTGGAGCCCTACTATCTGTACCGGCAGAAAAACATGGCCGGAAACTTTGAAAACGTCGGCTACGCGAAAGAGGGAAAAGCCTGCCTCTACAACATCCTCATCATGGAGGAGGTTCAAAGCATCCTGGCCGTAGGAGCCGGGGCCTCCACAAAGCTTGTTGCGGGGGAGCGCATTGAGCGGGTGGAGAATGTCAAGGATATAAAAAACTATCTGGAAAGGATCGGGGAGATGATTGAAAGAAAGAAGAGGATCCCCAAAAGAATAAAAGAGATGGAAAGCTGCGCTCCCGCCTGAGAAGGCTTAAATCCTGGATAAAGCGCCGCGTGAGAAAAAGAAACGAACCGGTACGATACCGGTGAAGGAGAGAAGATGGCAGAATCAATGAAGGGTCTTAAAAGGGCCCACAGATGTGCGGAAGTTACGGAACAGCAGATCGGCCAGACGGTCACGCTGATGGGCTGGGTGCAGAAACGGAGAAACTTAGGCAGCCTGATCTTTGTGGATCTTCGGGACCGCTCCGGTATTATGCAGATCGTCTTTGACGAGACCGAGGTTGGAGAGGAGGCCTTTTTAAAGGCCGGCAGTGTGCGCAGCGAATATGTCCTGGCGGTGGTAGGCCAGGTGGAGTACCGCGCGGGCGCGGTCAATGAAAAGCTGTCCACAGGCAGACTGGAGATTCGCGCTAGGCAGCTTCGGATTCTTTCGGAATCGGAGACGCCGCCGTTTCCGATTGAGGAGAACAGCTCTACGAAGGAGGAGCTTCGGCTTTCCTACCGGTACCTGGATCTGCGGCGTCCGGATCTGCAGCGCAACCTGATGGTAAAAAGCCGGGTGGCGATGGTGGCCCGCAACTTTATGGCCTCCGAAGGATTTTTAGAGATCGAAACGCCGATGCTGGGAAAGAGTACGCCGGAAGGGGCCAGAGACTACCTGGTTCCCAGCCGGATCTATCCGGGCACCTTCTTCGCTCTGCCGCAGTCTCCGCAGCTTTTTAAGCAGCTGTTAATGGTTTCCGGTTATGACCGCTATTTTCAGATCGCCAGGTGTTTCCGCGATGAGGACTTAAGAGCCGACCGTCAGCCGGAATTTACCCAGATGGATATGGAACTCTCCTTTGTGGATGTGGACGATGTGATCGAGGTCAATGAACGGCTGTTACAGACTCTCTGGAAGGAGATCCTGGATGTGGATCTTACGATTCCCTTCCCGCGCATGACCTGGCGGGAGGCGATGGACCGCTTTGGCTCCGACAAGCCGGATACGCGCTTTGGCATGGAACTGCACAACGTATCCGAGATTGTGAAGGACTGCGGATTTGGGGTGTTCTCCGGCGCGGTGGCCGCGGGAGGAAGTGTGCGCGGCATCAACGTCAAGGGTCAGGCAGGGATGCCCAGAAAGAAGATCGACGCCCTCACGGAATTCGTGAAAGGCTGGGGGCTTAAAGGACTGGCCTACTTAAGTGTGCAGCCGGACGGCTCCTATAAGTCTTCGTTTGCCAAATTTATGCAGCCGCAGGAACTTTCCGCGTTAGTTGAGGCCATGGAGGGAGAGCCGGGCGATCTGCTTTTATTCGCCGCCGATAAGGATCTGTTAGCCTGCCAGACGATGGGCGCTTTGCGCTGTAAGCTGGGCGCGGATCTGAACCTTATCGATCCCGAAAGTTTTCACTTCCTTTGGGTTGTGGAATTCCCTCTCCTGGAGTACAGCGAGGAGGAAGGCCGCTTTACGGCCATGCACCATCCGTTTACGATGCCGATGGAAGAGGATCTGCCCTTTCTGGATACCGATCCCGGCAGAGTGCGGGCGAAAGCCTATGATATCGTGCTCAACGGGAGCGAGATCGGCGGAGGATCCGTCCGTATTCATCAGAATGACATTCAGGAGAAGATGTTTGAGTGCCTGGGCTTTACGAAGGAGCAGGCCTACGAGCAGTTCAGTTTCCTGCTGACCGCTTTCAAGTACGGGGTGCCGCCGCATGCCGGACTGGCCTACGGGTTGGACCGCCTGGTCATGGAGATGCTGCATTTGACCAACATCCGCGACGTGATCGCCTTCCCGAAGGTAAAGGATTCCTCCTGCCTGATGACCAAGGCTCCTTCCGCGGTGGCGGAGTCTCAGTTAAAAGAGCTGGGAATCGCTGTGGTACAGAACGATCCTCAGTAACCTGGCAGAAAGTTTTCCTTAGGAGTCGTTAAGATTCCTCCGGATTCGCCGAAGAGTCAGAAGACCTTAAAGCGCAGATACAAAAACTAATCAGAAACCTGAAAGAGGAAGAAACGGCAGGGCCAGGGAAACTTACACATCTGTGTGAGCGTAAGGGGCCCTGCTTTTTTGCCGGGTGATTCCTGGAATTGTTTTGCGGCGCTTATCACGGGGATTTCTGATCAGACCGTTAAGCGGCAGTATAATGCCTTTGCTGGCAACGGCCAGCTGATCCATCGCAGACGTATACTTTTCCGGATCAGCTTCTGTTTTCTTACGATCTTAAGATACCCTCTGGCCAGAAGAAAACTCCATAACGCGTTTATCGTTTTTCCCCATGGAATGAAAAACCGCCTCGTATAAGGTTGTTTTCATGCTTTCTCCCTGTGGGTTCCTAAATTCCTCCTCTTCCCAGATGGAAAGTCCCTCGAAGAGATCTCCACAGCTGACATATGTTGCCGAAAAGAATCAATTCACCGTGCTTAGAGCCAGACTCTTCCTAACGTCGGGGACGCGTGATGGAAGTCACTTGCGCTGCGTCGTTCCGCCATTTATGAATGAAATCCGTTTTTCAACATAGAACCATTTCCTTTTCGGATTGCTTCAAAATCGCTCTCCGACGGCGATGTCTCTGGCCGTTTGTACCCTCCCTTCTTCTTAAAAGTTTTTTCTCTGTCACCAATCTCTTCGCAGCCGCTATCTGCAGTCCTTGTAGACCTTTAAGCAACTCTGTTCTGTCCGGATCGGCCCTGGATTTGAAACTCCCGATAAATCGGCACTTCCTGGATGCAGTTTCCGGCACATCAGTTCCTTCTTAGCCCTTCCTAAGATTTCCATTAAAAGTGGACTGTTTCATGGGTTCGGCTGTAAAGGCATATAAAACGATATCATATATACATACATAGGGAGTTCTTTTTTGTTGCCTAAAGTAAGTATACCATAAACAGGTGAAAGATGGAAGAAGTTTCTTTGAGGCTGTTTGAAGAATAGAGGAGTACTGGTTTCCATGGATAAGCGGAAATTCACTGAATCAATAGATTATAGACACGAGACGTGATAAACTTAAGACAGATGAACACCTGAAAGGCTTTCAGGAAATGAGGGAAGACTTTTTGCGGGAGCCTGGGGGAATCATCGAGTTCTGCCTGCTCAGTTTAAAGAAGCATATGTTTCTGCGAGTTCCTCTAATAGAAACTTTCCTTTGAAAGGGGTAACCGCACTGAGGGGAAATTTAAGGATCTTTCGTCAGCCGCTCAAATCTGGCCGTGGCACTTTACACCAAAAGGAAACCATTACTCATCTTCCTTTGCCTCGAACTCCTCCAGCGCCTGACTTAAGTTCCCTAAAAAGGCATCGGTCAGTTCCTCGGAGATTTCCAGCTGCCAGGTATGGCCGTCGTTAGTAAGGTGCACCTGGACGGAGGTTTCGGCGGGACGCATTCGCTCATTCAATGTCTCTAAAAGCAGCCTGGCGGAGGTGTCGGTGACGGTTTTCTCATCATCGGTGATCGCCTCGGGGGTTTTTGAGTAGGCGAGCAGTTTTTCCCGGTAATCGTCCAGGATGTAGGGCAGATCGATGCTTGTGACTGAAAGCTGCGCATCAGCGCTGTCTCCACTCGTTCGACAGCTTTCGATAGTACAGAAAAAGTATTCTGCTGTTTTCTCCAGATAGGTTTCATCGATCTGTTCGCAGTAAGCTTCGCTTCCCGTATCGAACAGGTCGTGGATATGCAGGTATTCCTTCCAGTCTTTGGCGGTGAAGGTGTCAAATTCCTGGAGATTAAGTTCCAGCACCTCTTCGGCGGAGAGGATGTAAGGATCATTCATCCAGGTTACAAAGCCGCTGACCAGTGCGTCCTCCAGCGCCTCATCGATGAGAAGATTCCAGGTGCGGCGCTTTCTTTGCAGATGGAAGGAAGCGTCTGTCTCCTTAATCGCATAGCTGTGGCTTTGCAGGGTACTGGTAAGCAGCGCAAAGAAGTCGCTGTTTTCTTTATCCGTCTGGGAGTTTGGTTTCTGATGCAGTGTCTCGGCGGTGAGCATTTTGCAGAGATCGTGGGAGAGAGTATGCGTATCGATATTTTTGATCTGCACGATGACCGTAGCCTCGTTTCCATGGATTTCTTCCGATTCGATCTGGTAGGAAAAGTCCTGAAAGAAAAGTTTCGCGGCCTCCATGGCCGCGGGAGTGGGATTTGCCGGGGCGGGAAGGTGTTCGCTTTTTGATTCCCCGGAAAAGAAGGACTGAATGGTTTCCTCATCCAGCTGTTTGACCAGCGAAAGCTCCTCCTCGACAACGGCGGAAGGACTTTCGATTTTTCCCTGGTAAAAGGTAAAAACCGCGGAAAACAAAAGCAGCTGAAAGAGCGCAAGAAGCGGGAGTCCTATGGAAAAACGGCGCTTCCTTGTCTTATGGTGAAACAGATACATGCCGATTAAAGAGCCGAGACTGCCTCCTAAGATGGCAACGAGAAACAGCGAGGCCTCATGGATCCGCCAGGATCCATGGACAGCTTTCCATTTATCGATTCCCATGAGTATGCATCCCAATACATTGATAATGATGATATAGACAATCAGTCCTGTGCTCATAAAGGTCCTCTCTTCCTCTTCAGATCAGTGTATATGAAAATGAGGAAATTGTCAAATTTTCCTTGAGAAAAATTTATCGATCCTTTGCGAACCCTTATCTTTCCATCGAAGCGCGTGAAAGAAACA
>CAZXSN010000011.1:39654-63088 GCA_964643295.1 uncultured Lachnospiraceae bacterium
GGGATTTCGTAAGTCTTAAGAAAATTCACACTGTACTTTTCCTGCCCGGGATGGTATGATAAGTAAGATCAGCGGGCCGCCGGGTTAGTTAAGGAAAATCAGAGCCGCGTGTGTTTGCGTGGAAGATCCTGTACCTGGCAGGGGGCTGAAAAAAAGACGTCTTAGTTAACGGGAGAAGACTGAGCGATGAAAAAGGGAATTGTGATTGTGCTGGTGCTGGCGCTTGTGGGCGGAGCCGCAGGCGGCGGTTACTATTACTGGAAAAATATTCGTCCGCAGGAGACGATCGGAGGCGGAGACCGGGTTTCCTCGGACAGCGAGGATGCGATCTACGTGGATTCCGTCTCGGTGCTGGCGGGCCTGGGAAGCGGCAACGGACTGATTCAGCGTTTCAGCGGCGTGATTGAACCGCAGAAGAGCTGGGATGTCAAGCTGGATTCCGAGCGGAAAGTGGGCGAATGCTTCGTCAAAGAGGGAGACGAGGTAAAAAAGGGACAGCGCCTGTTTACCTACGATGTGATGGAGGATGAGAACAAGCTGGCGACGGCGGAAATTGAGCTGGAGCGCTACGAGAATACGATCCAGGGTTCACAGAATACGATTTCCCAGCTGAAACGGGAGCTTGCAAGAGCGACAACGGCGGATGAGCAGTTCTCCATCAATACGCAGATCCGCATGGAAGAAAATTCCATCAAACAGAACGAATACGAAAAGAAGGTCAAGCAGCTGGAGATTGACAACTTAAAGGAAGTCATGCAGGAATCGGATGTGGTCAGTGAGATCGACGGCATCGTCAAAAGCGTCAACGATCCGGAGGAGGAGAGCAGCGATCCGTATTCGATGGGTTCCACTGATACGGCCTATATCACGATTGTGACGGTGGGCGACTACCGCGTGAAAGGCATGGTGAATGAGCAGAACATGCAGATGATCAGCGAGGGCATGGAGATCATCGTCCATTCCCGCGTGGATTCGTCGCTTACCTGGAGGGGAACGCTGACGGAGATTGATCTGGAGGCCAGTGAGAGCAACTCGGGAGAGTCGTCCTATGTGGTGATGGGTTCCTCGTCCTCGGACTCCTCGATGAACACTTCCAGCAACTATCCGTTCTACGTGGAACTGGAGAACTCTGACGGACTGATCCTGGGACAGCATGTGTACATGGAACCGGATATGGGGCAGGAAGATCAGAAGGAGGGCATCTGGCTGGACGATTACTATATCGCCTATGAGGAGGACGGCAGCAGCTATGTCTGGGCGGCTTCCTCCTCGAATGTCCTGGAAAAGCGGCCGGTGACCTTGGGAGAGTATGACGAGTCGCTCTTTAAGTACCAGATCCTGGAAGGACTTGGGGAGGATGATTATATTGCCATGCCGTCGGATATCCTAACCGAGGGGCTTCCGGTGATCTACAATGAATTTTCCTCGAACGATTTTTCTGAGCCTTTCTATGACGAAAGCATGATGGGGGGCGGCGAGGACGTCTTAGGGGAGTTCGATGAGACCGGCACTTTGGATATGGATGTCATGGACGGCACCTTGGATTTGTCCGATGGAGCCGATGAATTCTTAGGGGGCGATGTGCTGGATGAGATGAATGATCCGGCAAGCGCCATCGAGGAAGCACCGATGATGGATGAGGGAGGAGAAGAGTTCTTTGCCGGCGATGAGTTTGCCGCTGAGGAGGATGAGTTTGCCGAAGACGGCGGGGAGTTTGTCGAGGACGGCGGTGATACGGTTTATCTCGATGAGGCCGGGAACGTGGAATATATTGAAGACGCAGTGAGCACCCCGGACGATTTTTCTGATCAGGTCTTTTATGAGGACGCAGCGGGGGATGCCGCTTTGGACGCAGATTTGGAGGGGACTCCATGATTCTGAAACTGGATCACATTTTTAAGGATTACATACAGGGAAAACTTGTGGTCCCGGTCCTGAAAGATGTCACCCTTCATGTGGAGGAAGGCGAGTATGTGGCCATCATGGGTCCTTCCGGTTCCGGGAAATCCACTCTGATGAATATCGTCGGCTGCCTGGACCGGCCGACATCCGGGACTTATGAACTTGCCGGTCAGAATGTCCTAAACCGCAGCGACAAGGAGATGGCCCACATCCGTCTCCACAACCTGGGGTTTGTCTTTCAGAACTTTGAGCTTCTTCCCAAACAGTCCGCGCTGGAAAATGTCTGCCTGCCGCTGGTGTACGCGGGGGTCAAAAAGCGGGACCGTGTGCAGCGGGCGAAGGAAGCGCTTTCCCGGGTAGGACTGGCGGACCGGGTGAATTTTAAGCCCACACAGCTTTCCGGCGGACAGAAACAAAGGGTGGCGATCGCCCGGGCGATGGTCAACCATCCCAAGATTCTGCTGGCGGATGAGCCTACCGGAGCGCTGGATTCCAAGTCGAGTTCCCAGCTGATGGAACTTTTTGAGGAACTCAACGAGGAGGGCGTTACGATTTTAATGATTACCCATGCCCCGGAGATTGCCCGCTACGCAAAACGGGTGGTCGATATCTTCGACGGAGTCCTCACCGAGCGCACCAGTGAGCCAGAAAGCGGGGAAGAGAAAACCTCTTAAGGACCGGGAAAAGGATGCTTTCCTTAACTTTCACCGAAGGCGGATGGTTTTTGGTTTTAAGGTCCGTTGGACTTTCATGTGAGCGAACAGGCAAAGAAAAATTTGGAGGGCAGCGATGAAGGTAAAAACGGTGGTGATCGCGCTGGCGGCGACCGCTGTGGCTGTCGGAGGCATCGCCGCGGGAATCCGCTACTCGATGCAGGCGCGGATCAAACCGGTGAATGTCGTGTCGATGGACAAACTCAATCAGGGGGAGTGGATCGGCGACACCAGCACGTCCTACGGGTCGATCGTCTCCAGAAATTCTCAGAATGTACAGCTGGATATGGAAAAAGAGCTGGCCAAGGTCTATGTAAAGACCGGCGACCAGGTGAAAATCGGGGATCCGCTTCTGGAGTATGACATGACTCTGCAGGAACTGCAGCGGGAGATGGCGGATCTGACAAAGCAGACGCAGGAACTTACGCTCGCGGATATGAAGCGGGAGTTAAACAAGCTGAGGAATACAAGAGTGACCGCCTCCTTGTCCGTAAGCGCGGGAACGATGACGGCCTCCGCGGATTCTCTTCTGGAAGATTCCGGCGGAGAGACGATTGCGCAGGATGGACCATCCCTGGAGGATGTTTTTGATTCCGGGGACAATCTTTCCGCGGACGGTCTTTTTGAGGATGACGGGATCATTTCGGACGGACTGCCCGGAGATATGCCCGGAGGGGAGACGGATCTTACGGAGGAGCCGACCGAGGGAGAGATTGTGATGCCCGATGACCTGACCGGAGGAGGACAAACCGAAGGCGCAGGCGGAGGAGAACTTTTGCCGCCGGGAGGTCTTCACGGGGGTCTCGTGACGGAAGAACCCGGCGCGGAGGAACCATCCACCGGGGAGACGCAGGAGAATCCGCCGCCTCCGCATGACCTTCTGCCGGACGGCTCGGAGATTTTAGATCCCGGTTCAACCGGCGATGATTCACTTCTGGAAAGTGAAGAGCCGTCCCAGTCACCCGGGGATGTGCTGGTCAATCAGGAGGAACAGAAAGCTCCGGATGATCTGATCGCACCGGAGGAGGAAGAAAGAATCTTGACCGTGGTCAACCAGTTTTTGACGCGTGTCAATCAGCTGTCCATCCAGGAGCTGGATCAGCTGATCCCCTCGGATATCAGCGAGGCGCTGCGAATCTACCGCGAGGAACTTTCCGGCATACAGGAGGCAGAGTTTACCGATGTGCTGGGAGAAAAGCGGGTGTGGACCGTTTACACGCTGAAAAAGGAGGTCGCCGATGTGGTCGGAGAGAGCGCGGCGGATGTGCTTTCTCAGGCTTACAACCGGGCCTGTGTCTATCAGCTGATCTATCTGATGGGACAGCTTGAGACGGGCGCGGCACCCGGAGATTATGAAGATACTTACGAAACGGAAATGCCCAGGGAGGAAGGCCCCGTAAACCCGGATGAGGAGACATCCGAAACGTCCGGAGAGATCGGCGAGATTGAGGAGACGGAAAGTGAAGGGCCAGTTGGACCGGAGGATATGGATTTGGACTCCGTTCGTTTCCTGGAAGAGAGTATCCGGGAGGCAGTGGATGCCTTTTACCAGATGCAGGACCGCCATTTCGGCAATTATCTGGCGGCGCTGGTGACCGAAAGAAAGAAAGAGGCCAAAAAGGAACTGGAAGAACTTAGAACCGGCGACTTTTCCTCCTATCTGCTTGTGACCGATCCGGAGGATCCTCCGGTGCTCTTAGACCTTTTGGATACCCTGGCCGACTATGTGAGGCAGTTAAACCGGGCGGATGTGCTGGAGGAGACGGAATCGGAATCCGAGCCGTTTACGGACATGGAACCGCCGGATGATTACGAGGATCCGGGAGATTACGGCGAATCGTACACCGCGGAGGAGCTGCAGGCGGCGATTGCCCAGCAGGAGCTGGAAATCAAGGAGCAGGAGCTGGAGATTCGCGAATCTGAGCTGCAGATCCAGGAGTACGACCGGGAGCTGGATAACCGCATTGTGCGCAGCACCATGGACGGGGTGGTGGTGAGCGCCGGGACCATGGAAGATTCGCTGGTGGAAGACAGCTTCATTGTGATCTCGGGAAAAACCGGACTCTTTCTGCGGGGCGTTCTCGATGAGCTGAAGCTTGATTCCGTGAAGGTCGGGGATACCGTAACCGGCACCTCCTATGAGACGGGAATGACATTTTCGGCGACGATCACGGAGATTTCCCCGTATCCGGCCAGTGACAGCGGGTATTACTATTCCTACGGGCAAAACACCAATTCCTCCAGTTATCCGTTCTTTGCCTACATTGAGGACAGCGAGGGATTAGCGGAAGGGGACGTGGAGTTTCAGTTTGAGCAGAAAACGCCCACGACCGGGATCTACATCGAAAAGATGCTGATTCGGGAAGATCCGGACGGACGGGAGTATGTCTACCGGCAGGGAGATGACGGACTGCTGGAAAAGCAGTATGTAAGAAGCGGGGCCGTCTATTACGGCTATATCGAGGTCCGGGAAGGACTGGATCTGGATGACAAGCTGGCTTTCCCCTATGGACGGGATGTGTTTGAGGGAGCGCAGACAACCGAAGTGGACAGCTTCTATGGAGGATATTATGGTTAACAGGAGGCAGTGTTGTGATTGAGAATGTAAGGCTTGCCTTTCAGGGAATCTGGTCGCACAAGATGCGTTCCTTCCTGACCATGCTGGGCATCATTATCGGCATCGCTGCCATCATTGCCATCGTCTCCACGATCAAGGGAACGAACGAGGAGATCAAAAATCAGCTGGTCGGTTCCGGCAACAATACCGTGGAAGTCTATCTGTGTCAGGGGACCTGGCGGTATGACATCGACAATTATACGGCGATTCCCTGGGGAGTCCCCATGGTGTCGGAGGAAACCCGCAAAGAGATCGAGGATCTTGAGGAAGTGGAGTCGGTGACCACCTATACGAGCCGCAACATCTATGAGGGAAGTGTTTTTTACGGGGACACCCCGTTAAACAACATCATGATCCTGGGGATCGATGACAGCTACTTTCCCACCTGCAATTATGAGATCAAGACCGGAAGAAATTTCCTTCAGGAAGACTACGATCACTATAACCGGGTGGTGATCCTGGATGAGACGGCCGCCAAATCCGCCTTCGGAGGGGACAGTCCCTTAGGGAAAACTATCGAGATTTCCAGCATTCCCTTCACGGTGATCGGGGTGGCGAGGGAGGCATCCGGCTTCACCCCCACGATCAATTCGATCGAAGACTACAACATGTATGTCGCCAGCTACAGCGATGTGGGCGGCAGCATCTACATGCCGAAAGCGGCCTGGCCGATCGTCTACAACTTTGACGAGCCGGAGAACGTGATCGTCAAGGCGGCCAGCACCGAGGACATGACGAAAGCGGGGCAGAAAACCGCGGAAATCTTAAACGGTACCATCAGCGGCGCCGGATCCTCGGAGGGCGGGGAGGAGGGTTTCTCCTACCGCGCGGAGGATCTTCTGGGGCAGGCGCAGCAGATGCAGGAGCTTTCCAACGCGACCAACCTGCAGCTGATCTGGATTGCCGGGATCTCCCTGCTGGTGGGCGGCATCGGCGTCATGAACATCATGCTGGTGTCGGTGACGGAGCGCACCAGCGAGATCGGTTTAAAGAAAGCCATCGGTGCTAAAAAAAGCACCATTCTGGGACAGTTTCTGACGGAGGCCGCCGTGCTGACCAGCCTGGGAGGGATTTTAGGCGTCGCCGCCGGAGTGGGGGCCGCGGAGGTGATCCACCGCATCTCCGGGGTGATGGTGGCGATCGATGTGCCGGCAGCCGTGGTCGCCGTGGTGTTCTCGATGATTATCGGCATCGTCTTTGGCCTTCTGCCGTCTGTGCAGGCCGCCAACTTAGATCCGATTGAGGCGCTTCGAAGAGAGTAGAAAATGCTTGCGTTTGGCGCATCCGTATGCTATACTGAACAAGTTGCCAATCAGTCACGTGCGTGGATTCTGACAAGGGTGCCGGAAGGTTTTGCCAGAGCGGAAGCGCACGGAAGCACAACCAAAAAGGAGAAGATTATGAGTGTAATTTCCATGAAGCAGTTACTGGAAGCAGGCGTCCATTTCGGCCATCAGACCAGGAGATGGAACCCCAAGATGGCTCCCTACATCTACACCGAGAGGAACGGCATCTACATCATTGACCTGCAGAAATCAGTGGTCAAGGTTGATGAGGCCTACCGGGCGGTCGCGGAGATCGTGGCGAACGGCGGCACACTTCTGTTCGTAGGGACGAAGAAACAGGCGCAGGACGCGGTGCAGGTGGAGGCCGAGCGCTGCGGGATGTACTACGTGAACGAGAGATGGCTGGGCGGCATGCTGACCAACTTCAAGACCATCCAGAGCCGTGTGAGACGTCTGAAAGACATCGAGAACATGCAGGAAGACGGGACCTTTGATGTTCTTCCGAAAAAGGAAGTCATTGCCCTCAAAAAGGAGATGGAGAAGCTCCAGAAGAACTTAGGCGGCATCAAGGAGATGCGGCGTCTGCCGGATGCCATCTTCGTGGTGGATCCCAAGAAGGAGCACATCTGCGTACAGGAAGCGCATACGCTGGGCATCCCGCTGATCGGTATCGCGGATACCAACTGCGATCCGGAAGAATTAGACTACGTGATTCCGGGCAACGATGACGCGATCCGTGCCGTGAAGCTGATCGTATCCAAGATGGCGGACGCGGTGATCGAGGCGAAGCAGGGCGTTGAGCAGGCTGTCTCCGGCGGGGGTTACCTGGAAGAGGAAGTCCCGGTGGAAGCGCTGCCGGAATAAGATAGATATTTTTCCGCCTGAGGGGCGGAAGGAAAGATAGAGCTGTCCGGAAAAGCAGAAATTTTTTCCGGGCAGGAGTGCAGGTCAGGAGGATAGAAGCATGGCTGTAACAGCAGGAATGGTAAAAGAGTTAAGAGAAACGACCGGCGCGGGCATGATGGACTGCAAAAAGGCTCTGACCGCGACGGATGGAGATATGGAAAAGGCCGTGGAATGGCTGAGAGAAAAGGGGCTGGCGACCGCGCAGAAGAAAGCGGGCCGCATCGCGGCTGAGGGCATGGTCAAGTTGCTGGTATCGGACGATGACAAGAAGGCTGTGGCTGTGGAAGTCAACGCGGAGACGGATTTTGTCGCCCGCAACGAGAAGTTCCAGGGCTATGTGGCACAGGTGGCGGAGCAGGCGATGGAGACGACTGCCGCTGATACCGAGGCCTTCTTAGCCGAAACCTGGAAGTTTGATCCCACGAAGACTGTGAAGGAGGCCCTGGCGGGCCAGATCGCCGTGATCGGCGAGAACATGAACATCCGCCGCTTCGCGCAGATGAGCGAAGAGAACGGCTTCATCGCTTCCTACACCCACATGGGCGGGAAGATCGGTGTGCTGGTGGATGTGGTGACCGATGTGGTGAACGATGAGATCCGCGAGATGGCGAAGAACCTGGCTATGCAGATCGCAGCCCTAAAGCCGCTGTATGTGACCATGGACGAGATCTCCGATGAGTACAAGGCTCATGAGAGCGAGATCCTGGCGGCGCAGATCGCCAACGATCCCAAGATGGCAGGCAAACCGGAGAAGGTCATTCAGGGTGCCGTGGTCGGAAGACTGAACAAGGAGCTGAAGGAAATCTGCCTGATGGATCAGGTCTATGTCAAGGCGGAAGACGGCAAGCAGTCGGTCAGGGCCTATGTGGATCAGGTTTCCAAGGCGAATCAGGCTAAAGTCACGATCAAGTCCTTCCTTCGCTATGAGACCGGAGAAGGCATCGAAAAGAAGCAGGAAGATTTCGCCGCTGAGGTGGCGAAACAGATGGGCACCGTGTAAGGCGCTGTATCAAAACGGGGAGGTTCCCCGGTGAGAAGCTGTCAGCGCGGATGCGGACAGCTAACAGATGACGGAATAAAAAACAAAGCCCCGGGAGGTTCAAGACTAAATGCCCCGGGGCTTTTCTTCTGTTTGGACGGGCGGGAAGATCGGTGTCTAACACATACTTATGTTTTCGACTGTAGATTTTGTCCTGTAAAAACCCTGGCTGCGCGGCTGGGGTTTAGAGGCCCCAATCGTTTCTGAGGAAAGCTGCCCAGGCAGGTTCCGCTGATTGCTGGAACTTAAAGGCCACTGTTCGATGATGTAAGTACCCTTCAAGTTCATGGTTAGATAGCAAGGTAATTATAGACGTAAGGCTCGTGCTTCCCTGGTCGCTCCAGGACATCCCTTTGTTCATCTGCCGTTTTGCCGCTAAGATGTCATTGGCCTTCTCCACCGCGCTGCCCAAGCTGCGGTATCCAAGCAGGGATCGAAGAGCATAGCAGCAAATGTACGGCCTCTTTCTATTCCAATAGCTCACTGTTTCCTCTATCATAGCCGTATTCTTGATATTCCGGTCAGGAAGATCCCGAATGTAACTGACTGCGTCATCGATATTTCCAGCCCACAATCGCTGATTCACCTCTTCGCGAATCCTGGTGCGTTCGTCTTTTTTTCCTTTGACAGCCATGGACAGAAGTTCCCGTGTCTTCTTTTCAAGGTGGTACCAGTCAAGGTAGAGACGGAAGTGTAGGAAAGGAAAGAACTTCTCCAACGCGTCCCTGATGATTTCTGCGCCGTCGGCAAAGAAAACCAGGACCTTTCCGTTCAAAAGCCCATTAACGATAAGAACCGCCAGGAGCTGCTTGAACGCGTTGATCATGCTGTTCGCGTTGATGTTGTAAGAGTTCTTCCCGCTTAGCACCTTGACAACTGTGTTTTGTACATACTTCTTCGAAGCTGTTCGTTTGGGTTTCCCCGGCGGCTTTGCCTCCCCCTCGGATCGATTTTCTTTCTGACGGGAAATACCGACATCCTCTATGCCTATATACACCGTGTTGTCAGATACCAGTTCCACCTGTTCGATGAGGACAGGATCCTTGATCTGTTTGGCCTCCTCTTTGCCCTCGTTGTACTTATTCATGATATCCTTATACAATTCCTGACGTTTCACTCCTGAATCATCCGGGGGCAGGACGACACACTCAGGCAGGGTATCCGCGGGGGCCGGAGCAAGCGTTTCCGGATCAAATCCATTCTCGGAGAGGATCTTATCCGCGGCGGCCAGCTTCTTTTCCAGGATGTCCTTACCTGTACGGGAAATATAATCAGATACTGTCTTTTTGCATACTCTATCGATAACAGAACGGTGCTGTACACGATTGATGAATTCCACCGCTTTCTCATAAGGCATGACAGAACAGGCCATCGTGAGCAGCTCTTCCTGGCCAATACTTAAGATACGCTCTTTTGGCTTAAATCCGGCAGCTATGGTTTCCGGCACGTTCATCGTAACTCTCCCAAGTTCCGTGTCCATCTCGCGGGGCTGAACGGACAATTCAGTGCCCGTCATTTTTTTTTTTTTTGAGAGTTCCTCTAAAAGTCCCTCTGTAACCTGCCCCGAAGCCATATCACGGGCTTTTATCAGAGACTTTTCATACGTGTCAAAGTCTTCGCGAAATCCTTCGAGGGTATCCATGCGGAATGTATCTGATCCGGGGATACACTCATCACTGCGGGCGGTACTTTTCGTTACAGTTGATCCATCCCTGCGGTAGATCCGGAAGGTAACTTCCAAACCATAGGCATCATCAATGCTGCCTTTCCCAGCAGAATACTCCGTCTGATTCTCCTGAGAGAAGACCAAAGCAGGCGCCTGATCAGGGATGATTTTGCCTGATCCCAGCTCTGTCACCTGAAAAGTGCCGGATGGCGGCGGTAAAGATTCCTTTTCACTATCTGTCTCCGGAATGGCTGAAACAGATGACCCATCCGGGGTGTTTCCTGATCCTGACAATGAGCCATTGGAGACTAAGGGATCATCGGCTTCCAGCGCTGAAGAATCCTCTACTTTATACGCCTCCGGAATGACTGAAACAGACGGCTCATCCGGCATGCTTCCTGATGCTGACACAGAGCCGTCGGTGCCTTGAGAATCATCCGTTTCCGGCGCGGAAGATTCCATCCTGCTCTTCCTTTCATCCATGAGGTGAATCCCCTCAACCCGGAGGTATCTGGTTACCACATATCCTGGCACTCCTAAAGCCTCTGCCAGCGTCCTGCATGTCCAATACTTTTCTCCTTCCGGAGGATTTGAACGGAGCATCGCAAGCAGTCGCTCACGAAATGGCTTCCCATACATTTTGCCTGAATAACCGCGGGGCTCGTTTTTCAGGCCCTCGACGCCGTAGGTAAGGAAGCGTTTCTTCCACTTACTAACCGTTGCTTCGCGCTCATGAAACCTCTCAGCAATGCTTTTGCCTGATTCTCCGGCGATGCAGGCGAGAACGATGGAAGCGCGTACCGCCAGACGAGGTTCAGACGGATCGTTTGCCATAGCCTGGAGTTTTTCTATTGTGCTTTTAGAGCATTCGATTGGCTTTGTGCTGTTAAGCATTTATTCACATCCATGCGATTTCCCGTTTGCAGTATATCACAATGTAGGAAAAATGGAAGATAAAAATGTCAGTAAAACTTTATTTTTCCTGTTTCATACCCCCAGGAGAGCTGTCATCTCGAACGTTTGGCTGAAAGCTAACCGCACAAATGGAAAAAATCCCGAGCCTTAGGGTACCGGAAAAAGGCATCAGAAGCACTTCTTGCAGGCGTCAAACCCAAGAGACTGCGCCTCCGAGATTGTCACCTGTCTGGGGTTTTTCATGCCGCTGCAGCCTGAGTTGGAATGGTACTTGTGTCCGCCGTTGGTGGGTATCCAGACAAGCCTTTCGCTGCCTGCGTTGGATACGGGAGCGGAAACTTCCGGTTCTGTCTGTTTTACCGGCGCGGAATCTGACAGGTATTCGGAAGAAACGTATCCCGTCCCGGAAGATAAAAGGACCGGCCGCCATCCGTTTTCCGGGGAGCCTGCCCGAATCGATTCCCCCTCTGAGAGGGATCCGATTTTTTCATACTCCGTTCCCGGACCGGAACGTATGTTTACAGTTGTTGCCGCATAGAAGAGAGAAGTATTCTCCTCCGTAAGGGATGGAGCAGGCGGCTCAGTTTCCGTGGCAGCGGCAAAGACGCTTTCCAGGGGCTCATCCCAGGAAACCTCTGTGTACGAATCCAAGGGTGTGTAGTTGTCGGGAAATTCCGTTTTTCCGCTGCTCACAACCCCTTCCCTGTTTCCGAATAAGCATACTGTCAGGTTACCTCTTTCAGGATCCCCGGCAATGGCATTATAGGAGATGAGCCAGCAGACTTCCTCTTCCGGGTTATCCGCCTGCGCATCGATATATTTCCTTCGCTCCCCGTTTTTCTGATAGCATACTTCTGGGAGAAACGAATCCATGTATCGGATGGCATCGTCAACTCCTACGGTTTCAACAAGAGAAGAATACTTGATGTATACAGATCCGACGGTAGGTATTTTATCTTCTGTCTTCAGATCCGAAGGATTTCCGTCAAGCCAGAGAGCGGAATACGCTGGCGGCGTCGTTGAGTATTCCGTCTGACTTTCTGACAGAGTGGTAATGGCAACGCTGCCATCCGGGGCGTTCTGATAGAAATTTCGGGCGCTTTCCAGTGTGTCATATATTTGCGGATGGTTCTTAGCGGTTAAAAGATCACCTAACGTGGCAAAACTTTCGGGAACATCCGAGGCATCTTCGGGGCCTTCTGTCTGATCGACCGCCGCGGATGATTTTACGACGACGACCATCGATCTGTCCGCGGCAGCGTCTTTTTCCGTCTCCTGCTCTATCAGGGAGTCAACCTGTTCCTGTCCGCCGGTTTCTTCTTCTGGTTCTTCCACAATCAGCAAAGGAGGTTCATCTGTTTCTATTTCTGTGTCTGTCTCGGTCTCTACCTCTTTGGGAGTATCGTCATTTGAAGAAACGTCGCTCTCCGGTGCAGAACTTTGCGTTTCCGTTTCTGTCAGAGGCACTTCGGAAAGAACCTGTTCACCTGTTTCCTTTTGTGTTTCATCGGCGAGTTCTGAAAGTTCATCGGTTTCGGGACTTTCTTTTTCAGTGTCTTCCGTATCTTTGCCTGTCAGAGAATCCAAAAGCTTTTGTTCCTCTTTCTCATGCAGGAGAATCTCATCCAGGACCTGTAAGGCTTCTTCTCCTGTGCTTAGGATCTGGCAGGAGGCATACTCCTTGCTGTTCCAGAAACCGCCCTTCACGGTTCCGGTCAGTTCCACCGCTTCATCTTTCTCGAGGTGCTTTTTAAGATTCAGGCCATTGTCAAAGTAGAAGTAAAAAGAATCCAGCCAGTCGGACTGTTTAAGCTTCGCGGTGAAGTGGTCCTCGGAAACGGAATGAACTCTAAAAACCGAATGAAAGGAAAGGCCTTCCAGCTCTTCGTGATATTCGTCCAGCTGCGCGGGAGTCAGTGTGAGAATCTCATTCGAGGACTGCTGCGATTGTTTTGCCGCCCCCATCAGTTCGTCAAATTTTTCTTTCTCGGGGGCATCTGCTTTTTCGATCAGGGAAGGGATGTCCGGCGGATTGGCGGCTTCCTCTTCGTCGATCGTTCTCAGTATTGCTTCCG
The DNA here is from genome assembly GCA_964643295.1 of uncultured Lachnospiraceae bacterium. GTDB lineage: Bacteria > Bacillota > Clostridia > Lachnospirales > Lachnospiraceae > Merdiplasma. The sequence goes on from CAZXSN010000011.1 coordinate 52,774, forward strand.
CGTCTTCTCCCCGGCTTACGACTGCGGTATCCGCGCAGTAGATGTATCCAAGAGACTTTTTGCCGATGGTGGTCAGCACTTCCAGGTACTGCCCTTTCTCCGGTTTTTCCTGTCCTTCCGCGTACGATGTGATATGGAAGGAGATGTCCTCTTCATCCTCTCTGTTTTGCCCGAATCCATCACCGAGCGTATAGCGTTCAAGCCACAGCACCGTATGCACCCGGTAACCGGTAAGCTCTTCATGGAATTCTCCAACCAGCTCCGGGGAGAGCGTGATGACCGTTTCTTCTGCCGCGGCAGGTGTCTTGGTACCGGCAGACAGAAAGAAGGAGAAAACCACTGCCCAAAGCAGCATCATAAAGGGGTTTTGTACCTGCGATCTGGAAAACGAACAAGGCTTGCGCTTAGAACTTTCCTGAGACGCAAATTTAGATTTTTCCTGATTTTTCATGGATTTTTACCTGAGCAGGGACACTTGCACTTACCCTCCCCTGTGGGGAGATAAGCTCTGCCAGTCCTCCTTACGTTTTGAGATTTTTATGGGGCTCCTCATTTAGGATCTCGCCCGGGAATCCAACTTAACTATATGCCTCTCTCCGGCTTTTGTAAAGATCCTTTCCTTCGTTTTCCTTTGGGAATCCAGGGAATCTGGAGCTTAAAAATACATCTTCCCGCGCGTAGCTTTGCAGATGGTTTCCTTTACGCAAGGAGCGGGCGTCTGTCCTCGTTCTGACAGGTCTTCAAAGAGGGAATCGCCTGCTGCTAGCCTTAAGTTCAATCTAGCTCGATCGATAGATTTCCATACATCGATAAAACAAAATAAGTAGATCTTGCCCGCTTTTCTCACTTTTCCCTTCCTTCCAGGATGTTCGCAGGTTCTATTTTTCGTTCTTGGCTGTCAGGTTTTTTGTTCCCAGGTTTCCCGATTCTGACACGCGGGGATTTCAGTCTTTGCCTGCCTGCCGGTTGGGTTTTCAAACGGGAGATACAACTTTCCCATCCTTAAAAAGAATGGTTGATTTTCCTATATTCAGCGGGTATAATGAAGAAAACACAGAAGTTCCTGGCAAGTGGAGAGGGTAAAAAGATGAGAAAAGGGAAAACACAAACAGGGAGAAAGCTTGTGATTGGCTTGCTGGCAGGGAGTCTGCTTTGCGCTTTGCCGTTGACCGGATATGCCGAGGAGGCTGAGACGGCTGCCTCAGAGGCGGCCAGTGAGAGTGAGACCGGTGCCTCAGAGACAGCCAGTGAGAGCGAATCCGGTGCGAACGTGCAGGATTTTGAGAAAACGCAGCTGAAAGCGAAAGTCGGCGAACTCGAATCGGAGAAGGCCGCGCTGCAGGCAAGCATCAGCCAGCTGGAATCGGAAAAAGCTGCCCTGGAGCAGCAGGTAGCGGATCTGCAGGCGACAAATGCTTCCTTGCAGGCATCGCTGGATGCCCAGGCGCAGACACCGGAGTCGACAGCAGAAACGACAGCGGAAACGGAGTCGGAGACGGGGGAGACGCAGACGGGGGAGTCAAACCCGGGACAGATGTCCGCCAATGGAGAGTATCACGACAGGGCCGTCGTAAGGCTGGTGCAGCAGACCTTAAACAACCTGGGCTTTGACTGCGGAACGCCGGACGGTCTTGCGGGCAGCAAAACCGTGAATGCCATCGTGGCCTATCAGACGCAGCAGGGTCTTCCTACAGACGGCATCGTCACCGACGCATTGCTGCAGTCTATGGGCATTCAGGATCAGCTGGACGCTCTTTTGGAGCGGGAGGCGTCGAAAGAGCAGTACAGCACAGATTACACATATGAGCAGCTGATAACCGATCCGGAGAGCTATATCGGCTACAAGGTCAGATTTACGGGCACCGTTTTAGAGGTAGCGACCGGGAGCACCTCGTATCTTAGGCTGGGTGTCAACGGGGATGCCAACACCTCGATTTTCGTCACCTATGAGGCGGATGCGATTGCCCAGGAAGTGCCGCAGTATGCCACCGTCACTGTGTACGGCATGGCTTTCAGCACCTACAGTTATGAGATTCCGGATTATGGTGCCGCAACTCTGCCCTGGATTATGGCGGATATCGTAGATCTTGCTTAAAGATTTTTTATTAAGCCTGTAAAAAGCGGCTGCGAAGCTTCCTACAGGCAGGATAAGTGCAGAAAGTTTGCTGCCGCAAACGCTGGATCAAGGTAAGGTACGTTTGCGGCAGTTTTTTTGTCCTTTCTCTTTTGGGGAATCTTTCCCAGAAGTTTTGCGGCCTCTCTTTTGGGGCCACGGATTTTCCAGGGAATGGCTGGAAACAGTTTACAAAGCAGGGACATCATGATAGACTGATAAAGACAGGGAACACGTTCGTAAGGGTAATTAAGCGTAAAGAAATCAGCAGGGAGAAGAACACGCGGGGACCAAAACACCAGACAGGAGGAGCTTAGTATGGCGGCAGAGTCAAACGTGCAGGAAATCATTTCACAGTACGCGTTTCCGGGAAAGCAGCAGGAATGCGTCCCCTTTGGCAGCGGGCATATCAATGATACGTTTCGCCTGGCTTTTGATGAGGAGGGATGCGTCACACGCTATGTGCTGCAGAAGATCAATCATGAGATCTTTACCAGTCCGAAAGAGCTGATGGAGAATGTCAGCGCGGTCACTTCCTGGCTTCGAAAGAAGATCGAAAAGCAGGGCGGAGATCCCAATCGGGAGACCTTAAATGTGATCCCCACGGCGGACGGACGGCTCTTCTGTCAGGATGGAAGCGGAGAGTACTGGCGGGTGTATCTGTTTATCGAGGATGCGAGCTGTCTGGACAGGGTGCGCTGCGATGACGATTTCTATCAGAGCGCCCTGGCGTTTGGACACTTTCAGCGGCAGCTGGCCGACTTTCCCGCGCAGACGCTTCACGAGACGATCAAAAAGTTTCACGACATGCCTGACCGGTACCGGAAATTTAAGGAGGCGGTAAGGAAGGATGTCTGCGGCCGTGCGGAGAGTGTGAAAGAGGAGATCCGTTTTATCGAGGAGCGCACACACCTGGTGCCGCTTCTGGCCGACCTGCAAAAAAGCGGAAAGCTGCCCCTTCGTGTCACCCACAACGATACAAAGCTGAACAACGTGATGATCGATAACGCGACCGGGCGGGCGATCTGTGTGATCGACCTGGATACGGTGATGCCGGGTCTTTCTGTCACGGACTTTGGCGATTCGATCCGTTTTGGAGCCAGCACGGCAGCCGAGGATGAGCCGGATGTAAGCCTTGTCTCCTGTGATCTGCATCTGTATGAGGTTTACGTGAAGGGTTTTGTGGAAGGGTGCGGCGGCGCTTTAACGGACCTGGAACTTTCCCTGCTGCCGGAGGGCGCTTGGATGATGACCTTCGAGCATGTGGTGCGTTTCCTTACCGATTACCTGGAGGGCGACCATTACTATAAGGTCCACCGGGAAGGCCAGAACCTGGACCGCGCTCACACGCAGATGGCGCTGGTCAGGGACATGGAACGAAAGATGGATCAGATGAAGGCGATTGTGGAAAAATACAGGTAGGACCTGTTTTAAGGATGCGTGGGTTTTCCTTTTCTTATCTTTACGTAAAGTGAAAGAAGGAACAGCGCAGGGATGTAAGGTTGGGAAGAGACGATGACGGGGAAAAAAGCGGTCTTTTTTGACATAGACGGAACACTGATGGGATTTGACAGCAGGATCCCGGAGAGTGCGAAAAGAGCGATTCGTCTGCTTCGTGAGAACGGCCATCTGGCCTTTCTCTGCAGCGGGCGCTGCCGCTCCTACATCCAGGATCCCACTCTCTTAAGTCTCGGGTTTGACGGGATTATCTCCGGCTGCGGGACGATGATCGAGTACGGGGGAGAAACGGTCTTTTACCGAAAGCTTCCCACCAGTCTCGTGGAACATACCCTGCTTACCATCCGCCGATACGGTTTTCGCCCGATCCTGGAGGGAAAAGACCACCTCTACATGGATGAGGAGGATTTCACGGGGGACGTCTACGGGCAGAAGCTGAAAAGAGAGCTGGGAGACCGTCTGCGCTCCATCAGCGGGGAGTGGGGCCGCTGGGAGGTTTCCAAGCTGGCCTGCGCGACGGAGGATGCCGACTGTGAGGGCTGCTTTGCCGAGCTGGGCGATGTATACGACTTTCTCGTGCATAACGCAGCCGTTTTGGAGATGGTCCCCAAAGGGTTTGACAAGGGGACAGGGATTCGCAGAGTCTGTGAGCTTTTAAATCTGCCGATGAAGGATACGATCGCCGTAGGCGACAGCGTAAACGACCTGGGAATGCTCAAAACCGCGGGGACAGCCGTGGTCATGGGCAACGGGCAGGAGGAGGCCAAAAAAGAGGCGGATTACGTGACCAGCGGCCTTTATGAGGACGGCATCTGGAACGCGTGTGAGCACTTTGGCCTGGTGTAGGAAAAGGATACTGGGGGCTTTTTTTGCGAAAGAAGCCTAAAAGAAGCTTATATTTGGATGACGGAAAAGAACGGGACAGGAGTTAGAGATGAAGAAGCTTTTGGCAGGCGTGAGTTTGTGTCTGATGGTACTGCTTTTCGGCTTTTCTTTCGCGGGGGCGGCAGAGACGCCGGGAGAGGAAACGATACGCGTCGGGTACTTTCAGTTTTCCGGGTATCACATGCAGGACGCGGACGGGCGCCGCAGCGGATACGGCTACGAATTTCTTCAGCGAATCGGCAACTACATGGACTGCACTTTTGAATATGTCGGCTATGAGGATTCCTATTCCCACGCATTGGATATGCTGGAGCAGGGAGAAGTGGATCTGGTCACCTCCGTATCCCGTACCCCGGAGAGGGAGGAGCGCTTCCTGTTTTCCGACCGCTCAATTGGCACCAATTCCACGCTCTTTACGGTCAAAGCGGGCAATGAGAGCGTTGTCGCCGGGGACTACGCCACCTATGACGGCCTGACGATCGGGATGCTGGACGGAAACTCGAAGAACTCCAACTTTGAATCCTTCGCCGAGGAGCATGACTTTACCTTTCAGCCCGTATACTTTGAGACGGAACAGGAGCTTACCGCGGCTTTGCAGGACGGCTCGGTAGACGGCATCATCACAGGCAGTCTGCGGGCTACCCGCGGGGAGTGGCAGATCGAATCTTTCGCGGCCAGTGAGTTTTATGTATGCACCGGCAAAGAGGACCGGGAGCTGATGGACCGGATCAACGCGGCGATCACCCAACTGGATCTGGATGATCCGGACTGGCGTTCGGTGCTGCATAAAAAGTACTATGCGCTCGATGACGGCGGGCTGGTGATGCTCTCCCCGGAGGAGAGAACGTATTTTGACGCTTTGTTAAATGAAGGGACAGTCCTTAAGATCCTGGTCAATCCGGACCGGCAGCCCTACTCCTATTTCGAGGATGGGCAGCCCAGAGGCATCCTGGTGGACGTGTTTGAGCGGATCGCGGAGAAGTTAAAGGTTCCCTATGAGTTTCTGGAGACCAGAGACCGCGGGGAGTACTATCAGCTGCGCGTAGACGGAGCCGCCGATGTGGTGCTGGATTTTGCCAGCGATTATTATCTCGCGGAAAGCGAAGGGTATAAGATCACCGATCCTTACGTGAATACCGGTTTTACCCGCCTGGTGCGTAAAGGATACAGCGGGGAGATCCATAAGGTGGCGACGGTCAGCAATTCCGACGTGTTAAGCCGGTTTGTGGAGGACCGCTACGGAAAGGAAAGCGTGATCTACTGCGAGAGCGTGGATGCCTGTGTGCAGGCGGTTCTGAAAGGAGACGCGGACGCGACGGTTCTTTATACCTATGCCGCGGAGAAAGCGCTGCAGGATGACATCCGCAACCAGCTGAACTTTGTGATCATGGGGGATGAGTCATTCTCCTACGCCATCGGCGTAAACGTGCGCGACGGTTATCTGCTGCGCTCCATCTTAAACAAGGGTCTTTCCAGCATCGGGGAGGATGAGATCGCGGCCCTGATCTTAAAGGCGAATGAGTATCAGGAACCGGACGTGCGCAAAACCCTGATCTCGTTTCTCTATGACAACCCGATCTACGCGATTCTGGGGGTGCTGTTTCTGAGCCTCTTTGTGCTGATCCTTCTGCTGTCTCTGGCAAGGCTGAAAAGCCAGAAGGAACTTCGCCGGAAAATCGCCGATGTGAGCGCCAAGTATGAGCAGCAGAAACTGGAGCTTAACGAGGCGCTTTCCGCAGCGAACGCGGCCAGCCAGGCAAAGAGTCTGTTCCTTTTTAACATGTCCCACGATATCCGCACACCGATGAACGCGATCATCGGCTTTGCCGATATCGCTCAGAAACACTTACAGGAACCCGAGGTGGTGGAAAACGCGGTGACGAAAATCCGCACCTCCAGCGAGATTCTGCTGAATCTGATCAACGATGTGCTGGACCTTGCGCGAATCGAAAGCGGAAAGACGACTCTGGATCTTACACCCACGGATCTTGCCGCCGACATGGAAAATGTCCGCATGCTCTTTGAGGAGGACATGGAAAAAGCCGGAATCGCCTTTACGATGGAGCAGGATTTATCAGACACCCATGTGCTTTGCGACAGCTTAAGGATCAATCAGATCCTGATTAACCTTTTGGGAAATGCCCGCAAGTTTACGCACAGCGGCGGGAAGGTCATCTGCCGCGTCAAACAGCTGGAAGAAGCAAAAGACGGGACAGCGCCCTATGAGATCACCGTCGAGGACAACGGCATCGGCATGAGCGAGGAATTCCAGAAGCGTGTCTTTGACCGCTTTGAGAGGGAGCGCACTTCCACGGTCAGCGGCATTCAGGGCAGCGGCCTGGGGCTGGCCATCGTAAAGAGAGTGGTCGATATGATGGGCGGCACGATCGAGGTGGCAAGTACTCTCGGTAAGGGGACCACGTTTACCATCAACTTCCGTCTGCAGGTGCTTGATCAGGAGAAGGTGGAAAAACCGCAGACCGACACCAGGGAAGAGATCCTCTTTGAGGGACGCCGCATCCTCCTGGTTGAGGACAATGAGTTAAACCGCGAGATCGCCCGGGAGATCTTAAAAGAGGAAGGCTTTGAGGTGGAAGAGGCCGAGGACGGGACAGTCGCGGTGGAGAAAGTATCTCACTCGGAACCGGGTTATTATGACCTGGTGCTGATGGATATCCAGATGCCGGTCATGGACGGCTATACGGCCACCCGGGAGATCAGGAACCTGAAAGATCCCAGACTTTCCCAGATCCCGATCATTGCCATGACGGCGAACGCCTTTGATGAGGACCGCAAACAGGCCCTGAAGATGGGCATGAACGGACACCTTTCCAAACCGATCGATGTAGACAGCCTCCTTAAGGTGCTGCGGACTGTGCTGCACGGGGAGAAGAAAGAGCAGGAGAGGTAAGCCTACGAAGTGAAAGCAGAAGAGAGCAGGAAAGAGTAAGAGCAGCAGGAAAAAGGAAGAGATAAGCCTGAAAAGAAAAGCAAAGGCAGAAGAATGCACTGAAAAGATGGAACAGGATCGATTTCACTATGCGCACGGAAATAGACAAATCGATATGAGCCGTTTTAAGTTTCCTGCTCTGCTTAACGGAAAGCCCTTTGGCTTACGGTCCTTCGGCCTTTTGTCCTGTCATCTTATGTTTTGTTTCCGGAGAAAAAAACTCTCCCTGAAAGGGAAAAAGCCCCTTCAGGGAGAGTCTTCGTGTTGTTAACCCATGTTAACCCATGGAGTAGACGGGAATCGAACCCGTGTCCGAAAGCCAATTCACTGTCCTTCTACTATCATAGTCCGTTATTTAGCATTCCCTCCGGCAGCCGGGAGCGGACACCTGACTGCTTTCAGTAGCTTCATGATACGCCCGCATACGCAAAGCTTAATATGCGTCGTTTCCTGCATATTCGATGCCCGGATCTTAAAGTGCAGGTGCTCTAAGCCGGACAGCCGCGATTAGGCGGCGAGTGCTAAATTATCTTCAGCGTTTATATTTAGGTTTGCGATTTGTCGCATCGCCTGCGGATAGCTTCTCCAGCTTCACAACCCCCGTCGAAACCTTTACTACCCCTTCTTAGACCAGTCCAAAAAGGAAGGTCCCCGCCGTGCGGTTCTTTTTTAGTATACCGTCAGAAAGAAACTGTGTCAACAGGTTTTGCGTATTTCAAAAGATTTCAGGGCATCTGTGCTGTTGGCCGAAAACTTTTTGGCTTTCAGTAGCATCAGCCTTAAAGATTGCGGACCTTGAACTCTTTTTCCGCTTCCCGGCGCTGGTCTTTCCTGGCGATATCCTGCCGTTTGTCATAGAGCTTTTTGCCCTTGGCCAGGCCGATCTCCACTTTCGCTAAGCTGCCCTGAAAGTAGACCTTTAAGGGAACCAGGGTGTAGCCCCGTTCCTTGATCCTTCCGGCCATCTTGTTGATCTGGGAGCGGTGCAGGAGAAGCTTTCGCACCCGCAGCGGATCGCGGTTAAAAATATTTCCCTTCTCATAGGGGCTGATATGCATCCCGTAGACTAACACTTCCCCGTTTTCGATGCGGATATAGGATTCCTTGATGCTGCACTTGCCCATGCGCAGGGACTTGACCTCTGTCCCCACCAGCACGATGCCCGCCTCGTAGGTCTCCTCGATAAAGTAATCGTGGTAAGCCTTCTTGTTGTTGGCGACCAGCTTGACCGATTGTTTCGCCATTGTTTTCCTCCCTGCCGGACTGGAACGAATTTTCACGGTTACCCGGGCGCATAAAGAGGATGACGCCTTTGATAGGGATTTCTTCACTCCATTCAACGCTAAGGTACCCGGCTTTTGCTGAGAATCGAAAGAGAAATAAAAAGACACCCTCCTGCCTCAAGTCAGCTGAGAGTGTCTTTCCTGGATTCTTGCCTTCACCGTTCTTTCAGTTGCCGGTTTGTCTGATCAGAAGAAATTCAGGTTCAGGACCACCGCGACCAGGATAAATGCGACCGCGAGGATCTTGGTGAATTTCACGAGATTTCCCTCCATGGAACGGGATTTATTCTTTCCCCAGTAGGTCTCGCCCAGCCCGCCAATGGTGCCCAGTCCCGCGTCCTTTCCTTCCTGTGCCAGGACGATCACAGTCAGCGCAACACAGATCACAATAAAAACGATCGTAAGAGCTATCCTCATTCCCACACCTCCTATGTCATACCTGTACAGTGTAACACAGGATCCGCGGGATTTCAACAGAAAAATAAAGAAATTTCTGCAGCCCTGGCCCTGTGTTTTCGTAAAGTTTTCGTAAGGCGCTCTTTCCGGTTTGAAAAGATGAGGACTTTAAGCGCCGGGGATTCCCTGTCCGCTTCCAGCGAAATCTTCATACAGATGGGTATATGTTCCTCTCACATGTTTCTCTGGCAGCCGGTCGTTTCTGAACGCTGATGCGCCTGAGTTTAAGAAGTTTTACCCCTGTGGAGTGGCCAGAAATCCCATATATTTACTGAAGATTTCCAGAGTCAATATGTATGCCTCTGCACATGTTGCAACATGGTGAAACTTCGTGTGAAACCCGATTGAATTTGCCCCTTTTTGTCACGAATTCAGGCCATCTATGTCACATCATTGAAGACTGCTGGAAGCTCTGCGAAGCAGATAAGTACAACTGCAGACAAAGATATGTGAAGCGCCAGGATCTGCGCCATGCGCTTCGCTGTTAGTATCAGACCGGACAACAACAGGATCACTTAAGAAGCATCAAAAAGATGCTTTTCAATAGCCTGAAGCAAAGGCGGCCGACCCATTCGTGCGAAACTAAGCTTTAGACATATATAAAAGCGTTTATAAAAGATCACTGTAAAGTTTATAAATATTTTAGAATTCTTTTACAGAAACTTAAAAATCTTTTATAAAAATTTAGATTTCCACGCCTGTTATAACATGTCCAGGAATCGAAGAAATCCCTTATTTCTACAGGGATTTCTCAGAACCAACTTCAAAACTTGAGATATGTTCCTCTCACATGTTTCCCTGGCAGCCGGTCGTAACTGAACGCTAAGGCGGGAAGTAGGGAGACCGGCAGACCTTTCAATCGTATATCCACCGACTTTTTCTCTTCAGCGGGAGGGCGGCCTAAGAGCAGAGAATGGAAAATCGATCAAATTTTTAAGATAATGCGCTTAGGAGCACACCCATTCTGACATACTGAAGGCGGCGGGGGAAGGTACAGGAAGATACAGGAAGATACAGGAAGATACAGGAAATGACCTTTCCGTGATCTTGCCCTACCCTGTGGTCAATCCTGCACCTTTGCACGATCGGCTGCCGCTCACACAGGTCATCCTCAAAAGGAGATCAGCTCATCCCGGAAGGATTTGAAGGTGCCTTCCGCCATGTTTTTGG